>JAYODW010000034.1:34047-54098 GCA_038116745.1 Gammaproteobacteria bacterium
GTCCGCTACGTCGACGACAACTGGCCTGGCCCAGGCTTGCTGCCGGAAGACCCGCGGCGCCGTGCGCTCAGCGACGAACTGGTTGTTGAAGGTAAGGTCGCTCACCGTTCGATCCGCTTTGTTTCGTTTCGCTGGGGGCTGCGGGGACTGGGCAAGCTCAGTGCCGCAGAGGAGGCGCGCCTCCTGGCGCTGGAGCAGGAAAATTCGCCAGAGAAGATGGGGGAGTTCTATACCGGCTTTGATCAGGGCACGATCCCGGAAGCCGTATTTCTGGAGCATCTTCATCTGCTCGAGGCAGGGTACGCGCGACTCGAATCACTGCTCGAAGACGGACGGGCATTCCTGACCGGCGACTCGCTCACGCCCGCTGACATCATCTGGTCGCTCAAGGTGCTGCGAATCGGGGAATGCGGCTATCCGTTCGCGCGCAATTTCCCGGCGCTTCACGCCTGGTTTCGAAGGATCTCGGCGCGACCGGCGTTTCGTGAAGGAGTCATGGGACACAACAAGTTCCTGAGTGGCGCCATGAGCATCAAGGCCTCGGTGGAAAATTTTTTCGGCAAGGGTCTGAAGCAGGTGAGCATGGTTCCCGCAGCTCCCTGACCCCGACGGCGCAGGGTTCGCCCAGAGACAATATTCGGTTCGCGGACAGCCATAGGTCACACGACGGCGCGCGTCCTATACTCCTGCGGCGCTCAGTGATCCGTACGGCGATGCATCGGCTTCCTGACTCGGGGCGAGTCACGCGCAGCGTGAAGGCCCGGTGGCGAGTAACCTGACGGGATGACTGCGACGCATATGGTTCAATCCACCGGCGGTATTTCGCCGCCGCTGGCAAGCATCCCGGGCAGGCCATGACCGCAGCCACGACACCCAATCCTGATTACCGCTACGAGCCCAAGCAGGTCGAGCGGATTGTTGTGCGGGCGTTCAATTTTGAGTTCCCTGACGACCTCGATCCGGTGTGGGCCCCGGAGGCGCGTGTCCGCTCGCACATGTTCAACGGCTTCTCCCTGACCATGCCCTATCTGGAGCCGTACCTCATCAAGTCCATGCAGGCGGCCGCGCAGCTGATCCAGGAACCTCGCCTGCTTGAGGACATCCGCGGTTTCAACGGACAGGAGGCGCGCCATTATCAGTGTCACCGGCGTCTCAACGATCTGATCAAAAAGAACGGTTACCCGGAGCTCGCTGCTGTCGAGGAGCATCTTGCAAGGTCCTACGAACGCCTGCTGCAGAAGCCGCTACAGACACAGCTGGCTTACAACGCGGGTTTCGAAACCATGACCAATGGATTTACCAGGTGGTTCATCACCCGGCGGCGTCAGCTCTGGCACGGCAACTGCCCTTGGATCTCATCCTTCTGGGTCATGCATATGGTCGAGGAAACCGAGCACAAGACGGTTGCCTATGACACGTACATGGCCTGCTCGGGGCGCTATCTGCCGCGCGCGCTCGGCGTGCTGCACGGATCGTTTCATGTGCTCGGATATGGTCTCGTCGGCATGGTGGTCGCGCTGCGTAAAGACCGGCTGTGGCCGCGCCCGGCGACTCTGCTGACGGTGGCGCGCGAGCTGGGTTCGCTGATCCGTCATGTCGGCCCGTATCTGCTGCGCGCGCTGCTGCCGGGATATAACCCGCGCTGCGATGACGATCCGGCGTGGCAGAAGGCCTGGGTCGACGGCCACGGCAGGCTGCCGCCCGACGCGCCGCTCCCGTTACTCGATACCAACGACCCCGAGATCCCGGTGCCGTTCAGACACCCCGCCTGAAGGAGACGCTTTATGGAGCGCTATCAACGCATCATGATCGCCAACGGCCTGCTGGTGATCCTTGTCGCCATGCTGGCCGGCTTTATGCTGATGTTCAATCTGCTCGGCGGCATCGAGATCTGGCCGGGACATATTCTGGCTATTCCGACCTACGGTAACGAAGCGGGCTGGGTGCGCGCGCATTCCGGCGGCACGATGAACGGCCTGATGGTGGTGGTCATGGCCCTGGCGCTGCCGAAGCTCAATCTCGGCGCCAGGGCGCTGACGTGGACCGCCTGGGGATTTGTCTATATCGCCTGGTCGTTCACCATCTTTTACTGGGTGGGCAACGCCTCCAGCAATCGCGCGCTGACTATCGGTGATTCGCCCCTGGGCCAGAGTGACGGCCTCAGCGTGATCGGTTTTCTGCCCGGGCTGCCCAGCGTGTTTCTGGTTGTGGTGCTTCTTTGGCTGGCGGTGCGCGGCGTCCTGCGGGCGAACGCAGAGAGCTGATCCTGCTTAAGCGCGTTCGCCCTGTGCGGGACGACGCAGCGCTCTGCCGGGCCGCGTGTGCTGCGGTTTCCGGCAATCGATTTGCGCAGGATCCGGTGCGGCGCTGACGGCTTGAGCCGCTGCGGCAGGTCGGGATTCGGTAGAAGGCCGTGGCTGCGGCGTCGGGTCACCGGGGGCGGCTCTGCGTCCCGCCGGCTGATCAGCGGCAGTATCATCTTAAGCATGCCCTCGACGCGCTCGGTTATGGATTGATTGGCTCGATGAGCACTGCCCGAGAGTCCGATGCTGTTCCCGGCCGCTGGTATGTCGTTGGCGTTCTGACCGTCGTTTACGTTTTCAACTTCATCGATCGTCAGATCATCGGCGTGCTGCAGGAGCCGATGCGCGCCGAGCTCGGGCTGAGCGACACTCAGCTCGGTCTCCTGCAGGGCCTCACGTTCGCGCTGTTCTACGTGTCGGTCGGGATCCCGCTCGCACGCTGGGCGGATATCGGGGTGCGTCGTAACGTGGTCGCGCTCGCAGTCGGGACCTGGAGCGCCATGACGGCGCTGTGCGGCGTCGCGCAGAACTTCGTGCATCTGCTGCTGGCGCGGATAGGGGTCGGTATTGGAGAGGCTGGCGGCAGCCCGCCAGCACACTCCATGATTTCCGATCTGTTCCCACCGGGGCGCCGTGCGCTGCCGCTCGCCATCTATTCCAGCGGGATAACCTTTGGTGTGTTCGTAGCCTACGTGTGGGGCGGTTGGGTCTGCGACCACTTCGGCTGGCGCACGGTATTCATCGCCCTCGGTCTGCCCGGCGTGCTGCTCGCGCTGCTCGTACGCGTGACCGTACGTGAACCGCAGCGGGGGCGTTTTGATACGACCGCTGCCGATGTTGCGCCGCCGTCAACCGGCGAGGTCATCCGCCGCTTGTTCCGCTGCCGGACGTTCGTTCATCTGTCGCTGGCCGCAGCGCTGCATGCGTTCGTGGGTTACGGGGTATCCGCCTTTCTGGTGTCGTTCTACGTGCGTGGCTATGGCATCCCGATTGATCAGATCAGCCGCGTGACCCTGCCGCTGGGGTTCATCATCGGCATTGGCGGGGCACTCGGCAGTCTGTGCGGGGGCTACTTGTCCGACCGCCTGAGTCGACGCGATGAGCGCTGGGCGATGTGGGTGCCCGGTGTCGCGACACTGCTGGCCATCCCGTTTGCGGCGGCGGCGATTCTCACGCGGGACTTCGGTCTCTCACTGGTGCTTTACGTGCTGCCGCTCGTCTTCGGCTACATGTATCTGGGACCGACGCTCGCCACAACACATGCGCTGGTCGCACCGCGCATGCGTGCGCTGGCCTCGGCGACCCTGTTTT
Organism: Gammaproteobacteria bacterium; assembly: GCA_038116745.1. Classification (GTDB taxonomy): domain Bacteria; phylum Pseudomonadota; class Gammaproteobacteria; genus JAYODW01. The sequence continues at coordinate 37,662 of JAYODW010000034.1, forward strand.
TTGTCATCAACCTGATTGGTCTCGGTCTCGGTCCGACGGTGGTTGGCATGATCAGCGACGCCCTGCGCCCCGAATACGGCAGCGATTCGCTGCGTATCGCGCTGGTGGTGACGTTTCTGTTCAACCTCTGGAGCGCGCTCCACTATTTTCTGGCGGCGCGCTATCAGCGAGGCGACCTGGCGCGTCTCGCTGCACAAGCCTGACGACTCAGCGCCCGACCCGTGCGTTTGACTCTAGGGCTTGGAAAGCGCGCTGAGATCCTTGATGGTCTGCGTTGAGGGCAGGCTCAGATGCAGCACCAGGCCGGCCGCCAGGGCGGACAGTACTGAGCCGATCAGGATCCCCAGACGGTCGCCGGAAAAGTGATCGCCGCCGCCGTGCTGAAACGCGAGGCCGGCGATGAACAGGCTCATGGTGAAGCCGATCCCGCAGGCGCAGGCCACGCCCGTGAGCTGACCCCAGCTTACGCCGCGCGGTAGCGAAGCCACGCGGCAGGCCACCGCCAGGCCGACAATCGCAAGCACGCCAATCGGTTTGCCCAGCGCCAGCCCGGCGGTTATGCCGAGGCTTACGGGGTGCAGCAGATCGGCTGTTGTCATGCCGGCGAAAGACAACCCGCCGTTGGCAAAGGCGAACAGGGGCAGAATGACGAAGGCAACCGGGGCGTGCAGGTCGTGCTCGACTTCGCGTAGCGGCGAGGCGTCCTCGCGACCTCTCAGCGGAATGCAGAAAGCGAGCAGCACGCCGGCAAGCGTGGCATGAACGCCCGATTTCAGCACCAGCACCCACAGCGCCACACCGACCAGAATGTAGGCCGAGATGGACACCACGCCACGCCAATTCATCACCATCGCCAGACCCAGAACCAGCGCCGCCGCGCCGAGGGCAGCAAAGGACAGGTCTCCGGCATAGAACAGGGCGATGATGATGATGGCCGCGAGGTCGTCAAAGATGGCGAGGGTGAGCAGGAACATTTTCAGCGCCAGCGGCACCCTCGGGCCGAAAGCGCTGAGCAGCGCAAGCGCAAACGCGATGTCCGTCGCAACCGGGATCGCCCAGCCGTTGAGTGCCCCGGGCACATCGTGATTCAGCAGGACGTAAACCAGCACAGGAACGAGCATGCCGCCCAGCGCGCCGCAGGCGGGCAGCACTATCTGTGCGGGAGAAGAGAGTTCACCCTCGAGCACCTCGCGCTTGATCTCAAGACCAACCAGGAAAAAGAACACCGCCATGAGACCGTCGTTGATCCACAGCAGCAGCGGTTTGTTGATGACCAGGGCGCCGACCTGGACCGCCACGGTAGTGTCGAGCAATCCCGCATAGAGCCCGGCGAGCGGGGTATTCGCCGCCAGCATGGCAAGCAGGGCGGCACCGAGCACGATGACTCCGCCTGAAGCTTCCAGCGCAAGGAATTCACGCAGCGGGGTGAGGATCCCTGGCCTGGCCGTCACTTTGTCGGCTTCCATACTCAGTCCGTCGTTGAGCGCATCGCGGGCCGGGCTTCAGAAGCCCGTCACGCCATCGTCCAGCTGCACGCCAAAGCTGTTCAGCGCCATGGATACCAGGTGGTACTGACCGACGGCAAAGACCACGTCCATCAGCTGCTGCTCACCGTAGCGTGTCGCGAGTGCAGCCCAGGTGGCATCGCTGATGCAGCTGTTGTGGTGCAGTTCGTCTGCCGCGCGGATCAGAGCAGCATCAAAGGCTGACCAGCCCGGTGCGTCGGCGCCGTCTTTGACCCGCGCAATCTCCTCCTCGGTGAGCCCCGCCTTGCGCGCGAAAATCACGTGCTGACCCCATTCGTACTCCGCGTCGCACAGCCAGCCGACGCGCAGGATCAGAATTTCGCGCTCACGCGGCTCGATCGTCGAGGTGTCGCCCATGACATGCCGGGCCCAGGTGAAAAACTTTTCCGCGGCTGCCGGGTGACGGGACAGTGTGGCGGCGACGTTGTAGAACGGTTCGACGTTATGGATCGGGGCAAGCAGTTCGCGTTGAGCGTCGTTCCACTCGGCTTCCTGCAGAGGGTGAATGCGGGGCGATGAAAGTTTCATGCGGGCTGGGCTCCGACCTGGCTGAATGAGAGAGCGCGGAGCGTAACAGGTCGCAGCCTTGGGATCCGCGACCGGTTCCTGCGTGCGCACGAAACGGTCCGCAGTGCCCCGCTATACTCCAAAGGCCCCGCTCGGATGCTCGTCGCAGACAGGCATCGTGGTCCAGCGGCGCCAATTGTTTTCACTGCAGACGAGGCGTGCGATGTCCGAAAACCCGACGCAGGCCGAAAACCCTGCCGCCGATCCGCCGGCAGACGATGGCTACCACCTGGAGCGCCTGGCGGCGCTGAAGCAGGCGGCGCTTGCGATGGGTGGTGAGCAGCGCGTTGCCCGTCAGCATCAGGCAGGCAAACTGACTGCGCGCGAGCGCATTGACTGCCTGCTGGATGAAGGCTCTTTCAGTGAGCAGGGGCTGCTCGCGCACAGCGAGCGGGAGGTCGACCGCGCCACGACGCCGGCCGACGGCAAAATCACTGGTTACGGCCGCATCGACGGACGTGCGGTTTTTGTTGCTGCCGATGACGCGACGGTGAAGGCGGGAGCCTATGGGCGAGTGGGAAGCGACAAAGGGCATCATGCGCTCGAGTACGCCATCCGCAAAGGGTTCCCCGCGATAAACCTCGGCGAGGCAGGCGGCGGGCGGATCCCTGACATCATGGGCGCGGTTGGCATGATGAATATCGTGCTGCCGATCAAACAGCCGCCGCGCGATCGCTTCGTCCCCTATATCGCCACCATCATGGGCGACTGCCATGGCGGACCGGCTTTTTACGCGGCGATCGCCGATATCGTGATCCAGGTGAAAGGTACGGTCATGGCCGTGACCGGGGCGCCGGTGCTGGCTGCCGCGACAGGAGAAAAGGTTGATCCGCAGGATCTCGGCGGTTGGGAGCTGCATGCGCGGCGTACTGGCCAGGTCGATCTGTTTGCGGACGACGATCGCCACTGCCTCGCGCTGGTGCGCCAGGTGCTGTCCTATCTGCCGAGCAATGCCAGGCACCTGCCGCCAGTGGTGAAGACCGACGACCCGTCCGAGCGGCGTCTGGACGAGATCTACGGACTCCTGCCTGCATCACCGCGCAAGGGTTACGACATGCGCCGGATTGTGAGCCTGATCGCCGATCGCGGCAGCGTGCTGGAGCTGAAGCCGTTTTACGACCGCAGCCTGATGACAGCACTGGCGCGCCTGGATGGCCGGGTGGTCGGATTCCTGGCAAACAACCCGATGTTCAATGCCGGCGCTATGGGCTGGGGCGCCTGCGAAAAGGCGGCGGCCTTCATTACCCTGTGTGACTCATTCCATATCCCGCTGGTATTTCTGCATGACACGCCGGGTTTTTTCGTCAGCCGCGCGGCCGAGGAACACAAGATGCCGCTGCGCATCATGCAGTTCATCGACGCGCTGCATCACGCAACGGTGCCGAAGGTGAGCGTGATCGTGCGCAAGTCCTACGGCATGGCCCACTGCAACATGCTGGGTGGAAACATGGGCGCCGATTGCCTGCTGGCCTGGCCGACTGCGGACATCTCCTTCATGGCACCGGACGTGGCGGTCAACGTGGTCTACGGGCGCAAGCTCGACAGCGCCGCCGACCGCGAGGCTGAGCGTCAGCGCCTGCTGGCGGAAATGCGGGAAGTGAACGGTCCCTGGGAGCCGGCCGGGCTGAACCTGATCGACGACATCATCGATCCTGCCGACACCCGCGTTGAGCTGTGCCGCGCGTTGGAACGCGCACGCGGGCCGGATGGCGAGATGGGACGCAGCGAGCGACGCCTGGCAGGCTGGCCGACGATGTTTTGAGCGAGGCGCTCAGCTGTCGAGGACGAACAGGACGTCATCCTCGGCGACGAAGTCGCCTTCAGTGACACGGATCTCCAGCACGGTTCCAGCTGCGGGTGAGGCCACAGGGATCTCCATCTTCATCGATTCGAGGATCATGACTGTGTCGCCTTCAGCGATCGCGGTACCGGCAGCACACTCGATTTTCCATACGTTCCCCGGGATCTCCGAACGGATTTCTACCTTGGCCACTACGCTGCTCCCGTCGCCTAGTTGGTTGGTATGAGGATGCCATCCTATCCGAGCGAGTCCGTTGGCAGAAAGCCGATGCAGTACTCTCAGTTCCTGCGCTGCCGTCCGGCAATGAGGCGACTTTCAGGGTGTTAAGACCGGTTCCATCGTCTGTCGCAATTCAATTGCTGAGGTGAGCCAGGGCTGAATAGCCGCAGGCCAGGTCGGTTTGATCAGCGTGGCGGCGTGATCGGCTATTGCCTCGCCCGCTGTCAAAACGGCGGCGGTTTTGACGTGTTCCGCAAAAACTTCCACGGTCTGGCCTTGCGCTAACAAGGCAGCCAACTGATTAGTCTCTGCGTTCCATACAAGGCCGGCATGCTCGAGGACGTCGGTAGCGGGACTGCGCGAGACGAAAAAGAACAGAGGCCCTTCCTGCTCCAGCGCCTTCGCCGTGCGGAGCAACCGCATGACCGGCACATAGCGCTCACCAAGCATCAGCGTCATACGGGACTTCAGCATGGGCTGCTCCCACAGATTCACGACAGCAGGGTCCAGCCCTACCAGCGGCTTGAGCAGCGCCCACATGAGCTGTCCCTGTGGAGTCATCATCAAGACCGGGGCCGCGCAGGCGGAGAGCAGCAGCAGGAACGACGAACAGAGGGTACGGGCCATGGCACGCGCACCCGAGGCACGTAAGAAGGCCGCGGGGGCGCAACAGCATAATGGTTGTCCCAGCGCGCGCAAGCGCTATTTTTCAGAGGGTATGCACGCTCGTATTGCAGACGTCAGCGGTCGGCTTATTCCAGCTATCAGGCGGCCTTGCAGACCGATTGCCCGCGCGTGCTGACCGCGATCGCATTGCAGCAGAGCAGGGGCACCCGCAGCGTGCGATGCCAGTCAGCGGTGCTCGATGGTCAGGCCGGCATGTCCCTACTCTGCAGGGCGATGTTGCGCAACGCGCGCTCAAAGACTTCCACGGGCTGTCCGCCCTCGATCAGGTGACGGTCGTTGATAATCACTGCCGGGACGGCATGGATCCCGAGGCTCTGATAATGCTGTTCGGCGCGCCTGACCTCGTCGCTGAACTCATCGCTCTCCAGCACTTCGCGTACCCGGGCAGGATCCAGTCCCACGCGCGTGCTTTCGCGCAGCAGCACTGCGTGGTCGCCCGGGTTGTCGCCGGCGGTGAAGTAGGCCGCAAAAAGCGCGTGTTTGAGTTCGTGCTGGCGGTCTGCCGTGGCCGCGAGATGCAGCACGCGATGGGTGTCGAAGGTGTTGTAGATCCGCGCCATGCGGTCGAGGCGGAACTCGAAGCCGAGCTCAGCGCCGCGCGCGCGGATCATTTCCCGCGCCTGATCGGACTGTGCCCGGGTTGAGCCGTATTTCTGGGCGATGTGCTCATAAAGATCTTGCCCCTCGGCGCCCATCTGCGGATTGAGCTCGAAAGGCTGAAAGTGGATCGAACAGTCGATCTCATCGCCGATGTTGTCCAGCGCCTGCTCCAGCGCTTTCAGCCCGATGATGCACCAGGGGCAGGACACGTCGGATACAAAATCGATCTTCATGGGCTGGGACATGGGAGGTGCTCCTGAGGCGTGCTTCTTCGGATTCATGGTCGCACAAAGCGAGTCACGATCGGCCGCGGGTACCGCGTGCATCCGGCCATCAGACGGGTGGCCCGCTGGAAGTCAGAGTGTCCGCAGCACCACCGTCAAAGAGTCTGGCGACCCTCTGGCACCCGACCGGGATGCCGCCAGTGCTCTTGCTGGCATGGTTCCGTGTGACGGGTGACGCAAAAACCCGCGCCGCTCGTAACGACGGGTGAGAAACAGCTGGCCGTCTCCGGACGACAGTGAACGCAACCGTCCATCCTTCGTTTTTTGAGGCAGATGTGTGCTGAATCTTCTGGTAATAGCGGTACTCCTACAGGCGGTCCTGCCGTCGCCGGGGGGTGCTATCTCAGGAGGCCATTCAGGGCCGAGCGACCAGAGCAGGGGAGCGCGAAGACGTTTTTTTGCATGCTGTCTGCTGCTTGTAACTCTCCCTGCTGTCGGCGGCGAAGCGGCCTGCAGCTATCCGGAAACCCGGGCGGACGCAGCGGCTTATTCAACTGCGAGCCTCGATGTTCTGCTTGCCGGGCGGTCCGATGATTTTTTCGCCGCGGTGGAGGACTGCGCGCATCCTGGGACCCGCCGCGAAGCACTGGGTCTGGCTTCAGCCCGCGAAAGTTATGCGCATCTCACCGACGCTCGCGGCACGCTGCGCGCTGTCCGGTTGCTCGACTCGACCAGTTTTGCCCACTCTTTTTTCCGCGTCACCTACGACCTCGCGTTCAACAAGGGCACCTCGCGCCTGATGTTGACCTGGCGACGAAAGTCAGTCGCCTGGGCGATCAACCAGGTCATCATCAGCGAGTAGGCCTGAATACGGGGTGATTGTGGGGGCGGCCTGATTTCCCCAGTCACGCGCGCGGCCAGCGTTCCGCTGCACAAGGCGCGACTGCATACGCGCTCGTCGCAAAAAGTGCATGGAGGACGGGGGGCGTCAAGCCCTGGCAGACCTCGAACTGACCGGTGCGTTGCAAGCCAGCTTGCCAGCAAGCTGTGCCATTACCGTCCGTCTGCCGCAGCGGGGGCTTGAGCTATCCTCCGTGCCGACGTTGCCAGGGGTGTCGAGTTCATTGGTCAAAACGGGCCAGAGTTCGAGCTCGAAAATCGGACCGCAATCAAGCCACGCTCTCTGACACCAATGTCATTTACGATGCCTCGCACGAAGCCGAATCCTCACAGTATCCAGTGTGAACAACGATGATCGAGCTCAAACGTGCCTTAAACAATAATCGAGTGCTCGTTGACGGGGTTCTTATATCCGCAATTATTTTTACCTGTTTTGGCGCCTTGCTGAATGCGGAATTTATTGTCTACGACGATGGTTTTTATATAAACGATATCGTCAAAGGTGGTTTGAATCGCGACAGTATTCTCTGGTCTTTGACCTCCACCTCTCTGGGGAACTGGCATCCCTTGACCTGGCTCAGCCACGTGCTCAGCGTGGAAATTTTCGGCGACTGGGCCGGCGGTCATCATCTCGTCAATATTCTGCTCCATCTCGCAAACAGCCTCCTGGTTTACAGCCTTGTATTCAGGCTGGGATGCAGTGCCAACCAATCACTGACCATCGCACTGCTGTTCGCCGTCCACCCCACGCATGTGGAATCCGTTGCCTGGATTGCTGAACGCAAAGATGTGCTGTGCCTTTTTTTCTGGCTGCTGGGGCTGCACAGCTTTCTGCGATTCAGGAAAAGCAAGCATGCCGCCGGGAAATATCAGTCCTTCGTCTATTTCATCGCCGGCCTGATGTGTAAACCAATGATTGTCACCTACCCATTTACCCTGGTGCTCATTGACTACTGGCTGGCGGTGAAAAAACGCAATTCGTTTAATCGGGAATGGTTCCGGGAATCGCTGGGGCTGTTCTGGATTTATTTCCCGCCGATTCTGGCCATCTCTCTGCTGACGCTGGCGACTCAGGATGCGTCAGGCGCTATCGCCGCGCACTCGTTTTTTTCGAATCTGCTGTCGGCAACCGCTAACTATCTGCGTTACCTGGTGCATTTTATTTATCCCACGAAGCTGAGCGTACTTTATCCATACGAGGAGACATCGTTTGCGTTGGCTGCCGCTTCCGTTGCGGTCATTTGTTTGCTTTTGACTGCGGTCTGGCGTCAGAGAAACCGAAAGCCCTATATTCTCTTCGGACTCTCCTGGTACCTCATCACCTTATTCCCGGTAAGCGGCATCGTTTCCATCGGCACGCATCTGATTGCGGACCGTTATCTGTACGCACCGTCCATCGGGTTGATTTTCTGTGCCGTTCTGCTGATCGGGAGCTACCTCAGCAGCTCACGGGCGGTACAGGGTGTCATTGCCGGAGTGACAATCGCCGTCTTTTCCATGCAGACGGCAGCTTATGTCCAGTGCTGGAAAAACAGCGCTTCGCTTTTCAGCTATTCGATTGCGCACACAGGGAAAAATCCGGTCCTTGAATATAACAGCGGCATTTATTACCGGAGCGTCGGAGAATATAAAAAAGCGATTACACATTTTTTAAACTATCTGATTGCTGGGATTCAACCGCAGGTCGCAATCAATGAACTGGCGATTGCGTATGATTTGGATGGTCAGACCGATATCGCGGTCAAACTGCTCAAGGCGGGGCTGCATGATTATCCGGATGACCCGAAAATGATCAGGAATCTGCGATATCTCAGGAATCGGGAAAGCACGCCGCAGCCACGCATGGAGCGCTCACACGGTGCCGATCGCATTAGCGGGCGAGCCGACCGCGCCGGGCAGATGTAGGGGAGGTGCAGTGAGGAAGAAACGGTACCGCCCGTTAGCCGCCAGCCACTCTGCAATCTCGCTGAAGTACCACATCTCACCGAGATGCACGCCGAGCTTGAACAGGCAGTGCTCGTGCAGCGGCAGGCTGGGGCCGCGCGTAACGCCGGGCTTGAGCCCTTCGTGCTCGAACTCCACAGCGCGGTTGTCGCAGGCGATTGCGGCCAGGCCCGAGTCGGTGATCCAGGCGAGGATGCGGTCGTCGAAACCATCGAGCGCCGAGCAGTGGGTCTTCGGCAGGTTGCCGGGGACTGCGTCGCCGTAACGCAGCAGGAGATCTGCGTAACCGGTATAGATGCACAGGATGTCGCCCTGCTCGACTTCGACGCGGTCGAGCTCGAGTATGCGCTGGAGATCGTCGTAGCCCACCGCCTTGCTGGTATCACCGAAGTGCCGGTTCAGGTTCACTAACACCCCGCGTCCCTGCAGGCCGTGCCGCGCCATGTGTTCGAGCCCGAGGTTCCACGCCCCGACCTTACCCCAGCGCGGCTCGCCCTGCTCGTTGACGATGGAATGACCGTTGTACTGGACGGGTTCGTCCACCCCGTCCGCATCGGCGTCGAAGAGCGCACCGACGTGGCCGAACGAATCCCACTGACTGGAATGCTGGCTCCACAGCGTCACCGCTTCATCACTGACGACCAGCGTGTTGCCCGGCACGAGCGCTTCAAATCGGTAGTTGAAGACCGCTTCGCCGTCGCGCACAACAGCCTTGAACTCCGGTGGGAAACGGCGCGGATTGGTTGCGTTTGTGGCCGGCACATCGAGCGGCAGGCTGAGGCAGAAGCGCTTGCCGGTGCGGATCTCCTGCGCGGCCTTCAGCGTGTTTTCCTGGGTCAGGTAGTTCAGCCGCCCGAGCTGATCATCGTCGCCAAACTCGCCCCAGTTCGATCCCGCGGGACGCTGTTTCCACTTTGCTGCCATATGCGCCACCTCCTGTCGGTCGACGTCCAGAAAGGCTCCATTGTGCCTGTGCATTGCGCGGCCGCGACGGCGCCTCGGATGTCAGTCGGTAACGGTGTGGGCAAGCAGCATGCTCGGGGAGCGCCGGGAGCGGTTCTGTGCCTGCGCTGGCGTCGACAGCGGGCCTGCAGGCGTCGCCGTGAAGGCGGTTTGCCGGACTCGCTGTGACGTGACCGACGTCAGCGTTGGCATCCGGTTTTTTGCAGTCGGCCCGTCCCGGCTGGCGCGGATTGGATCAGTCCATCTGCCCGTACATCCGCTCGCCGGCGACCGGCATTTCCGCGGTCAGGATGTTGTTGCTGAGCGAGTTGGTGATGAACAGGGTCCGTCCGTCCTTGCCGCCGAAAGCGATATTGGTGGTGAGCAGGCCCCCGTCGCACGAGGTGATGCGATGGGTCGGCAGGCCGAGCGGAGACCAGATCCAGACCGAGCCGAAACCCGCATGGGCGACGATGACGTTGCCCGCGCTGTCGACGGCCATGCCGTCGGGTCCCCAGCCGCCGATGAGCTGGCAGAACAGCCCCACGCGGTTCACCGAGCCATCGGGGTCGATTGGCACCCGCCAGACGGCGTTGGCTCGCGTGACGGCGAGGTAAAGCTGATCTTCGCTCGGACTCATCACCAGGCCGTTGGGGCTGGGAATGTTGTCGATCAGGCAGCTGAGCGTGCCGTCGGTCGCGTAGCGGAACAGACGGCCGGTGGGGTCATGCAGGCCGGTTGCGCCCTGGTCGGTAAAGTAGAGATCGCCGTTGGAGGCGAAGAACAGGTCGTTCGGTCCCTTGAAACCCGGTAGCTGGTCGGGACCGATCAAGGTCTCGACCGCACCGTTTACCGGGTCGACCACCAGAATGCCCTGGAAACGATCGGCGACGAACAGGCGACCGTCCCGATGCAGTTTCAGGCCATTGGGCGCACCGTTGTACTGCGTGACGACGCTAAATTCGCCGTCGGGGGAAACGCAGAAAATGCGGCCGTGTGCGATGTCGACGCAGTAGAGGTTTCCCTCCCGGTCGAACGACGGCCCCTCGAGGAACGAACCGACCGGGCGGCCGTGAAACAGGTCGCGCACGAAACGGCTGTCGCGGTTGGTCAGCAACAGCTCGTCCGGCAGAGCGGTCCACACGCGGCTTTCGATCAATTCAGGTTCCGGCACCATGGCGTCTCTATCCTTCGTGGTCTCTGAAGAGAGTTATTGATAGCGGCAACGGCGGCAAGGATCAGCCATGAAGTCTTGCCCGAAACCGTCTGCCGAACGTTGCGAGCGTCAGCGCGGACCTAAGTTCCCGCGTTACGGTCCCGGCGCGTCGGGCTTGAGAATAATGTCGCGATAAGTCCCGCCTGCCGGGATCATGGGGTAGACGTTGTCTTCCCGCGCGACGATGACGTCGACCAGATACGGCTCGTCCGGATCAGCCAGCATGCGCGTGAACGCTCCTTCAAGCCCTTCTGCATCGGTCACGCGCTCGGCTGCGACGCGATAGCCGGCAGCAATGGTGACGAAGTCCGGGTAGATGTCGTCCTCGAGCCGCTTAACGCTGGTCGGGTCGGACAGCGAGGAACTGGCACGATGCTTGGCGTAAATCATGTCCTGCCATTGCCGGACCATGCCGAGCCACTGGTTGTTGATACAGACGATCTTGACCCCCAGTCCGTAGCGGTGGCAGGTCGACAGTTCATGAATGCTCATATTCAGACTACCGTCGCCATCGATATCGATCACCAGACGCTCCGGGGCGCCGACCTTCGCGCCGATGGCCGCCGGCAGGCCGTAACCCATGGTGCCGAAGCCGGAGCTCGACAGGAATGATCGGGGGCGCATGACGTCGTAATGCTGCATGGCCCACATCTGGTGCTGCCCTACGCCGACCGTGACCAGGGCCTCGCCAGCAGTCATGCGGGACAGCGTGGCGATCGCAGCCGGCCCGCACAGTGCGTCCTGGTGCGGAACAGCCAGCGGGTGGTGTCGTTTCAAACCGTCGAGACGGTCGCGCCAGGCTGTGTAATCTCCCGCTGTCGACGCCTGCAGGAGCTGGGTCAGGGCGACACCGAGATCCGCGGTGATACCGAGGGTGACGACCTTGTTCTTGTCGATCTCACTGCGATCAATGTCGATATGGATGATTTCACCGTGTTCGATGAATGCATCGACCCGGCCGGTCACCCGATCGTCAAAGCGCACACCCAGCGCAATCACGAGGTCGGCCTCGTTGACGGCCACGTTGGCCGTGTAGCTGCCGTGCATCCCGAGAACGTGCAGCCACAGAGGATGATCTGCGGGCACGGCGCCGAGCCCCATGATGGTGGTGGTGATGGGGCACTGGAGTTTCTCCGCGAGTTCGACGAGGACTGTTTCCGTCCCGCTTGTCACGACGCCGCCGCCGGCGTAAATCACCGGACGCCTGGCCTCTGCAATCATCCGCACGCACTGGCGCAGCTGAGACTCGGGTATGCCGCTGACCGGGCTCTCCGGGGGATCAATCACGGCTGGAATGCGCGGTGGGGCATAGCGCCCGTCGGCGTCACGCGGGTAGTGCTGCTGGACGTCCTTGGGCAGGTCAATCAGCACCGGGCCGGGTCGGTTGCCCGCGGCGAGCGCGAAGGCGCGCCGCACAACCCGCGGGATATCGGCGACGTGCCGCGCCTGGATCGCGTCCTTCGTGACCGGCCGCACGATGCTGACGATGTCCGCCTCCTGGAACGCATTCCTGCCCAGCAGATGGCTCGGCACGTTGCCGGTGATGGCGACGATCGGGGTTGAATCGGAGTTGGCATCGGCGATGCCCGTCACCAGGTTGCAGGCCCCGGGGCCGGAGGTGGCAAGACAGACCCCGACCCGACCGGTCGCCCGGGCGTAGCCCTGCGCGGCGTGCACGGCGCCCTGTTCGTGTTCGGTGCGGTAACAGCGGATCCCTGATGGCTCAAGGACATCGAATATTTCCAGATTCGCGCCGCCCGGATAGCCGAACAGGCAGTCGACGCCTTCGGCGCGCAGCGCGTCGGCGAGGATGGCTGCGCCGCGTCTGGCCTGCGCGCGATCGGCCGGGTCGATGTCACTCAGGGGCGCCCCGGTGACCGAGGCGATATCGTCATAGGTAATGACGTCGCCGCGCGGTGCAGTACCCGATTTGCTGTCTGACATTTCTGCAGTCCTTGTTGCCTGTTGTCGGCGCGTTTAATTCCGACTGTGTATGGTAGTGAATGTTCGTAGAGCACAGGCATCGAAACCCGCACGATGGTCGGTGTTAAAGGTGTTAACGAATTGACGGGCCGGTGACATTGCCCCGGAAAAACGCCTCCGCGGCCGGATTTTCGCGAGGCGTTGCTATGGGGTGTGCTGGGCGCAGCAGGGCGCGGTGTGACCCGTCGGCAGGCCAATGGTTTTCGATCGCCGAGCGGCATCGTGCGCTGTTAGGAGCCCGGACCCGGATGGCGACAGCGCCGTTCAGCGTTGAGCGACAGGCGTGATAGGGTCGGCGCTGATATGTGCTCGAAGCTCGCGCCAGGTAATGTCGCCCCGACCGTGACCGATAAAGAACCATCGGATCAGCGCCTGCAGAAAAATACGGGCGTTGCGCAATCGCTGGTTGAGGCGGGGTTCGCACGGCGAATATGTGCTGTCTGCACGAAACCCGGGGTGGCGCAGCCCCTGGTGCTGGGCGCCTGAGAATTCGCGAGGTCGGTTGTAGTGCAACGCGAGATTAATCGACGCGGTCTGCTCGGCTCTGAGAATGCCTGGTCGCTCGCGCCCATAGCGGCCTGGCTTGCTATCGAGGGGCGGCTGCTGGTCGATCCGGTCATGCTGCTCGAGCGGCTCGCCGAACGGCTAGATGCGGTCGGCGCCAAGCTCGACCGACTCGGATTCACCCTGGGCACCATTCATCCCCAGATCCTCGCCTGGGGCGTGTTCTGGACGCGTGACGGCGGCGCTGCGGAATCCGCGGGCTGGCACGGTGTTGAGCACAGCGACGCCTATACTGGCAGCCCGGTGCAATTCGTGCGGGAGCAGCGGCGCCCTTTCCGACAGCGGCTCGACGTTCTGGACCCGGTGGGTGATCACGCGGTGCTGCACGAGCTTCGCGCTGGCGGTATGACGGACTATGTGGCGCTGCCGATAATCTTCGGCTCTGGCGCGGTCAATTTCCTGACGGTGTCGACCGCAGGCGCAGCTGGCTTCAGCGATGACGATCTTGATCGTTTTGAAGCGTTGTCCAATCTGCTCGCACCGATTCTTGAAATCCTGCACGGCCGCCGCCTGACGCTGGGGCTGCTCGACACCTTTGTCGGACCGCGGATCGGCGCGCGGATTCTCGATGGCCAGGTCAAGCGCGGGGACGGCGATCGTATCGAAGCTGCTTTCTGGTACTCCGATCTGCGCGGTTTCACTGCGCTCAGTGAAACGCTGCCGGCGCCGGAGCTGCTCATCCTGCTCAATACCTACTTTGAGAACTGCGCCGCAGCGGCGGCCGCACGTGGCGGTGAGATCCTGCAGTTCATCGGCGACGCCATTCTGATTGTGTTCGAGATCACGCAGCCGCAGGACGAGAGGGTGGTGTGTGAGGCTGCGCTGGACGCAGCCGTCGATGCGTTCGCGTCAATCGCCGTGGTCAACCACCGACGGCGCGCGCAGGGGCAGCCTGAGATCGCGTTCGGGCTCGGCCTGCACAAAGGTACGGTAACCCACGCCAACGTCGGCTCACCGGACCGCCTCGCGTTCAACGTTATCGGCCCGGCGGTCAACAAGACCGCGCGGCTGCAGGCGCTGACCAAAGACGCCGGTGTGCCCCTGCTCCTGTCGCAGGAGCTGGCTGCACGGGTACGGCGCCCGGTACGCTCGATCGGGCACTTCGACCTGCGCGGCGTCAGCGGACCGCAGGAGATGTTTACGCTGGAGGCGGAGCTGTGAAGAGGCCCGATCCGGCAGGATTGTCGCCATTGCTTTCTTTCCTAGAGCGTGCCGGAAGTGTCTTGTGGGCCGGCAGGTTTTCGACAAGCTTCGAGGTGGTGTGTCCAGGGTCACAAGGGTCGCTTCGGTTCGATGCGGAGAGCCCACACTCTTGACTTCATGCCGCCGCGACGTGGCGAGTTCTTTCTATGCTCCAGGCATATGAGCGAAAATCGGGCGCGCCCTTGGTCCGCGAGCGCAGGAAAATTCTGCCAGTCTTTTTTTTAACGCATTGGAAATTTCCGATGCCGACAGCGAGGTAAAAGAAGCTGATGATTACTTCTCCTCTTGTCATTACTCCGGACAATCGTCCGAGAGCGCTTGATGTGTTTGGAACAGCCGTAACGGTGCTGGGATTCGCCTCTCAGATGGGGGGATACGGCATCACCTACCAGGAAGGTCCCGAAGGAAGCGGACCTCCGCCCCACAGCCACGACTGGGATGAGGCATTTTTCGTGTTGTCCGGAGAAATCCGCTTCCTGTGCGGAGAACAGACGCAGGTGTGCGCGGCAGGAACGCTCGTGCACATTCCAAAACACACCACGCATGGATTCGCGTACTGCGCCGGTGGTGGCTCCATGCTCGAATTTACGAGCCGTGAAAGTAAGTCCGCCGAGATGTTCACAGACATTGACGCGGAAATTGATTCAGAGCATCCGGATATCCAGAAAGCGCTCAAAGTGCTGGCGCGTTACGGCTTGAAAGTTTCGCCTCCGTAGCAGCCGGAAGTTTCAGCTCGCGCCATCAAAGCCCTGGCAGGGCGCGGCGCTCATCCGCGACCGATGAATACCTTCCGGGATGCTGCGCTTAGCGCAATTCGGGGCGCTGTGCGGTGGGTCCGGGGAGGTTGTGGGAGCGGGGATGACAGGCCGCTTTTTGCGTTGTCGAGCCAGGGTGGCGCAATCCTGACGGCCACCTGGCAGGTGCCGCTTCGACAATCACTCTTCCAAATTACCCAACCCCGTTTTAAAAACAGACGAAAAGCGGGGTGACCTTAGACATCCTTCGTGCTTTCAAAGCCCTGCGCCGCTAAGGACACAGCGTTTCAAGCGTGCAGCGGGGGTAAACGGCCACACAAACGACTGCTAACCGGCACACCTGACGAGACGCTGCAGTGCAGCGTAGTCGCGAAAGCGACCCGTTGCTGCCAATCGCCGGCCATAGCGGCACCGAAGGGAAGAGGCGGTCAAGCGCCCATTTCCATGCGTTTGTTAGGCTGCGCCCTGCCACATTGGTTAAATATGCTCGCCGGGGGGCGACCGCGCCGGCTGAGAGTTTAATGCGGACTATGGAGAAGGTTATGAGTTGGGATGCTGTTTCCGCCATTGCGGAGAGCCTCGGAGCCCTAGGCGTAATTCTTTCTGTGTTGTATCTGGCACTTGAAGTCAGATCTAACACCCAAACGCTTAGAGCGGATGCCGGGACCCGAGCGCAAATGGATTGGTCGCGCTACAACATGTTCATATCAGAACATCCACATAGGAACGAGATGGCTCGAGTATTCGATCCAGCTGCGAACTATTCCGATCTAACAGAGGATGACCGGATCGCGTTTACATTCGCATTTCGGGCATTCGCCCAGCAAGTAGAAGCGCAGTATTTTCAGTTCCGCGCAAAGCTGCTGGAGCCAGAAGTATGGGAGGCTCACCTTAGAACCTTCGTAGGTCTCATAAGCTTTCCTGCCGTGAGCGATTGGTGGGCGCAGGAAACGACGATGCCGATTTACACTCGGTCGTTCCTGGATTGCGTAGCTTCGGCAGAGCCCGTGGAGCTTTCGGCGAACATAACGGTTGGAGTTGAAACGTGAGTCACTTCGGCGCGTCGAAAGACGCCCGGTGAGCCGAGCCGGGGGGATATTCGAGAAGTAGAACAGGGCGCCAGGAGAGCACCTGAACCGAGAGCCCGCTGCGGCGCGTGTTTGAGACTTATCAGGGGTGTCCTGAAGTGTTTCCAGAATAATCCATCCTTAATATGGATATTGAAGAATCAATTAAAAGAAACGGGTAGTTAAATGAAATTCGGGATCGTCAGCTACAACACGGAGTACGGCCTGCGGCCGGACGA
>JAYODW010000035.1:0-53815 GCA_038116745.1 Gammaproteobacteria bacterium
GGCCCTCGGCCACCACCCCGAGCTCGAGATTGTCTGTGCCAGCTACAGCCTGCCGCTCGCCCTCGAGCACTCACTCAAAACCCAGCAGGTCATGACCAGCACCTGGTACCGCAGCGCGTTTCCCCGCACCCGCCTCGATGACACACAGCAGCAGACCCAGACCGTGCTGCATACCAGCCGCGGCGGCGGGCGGCGCGCCACCTCGGTCCATGGCGCCATGACCGGGTTCGGCGCTGACATCATCATCCTCGACGATGCCAACAAGGCCGAAGATGCCTACTCCGAAAGCGCGCTCGAAGAGGTCAACCGCTGGTTCCGCACCACCGTCTCAACCCGGCTGAACAGTCAGAAAACCGGGCGGATCGTCGTCGTCCAGCATCGTCTGCACGAGGACGACCTGCCCGGCCATCTGCTCAAAAACGGTGACTGGCACCACCTCAACCTGCCCGCCATCGCCGAACAGCCGGCCGTCATTCCCTGCGGAGACGGGCACGAGAATCACCGGCAGCCGGGTGAGGTCCTGCACCCGGAAGCACAGCCCCGCGAGGTCCTCGACGCCATTCAGACTACCCTCGGCCCCACCGCTTTCTCCGCCCAGTACCAGCAGCGGCCAACCCCGCTCGAAGGCTCCATCATCCAGTGGGACTGGTTCCAGCGCTACCCACACAACCTCGACACCTCAAAGATGTGCCTGGTGCACAGTTGGGACCCCGCGCTCTCGCTCCGGGATAAAGCCAGCTACTCCGTCGGGCTCTGCGCCTGCCTCAAAGACGGAAACATCTACCTCGTGGATATGGTCCGCAAACAACTCGATTTTCCAGATCTCCTCGACACTGTTAACGCCATGAGCGCACGTGCCAATTACGTGCTGATTGAATCAGCCGGCGCCGGCCTCGCGCTCTGCCAGCAGGTAAAGGTCCGGCCCGACGTCAAGCTGGTACCCATCAGACCGGTTCAGAGCAAGACCACCCGCATGATGACCGCCACACCGCTGCTCAAGGCCGGCCGGGTCTATCTGCCGCCGTGGTCATCGCCGTGGCGCTCAGCCCTCTACGAAGAAACGCAGCGCTTTCCCTATGGCGAGCATGACGACATCGTGGATGCGCTCTCTCAGCTGCTGAACTGGGTGATCGCCCTGGAGAGCCGACCCAAGGTCTCCGTTGCCATCCACCCGCTCTTCGCCGATGAGGATCACTGAGCGAGCGCACCGCCCGTCCGGCAGACCGGGGGCACTGTTATCCGGACTGGACATCCGGCCCACTTCGAGCGTCCATGGACACCCATGGATGCCACCACCATCAGCGATTTCGGCCAGCTCGACCGGGCGGCACTCACCGCCTGCTTCCTGACACTGTTCCAACGCGCCCCGCCGCCGCGCGCCAGCCTCGCCTTCCTGCGCATCAACTGTGCCTGGGAGCTGCAGGCCCGCCAGCACCGCGCCCCTGCCCGGGACGCCCGGCGCCGCGTGCTGAAGCTCGCCCGACGGTTTGAGGCCGACCCGGCCCACGCGCCTTTTCCGCGCCCGCGGATCAAACCCGGCACCCGCCTCGTCCGCCAATGGCAAGGCCGGACGCACATCGTTACCACCACCGACGACGGCTATGAATACGAAGGCAACCGCTATGCCAGCCTGTCGGTGATTGCCCGCACCATTACCGGCACCCGCTGGTCCGGCCCCGCCTTCTTCGGGCTCCCGCCCGACCGACGCCGGCACGCGCTGTGAGCCGCCTGCGCTGCGCCGTCTACACCCGCAAATCGAGCGAAGAAGGACTCGAGCAGGACTTCAACTCGCTCGATGCCCAGCGCGAGGCCTGCGCAGCATTCGTCCGCAGCCAGCAGCACGAGGGCTGGTCACTCATCGAGACCCGCTACGATGACGGTGGCTTCTCCGGCGGGACCCTCGAGCGCCCTGCGCTCACCCGGCTTCTACAGGACCTCGACCAGGGCCGGCTCGACACCGTCGTGGTCTACAAGGTAGATCGCCTCACCCGCTCGCTGTCCGACTTCGCGCGCATCATCGAGCGCTTCGACGCCCGCGCGGTCTCCTTTGTCTCCGTCACCCAGCAGTTCAATACCACCTCCTCCATGGGCCGCCTGACCCTGAACGTCCTGCTGTCCTTCGCCCAGTTCGAACGCGAGGTCACCGCCGAGCGCATCCGGGACAAGATCGCCGCCTCCAAGGCCCGCGGCATGTGGATGGGTGGTCGTCCGCCCCTCGGCTATGACGTCCGCGAGCGGAAGCTCGTGGTCAACGAAGCCGAGGCCGCACAGGTGCGCCACATCTACACCCGCTATCTCGAGCTCGGCAATGTCCGCCTGTTGCGGGCAGCGCTCGCCCGGGAAGGGATCACAAGCAAACAACGTGCGGGTCAGACCCGACCGCCCGGCACCCCTGGACGCGGCGCGCTCTATCGCCTGTTGAGTAATCCGACCTACCGCGGGCTGGTGGCGCACAAGGGCAGAACCTACAACGGGCAGCATGACCCGATCGTCGACGAGACCACCTGGGCGGCCGTGCAGCAGACGCTGGCAGACAACCGCGCCGTGGACTCAAACAGGACACGCGTCGCAGCGCCCGCCCGACTAGCCGGACGCATAGTCGACCAGTACGGAAACCCGCTCGGCACCAATCACGCCTGCCGGCACGGCAAACGCTACCGCTACTACGTGGCCCGGACACCGGCTGGCGCAGCGCTGCCCCGCCGCCTGCCCGCGCACGACCTCGAACAGGCCGTGCTCACAGCCATCGAGCGCCATCGGCAGACGGCACCGGAAACCTACCGGTCAGCGGCAGCAGCAGACAAGATCGCGCAACGCTCAGACAGCGAGCGCTGGGCGGCGGTGCTGCCTCACCTCGAGCGGGTGGTACTGCGCCCCGGAGAACTTGAGATCACGCTCTCAGTCCCCGCCGCCGGTACCCGCAGAGTGCAGAGCACGGAGATCCAGCAGAGCGAGGTGCTCTGCCAGCCCTTCACCCTCAGCCGACGCGGCGGTGCCCTCAGTCTGATCACCCCGGACGATCAGCTGCCGCGACCCTCCAACGGCATTCTCCGAGCCGTCGCCCGGACCTGGCGTTGGAATGAACGTCTGATGGAAGAACCCGGGCTCACCCTGACTGCTCTCGCACGCGAGGAAGGCGTCACCGACGCCCTCATCCGACAGCATCTGCCGCTGCGCGCGCTGTCGCCGACGGTGCTGGAAGCCCTGCTGGCGGGACGGGCACTGACGGTCAGCACCGTCGATACCCTGGTCGCCGCCGCATCCCTGGACTGGGCAGAGCAGGAGGCACGGCTGCTGCCGCAACAGCCCATCAGCCAACGATAGAAACCCGACTCCGAACCCCGGAACTGGCGTCCGGAGAAACTGCCCCAAAAAAACACACGCAGCGCTGTTCTCCACCGCGCATGGCGACGGAGTCAGCCTGTCAGGGCCTTATAAGGGATTGATTAAGTGAGAGTCTTTCCGAGGACAGGAAATCCTGTCCTCGGAGAAGGACTCGTTGGCGGAGAGAGAGGGATTCGAACCCTCGATACGGGGTTACCGTATACACACTTTCCAGGCGTGCGCCTTCAACCACTCGGCCACCTCTCCTGAAGCTGTTTCAGCACGCCCCCGAAAACACTATATGTACCGCGGACGCCGCGGGACGGCAGGTCGTGCTGCTACCACCCGCGCCGGCAGAAAATCCGGCCCGCGAGCGGGCGCGCATTGTAACGGATAACGCTGTGGGGTTGGATGCGCCGACCGCTGGTGCCGCGCTCGGGCTGCGCGCTCAGGCGACGGCGCGGTGACGCGCCAGGCTCTCCAGGATCTCGGCCTCGCCGGCGGTCAGCTCACACACGTCTTTGACTTCATCCAGGCTCGCACCGCCGCGGATCAGCTTCATCGCATGCTGCACGGCGAGCTGGTTCTCATCCCCGCCCTGGTGCTTCAGCTTGTCGAGCTGTTTCTGCAGGGTCTGCTGCAGACGCTGACCGTTTTCAAAGCGATTCGCGAGACCGCGCGAACACGCGAGCACCGCACCGAAGTTCCGCTCGAGCGTCATCACCCTGGCGGTCTGTTCATCAAGCGCCATGCGCAATTCGCTCGCCGTGCGCCGACCGAGGAATGCCACTGCGCCCACTGCGAGCAGCAGGCCAACCGTTAGAAAAGTCATTACCAGTTCCATCGTCATCACCGTTCAGGCGTAAACGTCCACCAGGGATTCTCCGTCGCGCGGCCTGCGCCGACGCGCCTCGTCCTGGTCATCCTCAGACTCACGTTTCTCCTCAACCCGATCCCGATCAGGCTCAATCCGCCGGGGCGGCTTGAGGGGTGTGAGCGGTGGTGGAGGTCGGATATCCATACGCGGTAGACACGCATCTAAAAGGCCCCGATCGCGTCGCGGTCTTCCTCGGTCACCAGCTTGGTCAGGTCGATGAAGATGGTGATCTCACCGTCCTTGCTGAACACGCCCTGGATGTAGCGCGTGTTCTCGTCCTTGCCCAGAGTCGGCGGTGGATCGATCTGCGAGGCGCTGACGTTCAGCACCTCGGCGACACTGTCGACCAGCAGGCCAACGGCAATCTTGCCCGCTTCAATGATCATGATGCGGGAGTTTTCAGTGATCTCCCGCGCCTCAAGATTGAGCAGCATGCGCGTATCGAGCACGGTCACCACGTTGCCGCGCAGGTTGATGATCCCCATCACGTAATGTGGCGCACCGGGTACCGGCGCGACGTCCGTCATGCGCAGCACTTCCTGTACCTGCATGACGTTGATCCCATAGGTCTCGTCCGCGAGGCGGAAAGTCACAAAGCGGTAAAGCGGATCTTCCTTTTCCTCGAATATCGAACTCATACCTGTCTCCTCAACGATCCGGCGTGACGGGTGTCATGGACCCGACGCCCAATCTGCCTTGATGGAGTTCTATGCGAAAGCCGTGCCAGGAGAGTTCAGGCGTGCGCCGACAGCATCAGGTGGGCGCCCAGCAGCTGCCGGTCCAGCACCAGACTGGGCGGATCTGTGAGCGTGCCGATAATCCAGGGCTCAGTGCGGTTGGTCGCCCGTGCGTTCAACGCGTCGCGCGGCAGGGTTATGTCTTCGTCGATCCGGCAGGGACCGAAACCGTAAGGCAGGCCGGCGAGCTGGATGTAGCTGCTTTGTTCGCCGCTGGCGACCGCCGCATCAGCGTAACGCGTCGGCACCATCACGCGGGGATCCAGGAAGTGACAGCCAAAATCGGGCGCGGAGGAGACGCTGACAATGTCACTGCGGCGCAACGCAAAGCGCAGCTGTCCGATACGAAAAACCAGGTAGCGGACCTGCGCCGTGTCAAATATCGAGACACTTGATGATGCTGCCGCAACCGGCGTCACGGCCTCATCGAAGTAATCGGAAAAGTAATCGCCCAGCAGGTCCATACCTGCCACCTCAGCCGGCGATCCTGAGCGACGGCTCGTTCCGCGTAGCGCGCAGCAGCGCGCTCAACAGGCGCTCGTAAGCCTGGCTGCCGCGCGCTTCCGGCTGCCAGCAGGTCAGCGGCACGCCTTCGCGGCTCGCTTCGCGCAGCTGGGTATCGACCGGGATGTAGTCCGGCCACAGGTTGATGTCATCGCGACAGCGCAGCTCAAGCAGCGTATCGCGCGCGGCGCGGGTACGGCGGTCGTACATTGTCGGCACGACCAGGTTCGGCATCGCACGGCCAGTGGAGTTCTGCAGCAGTTCGAGGGTGCGCAGCAGCCGATCGAGCGAACACAGCGCAAGCTGCTCGGTCTGCAGCGGCACGACGAGAAACTCCGCCGCCGCCAGCGCGTTGATCACCAGCATGCCGAGCGTCGGCGGACAATCAATGATGCAGGTTTCAAAGTCGCCGGACAGGCGTCTCAGGTGGCGCGCCAGAACGCGCCCCATTCCCTTCAGCGCGCCGCAGCGCCGCTCGAGCGACACCAGCGCTGTCGCCGCTGGAATCATGCTGATCCCGGGCGTTGAGGTCGGGCGCACCAGGCTGTGCACCTCATAGCTCGCGCCGGCTGCGGCCGCCTCGAAGAGATCGTGAATGCTCGCCGTATCGGCAGCGTCCGGATCGAAACCGAAATAGCTGGAACACGACCCGTGCGGATCGAGATCAACCAACAGCACGCGTTCCCTCCGGCGGCAGAGCGCGCCGGCCAGATTCACAACGGTCGTGGTCTTACCCACCCCGCCCTTCTGCGCCATGACTGTCCAGGTTCTCATAGTGAAACGGCCTCGGGACCAGGAAGTTCCGTGACACGTTGCAATATCTGTGCCGGCAAATCCTCGACGTCTTTCAGGGCGCCCAGGCTGACCGCCGCCGCGGGCAGATTGTCGTGGCGGCCTATAGAAACCACGACTCTGCGGTTGCGTTTGCGCCCTTCCGGGTTGTCATTGCTGTCAATAGGGTGCCGATCACCAAAGGCGGCGGCGGAAACCTGACTCGGATCCATGCCGCCTTCCACCATCGCGGCGGCAACGCTCGCCGCCCGGGCTGCAGATTCCTGCCACTTCTGCGCTGCCTCGCCCTCCAGGTGGCCGGGCGCGTCGGTATAGCCCTCTACCCGCACAGGGGTCTCGACCGCCCGCGCCAGACTGGCCAGATCGCTCACCACCGCAGCCGGCCCCGGGGCCAGTTCATGTCCTTCCTTGCCGAAAGCGTAATCAGCGTTGAACTCGACTTCTGTCCAGTCCTCGCTTTCCTGCAGCTGCACATCACCGGCGGTGATCAGCTCAGCCAGCAGGGTTTTCAGCACCGGCGTCAGCTCGTCGGCGCGCAGGTTCTCCGGCACCATCCGGGCGGCCGGCGCAAATTCCGCATCGTCACTGTCCAGGCTCTCGTTTTCACGTGCCGGCGCCGCCTGCTGCGCGCGCTCGCGCCGCTGTTCCAGCGCCTCGGCCAGCGCCGGATCTTTGAAAACTTCCTCGAGCGAAGCCGAGAGCACACGGAACTTGCCGTCGTTGACCGAGGAGATGGAATACATCACCACGAAGAACGCGAACATCAAGGTGATGAAGTCCGCGTAGGAGATCACCCAGCGGTCGGCAGTGCTGCGCTCGTCCTCCTCGAACTCGTCTGCCTCGGCGCGCCTGGCGTAGCGCCCGCGCATATCAGTCAACCAGTCCCTGGAGACGCGCCTCGACCACGTGCGGATTGGCGCCCTGACCGATGGCGCAGATCCCGATTGCGAGCATCTCCTCCACCCGGGACTGCGCCCGCACCAGGGTTTTTATCTTGTTCGCCGCCGGCAGAAACACCAGGTTGGCCAGACCCACGCCGTAGACCGTGGCCACGAACGCGACCGCGATCCCCTCCCCGAGACGCGAGGGATCAGACAGATTGTTCATCACCTGGATCAGACCCAGCACGGCACCCAGGATCCCCAGGGTCGGCGCGTAGCCGCCTATGCTGTCGACCACGCGCGCAGCGCCGAGATCGCGCCGCTCGCGCGCCAGGGAGTCGTGCTCCAGCGTGTCGCGGATGCTCTCGGGGTCGCTGCCATCAATCACCAGCAGCAGCCCTTTGCGCGCATAGAGACTGGGCACTTTCTCCACCACCTTCTCCAGACCCAGCAGTCCTTCGCGGCGCGCCATCTGCGCCCATAGCTTGAGGTCATCCAGCGTCTTCCTGGTATTCGCACGCGGCGGAAAGAACACCCAGACGAGAAGGCGCATGGCGCGCAGGAAAACCGGCATCGGCGCCTGCAGCATGGCCGCGCCGAAGCTGCCGCCCAGCACAATCAGCAGGGCCGGCGCGTTGAACAGCGCAGCCAGCTGACCGCCCTCCAGGTACTGGCCGGTGAGCACAGCCCCCAGGCCAATGACCAGCCCGATCAGGCTCAGTCCATCAAAACGCATCGCTGGATCCCAGGTCCCCGTCACCACTCCGCAGCCATAATCGCACGACTACGCTGTTGCGGGGCACCCGCCCCAAGCGCCCGTCCACGTGCCCACCGTCAGGCCGCTGAGTCAGTGTCTTTTTCGAGTCGCGCCTCGAGCTCATGACGCTGGATCTTGCCGGTCGTCGAGCGCGGCAGCTCGTCGTCCTGAATGAAAAAGATCCCCTTGGGGCGCTTGTAGCTGGATAGATTCTCGCGACAGTTGTCGAGGATCGCCTCCGCATCCAGACCAGCCTCAGCGGCGACGATGAAAGCGACCGGCACCTCACCCCAGCGCCGATCGGGGCGGCGAACCACCACCGCTTCGCGCACGCGCGCATCGGTCAGGATCACCTGCTCGATCTCGGCCGGGTAAATATTCTCGCCGCCTGACTTGATCATGTATTTCACGCGATCGACATAGTCGAGACTGCCGTCCGCATTCCGACGCAGCACATCGCCCATGTGGAACCAGCCGTTGCGAAAATCGTGCGCATTGGTGGCGTCCGCATTCCAGTAGCCGCTGAACAGGGTGGGGCCGCGCATCGCTACTTCGCCCGGCGTCCCTACCGGCACTTCGTTGTCGTCCGGATCCACCAGGCGCAGCTCGCAGAAGGCAGATTGGCGCTTGGACAGCGAAGTCGGCGCCACACCAATCGGGATAAAACTCGAGGTCGCCGGCGGCAGGCCCGTCTCGGTCGCGCCGAAGGTATTGTTGTAAGGCGCGTTCAGCGCTTCGGTGGCGGCCTTGATGTCCTCCCGCGGGACCAGATCGGCCATCGCGCCACACACGCCCACACCTTTCACCTTCACCCCGCGCGCTTTCACGATCGCTGCGAAGTCTCCCACCATGCCCGGCATGAGAATGAAAAACTGCATGCGGACCTGTTCCAGAACTTCGATCAATTGATCCGGGTCATAGCCATCGACCACGTGGACCGTACCACCGCGCATCAGGATGCAGAGCGCCGTGTCGGTTGAGGCCATGTGATAGAAGGGCGCCCACGCGCAGAAGTTATCGCCCACCGGCATACCGAGCTCAGAGGACATCGCCATCGCGCGCGCCACCATCGCGCGGTGACTGATCAGCGCGCCTTTAGGCAATCCCGTGGTGCCCGAGGTGTAGAGGATCACCAGCCCGCTTTCCGGATCGAAGGTGAGGTCAGGGTAATGGTCGGGCGCAGCCGCGAGCAGGGCCTCGTATTCGTCACCAAAGGACACCTGTGGCACCGCGTCGATTGGCAGCCGCGTCAGCTGCTCGCAAAATTCGGGCTGCACCAGCACCACCTGCGGCTCGACCAGTTCGATGCAATGGGTCAGTTCACGATCGCCCAGGCGCCAGTTCAGCGCCGCCAGGATCAGCCCCGCCTTGGCCGCGGCCAGTTCCACCTCTACGTACTCAAGACGGTTACGCGCCAGGATAGCGAAGCGGTCGCCGTGCTTCAGACCGCGTGCGAGCAGGGCGTTGGCGAGGCGGTTCGAGCGCGCCTCGAGCTCGGCGTAGCTCAAGCGACGGGCGCCGTCGACCACCGCCGGATGCGTCGGGTGCATGGGCACACGGACATGAAACAGGGCGCCGACGGTCGCCTGGCGGGCGGCCATGACGGCAGCAGAGGGTTGGTAAGCGGGCATCGTTCAAAGCTTCCCAGCGGCTGAGGACGCGCTAGGTTACCGTGAACTCACGGGTACGCCAGATCCCGCGAAGCGCTGACGTTTCAGCGGCGTGCGTAGTGCTCGATCAGATCGGGCAGATCGATGATGAGCGCGATCTTGCCGTCACCGGTTATGGTCGCGCCGGCCAGCCCTTTGGTGCCGTGGAGCAGCGCGCCCAGCGGCTTGATCACCACCTCTTCCTGGCCGATCAGCTCGTCAACCAGCAGGCCGACGTTCTGGCTGCCGATCCGCACGACCACCACATGACCCTTCTCGCGGCCGAACTCGCTGGCGCCGCGCACCAGCCAGCGCGAGAGATAGAACAGCGGGATCGCCCGACCGCGCACGATCAGCGTCTTGCGCCCGTCGACGTCCCGCGACTGCTGCGGACGGAAGCCGATGATTTCCTGCACGTTGACCAGCGGCAGCGCGAACACCTGCGCACCCAGCACGACCATCAGGGTCGGCATGATGGCCAGGGTCAGCGGCACGCTGATGCGGATAGTGGTGCCGATCCCGAGGGCGGATTCAATGCTGATGGTGCCGTTCAGCTGGGTGATGCGGGTCTTGACCACGTCCATGCCGACACCGCGGCCGGAGATGTCGGAGATCTCCTGTTTGGTCGAGAAACCGGGCAGGAAGATCAGCTCGAAGCATTCGCGAGCGCTGAGGCGACTCGCCGCGTCTTCCTCGAGCAGACCCGAAGCGACGGCCTTACGCCGCAGCGCGTCGGCGTCGATCCCCTTGCCGTCGTCCTTGATGCAGAGCTCAATCTGATCCCCGACCTGCTCAGCGGACAGTTCCAGCGTGCCCTTGGCCGGCTTTCCGGCGGCGGTGCGCTCGGCCGGCACTTCGATGCCGTGGTCGATGGAGTTCCGCACCAGATGGACCAGCGGATCGGCCAGAGCCTCGACCAGGTTCTTATCAAGGTCGGTCTCCTCACCCGTCATTTTGAGATCGATCTCTTTGGACAGGCTGCGTGCGAGATCCCGTACCACTCGGGGAAAACGGCCGAAGACTTTTTTGATCGGCTGCATGCGCGTTTTCATCGCCGCCGTCTGCAGGTCGCTCGTCACCACATCGAGGTTGGAGATGGTCTGCAGCACAGCCTCGTCGTGGACCGCCGACTGCAGCGTGGTCAGGCGATTCCGGATCAGAACCAGCTCGCCGACCATGTTCATGATGCGATCCAGCACCTCGGTTTCGACCCGGACGGTCGTGTCTTTCGGCGCCGCGGCTTTTGCGCCGCCCTCCTCGGCCTTCGGCTTCGCAGGCGCGGGCGGCGCGGCGCTGGCTGCTGCCGGGGCGGGCGCTTCGACAGGCGCCGGCGGTGCAGGGGCTGCTGGCGCCGCTGCGCCCGCCGCGGAGGCTGATGCCGGTGCTGCGGCGAATTGTCCCTTTCCGTGCAGCCGGTCAAGCACGGCCTCGAACTCTTCGTCCGTGATCAGCTCCCCTGCAGCTTCAGCGTCCTGCCCGCTATCGGCACTGGGACGCGCGCGGGTTGCGTCGAGCTTATCGAGTAAGGCGTCAAACTCCGCCTCGGTGATGAGCTCAGACTCGGCTTCGGCGGCTTCCTCTGGTGCGGCTGCTGGCTGTGCCGCAACGCGTCGCTTGGCCGCATCGAGCTTGTCGAGCAGCGCGTCGAACTCATCCTCCGTAATAAGGCCATCGTCGCCGCCGTTCTCAGCCGGTGCGGTAACGGCGGGTGCCGCCGGTTTCTTTCCGGCATCGAGCTTGTCGAGCAGCGCGTCGAATTCCTCCTCGGTGATCAGCTCTGCATCAGCGGGCGCCGCCGAAGCAGGCGCTGCCGCCTGGCCAGCGCTTTTTGCCGCCGCATCGCGCTTATCGAGCAGGGCCTCGAACTCATCTTCAGTGATCAGATCAGGGTTTCCCTCAGCCGCTTCGGCGACCGCTGACGGCGACGGTTCAACCGCCGCCGGTGCGCTCATCTCCTCGACAATGCGGTTCATGAGGCTGTCGTCAGCGTCAGGTTCCGGCGCTGCCTCGGGCGGCGCTGCCTTGGGCGCGCTCCCGCCACTGGCATAGGCGACCAGGCAGGCCATCAGCGCCGCGGGCGCCGGCCCCGGCTCCTGGCCACCCGACAGGTCCTCGAACATCGTGCGCAGCACGTCGAGCACCTGCAGAAAAACATCCATCAGCTGGGCATCGACCGCCAGACTGCCCTTGCGCAGCAGATCAAAGATGTCTTCAGATTTATGGCTGACCGCGACAAGGTTCTGCACACCAAGAAAACCTGCACCGCCCTTGATGGTGTGGAAACCACGGAACACCGCGTTCAGCAGATCGCTATCGCCCGGTGAGCCTTCCAGCGCCACCAGCTGCGAATCGAGCTGCTCGAGGATCTCGCCGGCTTCGACCAGGAAGTCCTGCAGGATCTCGTCATCCATCTCCATCAAAAAACCCTCTGCCGTCCCGCGGGACGCGCCCACGAGGATAACTGCCGATCGACATCAAAGCCGGCTCCTGCTCGGGATAGCGGCCGCAAAAGGAAAAAACTGAGGAGGCTGAGCTTTACGACGGTTCAGAGCATGCGCTCGCCGCCTGCTGCCTGTAACGCTTTACCGGTCAGAAGCCGAGATCGGCGAGGAGGTCGTCGACGTCCGCCTGGCGGCTCACGACATCGTTATTTTTCGTCACCGCGGGTCCGAACGACGTCGCGTTCGGGTCGTCCGGCGGGGCCTTGTGGTCCGGATGAGTATGCTCGCCGCACGCCGCCACCATGGCCACCAGCTTTTCCTCAACCTGACTCACCAGATCGATCGTGCGCCCGATCACCTGACCGGTGAGGTCCTGGAACTCCTGCGCCATGGTCACCTCGAGCAGGTCCTGACGAAAGGTCGTACTGCTCTCATCCACCTGGTCCAGAAACGCGCTGATGACCGTCGCCCGCGCGGCTGCATCGGTCTCCGACGCCAGCCGCTCGCGCAGCTCGGCAGCGTTGCTGGCCAGGCTTTCATTGACCGGTTGCATGCGTTCAACCGCGTTCAGCGTGCGATCGGTCGCCTCGGCAGTCCGTTCGATGACATATTTCAGACGATCCCGCGCATCGGGGATCTGCTCGTGCGCCATGGCCATCAGACGCTGGTCTGCGGCCAGGTTGTTAATCGTGTCGTGCAGCTCGCGCGTCAGCTTGCCGATCTCCTGAAACAGATTCTCGAAGCGCTCATCGCGCAGCATCTGCACCAGTTCGGTGGCCTGAGTCTGGTCATCCGATTCCAGCGCTTCGACCAGGCGGCGCGCCAGCTCCAGGTTCTCCGCAGGCGAGCTCTCCGTCATCGTGCGCCTCTAGGCCGCGGCGCCGATGCGCTCAAAAATCTTGGCGATCTTCTGATCCAGGGTCTGGGCGGTGAAAGGTTTCACGATGTAGCCGTTCACCCCGGCCTCGGCGGCCATCACGATCTGCTCACGACGAGCTTCGGCAGTCACCATCAGCACGGGCAGGCTGGCCAGCTTAGGGTCAGAGCGCACTTCTTTCAGCAGCTGGATCCCCTCCATGATCGGCATATTCCAATCCGTGATCAGGAAGTCGAATCCCCCCGCTTTCAGTTTGGGAAGCGCCGTGCTGCCGTCGTCCGCCTCATCCACATTCGTAAATCCGAGATCGCGCAACAGGTTCTTGATGATGCGTCGCATGGTCGAAAAGTCGTCCACGACCAGGATTTTCATATTCTTGTCCACGGCTTGCCTCCGCTTCCTCTAGTGTCTGATCCGCACACGCTCGCGCGGGTTACTCTCTGGCCGTCCATTCGGCCATCCGCGCCTTCAGGCGGATCAACGCCTGCGAGTGGATCTGGCAGACCCGGGACTCGCTGACCCCCAGCACTTCCCCGGTCTCACGCAGATTCAGCTCTTCTTTATAGTACAGTGACATCACCAGCCTTTCCCTTTCGGGCAGGCTTTCAATGGCCTCGGCCAGCGCGACCTGGAACAGTTCGTTTTCTACGTGCTCTGCGGGCTCCGGGATCTTGTCCGTCAGCCCTTCGGACATATTTTCTTCGCCCGCAGGCAGGTCTTCGAAACTGAACACCCGGTATCCCGTGGCATCGGCCAGGGTCGCGTGGTACTCGTCCAGCGACATGCCCACCGCTTCCGCTACCTCGGTATCACGCGCGTCGCGCGAATGCCGCGCCTCCAGATCGGCCACCGCCTGCGTGATCGCGCGCACCTTGCGATGCAGCGAACGCGGCGCCCAGTCGCCTTTACGGATCTCGTCCAGCATGGAGCCACGGATCCGGATCCCGGCATAGGTTTCAAAGCTCGCACCCTGCGCGGGATCGTAGTTCTGTGCCGCTTCAAGCAGCCCGATCATGCCGGACTGGATCAGGTCGTCGACCTGCACGGCGGGCGGCAGACGCGTCATCAGGTGATACGCGATGCGTTTGACCAGCGGCGCATACTCGTCAACGAGCTGCGTCTGGCTGAGCGCGCTGACTGCGCTGCTCGTGCTGGCTGCCGTTTTGGTATAAGCCGTGACTGATTTCATGCCTGAGCCACGTTGCTGAAGTTTTCGACCCGCGCCATGCGCTCAACAAAGAATTCAACCCCACCGCTGGCACCACGCGGCGCCGGCCAGCGCTCAACCGTCCGTTCTAGCTCGCCGAAGGCGGCGGCTGACACCGAGTCGGGATAGGCCTCAACCACACACTGCCGACGTCGGGCCGCGTTGCCAACCCGCGCATCGACCGGCACATAGCCGGCGAAATCGAGGCTCACGTCGAGATAGCGATCGGTCACCTCAAGCAGCCTGCTGTAGAGTCGCAGGGCCTGCTGGCGCTCATGCACCATATTGACCAGGACGCGGAAGCGATGGCGACCGCCGTTCTGGCTGAGCACTTTGATAATCGCATAGGCGTCAGTCATCGACGCCGGGGTGTCACACACCACCACCAGGATCTCCTGGGAAGCGGTACAGAAATCGAGCGTATTGGCGCTGATCCCCGCCGCCGTGTCGACAATCATGAAATCCATGCGCTGCTCAAGCTGGCCGAAGGCATTGATCAGCCCGGCGCGCTCGCGCTCGCCGAGTTCGGCCATGTGCTGGATTCCCGATGCCGCCGGAACGATGTTGATCCCGGCCGGCCCTTTGAGGATCACTGAATCCAGATCCGCCTCACCCGCGATAACGTCGCCGAGCGTGCGCTGCGGTGACAGTCCCAGCAGGACATCGACATTGGCCAGCCCGAGATCGGCATCGAGCAGCAGAACTTCATGGCCGGCCCGCGCCAGGGCCGCGCTGAGATTAATCGAAACCGTCGTTTTGCCCACGCCGCCTTTCCCGCTGGTCACTGCGATTACCCGCGGTGCACCACCCGGATTGCTGCGCTGTCCGTTGAGCTGGTTCATGCGCTGAATGCCTGTTCAAAGATAACGGGGTCGTTGGTCAGGGGCAGGGTCTGCGCCAGCTCAACGCTTTGTTCGATCAGCTTCTGCGGCTCGACGACGTCGAGGTCATCGGGCACACGCTGGCCGGCGCTGGTATAGGCCAGCGGGATCCCGGCGCCTATGAGCGCCGACAGAGCGGGGCCCAGCGTGGCCGCTTCGTCAAGTTTGGTCAGGATGCAGCCATCGATCGGCAGATCGTGGACGGCGCGGAACATCTTCGCGGCCGCCTGGTAATCGGTCGTTGCGGAAAGCACGTTGTAGAACTGAATGTTGGCGTGAAAGTCGTCAAGGCGTTCGACCAGTTCGCGGAAACGCGGATCGCCGGGCGGTGCTCCGGGCGTATCGATCAGCACCAGCTGCCGACTGTCCATCTCCTCGAGAATATCCGGCAGTGCGCTGGCATCACCGAGGGTGTACACCGGACAGCCGATCAAACGGCCCAGCGCTTTCATCTGCTGGTGCGCACCGAGCCTGTGATCATCGAGCGAAATAATGACAACCGATTCCGGCCCATGCTCGAGCGCGTAGCGCGCAGCAAGCTTGCTCACGGCGGTGCTCTTGCCGACGCCGGTAGCGCCAAGCAGCGCATAGCGTCCGCCCTGGCGCAGGATCGGATCCTGGCTCACCGGGAGCCTCAGCACGAGAGCGGCCAGCGCGCGGTGCCAGCCGGCATCGTAGTCGAGCTGATCAGGCACCAGACTGACCACCTCACGCGCGAGCGTCGTATCGATCCCGATCCCGACCAGCGCCCGCAGCAGACGCGCACGCAGGGGATGACGGTTGCCAAAGTCGGACCAGGCGAGCCCGGAGAGCTGGGTTTCCAGCAGACCTTTCAAGCTGCGCAAGTCCCCCTGCATGCTGGCCAGCATGCTGCTGTCGGTCCAGAGCACGCTGTTGGTCTGGCCGGTCGCGCTGGCCATCAATCGGTCCGCAGCGCTCGGCGCGGCTTGCACCGGAGCTGGATCGGCCGTTTCAATTTCCTTCAGCGACGGCTCCCGCTGCTGACTGCGCTCGAGGAGCTGCGCTTCTTCCTGATCGGTCAGCTCGTCCGCCGTCACCAGTTCGACGCCACCGCCAACCTTGCGATTGGACAGGATGAGCACGTCCGGCCCCTGCTCGGTTTTAATCATCTCCAGCGCCGAGCGCATGTTGGGGGCGAAATACCGTTTGACTTTCATCGTCCTGACCTCCGCATCCGAGAAGCGCTGCTGAAACAAAGCGGGCGTGTGCTACTCGATAACGTCATCTGTTTGACACCTGCGCCGTTCAAGCGGCGTTTGTTGTCGGTTCTCCGACGGTCGCGACGATGCGCAGCTGCACGTCATTCGGCACTTCGTTGAAGCCCAGAACATGCAGCCCTTTCACCGCTGGCCGCGCGAAACGGGAGAGGAATTCCCGCAGGTTATCGGCCACCAGGAGCACGCTGGGTTCATTGGCGATCTCGCGCTGCTCATGCACCTGACGCAGGGACATCAGCAGGTTGTTCGCGAGGTTCGGTTCTATTGCCATGGTTTGCGCATTCATCGTTTCGAGTGACTGCTGCAATATCCGTTCCAACGACATGTCCAGCGTTATCACCGGCAGATCACCTTCGGTGCCGTTGATCTGCTGAACGAGCAGCCGGCCGAGCGCCACGCGCACATAGCCGGTCAGGATGGCCGGATCCTGGGTGCGGGTACCGTGTTCGGCGAGCACCTCCAGCACGCTGCGGATATCGCGCACCGGCACCTGCTCGGACAGCAGGTTCTGCAGCACCTTGACCAGTACCGCAAGCGGCAGCACTTTCGGGACCAGGTCCTCGACCAGGCGCGGACTGGTTTTCTTAAGGCCATCGAGGAGTTTCTGCGCCTCCTCGTGCCCGAGCAGCGCGTGCGCGTTGTCCTGCACGATCTGACTGAGATGGGTTGCGATCACGGTGCTGGCATCCACCACCGTGTAGCCCAGCGACTGCGCCTGCTCGCGCTGGTCTTCGTTGATCCACACGGCCTCGAGGTCAAACACAGGGTCCCGCGTGGCCGTACCGTTCAGCTGTCCGTACACCTGCCCGGGATTGATCGCGAGCTCGCGGTCCGGAAACACCTGCGAGCGACCAATCACCGCGCCATGGAGAGTGAACTGGTAGGCGTTGGGATCGAGATCGAGGTTGTCCCGGATATGCACCGCAGGTACCAGAAAACCAAGCTCCTGCGACAGTTTTTTGCGCACGCCGCGCAGGCGGCCGAGCAGCTGACCGTTCTGATTGCGATCGACCAGCGAGATCAGGCGATAGCCCACTTCGAGACCGATGGCGTCAGTCGGCATGACGTCGTCCCAGGACAGCTCTGAATTCTCCGGGGGCGGCGCAGGCGGCAGCTCCGGCTCATCCGCGGCTTCAGCCTCCCGTAGACGCTGGCGCTGATAGAGCCACCAGGCGCCCCCGAAAGCCGCTGCGGCCATGGTCAGAAAGGCAAGATTTGGCATGCCCGGAATAACGCCAAGCACGGTCAGGATGATGCCGGTCAGCCCGAGGCTTTTGGGGTTCTCGAACAGCTGGTGCAGGACCTGCTCACCGACATCGTGCGCGGCAGAGGTCCGGGTAACCATCAGGGCAGCGGCGGTTGCCAGCAGCAGCGAGGGGATCTGCGCCACCAGGCCGTCACCGATGGTCAGCAGAGTAAACACGCGCATGGCCTCGCTCAGTGCCATGTCGTGCTGCACCGAGCCGATCACCAGTCCGCCGAGAATATTGATGAACAGGATCAGGATCCCGGCAATCGCATCGCCCCGCACAAATTTACTGGCGCCGTCCATCGCGCCGTAGAAATCGGCCTCCTGCGAAACCTCGGCACGGCGCGTGCGCGCCTCGTCCTGAGTAATGATGCCGGCGTTCAGATCGGCATCGATGGCCATCTGCTTGCCCGGCATCGCGTCGAGGGTAAAGCGTGCGCTGACTTCCGAAATACGCCCGGCGCCCTTGGTCACCACCACGAAGTTGATGATCACGAGGATCGCAAAAACCACCAGGCCGACCGTGTAGTTACCGCCAACGACAAAATCACCGAAAGCCTGAATGACGTTGCCCGCAGCGCCCGTCCCGGTATGGCCGTTCAGCAGCACCACGCGGGTCGAGGCGACGTTCAAGGTCAGGCGCAGCAGCGTGGTCACCAGCAGCAGCGTGGGGAAGGCCGCGAAATCGAGCGGACGTCCGGAATACACCGCCGCCATCAGCACGACCAGCGCGAGCGAAATGTTGAACGTGAACAGCACGTCCAACAGCAGCGGCGGCAGCGGCAGGATCATCATCGCCAGCATGGCGAGCAGCAGGATCGGGATGCCGAAGCCCCAGCGCTGGACGCTGCCCAGAAAATCGAGCGGTGCTGCTTGTGGTCCGAGGATGCTGGCCATGCTGACGGTCCTTTAGTGGACGTACTCGTCGGGGATCGGGAGGTCGGTCGGCAGCGGCACATTGACCACGCCGTCGCGCAGCTGGAACACATAGGCCAGCACCCGCGCGACGGCGACATAAAGGCCGGCCGGGATCTCGTGGTTCAGTTTGGTCGTGTAGTAGAGCGCGCGCGCGAGCGGCGGTGCGGCAAAGCGCATGACGTTGTGTTCGTCACCGACCGCACGGATATTCGCTGCGACCTCGTCCACGCCTTTCGCGACAACCAGCGGTGCCGCCATCCGGTCGGGGTCGAACTTGAGCGCGACCGCGTAGTGCTCCGGGTTGGTGATGATGACGTCCGCTTTCGGCACCTCTTCCATCATGCGGCGGCGCGCAACTTCCTGCTGCAGACTGCGAATACGGCTCTTCATCTCCGGTGAGCCGTCGGTTTCCTTCATTTCGTCTTTGAGTTCCTGACGCGACATGCGCAACTGGCGTCCGTGCTGCCAGAGCTGGAAGG
The DNA here is from genome assembly GCA_038116745.1 of Gammaproteobacteria bacterium. Classification (GTDB taxonomy): domain Bacteria; phylum Pseudomonadota; class Gammaproteobacteria; genus JAYODW01. The sequence goes on from JAYODW010000035.1 coordinate 18,812, forward strand.
GGACGTCGATCGCGGCAACGATGACCGTCGCCAGGCTCACCACAAGGAAGGTCTGGAACAGCAGACCCGCGGCGCGTGCAGCACCGGCCTCAACCCCCACACCGGCCAGGGTCATGATGTCCGCCTGTTCGTAGCGCAGCGCGGCGACGGTGAACACCAGCACCAGCGCGAACTTGGCCAGCGCTTTCAGCATCTCGACCAGGCCGCGCGCGCCGAACACACGCTGCAGACCCTTGATCGGATCGAGACGCTCGAACTTGGGCAGCAGCGCCTCGGCACTGATGTTCCATCCGCCCAGCGCCAGTGGTGCCAGCAGCGCAACCACCACAGCCATTAAAAGAATGGGCGCGAGTGCGATGAGCGCATCCAGCATCAGCTCAAGCGCGCGCAGCGGGATGATGTGAACCGAGAAAATATCCGGGCGCGACAGGGCGAAACTCCGCGACAGAATCTGTCCGAGACCGGAGAAGAAATGATTACCACTGAGATACAGGGTGGCGGCACCGCCGAGCAGGACGAACATGGTCGTCAGCTCGCGCGAACGCGCGATCTGCCCTTTTTCACGGGCGTCCTGCAGCCGTTTGGCACTGGGTTGTTCAGTGCGCTCCTGGGCGTCGTCGCGCTCGGCCATGCTCAGCGCTCTCCCAGCATGTCACGGACGATGACAAAAGACTGGTCACACAGCTCCGTTACCGCACCCGGTAGATTCGGCAGGGTCACCAGCACCAGCCCCATCCCAAGCACGATCATGACCGGAAAGCCGACCGCAAAGATGTTCAGCTGCGGCGCGGCGCGCGCCATCACACCAAGAGAAAGGTTTATCGCCAGCAGAGCGACGATGACCGGCATGCCGAGCATGAGACCGGCGCCGAACAGGCTGGCAGACCACTCGAGAACCACCTCGGCACCGGCTGCGGTGATCCCGGCCGGCCCGACCGGAACCAGGGCAAAGCTCTCGGCGAGCAGTTCAATCAACACCAGGTGGGCATCAATGGTGAAAAACAGCAGTGTCGCCAGCACGATGTAGAAGTGCGCGAGGACCGGAACCTGGGCGCCGGTCTGCGGATCGACCAGGGAGGCAAACCCGAGCCCGGTCTGCTGGCTGATCAGCTGTCCGGCAAACTCGAAAACGAAAAACACCAGGCGTAGCACCAGTCCAATCGTGGCGCCGATGATGACCTGCTGCACCGCGGTCAACAGACCCTCGCCGCTGAGCGGGTCAATAAATCCGGCCGGCGTCGCTAGCGGCGCGAGCACCGCTGTCAGCACCAGCGCGAAGACCAGACGAATGCGCGCCGGTACGGCACGGGTACCGATCACTGGTGCGGCCATGACAAAACCACCCACACGCAGCAGCGGCCACAGCCAGGCCATGAGCCACTGCATGAGCTCGACGTCGCTGAAGTGGAGTCCGGCGATCATGCAGCCTGCCCTTATCCAATCAGGCCGGGGATCGACTGAAACAGGCGCTGGGTGTAGTCCGTGATGAGCGCCAACATGTAAGGGCCGGCCAGCATGAGTACGCCGACCGTGACCAGGAGCTTGGGGATGAAGCTCAGGGTCATTTCGTTAATCTGCGTGGCGGCCTGGAACAGGCTCACCATCAGGCCAACCGCGAGTGCCGGCCCGAGCAGCAGCCCCATCAGCACAAGCGCCAGCTCAAGCGCACGGTCACCGATGGTCAGGATCATTTCCGGGGTCATGGCACAGCCTCAGGCGTAAAAACTTGAGGCCAGGGTGCCGACGATCAGCGCCCAACCGTCGACCAGAACAAACAGCATGATCTTGAAGGGCAGCGAGATGATCAGCGGCGAGAGCATCATCATGCCCATCGACATCAGCACGCTGGCAACCACCAGATCGATGATCAGAAACGGCAGGAAAATCAGAAAACCAATCTGAAACGAAGTCTTCAGCTCGCTCGTGATGAACGACGGCGCAAGCACGGAAAAAGGCACTGAATCCGCGTCCGCAATCTGCGGTGCGCCGGCCATCTCGTTGAACAGCACCAGGTCGGAATCGCGGGTCTGCTCGAGCATAAACGCACGTACCGGCACGGCCGCGCGGGACAGCGCCTCGTCAAACGGTAGTTCGTCAGCCAGATATGGCGTGACCGCTTCGTTGTAAACCGTGTTCAGCACCGGCGTCATGATGAAAAAAGTCATGAACAGGGCGAGGCCGATCAGGATCTGGTTCGACGGCGTCTGCGCCGTGCCCAACGCCTGCCGCAGGATGGCCAGGACGATGATGATGCGCGTGAACGAGGTCATCGCCAGCAGCAGCGCCGGCAGCACCGTCAGTGCCGTCATCAGCAGGAGAACCTGCAGCGTCAGCGTGTAGGTCTGGCTACCGTCGCCGTTGGTCGTCACGGAAAGGGCGTCGAATCCCCCGAGCGCCAGGGCCGGAGACGCCAGCAGACTGCCGGCCAGCAGAAGCAACAGGCGCGTCATGACGGCTCGACCTCGGCACGGCTCTCGGCCAGGGCCTGCTCAAAGCTGGGTGCCTGCTCGCCCGCCGGAAACTGGGCCAGGGTCTGGATGCGACCAGGGCACATGCCCAACAGCACGCGCTGCTCGCCGACCTCGACGAGCAGCAGCTTCTCCCGCGCGCCGACCGCCATGCCCTCAACGATGCGGATGTGCTTGGTACCCGTGCCGCGAAAGCCCTGCAGGCGGCGTGCGCCCCAGGTCGCCAGCGCGATCAGTCCGAGCACCACCGCCAGCCCGGCCAGCACCTGCAGACCCTGCGCCGGACGCAATACTTCGGCGGCAGCCAGAGCGGACGCCGGCGCCAGCGCGGACAGCACCACGGGTAGGAAGAGAGAGAAGCGGTCTCGCATCGGACTAAGCCAGCTTGCGCACGCGTTCATGCGCGCTGACCACGTCGGTCAGGCGAATGCCGAACTTCTCGTTCACGACGACCACCTCGCCGTGCGCGATGAGCGTACCGTTGACCAGCACATCGAGCGGCTCACCGGCGAGACGATCAAGTTCGACCACCGAGCCCTGGTTGAACTGCAGCAGGTTGCGGATGGCTACCTTGGTGCTGCCAATCTCAACCGACAGCACGACCGGGATGTCGAGAATATTTTCTAACGTGCCCGGCTCACCAGCTGCCGGCTCGGGTTTCAGACTCTGCATCGGAGCCGGCTGCGCCTGGTTGATCAGGTCGTCGATGTCGTCCGGCTGCGCCGCTGCGCCGCCGGTCGCAGCAGCCTGTTCGGCCAGGGCCGCAGCCCAGTCGTCGTCAGTCGAATTTTCGTCACTCATGACTGGCCTCCTAGCGAGACAGAAGAGAGAGAGAGCTGGTTATGGCGGATCCGCTCAACAATCTTGAGCGCGGAATGGCCTCGGGATACGCCGTAGTTCGCGCGGAAGACAGGCACATCGTCGACCTTTGCGACCACGGAACTGGGTAATTCAATGGGAATGATGTCGCCCGCCTTGAGGTCGACGATGTCGGCGACTTTCAGGCGCGCTGTGGTCAGGGTGGCATTGAGCGCGACTTCAGCAGCCTGGATCTCCTCGCGCAGGATGGTGCTCCAGCGATCATCTTTCTCAGTCACATCGCCCTGCAGACCGGCATCGAGCAGCTCGCGGATGGGCTCGATCATCGAATATGGCATGGTGATGTGCATCGACCCCGAGCCTGCCTCAAGGTCGATATGGAAGGTTGAGACCACCACCACCTCGCTCGGGGTGACGATATTGGCGAACTGCGGATTGACCTCGGAGTTAACGTACTCGAAGTCGAGCGGCATCACCGGCTCCCAGGCTTCTTTGAGATCCGCGAACACCATGTCGATGAAGCGCCGCACGATGCGCATCTCGGTGACGGTGAAATCCCGCCCCTCAATCTTGTTATAGAAGCGCCCTTCCCCGCCGAAAAAACAATCGACCATCGAAAACACGAGCTTGGGGTTGCACACAATCAGCGCCGAACCCTTGAGCGGACGCATATGCACCAGATTCAGGTTGGAGGGCATGAGCAGGGTGTGCACGTACTCGCCGAACTTGGTCAGCTGCACGCCTTCGACCGAGATCACCGGCGAGCGGCGCAGCATATTGAACAGGCTCTGGCGCAGGTTGCGAGCGAGGCGTTCATTAATCATCTCGAGCGTGGGCATGCGCCCACGCACGATGCGGTCCTGACTGGTGAAGTCGTAACTGCGCGCGTCGCCCGGCGCTTCTGGTTCAAGGTCCGTTTCGACATCGCCGCTGTCGACGCCGGACAGCAGCGCGTCAATCTCGTCCTGCGATAAAAGATCGGTGTTAGCCATGGAGGTTGCTTTGTTCCTGATTCAGTTGCCGTCGTGCCGCATCAGTGCATGACGAAACTGGAGAAATAGAGCTCTTCCACACCGGTTTTGCCGATCTGGCCTTCAAGGACTTTCTGCACCTCGGCCAGGGCCTGCTGACGCAGCGCTTCCTTGCCCTCGTTGGTCAGCAGGTCGTCGTAGACCTGCCGGCTGAGGAGCAGCACGAGGTTGTTGCGAATGGCTGGAAGGTGACGCGCGACCGCGTCGGGAACCGCTTCGTCGCGGGTCGAGACGGACATCTCGACCTTCATGAATTTGGCCCGCCCATTGCGGTCCTGGAAGTTGATCACAAATTCGGGCGTGATCTCGATATAGGTCGATTCGACCGGCACCTCGGGCTCCGCTTCAGCGCTTTCGCCTTCAGCGTCTTTGCCGCCGAGCAGGAACAGGGAAATACCCACCGCAGCGCCGATGACAAGCACCGCCGCCACAATGCCGATGATGATGATTTTCTTTTTGCCGCCGGCTGGTGCCGCCTGCGCTTCTTCCTGTGCCTCGTCCGCCATGTCCCATGCGCTCCTCTGGTTGTGCCGGAGGAGCTGCATGCAAGCGTCATACCAGTGAAATCAATCTATGTAAATCAATTATTTACCTGGTTTCACGCAGCTTGAAGACGGATTTTTCAAGAGTCCGCGACGGCTTTCTGACAGCATCATCACGGAGCCTTGACGACCCCGTGGAAACCGTCATGCATAGGCATCCACCAGGCCGAGCCGCACCACGGCAAGCGGCGGCGGTGCGGCCTGCTCATCATCAGGGAGATGAGTGCCGTTCCCGGCGACTGCGCCGTGTCCCTGACCGTTATGTGCCTGTCGCTCGGGCAGCTGCGTGAAGACCCCGGCATCACCGAGACTAATCCCGCTCTCCAGGAAAGCAGCACGCAGTCGCGGCAGCGCATCTTCGAGCGCCTGCCTGGTGGCAGGGTGCGTTGCTGCGAGCTGAACCGTAGCCTCATCGCCGTTGACCGAGACCTGGATCTCGACCGGTCCGAGCTCCGGGGGACTTACCGCAATCCGCGCCTGTTGAGCGTTGTGGCTCATCATCACCGCAACCTGCTGGTTCAGCCTCTCGGCAAACAGGCCCGGGTCCTGCATCGGCAGGGCTGCCGGCTTACCGGTATACACCTGCGTCATCTGCAGCGCTTCGCCCATCTTCTGCACCCCAGGTGGAACAATAGCCTCTGCATTCCGCGCTACCGACTCCGCGCCGTTGGTAGATTCGCCTGCCCCCAATGCCGCGCGGAGCGCGAGCAGCGCATCCGTGCCGCCCCTGCCTGCAGACGCGCTCTCAGCCGAGAAGGCGGACTTGGTTGCTTTGTCTTCGATTGCGCCGTCGCTGACGACCGTGAGCTTCGCCAGCGCTGATTGCAGCTGCTGCTCCAGCACGGCGTCATCAGGGGAACGCGCCTGCCCGGTTTGCGGGGTCGCGCCGTTGAGTGCCGTGCCTAGGGCCACAGGCTCAATTCCGGCACCGGAGGGTTCCCTGACCGCGCCACCGTCGCGTAACAGCGCTGCAGACAGTGCACCCTGGACAGCCGACAGCGCAGGATCGCTCTCCGCATGACCAGCCGTCAGCCCGGTCAGGTCTAATGCGAGATCTGCCGCCGCATCTGTGACCAGAGGCTGCGCATCAGGCGCCTCAGGCGGCGTTAAGGGGAACAGCTCAGTCGCGGCAATCGTTTGCCGCAGATCCGGCAAATCCATGCGCTCGCCGGCGGGTATTGCCAGCTCTGTGGCAGCCTCACCAGCCGCACCCGGTGTCATCTGTTGCGACAGGAAGGTAGCGACAAAACTGCCTATGGCAGCCGGATCTGCACTTAAAGACCCGGAATCGCTGCCAGTCTCTCCGCTTTGCGCCATTTTCCCCAGTCCCATGCCAGGACTCAGTCCCATCGCAATCATGGTGTGCTCCCAAACTGTCCGAGCGGCAACAGGCCGCAGGTCTAGTCAACTCTGCAAACCGGGTGCCAACTGTAAGCACCGGGGCAATCACGCTCAGGTTTGCAAATGTCGTACCCCCGGGCGCTGCGTTGAACAGCTGCCGCTAATCACGGCGCAGGCGTCAGGGTCATTGCAAGCCAGCAGGGCGGACGCCGACACGAGGAGTCTCAAAAGTCGCTTTTTCTAGGGACAAAAAAAACGGGGGCTGAGCCCCCCGGTCACGCGCCGCGACGACGCGATCTACAAGGCGTCGACGTTCTCGAGATTCAGATCTCTGACAACTTCGGAATTTTCAAGAGAGACCGCGCCCGTCTGATCGCCGTTCGCGATGAGCTCAAGATCCTTGCCCACGAGGGAATTTGTAATCCGGAAGCGCAGCTGGCCCGCATCGTCTTCCTCGCCCTCAATATTCTTCTTGGTCTCGGTAGACTGGATGACGGCCTCCGCATCGCCAGCACCCGTCTCGGTTATCTTCAGGTCGTCACCGATATAGGCGTTGGTGACAGACACCGAAATGTCGCCGCCATCTTCCTCCTCCAGCTGCACTTCGCTCTCTACGTCGATGTTGGCGATGCGCACCGCGACACTACCCGCACCCTCTTCAGAGACTTTGACCACGTCACCGACATTGTCGTGCTCGTCAAGGTTCACGATGTCGATATCCGCACCACCCTCGCCTTCTGTGTCGAAATCGAGACCTTCGTCGTAGCTGCCAACGATGCTGACGTTGTTCACGCTGCCGCGCATCCACCCATCGTCAGCCTCATCAATATCAAACGCGTCATCAACGTCAGCCTCGCCGTCATCGTTGCAGCTTGGATCGCGCTCAAAAATCCCCTCAAGCGTCAGCCCATTGAAATCCTCTGAACAGTACGCGCCGATGTCGACAAAACTGACGTTGCGCACATTGAACTCAACATCTCCTGCACCGGCCTCGTCGAGCTCAATGCCATCACCGCCTGCGTTAAGAAATTCCGAGTTCGTCGCGCTCAGGATGACCGAACCTGCGCCGCGCTCGTCGACGCGAACCCCGTCTCCATCCTGTTTACCAAATCCCACGCCATCCACGAGAACACCGTTCATTCGCAGCATGATCGACGCGTCCGAACCCTCGCCATCACCAGAATTGCCGTTGCCGCAGTCGTCACTCGTGCAGTCACGCACATAAATGCCATGGTTGCCGACGTCCTGAACCTTCAGGTTATTCAGCGTCACGCCGACCATGCCGGTAGCAGCCGGGTCGAGCACGATCTCAAGTCCCTTGCCAGCGGACTTATCGCTGAGCTGCTGATTGATGTCGTATCCACCCGGACCGGCAAGCGTGTGGTCCTTTACCGTGACCTCGTCGGCGCCGATAACCTGCAGCAGGGTGCCGTGGAAGTCGCTGTCGGCACTGATGGTGCTCCCATTACCGTTGATGCGCAGCGCGCCCGCGCCGTCGAAGACCAGGGTTTCGTCGATCACGATCTCCGATCCTTTGCGGAGAGTGATCTGGCTGTTGCCGTCTGCAAGCGCAGCGGCCAACTCGTCCGCGTTGCTGATCTCGAGTGCAGCGGCGGCCTGGACGCCGAGAGCCAGTGCGATGCTGCTGGCCAGTAGAAGCGGTTTTAACTGTTTTCTGATCACGCGTGATGCTCCTGTAAGGATTGATTTCGCTCCGAGGAGCGACAGGAACAAGGCACGTGATGTGACTGCGCACCGTCGCTTTCGAATCGAGGGGCAGGCTAAGAGCGGAGTGTGATCGCGAAATGACGAACAGATGACCGAGAGATGACAACTACGCGGCACGTTAAGCCGCCACAGGGCATCGCTTAACGGTCGTGCGTTGTCTTACAGCGGTCGACCCGGCCGCGGATCCGGCTCAGGGGCTTGTGGACGGCACGCTTCGTGCCGGAGGCACAGCCAAGCGGGCACGCCGTCGAGACGGCGCTAGCCCTAGAACGTCCAGTTTTCCGTGTAGGGTCGCAGCTCGACTTCGTTGCTCCAGGCAGATCGCGGCTGCTGATGCACCCACCAGTAGCTTTCGGCGACATCGTCACAGTTGGCGGTGACCTCCGGATCAAAGCGCTCGCCGAGCCATTCACGCACCATGGGGACGTCGAGCGTGCAATCAAGCCGCACGTGCGCCACGTGGACACCGTGCTGCGCGTAGGCTTTGGCCAGGCTCTGGGCCAGGGCGCGCAGACCGAACTTGCCGATGGCGTAGAGCGGATTAGTGCCCGAACCACGCAGCGCGGCGGTCGCGCTGGAATAGATCACGCTGCCCTGACCACGTTCGATCATGGCTGGCATCACGGCCTTGGCCGCAGCAAAGGCGCCGACAACCTCCAGCCGATAGATTTCCTCGAGCTCCGCATAGCTCATTTCAAGCGGTGCCCGCAGGGTGTAGCCACCCCGGGCGTTGTAGATAAGGACGTCGATGGGCGCGCCCGCGGCCGCAATGTTCGACAGCTGCGCATTAAGCCCTTCCGCGTCCTCTGCGTCCGCCGGATAGTAGGCATGCTCAAGCTGCGGTGCCACCTCACGGGCAGAGGCAAGCGCAGCGGCGCTGCCCGCTGCCGAACGCGACAGCAGGGCGAGGCGGTAACCACCGCGAGCAAAGCGGGCGGCCAGGGCACGGCCAAGACCGTCGCCGGCACCAACGATTGCGCAGATCCCATGACTCATCGTGTATTCCCCTCTTCAGCTTCTTGATGGCGCGCCTGCGCGCTTCGATTTTTCGCCGCGCGGTCGGCAGGCCCCTGCCCGTCGCAGCCCAACTCTCCCTCGTGCAACTCAGTCGAAGATGGCTTCAGGCAGCATCGCGGAAACCACGTAATTGGGGACGTCGACCACGTTCCCGATGCGAAGATCAGCCGCCACGCTACAGATGACATAGGCCTGTTCGCGGGTGTAGCCCCGCTCGCCCAACAGCTCCATCATGTTCAGCACCGCATTCTGAGCTGCCAGCAGCAGGTTGTCGTTCTCCTGCTCACCCTGCGCATTGATCGGCAGCCCCATCACGCCCAGAAAACGATTTTCCAGTGAGCTCTGCACCTGCCCCAGGTAGCTATCGTGACTGAACACAGGCGCACGGAAACTGCGTCGCGCGGCCAGTCCCTTGTGCAGCCTGAAGCGCAGCACCACGCTCGCGCCCATCTCGATAGCGGTTACGCACACTTCACCATCACCCTGCGCAAAATGGCCGTCTCCGAGGGAAAACAAAGCCCCCTCTACAAACACCGGCAGCATCAGCCGGGCGCCACGCGTAAGGTGTTTGACGTCAAAATTGCCCCCGTTCTCGCGGGGCGGCACCGTACGCAGACCGTGCAACCCGCAGGCACCTCCCGGCACCGCGCCTGCAGGATCCGGCGGCAGCGCGAGACCACCCCGCTCAATAAGGCGCTGCTCGCGCCCACGCCAGGTGTCCAGCTCGAGCGCTGAGGGCGCGACCCCCGCTATGCCCATGAACGGAGCACCCGGAATGCGCACTCCGGGCAGTTCGGTCGACGTCGCCCAGCCGTCACTGAGCTGCCAGTGGACCAGATACGGCTCGACCATAACCTCTCGCAACAAGCCCAACCCGGGCACGATCGCGGTCACGCCGTACGACTCCGGCGTAATGTCGAGATATTCGACTTCCAACAAATCGCCGGGCTCCGCACCTTTGACATAAACAGGGCCAGTCATGGGATGTACCCGGCCAGTCTCCAGCGTCTCCAGGGCGGCAATCGTGTCGCCTGCCTGGATCTGTCCATCGAGGGAATCGAGAGTTTCCATGAGGAGCTCTTCGCCGGGTGCGACCTCGACCACCGGCAGGATCTCCGGATGAAAACGGTTGTGCCCCACATGAGGCTGGGCGGACAACGGTTGACTGCGATCTATACGGATCTCCTGCATCACACTCTCCAGCGCCGATTTCGGGCACGAGCTGATTCGAATGACTGAGTTTACTGTATCGACTTGAGGGCGCCCGGGACTGTCGGTTACGGCGTCCTCGCTTCGTTAAGACCAACGCGCCGTGTTACTCACTCTCGGGGCGCACCCGATCATCTGCCTCTCGCTGCTCGCGTGCCTGCTCGACGTGCAGCTCCGCGCGCTGCTCGCGGGTCAGGATGCGATTCAGGGCGCCGGTGCGGCGGTGCTCTTTGTGCCAGCGGGCGACGTCCTGACGATGCTGGCTCTCTGCGCGCTCTGCCCGCGTCTGCAGCGCACTGATGGTCTGTTCGAGCTGAGCGACAAAGCGCCTGAGTTCGCGTGCCTCAGCGGCGCTGATACTGGTACCCGCGGTATGCATCGAGGCCATGTACTCGCGCTGGTACCCGCGGAACTGCTCAAGCTGCTGCTGGTTCTGCTCAAGCGCACGCCGGGAGTTCGCCACCTGCATCGAGGCGCGCCGCGTCGCGGCATCCGCCAGCGCAACAATGCGCTGCATACGCCGCGCTCGACTCATGTGCGGGCGTCAGCCTCCGCGGGCGCCACCACGTCCTGAAGTCCGGCAACCGCCTGACCGAAATCGACTGCCTCGTTCATACCCTGTGCGAGGAAGCGCTCCATCGCAGGGCGCAGCGCAACCGCGCGATCCAGCTCCGGGTTAGCCCCGCGCTGGTAGGCGCCGACGTTGAACAGATCCACGTTCTGCTCATAGAGCGAGTAGTAGCGCCGCAGGGTCTTTGCGCTCTGTAGCTGCTCTGTACTGGTGACCTGCGGCATGACCCGGGAAATCGACGCCTCGACGTCGATCGCCGGATACTGACCCCGCTCCGCAAGCTGTCGTGAAAGCACGATATGGCCATCGAGAATCGCACGCGCCGCGTCCGCCACCGGGTCGTTCGGGTCATCAGCTTCAGTCAGCACAGTGTAGAACGCGGTGATTGAACCGTGGCCGTTTCTGCCCATGCCGGCGCGCTCCACCAGTTGCGGGATCCGCGCGAAGACCGACGGCGGATAGCCACGGGTCGCGGCGGGTTCGCCAATGGTAAGAGCGATTTCACGGTGCGCCTGGGCATAGCGCGTGAGGGAGTCCATCAGGAGCAGGACATGCTGCCCCTGGTCGCGAAAATACTCCGCAATACTGGTAGCCATCGCCGCACCATGCATGCGCATCAGCGGCGGGTTGTCGGCCGGCGTCGCCACCACCACGGCGCGCGCCAGCCCGGCCTCGCCGAGGATCTGATCGATGAATTCCTTGACCTCGCGACCGCGTTCGCCAACCAGGCCGACAACGATTACATCGGCGTCGGTGAAACGGGTCATCATGCCGAGCAGGACGCTCTTGCCCACGCCGCTGGGTGCAAACAGGCCCAGGCGCTGACCGCGGCCGACGCTGAACAGGGCATTAATCGCACGCACGCCAACATCGAGCGGACGATCGATCGCCCCGCGCTCGAGCGGATTGATCGACTCGCCGTAAAGCGGTTTGTGGGCATCCAGACGTAGAGGACCCAGAGCGTCAAGCGGCCGTCCGGCGCCGTCGATGACGCGCCCGAGCAGGTGCTCACCAACCGGCACGTCGCCGCTGCCGCCAATAGGCACGACCCGGGCATTCGGCGACAGCCCGCGCGGCGTCCCCGACGGCATGAGAAAAACCCGCTCGCCGGCAAAACCGACCACTTCGGCATCCACTTCGCTGCCGTTCGCGCTGATAACCCGGCAGCGCTCGCCGATCGCCGCCTGGCAGCCAGTCGCCTCAAGCGTGAGTCCGACCATGCGGGACAGCCTGCCTTCGACCAGAATTGGCAAAGGCTCTCTGAGTCGCTCGCCAAACAGATCCAGTCCCCGGCGCCAGTTCGCCGCGGCCTGCTCGCGCGGACGGACAGTGATACTCATGACGCCGGCTCGTCTTCCTGACGCTCACCACCGAACATCTGCGCGGCAACGGCGGCCAGACGGGATTCCAGCGTCGCATCAATACGTGAGGACTCGCTTTCGATGCGCAGACCGCCGCGGCTGATCAGCGGGTCTGCTTCCAGACGCCAGCCGCCGTTCTCAGCGCCCGCCGTCATCGCGGCGCGCACGATGTCGAGATCTTCCGGATGAAGATGAATGGCGACCATGCGGCTGGATATAGGCAACTGCTTCAAGGTTTCGCGCACGACGGCCACGATCTCACCGGGTGCGGTGTGCAGCTCGCGGCGGACCAGATGACGGGCGATAAGCATGACCAGCTCGCCCATATGGTCGACGACCTCGTCATCCAGTGCTTCCAGCGGGCGGGTGAGCTGCGTGAGGAGGCTGTCGAGCGCCTCTGTGCGGCGTCTGAGCTCACCCGCGGCACGCTTCTGTCCCTCGGCAAAGCCATCCCGGAGCCCGTTCGCATGTCCTTCGGCATACGCCTGTCGGTGGATCTCTTCGACTTCCCGCGCGGTCGGCATGCTGCCGCCCTGCACGTGCCCCACGATCGCCCCCTCGACACGCGGAAACTCGAAACGCTCTACGGCGTCGCTCGCTGCGGGATGTAAAACATGGCTCACGTTCATCAGGGTACGACCGGCATCAGATCATCGCTTCCGCGCCACCGCCGCCCAGCGCTATCGTGCCTTCATCGGCCATACGCTTGGCGATGGCCAGTATTTCTTTCTGCGCCGTTTCCACATCCGAGACCTTGACCGGTCCCTTGGCTTCGAGGTCCTCACGCAGCATTTCTGCGGCGCGCTGGGACATGTTGTTGAAAATCTTGGTCTGGATAGCGTCGTCGGTACCCTTGAGCGCGAGCACCAGGTTGTCGGTCGACACTTCGCGCAGAAGAGCCTGCACACCGCGATCGTCTATTTCGACGATATTCTCGAACGTGAACATGAGGTCCTGGATTCTCTCGGCCAAGTCGGCATCGACTTCGGTGATCTGCTCGTTGACCTTGACCTCCACCGCACGGTCGAGAAAGTTGATGATGTCCGCCGCGCACTTGATGCCGCCCATCGAGGACTGCTGGCCACCCGCGCCACCACGCAGCTGCTGCTCGAGAATATCGTTCAGCTCTTTCATCGCAGCTGGCTGGATCCCGTCCATCGTCGCGATGCGCATAAGCAGGTCGGCCCGCGTGTTTTCCGGCAGCAGCTGCAGGACGGACGCCGCCTGATCGCTGTCGAGGTAACTCAGCACAATCGCAATGATCTGAGGATGCTCAAACCGGATGAGCTCGACGATGGCGCGCGCGTCCATCCACTTCAGGGACTCAAGCCCCTTAGTGTTTCCGCCCAGGAGGATGCGGTCGATCATGGTGCCCGCCTTGTCCTCGCCGAGCGCGTTGGTCAGCACTGAGCGAATGTAATCGTCGGTGCCAATCCCGATCCCGGTGTGCTGACGCACGGCCTGGGAGAAATCCTCGATCGCCGTTTCAACGTTGGTCGGAGAGACCACTTCCAGCGCAGACATGGCGACGCCAATCTTCTGCACTTCCCTTGGCCCGAGATGCTTCATGACCTCTGAGGCAGCATCTTCACCAATCGCCATGAGGAAAACCGCCGCCTTCTGCGCGCCGTTGAGGTTGGTTAATGCTCCGGGTTCTGCCACAGCTGCTTCTCCAAAGGGGATGGGTTATCAGTTACCCGCAACCCAGCCGCGGATTACCTGTGCCGCGACTTTCGGTTCCTGGGCAACGAACTGTTTCACCTGCCCGAGGTCCGGACTCACCTCGGACGCCAAAGACAGCGGGGCACCGCCGGCCTGTTGCCCTGGAGGCAGAGCGGCCTGTCCTGCACCGGGGAGCTGCGGCGTCTCACCGTCAGCGCCGCCAGCCCGGGTGCTCGTCGTGTACTGCACCGGACGGGTCATCAGGTTTCTCACGGTCGGCCGGATGATGCCGAAAAGAATGAACAGCGCGAACAGGCCGCCCAGCGCCTGCTTCGCCACGCTCCACACCCAAGGCTGCTCCCAGATGGGAGGCTCGGGTAGCGGTTCAGGCGTCGCCGGGGCCAGGAACTCAGCCGGCGTGACGCTGACCGAGTCACCGCGGGCTGCGTTAAAACCGATAGCCTCTTTGACCAGGTTCTCCATACGTTCAATTTCAGCGGGACTCAGACCACCGGTAGCGGCGGTCTCGCCTTCACCTGCTTCGCCCTCAGCGTCCGCGGGCGCAGTACCGGCCCGCTCGCGCACCACCACAGCAACCGATAGTCGCCGGATAGTGCCGACGGAACCGCGCGTATGGCTGATAGTGCGGTCGAGCTCGTAGTTACGCGTGGTCTGGCTGCGGCGGTTGGACGCCGCGGTGACCTGGTTCTCCAGCGGCAGGCCATCCGGGCCGTACTGCACTTCAGGCGGCACCTCCGGTGCCGTGGCGACACCGGGCGGCTCGTTGCTCAGCGCGCCAGGGACCCCGCCCGGACCGGAGCCGGCCGGCCGTTCTTCTTCCAGCAGACTTTCGCTGCGCACCGACGGCAGATCCGGGTTGAAGCGCTCTTCGGTGTGCTCAGTCGCGGTGAAATCGAGGTCGGCAGTGACCTGAGCGCGAACGCCATCGGGTCCCACCAGGGGCATCAGGATCGCTTCCACCCGCTCGATATAGGCCTGCTCCAGGCGCTGGGTGTACTCAAAACGCTGAGCGGAAACGACCAGCTCGTCGTTACCCACCCGGTTGTCCGTCAGCAGGTTGCCGTTCTGATCGATAACCGTGACGTCATCCGGCGACAGGGACGGCACGCTGGCTGAAACCAGATGCACAATGGCCGCGACCTGATGCGCCTCCAGCCGGCGCCCGTTGTAGAGATCGACAATGACCGAAGCCGTGGGATCGCGTCGCGAACGGCTGAAGGCCGTCTGCTTGGGCATGGCCAGATGCACGCGGGCGGAACGCACATTGTTCACCCGGGAAATCGAGCGGGACAGCTCGCCCTCGATGGCGCGCTGGTAGCGCGCCTGCTCAATGAACTGACTGGTGCCGAAACCCTGCTCCTGCTCGAGCATTTCAAAGCCCATGCCGGCGCTGCGCGGTAATCCGGCACCGGCGAGTTTGAGGCGGGCGTCGTGCACTTTGTCCGCCGCCACCAGGATCGCGCCGCTGCCGGTATCCATGCGATAGGGGATCTCGTTGGACTGCAGAGCGTCGACGACCTGCGACAGGTCGCGCTCGGTCAGATCGGTGTAGAGCACCGCGTAGTCCGGGGTACGGGCCCACAGGACGACATACAGACCCAGCGCGACGCTCGCGGCCACGGCAACCAGCACGCCGGCCTGACGGGCCAGCATGAGTGCGGTGAACTGGGGGGTGGCTGCGACAGCTTCGGCCATGGTCGTTCTCGCTCTAAGAAATCGGTGCCATCACTCAGATGGGCATGTTCATGATGTCCTGGTAGGCCGAGACCAGGCGGTTCCGCACCTGGGTTGCAGCCTGGAAGGACACGTTGGCTTTCTGAATCGCCACCATCACCTGGGCGATGTCGACCCCCGGCTCACCGCGCTCGAAACGGGTCGACAGGTCGCCCGCTGTCTGCTGCACAGTATTCACCTGGTCCAGCGCGCCGCGCAGGGCAGAAACAAAATCCGTTGCGTTGCTTGCCCGATTCACCGGCGTCTCGACGCCGCCGGCCTGTGAGGCCAGAGCGCGCATGCGCGCCAGAATGGTGTCCGCGTTGATTGAGTCGATTGCCATCAGTGAGCTCCTTGAGGCGGTCTGGGCCTCAGTTACCCGGGATCTCCACGCCCGCTTCGCGCATGCGCGCAATTTTGTAGCGCAGGGTGCGCGGGCTGATCCCGAGTTTCTCGGCCGCATATTTGCGGCTGCCGTTACCTTCGCTGAGCGCGCCCAGGATCAGACGACGTTCATGGTCCTTCAAATCGCCGTTCAGACTGTCATCGTCCTGAACAGCCTCGTCATCCGCCGCAGCGCCCGCTGGAGCAGACGGCAGCGCCTGTCCTGGCACCAGGTTTTCGAACATGAGCGCGTCGACATCGAGGCTCGCGCCGTTGTTCAGGATCAGCGCGCGCTGCATGACGTTATCGAGTTCGCGCACGTTGCCAGGCCAGCGGTGCTCGAGCAGGCGGCGTTCAGCCGCTGGAGTCATTTCGGGCGCGCGCGCCTGCGTGCGCGCTGCAGCACGTCCGAGCAGGGCCATCGCGAGCGGTAGAATGTCGCCCGGTCGCTCCCGCAGCGGCGGCATATGAATCGGCATGACGTTGAGTCGGTAGTAGAGGTCTTCGCGGAAGCGTCCAGCAGCGACTTCCTGGCGCAGATCGCGGTTCGAAGTCGCCACGATACGCACGTCCAGATCAAGCACGCGACTTGAACCCAGGCGCTCCACCTGGCGCTCCTGCAGCACCCGCAGGAGCTTGGCCTGCAGCGCCAGCGGCATCTCCGAGATCTCGTCGAGCAGCAGACTCGAGTTGTGCGCCTGCTCGAACTTGCCCGGAGAAGCCTTGTAGGCGCCGGTAAACGCGCCCTTCTCGTAACCGAACAGCACCGCTTCCAGCATGTTTTCCGGAATGGCGGCGCAGTTGATCGCCACCGGGGTCTGCGCTGCGCGCGGCGAATACTGATGAATAGCGCGGAAGACGACCTCTTTGCCGACGCCGGACTCACCCGTAATCATGACCGACGCATCGGACTGAGCAACCCGACGCACCAGGTCGAATACGCTCCGGCTGAGCGGATCTGCAGCCACAATATCGTCAGTCGCCACGCTTGGTGCCGGCGGCAACCAGTTATCCAGATTGCCCAGCAGGACCTCGGCTTCGAACGGCTTGATGAGGTAGTCGGTCGCACCTTCACGCAGCGCATTGACCGCACTCTGGATCGACTCATGGGCTGTCATCAGCACCACCGGCAGTTCGCCATGACGCTGACGTACCTCGCGCAGCAGTTCGTGTCCGTTCATCGGCTGCATCTGGATATCGCTGATCACGAGATCAAAATGTTCGCGGCCGAGCAGGCTCAGGGCTTCCTGTCCATCTCCGGCGCCAGCCGCTGCAATCCCCGCAATGCTGGCTGTATCGAGCAGCGCTTCGCGCAGCATCTCGTCGTCTTCGACTATCAGAATCCGGGTGTTAGGCATGGTCATCATCCGCTGGCAGGCTGGCAGGGACGGCCGTCTGCGGCCCTCCCTCAGACACAATCAGAGGCAGGCGCAGCACGAAACAGGCGCCGCATTTATCGGGCTCGAGGACCAGATCACCCGCGTGCGCCCGCGCGACCGCCCGCGCCACGGCCAGACCAAGGCCGGTGCCGTTGCTACGGGTTGTGAAAAAAGGTTCAAAAATGCTCGCCTGCTGTTCAGGGGCAATCCCGGGGCCGTCGTCATGGAAGCGCACTTCGAGCGCCTCCTCTGTAGTCAGGGACGCGATTTCGACGGTGCCGGGTCCGCTGCGCGCCAGCGCGGCGTTTTCAATCAGGTTCAGAGCGATACTGATCAAGGCCGCCTGATTGGCGTACACCGAGGCCGAGCCATGGTCCCGCCGGAATTCAATGCTGAAATCCTTGAACGACAGCGACTCTGCAACCGCGCTTTCAAGCGCAGCGAGCAGGCTGTCTATCGACACGGCCTCAACCTCCAGCTGCCCGCCTCTGGCGAACAGCAGCATCTCATCGACTAAACGCTCAAGCTTCTTCAGCGCTTTCACCGAACGGTCGACGCCGCGTTCGCGTGTCGCAGCGTCGGCAGCCCTGCGCAGGTTACCGATGGAAAGCAGTGCGGACGCAAGCGGCGTGCGGATCTGATGCGCCATCGCCGCGGCCATTTCGGTTTTGGCCGATAGACGCTTGTGATGCGCCAGCTGATCCTGCAGGCGTCGAGTTTCAGTCACATCTTTCAGGAGCAGGATCTGCCCCGGTTCACCGGCCAGCGCCTGGGTTGCGATATTGACGAGGCGTCCGTCCGCCAGCGAGATATCGTGTCCATCATCCCAGCGTGGCGCGAAAGCACGCTGCACCACAGCCTGCCAGGATTCGCCCGCGGTGACCGCGCCGAGCAGGTCCTGGGCCACCGGATTGCATTCCTGCACCCGTCCATGCTGGTCAATCACCACGACCCCGCCCGGCAGCGCATCGAGCAGACTGCTCAGCCGTGCCGCCAGACGCTCTTTTTCGCCGAGCTCGCGCGCCTGCGCCGAGCGGGCACTGGCAAGCTCGAGGGTCAGCTCCGCGACCTGCTGCTCCAGCGTCTGGTAAAAGGCACCGAGCGAGCGCGACGCATCTTCGAACTCGGCGAAGGCGGCGGAGAGCTGCTCGATGTCGTGCTTCTTGTTCAGGTTCATACTCGCTCGGGCTGACCACGGGGATGCGTCAAAGATCCGCACCTTTGACCGGATGGCAGCAAGGAGTGTGCCACTGGGGAAAATCTTCGCGTTTTTAGGGAGATAGCTGTGCTCAGCGCAGTGCACAGCCGACAGATGTCAAAGAATCGTCGGGCCGCTCAGCGATTCAGGTCCAGTTTGCGCATCTTCTCAACCAGGGTCGTGCGCCCCATCTGCAGCCGCTTCGCGGCGTGTGCCACCACCCAGTCAGTCTCGTCCAGCGCCTGGCGAATGAGCGAGGTCTCGATCCCGGTGAGATGTTCCTTCAAATCAATGCCTTCCGCCGGCAGCGCGGCGAGCGGCGCGACCGCAACGGGCGGTGCGGGTGCCGCTTCGACGGGCTCGTCGTAGCCACTCAACGGATTTTGCGGCGTGCGGGCGGCGATCTCATCCGAGCGATACTTTCCGGGCAGATCGTGCACCTCCACCATGCCGTTCGGAAACAGAATTGCCAGCCGCTCGACGAGATTGGCCAGCTCGCGGACGTTGCCCGGCCAGGCCTGCTGCGCCAGCGATTCCAGACTCGCGGCGGTCAGCCTGACGGCGCTGCGGCCCTCATGTTTGAGGCGTTCCACCAGTTCGTCGACCAGCAGCGGCAGGTCCTCAGTGCGTTCGCGCAGCGGCGGCGTTTCGATGGGGAAGACGTTCAGGCGGTAAAACAGATCTTCGCGGAAGCGTCCGTCGGCGATGGCTTCTTCCAGGTCAACATGGGTTGCCGCGATGATGCGCACATCGACCGCCAGGCTGCGATTCGATCCGACCCGTTCGAAGGTGCGCTCCTGCAGCACTCGCAGCAGTTTGACCTGCATCGGCAGACTCATATCGCCGATCTCGTCCAGAAACAGCGTCCCGCCGTCGGCCATTTCAAAACGTCCCTGGCGGCTCGTGATAGCGCCGGTGAACGCACCCTTTTCGTGCCCGAAGAGTTCGCTTTCCAACAGATCGGGCGGGATCGCACCGCAGTTCAACGGCACAAAGGGCGCGTTGCGGCGGCTGGATAAATGATGTACGTGCCGGGCTACGACTTCCTTACCGGTACCGGACTCACCCACGATGAGCACGTTGGCGTCGCTGGCCGCCACCATCTCGACCATGTTCCGCACCCGTTCCACGGCAGGGCTGCGCCCGACCATGTTGCGGAACAATTCCTGCGAGCGCACCGGATGCTCGCGCAGTATGCGGCTGCGGTATGCACGCACCTGCTGCATGGCAGCACCGAGATCGGACTGGGTGAGCGGTAGCGTGACCCGGCCCAGTGCAAGTGCCCCCAGGCCGGGGTCAACGTCATTGCCGGGACGCACCAGGAGGATCACCGGCGGGGCCGGTTCGATGGACTTGATCCGCAGCATCAACGCCGCGGCCTGCCCCTCTGCGTGATCTGTATCGACCACGACGAGATATGGCGCGGCATGGGGCAGCCCCGTTTCCAGCACGGCGGCAGAACCGAGGGTGGTAACGGGCGCCAGTTCGAGAAAGCCGACAACGGTCTCCAGCGCGCGCGCTGCGTCTGCGTCGTCGCTGATCAGCACTACCGGGGCGTGACTGGGCATAGCGTTCGCTTCCACCGCCAGAATGCTCGCTGCAGGCGAGGCTATCAGGCTAATTTTTCATAAATAATCAATAAATTATGAAAGATTAAAGCGAAACTACTTTAGAGTGTCAATAAGCTGTCGCGATGACTCATGCCAGGACAGTGTCAAAAATCCCTCACCAGCTTCTGTGCAGACCCGAAGGTCAGCTTAGAGATAGTTGAACAACGACAGCTGCTGCACCCGCACAAAGGCAGACTGCGCCGCCTCCAGCGCGGTGCTTTCCCGCGCCAGATCACTGATGACGGCGGTGAAATCCACGTCGGCTATCTCCGAGCGGAGCGTCTCCAGATTCAACCCAAGATCTTCGTTCGCCGTCCGTTGCACCTCGATAGCATTAATGCGCGAACCGGCAACCGCTCGCAGTTCTGAAACGCGATCGATGGAACGGTTGAGGCCCTCGATGGAACGGTCCATATCGAAACCGAAGCGGGCGCGACTTTCTGCATCGTCGTATCCGCGCTCCAGGGCGAGCGCGATATTGCGCACGGTGTCAAACATGGACTGGTTCGCGCTTGGCGTGACCAGAATCTCATCGCCTCCGACAGCCTCACCGAACAGGTTAAGCGACAGCCCGCCGAAGTTCACATTATCGCCGGCGATATAGCTCTGCGCGGCAAGTACCGTGGCACCGGTGGTGTCGTCGATGACGTCATAGGTCGCCGGATCAGAAAAAACGATGCGGTAGTCATGGGCAACGTAGCTGGTGGCATCGACCACGCCATTGTCGCCGACCTGCAGGGTGCCGGCGTTGGCCACACCCTGCGCGGTGACAAAGGTGCCGTTGCCGTTACGGATCCGCATGAAAGCTTCATCGCCGGAAAACGTCTCCTCTATCGAGCGGGTCTCGGACACCTCCAGCCGGCGCACGGTCTGGTCGCCGTTGTAGGACACCTCCGCGGTGGCGTCCCGTGAAAACGGACGGGTTTCCACCTTCGCGCCCGCGAAAATGAAATCCCCGGAAGCATTGCGGGTGTTACCAAGGTCGACCAGCACATCGAGCTGTTCGCGGATTTCTGCGGCGATCGCTTCCCGGTCGCCTGCCGCCAGAACCTCGCTGCGCCCCTGAATGAGCAGCTCGTAGGTCCGCTGCAGTGCATTGGTCACGCCGTTCATCACGTCGTCGACCTGCGTCAATCGCTGCTCGGCGAGCACGCCGTTGCGTGTGTACTG
The DNA here is from genome assembly GCA_038116745.1 of Gammaproteobacteria bacterium. Taxonomy (GTDB): domain Bacteria; phylum Pseudomonadota; class Gammaproteobacteria; genus JAYODW01. Next base: position 40,036 of record JAYODW010000035.1, read on the forward strand.
CTCGAGCGCGTTGCGCTGGCCATCCAGCTGCACCAGGGTCGCTGCGCCGACCGGATCATCAGCCGGTTGATTGATGCGTAAACCGCTGGATACCTGATCCTGCAGGCGATAGGTACTCTGCTGCAGCTCCTGCATGCGGTTCACTGATTGGCTGTAGACCTGATTGGTTGAGACTCGCATTGGACTAGTTCCTGACCGCGCCGATCAGCGCTTCGAAGGTTGTACTGGCCACAGAGATCACCTGCGCTGCGGCCTGGTAGGCCTGCTGATAGCGCAGGAGGTTTGCGGCTTCCTCGTCCAGATTGACACCGGACAGCGCTTCGCGCCGCGCCTGGGCGCTCTCACGCAGTGCACCGAGCGCATCACGCGAGATGCGATTCTGTTGCGTGCGCGAGCCGATGTCCCCGATGAGCTCGCCGTATGCCTCACCGAACGTGGCAGTGCCGCCGATCATGACACTCTCCTGTGCAAGCCCGGCCATCAAAAGACCGTTGCCGTTGTCGCCGACGCCACCGACGTTGCTGCTGACGGTAAAAGTGTCTCCTGCAGCAGGTGTTCCGGTGATCTGTACTCGCCAGCCGTTGAGGTCGATGTCAGCACCACTGCTGTAAGGGATGAGAGCCCCCGCGCCATTCAGCTGAAAGGTCGTGGGCGGATCGTTAAACACCAGGTCCACCGTAGTCAGCAGGGCGGCATTGTCACGGTCCAGCACGCTGGCGCGACCGATGACAGCATCACTGACGTTACCGATGCCGGCTGTGGTCTGCACCGGGCTGGCCAGGGCGACCGTGCGCGGGTCAGTCAACGCCAACGCGAGCCCGCGCGGCGCAAATTTGGTCGGCTGCAGAAGCCACTCATCACCAGCTGCCGGTGCTGCAGTGATGTCAATGATCAAACCATCGACGTTAAAGGGCCCGGCCCCACTCAGAGTTGTGACCTGGCCGTCGGACAGGCGCTGCAGGCTCAAATTGACGCCGTCCGAGGTCAGCCGATAATCCGAAGTCGTCAGCGCGTCCACGTTTGCAGTGTCGAAAGAGACGTCAATCGCGCCCGTATTCGTCGCCGGGCCGCCGAAGGTCGGCTCCGGCAGCACGAAGAAATCCTCACCCAGCTGCCCGTTGAGATCCATGCCCTGCACCTGTTGTTCGTTCAGGCTGACCGCCACCGAGATCCCCAGGCGTCCGATAGCGCTGCGCGCCGGGTCGAGCACGTCATCGCGGAAATCGAGCAGCGCGCCGAGCTCGCCGCCCGACATAGCCTGAGTTACCTGCGTGGTCGTACTGCCAGAGCGATAAACGACCTCAGTGCGTGAGACATCCAACGCGTTGGGCGCGGTACCAAGCGTGCTCGCCTGATCACCCACGACCATCAGCTGGCCGTTACCAATCACGACATTAACCATATTGTCGTCACGGTACTGTAGCTGCACCGCTGTGAGCTCGGAGAGTTCGGACAGAAGCTGGTCGCGCTGATCAAACAGATCGTTGGGCTGCGCGTTGAATGCACTGGAGGCGGAGCGGGCAATATCGGCATTCACTCGCGCGATGGCCTCGCTGAGCGCATTGATTTCGTTCACCGTCGTGCCGATGCGCGCGTTCACCATCCGCGACATATCGTTCATCTGACGCTCCTGATCGCTCAGCCGGTCGAGCATGGCCTGCGCCCGCTCCAGCAGTACCTCACGGGTTGCGATCAACGCCGGGTCGTCGTTGGCATCCCCCATGGCATCGAACAGGTCCTGCACGCTGGCAGGCAGTAAACCGCTCGCGAGCTGGTTGTCAATCTGCTCCAGCAGATCCCCGAGCACTGCGGCGTTGGCCTCGCCGCCGACGGCGTTACGTAACTGGCTCACCAGAAAATCATCGGCAATGCGCTGCACACCTTGAGGGTTGACGCCCTTACCGACAAAGCCGAAACCGAAGTTCTGACCCGGGCGGGTCTCCATGGTGATGCGCTGACGGCTGTAGCCTTCGGTGTTGACGTTGGAGATATTGTGGCTCGTGGTGGCCAGTCCGTACTGCGCCACCCTGAGGCCGGACAGGCCGATGTCGAACGTTGCGGTACTCATTGATCAATGACTCCGTGGCTAAAGCCGGTTGATGGACGGGTTGCCCGCGGGCCACCCGGTGGTCTCGGCTATGGCAATAATTTTCTCGGCGTAGCGCGGATCGGTCGCATAGCCGGCCTCAGCCAGGCCGCGCGCAAACTGAGCAATGTCGCTTCCGCTGTCCCGCACGCCGGCATAGCGCGCTCGTGAGGACAGCAGGGCGACGTAATCGTCAAAGGCAGCCGCGGGCCGGTCATAGGCGCGGAAGGCGGCGCTGATCGTCGTCGCGCGACCGTCGATGAACTCAGTTGTAGGGACGTTGACCACGCGTCCGCCCCAGTCCGCCCCGGCTTTGATGCCGAAGTAGTTATGGCTGCTGCGGCCATCCGGGAAGCGGATCAGGTGCTCACCCCAGCCGGTTTCCAGTGCCGCCTGCGCCAGAATTGCGCGCGGCGTCACGCCGAGCGCATCCGCTGCCTTGCTGGCGTGAGGCCAGAGACTGTCGGCGAAAGCCTGTCGGCGCTCCGCTGCGGACGCTGCGACTGTCGCCACGCCGGATGCTTCCGACGCAGGTGAAGCGACACCTGGCGGGAGGACCGAGGGCGTCGCGCTTTTCACCGTCGTCAGGCCGGGCGTGAACTGCTCGCGCAGCATCCGTGCAACCCCGAGGTCATGGTGCTGCGCCAGGCTCAGCGCGAGCTGCTGGTCGAACATTTCGCGGTAGGTATCTCCCGCCTGAGAGTCGAACAGCCCGTCGCCCATCTGCGCTTCGCGAGCCGACTTGAGCATCATTTCCACGAACATCGCTTCGAACTCGTCAGCAGCTCTGGCCAGCGCCGCCTCGCTGTCTGAAGTCAGCGTTTCGCGCAGACCGTTGAAGCGCGAGAAGTTAACGAAGCCACCAGCGGCAGGAGTTTCCATGTCCGGGTTCCAGATCTCTGTTCACCCTGAACAATGCACATCTGGTGCCAAAACCGTGGGAGCGGCGAAACAGGGCCTGGCGAGGATGCCAGGGCCCTTTGCGCGGTTCGCAGCGGCAAGTCCTGCCGCAATCGCGGCAGCGGCTGCCGCCTGTCAGGGCGCGATGATTAGATGACGATAAGCTCGGCGCGCAGCGCGCCGGCCTCTTTCAGCGCTTCGAGGATAGCCACCAGGTCCCCTGGCGCTGCGCCCACGCCGTTGACAGCGCCGACGATGTCATCGAGCGCCACACCCGGATCGAACAGGAACATCCGGCTCTGTTCTTCCTCCACGGCAATCCGCTGACGGGGCACGACGGCGGTCTGGCCACCTGACAGCGCCCCCGGCTGGCTGACGACCGGATCTGACGCGATGGTCACGGTCAGACTGCCGTGGGTGACGGCCGCTGCGGTAACCGCTACACGGTTGCCGATGACGACCGTTCCAGTGCGCGAATTAATCACCACCTTGGCCGGCGCCTCCGCTGCCTCGACAGGAATGTTTTCGATGATCGACATGAAGGCGACTCGCTGGGTGGGATCAGCAGGGGTCACCACCCGCACTGAACCGCCGTCCAGCGCCTGCGCGGAATTGTCGCCGAGCACCGCATCGATAGCCTCGACCATGCGACTAGCCGTGGTGAAATCGTTGCGATGAAGGTTAAGCGTGAGGAAATCCTCCTCATAAAACGGGTTCAGCACCTCTCGCTCGACCGTCGCGCCGCTCGGGATGCGACCCACACTCGGGACGTTAACCGCAACACGGGAGCCGTCATTGCCCGAGATCCCGAACCCGCCGACGACCAGATTGCCCTGAGCCATAGCGTAGATATTGCCGTCGGCACCCTTCAGCGGGGTCATGATGAGACTGCCGCCCCTGAGGCTCTTCGCGTTACCAATCGAGGATACGGTGACGTCGATGGTCGAACCGCGTTTGGCGAACGGCGGCAGGGTTGCGTGGACCATGACCGCCGCCACGTTCTTCAGCTGAGGATTCAGGTTGGCCGGCATGGTGACGCCGAGCTGCTTCAGCATGTTGCGGATGGTCTGAATGGTGAACGGCGTCTGCGAGGTCTGGTCACCGGTGCCGTCAAGGCCCGCCACCAGACCGTAGCCGACGAGCTGGTTGTCGCGCACGCCGGCAACTGCCGCAAGATCTTTGATACGTTCAGCCGCAGCGGGCAGCGTGGTCAGCAGAAGAAGAAAGACAAGGCAGATCTGTCGGATGTTCATAGTGACTGTCCTGGTTGCACTCAGGGTTTAGAAAGGTGAGGCGACGCTGACGAAGAAGCGTGTCAGCCAGCCCGCGCGGTTGGCGTCGGCCGCAGCGCCGTCACCGCTGTAAACGATGGTCGCATCGGCCACCTTGGTCGAAGACACGCTGTTGTTGTCGGCGATATCGATCGGCCGGACGATGCCTGAGATCTTGATGTATTCATTGCCCTGATTGATGGTCAGGCGCTTCTCGCCGCGCACGAACAGATTGCCGTTGGGCAGCACGTCGGCCACCGTGACCGTGATATTGCCGGTCAGGGTGTTGGACATATTCGAGCTGCCCTCGCCCGAAAAGTCGTGCGAAGCAGACAGGCTGCTCTCCAGCGTGGCGTTTTTAGTACTCGCCAGCGGCAGGAAACTCGGCAGGTCGAACTGGGGCGTGCTGCCGAATACCGTCGGGTTCTGGATGGTCGAGTCGCTGCCGCGAGCGATCGTGGTGTCCGAGGACTTAGCCGCAGTATTGCTCTCTAAAAGGGTGATGGTGAGGATGTCCCCTACCCGCCGCGCACGCATGTCGCCGAACAGCAGGGCGTCATAGCCGACCTGATAGATGGCTCCGCTGGTTGCCTGAAACACCTGCGGCTCAGCATGGGCCGCTGGATAGGCGGCCGCAAATTCCGGGTCGCGTCGCGGCACGGTATCGCAGGCGCTCAGCATGACCACCGTGATGCCGAGCAGGGCCAGGTCAAACACTCGTCTTGTAACATTCATCGCTCTACTCCACCCGTCTTACAGGGTCTGGGTCAGGAACTGCAGCATTTCATCCACGGTCTGGATGGCTTTCGAGTTCATTTCATAGGAGCGCTGGGTCTCGATCATCTCGACCAGCTCTTCCACCGGGTTCACGTTGGAAGCCTCGACTGCCCCCTGGATAAAGGTCCCGAGGCCATTCAGACCCGGCGTACCGGTCTGCGGGTTGCCGCTGGCAACAGTCTCTTTGAAGAGGTTCTCACCGATCGGCTGCAGCCCCTGCGGATTGATGAAATCGGCCAGCTGCAGAGTGCCGACCTGACTTGGCTGGTTCTGGCCGGCAGCCAGCACCGACACCGTGCCGTCCGAGCCGATGGTCACCGACAGGGTTTCTGAAGGAATCGTGATCCCGGGGTCTATCTCATAGCCGCCGGAGGTCACCAGCTGACCCTGCGAGTTCATGGTCAGCCCACCGTCACGCGTGTAGGCCTGCGTGCCATCCGGCATCAGCACCTGCAGGAAACCCCGCCCCTGGATAGCCACATCCAGGTTGTTGTCGGTCTGCGTCAGGCTGCCCTGGGTGAAAATCTTGGTGGTCGAAATCGTGTGCACGCCGGTGCCGAGCATGAGCCCGGAAGGGATCTCCGTGCTCTGCGAGGACTGCGCGCCCGGCTGCTGAACCGTTTCGTAGATCAGGTCCTCGAAGCTTGCGCGGCTGCGCTTGTAGCCCGTGGTGGCCACATTCGCGAGGTTGTTCGAAATAACGGCAAGGCGCGTCTGCTGCGCGTCCAGACCGGTGCGTGCGATATGAAGTGCTGAAGCCATGATGATGATTCCGTCAGCGGTTTAACCGTTCAGCGACAGCAGCCTGGCGCCGGCGGCGTCGACCTGCTGTGCGGTGTTCATGGCCTTGACGGCCATCTCGTAATTACGGGCATTGGTGATGAGGCTGACCATCTCCAGCACGCTGTTGACATTGCTCTGTTCCAGCGCGCCGCGGGTGATGCGCACGTTCGCGTCGGGCGGCGCCTGCAGACCGTCTTTGCGGCGGAACAGACCATCGGTGCCCTTGTCCAGCTCAGCCGGATCGGGCCTCACCAGCCGGATGCGGTCGACCTGCGCCGGCGCATTGGGTTCCTGACCGACGGCGCGGACGGTGATAGTGCCGTCGACGCCGATCAGTACCGACTGCGACTGTGGCACGGCAATCGGGCCGCCGTTTCCTAGAACAGGGTGACCTGCCCCGGTCAGCAGCTGCCCGTTCGCAGTCAGCTGCAGATCTCCGGCACGGGTATACGCTTCGGTACCGTCCGGTCCGATCACTGCGATAAAGCCCGGACCGGTCACTGCGATGTCGAGCTCGCGCCCGGTGTTTACCAGTGAACCGGCCGCAAAATCTGTTCCCGGTCGTTCCGTCATCGCGTAAGCGCGGGATGGAAGCCCGGGACCGTAAACCGGCATTGAGCGCATGGCTTCGAAGTCCGCCTTGAACCCCACGGTGCTCGCGTTAGCGAGGTTGTGGGTCGACAGCGCCTGCGCCTGCAGGTTCTGCTTCGCAGCGGACATGGCCAGGTAGATCATGCGGTCCACGGCTCAGTTCCTCTCAGTCAGTTACCGGATCAACGTCGTGCTTATCGGATGTTGATGACCGCCTGGGTCACCGCATCCGCGGTGGTGATGACCTCTGCATTGGCCTGGAAATTACGCTGCGCGATGATCAAAGCCACGAGTTCCTCGGAAAGGTCGACGTTCGCATCCTCCAGCGCGCCGCCCTGGATCAGCCCCAGAGCGCCACTGCCAGGACGTCCAAGAATGGGCGGGCCGGTTTCAAAACTTTCCACCCAGCTGTTCTGGCCGATCGGGCGCAGGCCCTGCTCGTTGGTAAAGCCCGCCAGAGCTACCTGCCCCTGGACGCTGGACTGCCCGTTCGAATAGCGCGCGACGATGGTGCCGTCATCCGAAAAGTCGATGCTGGTCAGACGTCCGGTGGTGTAACCGTCCTGCTCGAGCTGGTTGACGCTGTAGTTGGCGCCATACATGGTCGAATTGGAAACCGAAACCGTGATGTCGAGTGGATTCACCCCCGGTTCCGGCGTGAAAGTGGGGATAGCGAATGAACCGGTTGCTGGTGTTGTCAGCGCGCCGGCGCCGTCGAAAACCAGCGTATCCGGTCCCGATTGCTGGGTACCGTCAACATGGGTGTACATCTGCCAGGTATTCACCGCCGCGTCGCGCACGAAATACATCTGCATCAGATGGGAACCACCCTGAGAGTCGTAAATGGTGAGCGCCGTAGTCTCGTTGTACGAATTGGGATCGTTGGCGTCGAAAAGCGCCACGCTCGGTACCTCGGCATCGGCGTCAAAATTCGCCCCGAGGTTGACCTGCGTGGTCGGCTCCGGTGCGCTGTTGGCCTCGTTGAACTGGAGATCGCCGATGGCACCAGTGATATTGCCGAACGCGTCGGCACCGAACGCCTGCAGCCGGAAGCCGTCGGCGTTGACCACGTAATTGTTCGAATCGAGGCCGAGCGCGCCGTCGCGCGAGTAAACCTGCGTCCCGTTGTTGTTGAGTACGAGAAAACCCTGGCCGCTGATCGCCAGATCAAGCGGGTTATCCGTGAAGCTGATGTTGCCCTGAGTGAACTGCTGGGCAACGGTTGAAACATCGACACCCTTGCCCGCAGAGTTGGCCGCCGCGCCGGTGCTGGAAACGGCAAACACGTCCTGGAACTGGGCGCGCGAACGCTTGAAACCGGTCGTGGCGGCGTTGGCCACGTTGTTGCCGATTACGGCAAGGTCAGTGGATGCGGCCTGCAGGCCGCTGATAGCTGTCTGGAATGTCATCGGTGTTTCCTCTTAGAAACGAAATTCAGAGTCACAGGATCTCGAGCACGTCGGTGATATCGACGGCGCCGTATCCATCAACATTGAGCGTTGGCGGGAGTCCGTTGCGTGCGAGGGTGACGCTGTCAACGCGGGCGCGTACGGAAGTTTCGAGCGCGATCTCCTGGCCGCCGATGGCGGCATCGAAGCGCGCACGGTAGCCGCCTGCAGCGACCCGCTGGCCGGCGTCATTGGTGCCGTCCCACACGTAATTCAGGCGCCCGGCGTTCTGCGGGCCGAGCAGAGTCTGGCGCACGATCTGGCCGGAACCGTCGGTAATCGTCAGACGGACGTTGGCCGCCGCGTCTGTCACGGTCGTAGCCAGCGCCGCCGGCTCGCCCGCCTTAAGGGTCAGGGTGTCGCGCGGTATGACGACATCCCGCCCGACCATGGTCGAGGCCTGCAGCGCCTGGTTGGACTGCAGCGAAGATGCCAGCGCGGCGAAAGATTTCTGCAGCTCTGAGATCCCGTTCACGGTCGAGAACTGAGCGATCTGACCCAGAAAATCTCCGCTCTCCATCGGATTAAACGGGTCCTGGTTCTGCAGCTGCGTCACCATGAGGTCAAAGAACTGTTCCTGACCCATTTCGTTCTTGCTGGCTTTGGGCTTGGTCAGATCGCTTTTCAGCTGATCCAGCGCGCCGGGCAGAATGGCGGAAGGTTTATCCATCGTAAGTTCCTGGGGTTACTGGCCGAGAGACAGCGTCTGCTGCAGCATGCGCTTGGACGCTTCCATGACCTCAACATTGGTCTGGTAACTGCGTGAGGCGGAAATCATGTTGGCCATCTCCTCAACCACGTTGACGTTGGGTACGAACACGTAGCCCTGCTCGTCAGCCATGGGGTGATGCGGCCGGTAATCGCGGGTCAGCGGTGCCTGGCTCTCGACGATTCCGAGCACCTCAACGCCCGCCACGGCGTCATTGTCAGGCGCCATCTCGTTGAACATGAGCGGCGCGAAAACCGGCTGGCGTGCACGGTAGGTCGAACCGCTGGCGCTGCTCACGCTGTCCGCATTAGCCATGTTGCTCGCGGTGGTGTTCAGGCGCACTGACTGCGCATCGAGCGCAGAGCCGGCGATGTCGAAAACGTTGAATAAGGACACGGCTTATTCTCCTCTCAGCGCGGACACCAGACCGGAGAGACGTCCGTTCAGAAACGTCACGCTGGCCTGGTAGCGCATGGCGTTATCGAGAAAACGCGCACGCTCCGCCTGCACGTCGACGCTGTTCTGATCGAGCGAGGCCTGTGTCGGCACACGATACTGGAGTTCGTAGGAATTGCTCGCGCCGCCGCCCTGGCCGATGTGGCCCGGCTGCGTCGCTGCCATCTTCAGAGCGCCACCCTCAGCGCCGAGAACCGCACGGAAATCGATATCGCGTGCGTGGTATCCCGGGGTATCAGCGTTGGCCAGGTTGGCCGCCAGAACTTCAGCACGCCGTGCGCGCAGTGTCAGCGCGGTCGGATGCAGGCCCAGGGCGTCGTTGAGTGTTGGCATGTTCTCGCGTTCCGTTCGTTCTCGTCGCCGAACAGGAAAGCGAAACGCGTGCCAAAATTTTTATTTAATTTATTCAGCTAGTTAGATGGGATGCATGCGGCAAATCCTGGAAAGCGGCAAGGCCTGCCTTGCCGGCGGCAAAGATTCGGCCGCTTAATCTGCCGGGTGCAGTTCGCCCAGCTGCGCGCGGACAACCTCTGCCAGATCGTCCGCCTCAAACTTGGGCACCAGCTTGTCCGCGCCGACGCTCTGCGCCATCGACTGGTTGAAACTGCCTGACAGCGAAGTATGCAGACAGACATACAGGCGTTTCAGCTGCGGGTCTGCCTTGATGGCTCTGGTCAGGGTGTAGCCGTCCATCTCCGGCATTTCAATATCGGAGATCACCATGCCGTAGCGCTCGGTGATCGGCACGTCATCGGCGGCCACCGCTTTGAGCATCTCCCAGGCCTGCTTGCCGTTCTCCGCCATGTCGTAGGTCACGTCCAGCTGATCCAGAATCTTCATAATCTGCTTGCGCGCTACCACAGAGTCATCGGCGAAGAAGACGTGACGTGGTCGGGTCGACGCGCCGGCGGTGCTCCAATCGCGCAAGGACTCCGAGACGTCGCTCGGCAGACCAACAATCTCAGCCAGCACCCTTTCCACGTCCAGGATCTCAACCAGCTCACCGTCAATATTGACCACCGCAGTGAGGTAGTTGCGCGGTCCGATCCCAGCCGGCGGCGGGTGAATGTCGTCCCAGCGCAGGCTCACGATGCGCTCGACGGCGCGTACCAGGTAGCCCTGCACACGCGAGCTGTACTCGGTCACAATAATGAAATCGTCCTCGCCGGGCGGCGGCGCGGGGAGCCCGAGGACCGCGGCCAGATCGATGATGGGACAGGTTTCACCGCGGGTGTGCATCACCCCCCGGATCCGGTGATCGGACTGCGGTACCGGTCGCACATCGGGACACTTCATCACCTCGCGAACTTTGAATACGTTGATGCCGAAGCGCTGTCGGTCATCGAGGCGAAAGAGAAGCAGCTCAACCCGGTTCTGCCCTGCTATGCGGGTCAGCCGGTCAACGCTGTCGATGACGCTGGACATATGCGGAACCCCGGATCAAAAACGTTGTGAAGTCAGCACCTTATCGGCCCGATCAGGGCGGGCTTTAGACGCGGCCCGAGCACCCGCCGTCGTGGCTCGCCCTACAGAGGGCCAAAAGCGGCCCAGCCCTAGCAGCAGAGTTATGGCGCGGTACTTGCTTTATTAAACCCGAACTCAAAACCCGTCAAAACCATGACCCGGACCATCATAACGCTCCTCACGGCACTGGCCTGCGTACCGACGGCGCCAGCAGCTACCCAGTCGCTCAAAGGCATAGAGGCGGCGGTGACACGTTTCGTCAGTGCCGATCTGGCCGGACAGGAAGCAACCACATTTCAGCTCGGACGCCTGGATCCCCGTCTCCGGCTGCCCCAGTGTGACCGTCCGCTTGACGCCGAGTACACCCACAACCGCCCCAACCAGGTCCAGCGCTCCGTAGAAGTGCGATGTGAAAGCGCGACACCCTGGTCGCTGTACGTACCGGTCACGTTCGAGCGGCATGCGGACGTGGTCGTGATGACCCGCTCAGTGCGACGTGGCGAGGTGCTCACGGAGGCTGACCTCAGGGTAGAGCGTCGCTCGGTACAGATTGGCAGCGCCGCATTTTTCGACGCTCCGGCAAGCCTCATCGGACTGGTGGCCAACCGGGACCTGACCACAGGTCAGGCCCTGAACGACCGCCACGTGCGGCCACCCCGTCTGGTGCGACGCGGCGATCACGTGACCCTGAGCAGCGGCGGCGAGCGCGGCATCAGCGTCACGGTACGCGCGGAAGCCCTCGCCGACGGCGCCGCTGGTGATCGCATCGCTGTGCGCAACCTGCGCTCCAAACGCGTGGTGCAGGGCACGGTGAACGCCGCCGGTGAAGTCGTGGTTCAGATGATTAACTGATGAAAATCAGTAGTTTATATAGATAGTCGCCGCATACCGCTGCAGACAGGAAATTTTTTTCAAAACAGGGCTAAAGTTTTCGGCAAAGCGTCCGATGTCTTAAGCAGATAGCAGGGAAAAGACCCATGGTCAGCAATATCAACGGTTCTTCGAACGGCGCGACAACGGGCATAGACCGCGCCAACGCCGGACGCCGCAACGACGCGGCAAACAGCCCCAGCGGCGGCAACGCTCCCGCCGCGGCTGGTAGCGAGCCCTCAAATGAGCAGGTGACGCTGACGGATCTGTCGACGCGCCTGAGCCGGCTGCGTGAATCTTTAGACAACGTGCCGGAAGTCAACCAGGCAAAAGTCGCCGCGCTGCGTGAACAGATCCAGAACGGCACCTATACGGTCGACGCTCGGGAGGTTGCCAGCCGCATGACCAGTCTCGAAAACCTCCTCGGGGGACGCGGACGATGAGCGCTACGTCAGCGCTGAGCCCCGCGCTGCAGGACGAGGGCCGGCACGCTATCGGCGCGCTGCTCGAGGCGCTCGATAGCGCACTGGGTGAGGAGTTCGCCGCGCTCAAGGCGCGCGATGTGGCGCAGCTCGAAGGCGCCATCGCGCGCAAAACCGGTCTGGTCGCCGAACTTGAGTGGGCTACCGGCAAGTATTGCCGGAATGGCAACGATCTATCGGCACAATGGCCGGAGCTGCGCGAGCTGGCCGAGCGCTGTGCTCAGGCCAACCGCGTCAACGGCGGCACGCTGGCCCTGAACCGCAGCATGGTCTCGCGCCTGCTGGACTGCATGCACGGCACCAGCAACCAGACCACGACCTATTCTGCCAACGGGCGCGTCAAGCGCCGCGAAGGCTATCACCGCGTCGGGACCGTCTGAGTTTCTCGCGGAAACCAGGCGCTCGGCGCAGCAGGTCAGCCGCGCGATCCAGGTCGTGGCGCGCCTGCAGAAGGTAAACCGTCCTCCTTTTTGCAGCCGCGCGTTCCAGTGTCAGCGGCAAAACCTGATCGGTACTCCAGGGGATATCCCTGAACAGGTCCCCTGACTCCTCGCGAATACCTATCAGCCAGTAGCCTCCGTCTGCCGCGGGACCGAGCACCACATCTGTTCCCGCGCGCAACCTGGTCACCGCGGCCTGCAGATCGTCGAGTGACGCATCAAGCACGTCGCTACCCACAAGCAGCGCAGGGCATCCGGGAGCCACATAGCGATCCAGGGCATGCTTCATCCGTTGTCCCAGATCACCCAGATGCTGCGCACCGACCCGCCAGCGGTGACCTGACAAACGCGCTCGAAACCAGCTTCGTTCCACGGGCTGAGCACACAGCAGCACACGCCGCACGCCCGGCAGCGCATCCACCAGCGCGAGCATTCGCTGCAGGGTCATGCGGTAATGCGACGCGGCGCCGACACCACCGATAACCCGGGCCAGACGCGTTTTCACCCTGCCGGGCCGGGGTCGGCGAGCGAATACCAGGACGGTTGCGCAGCTCATAAGGGCGCAGCTTCGTGGCGCTCAGCGATAGCCGTAAATCCGTGCGAGTCGCTCAGCCGGCACGCCCAGAAACCATGCCAGACGCAATGCCCACATCAGCCCGATGGTGCGAACCACACCGTTCTGACGCCAGCGCCGCGAGGCGATCCGGACCTGGCCGCGGGGCCGTTCTGGACGGGCACAGGTGCGCAGACGGCTGCTGAGTTCAATATCTTCCATCAGCGGCAACGGAGGGAACCCACCGACCTGCTGGAACAGCGCACGGGTAACGAACAGCGCCTGGTCACCGGTCGCGATGCGGCTCAAGCGCGAGCGCAGGTTCATGGCAGCGGCCACCAGTGCCAGTACAGGGTGCGCGTCATCCATACGCACATCGAAAAATCCCCAGGCCTGGAAAGTCAGCAGTGCCTCCCGCGACACCGCACCAAGGCCACTGTCGGCATGCACGAACCAGAGCCGTCCGGAGCGCGCCACGGCAGCGCCCGCATTCATCTGACTGGCGCGCCCGCGCGGCGCCACGATCACGCGGTCGGCGCCGTTTGCGGCAACTTCGGCACTACGGTCCGCACTGCCACCATCGATGACGATGACCTCGTCCCCTGCTGCGCGCCAGTCGGCGAGCTCGGCCAGGAGTCGGGCCAGAGGAACGGCGTCGTTCAGCACCGGGATGATGACGGAGAGCGCAGGCGTCATCACGCACCAGACCAGCTCAAACGCTGAGCGCGCCTCCGCAGCTGCTGCCGCGCCCGGCCGCACAGCCGAAACAATGGCGATCGACAGCTATCGGGCGACCCTCCAGGTCTTCGTCCAACAGGTCAGAAAGGTGCTGTCGCGCTCCGAAGCAGGCACCGAGCGGCAGACCAAGCATCTGGTTGAAATCACAGTCATAGACCTGCCCGCGGTAGTCCACGCTGATCAGACTGCGGCACATGAGCAGCGGCAGATTC
>JAYODW010000036.1:0-47437 GCA_038116745.1 Gammaproteobacteria bacterium
CTTGCTCGTGCGGTGCTTCGGCTCCTGGATAATTTTGATGCGTGCGCAGGGCGAGTTTTTGACTTACACGACGGCAAGTCCGGTGGGTATAGCTGGTCGGAGATCGCGGAAGCCGTTCGCGGCTCTCGGCCTTATTTCACTCTTACGCCGCCACGCTCATTGCTTCAGCTGCTTGCGCAGTTGAACTCTATTTTTGCCTCAATGATTGGTTACCGGCCAATGCTGACTGTCGGAAAAGTAGCAGAGCTATCAGAGCCGGTTTGGCTTTGTGATAATCAACCCTTGTCCGAGGCAACCGGGTGGAGTCCAGCCGTAAGCTTGAGTGAAGGGGCAGCGATGCTGTTTCAAGAGGACTCAAGGAATGGAGATTAAGAGCCTGATATGAGTGAAATTGATTCAGTCGTCGAACAGCTGATATCGCTGCTGAGTAGCATGATCGACGAGCGACGCGCGGTGGATGCTACAACCGCACTGATCGCAGATCTCGCACTTGAGTCGATTCAGGTAATTGAGTACCTGTGTGACGTGGAAGATCATTTTGATTTAGTCATCGACGAAGACTCTCTTGCGGATGTGAGGACAGTAGGCGACCTGGCTGATGTCATAGTCTCTCTGAGGAACGGGTAGCAGCATGAGCTTGCTGAAAAAATTTGCTGCGGCGGCTGAGACACGGGCAATGCTAGAGGCTCTGCCGGTCAATCCCACGAATATCGTCATCGATTCGATCGTCTCCGCAACACGGGCGGTCATTGATGGGCGCGATACGATTCTTGCTGGAACAAATAATTACCTTGGCCTGACTTTCGACGAGTCCTGTATCCGCGCCGGTCAGGAGGCCATCGCATATGCGGGTACAGGCACGACCGGCTCCCGCATGGCTAATGGGACCTATCGGGCACATCTGGAATTGGAGGCGGATCTCGCAGCGTTTTTCGACATGCCATTTGGGATGGTGTTTTCCACCGGCTATTCCGCCAATCTGGGCACTCTCGTCGCACTGCTAAAAGAAGGAGACGCGGTACTGCTGGACTCTGAAGCCCACGCCAGCCTTTTTGACGGTTGCCGTATGAGTGGAGCAGATATATTCCGTTTCAAGCATAACGACCCGGATGGTCTCGCAAAGCGTCTGCATCGTTTGGGCAAGCGCGCAGGTCAGGCGCTGGTCGTCTGTGAAGGCCTCTACAGTATTCGTGGTGATTGCGCGCCGCTCAAAGAGTACGCGCACATCAAAGATGAATATGGAGCGCTGCTGTTTGTCGACGAGGCCCATTCTTTGGGGCTTTACGGCGACAATGGCCGGGGCCTTTCAGAAGCAGAAGGCGTGCTCGATCGCGTCGACTTTGTGGTGGGCACTTTCAGTAAGACGCTGGGTTCGATCGGGGGGTTTTGCGTGAGCCCGCATCAGGAGCTCAGCCTGTTGCGTTACGCGAGCAGGCCTTTCATCTTTACAGCGTCGCCCTGCCCATCGGTGGTTGCAACGACTCGAGAAGCGCTGCGGCAGGTGAAGAAGCGACCAGAGTTAAAGGAGAAAGTCTGGCGCAACGCCCGAAGGCTTTACGCTGCCCTAGGTGAGTTGGGATTTCGCATCGGGCCTGAGGTGAGTCCGGTGATCGGCATTTCCTTCGCGGCCAGGGAACTTGCTTTTACTTTCTGGCAAGAGCTTCTGCTTCGCGGCGTCTACACCAACCTGATCCTGCCTCCGGCAGCCCCCGATGGCGGTAGCCTGATTAGATGCAGCGTGACCGCAGCGCATACAGACGAAGAGATCGGACTCATCGCGTCCGCTTTTCAGGCGGTGATGGCGGTACATGCGACGGATTACGCCGCCTGAAGAAAGGCGTGTGTCCGGATACCGGCAGGATCGGGCGGAGCGCTAGCCTCAGTGTTGTTTATTTGAATCCGCCCTGTCGGAACAAACGCCAGATCACGGGCCACGCGTAGAGCAGCGGGCGGGCGTGCTGAGATTCCGTCGCTTCTACACGTACGCCGCTGTGACGCTCTACTTTCCAAAGTACATACGCTAATGCGTCATTGAAAGTAAACGCGGCTTTGATAAGTCGTAAAGCGCAAAGTAGTTTGCCGACCACCATGCGTGCAGCCCACGCAACCCGGTTGATAGGGGAACCTTCCAAATTCCGGGTTTTGCACCATTCTCCGGTGCCCAAACGGGTCAAGCCAAGATCCGCTGCCAGGAATTCAGTCAATTGAACAAGATGGGCTTCGTAGAGCCGAAAAAGCTCCGTGGGTTTTGAAGCACCTTCGCTTCGCAGTTCGCATTGATAGGTCAGGCGAAAAGCACCCTCCCACAGCTCGTGGTCTGAAAATGTGACTGGCATCAAGGGCAGTACGTTATGCAGCATGGTGTGACCAGCGACCTGTTCGATTGCCCGGGTGTTGCCCAGCGACAGGCTGCCGTGGGCATAGAGCAGGTGGCTCGGTTGGCAGAACCGCGCCCAGAAATACGGAGTGAAATCGCGCTGCAGTGATTGCACAAATTGCTTCTCGCTGACCACGGCGTACTTGGCCATAGCTTTCTCCCCCTGCTCTGTCAGCACAAGGTTGTAGACGTTGGGAGGAAGCGCCCAGTTCGCAAAGGCTTGGCAGGAACGGTCCGGGTTCCCGTAGTCGCTGACAATGACGTAGAAATCCAGAACGGTGTCACGCTTACCTCTGAGGTACGAGCCGTAAAGCAGAATTGCCAAAAGCTTTGGGCCGAATTTCTGCTTTAAAGCTGCGGCGAACAGATCTGGCCACCGGTCGAAATTTGCCTCCACAGGGGAGACCTTATTCATACGCGCCCCGAGTGCCCGCGAACTCTGCAAAAGCTCTGGGGTAACGTGAAGGCGAATCCGGGGCCTTGAGCCAGGAATTGAGCGGCCCTGACTGCATTCGAATAAATGCAGCCTGTATCAATCGGGCAGCCATGATCAGGGTGCTGGTCACAGTCCAGAAAGCGACCGCCAGCAGGCCGAGGTCGGGGCGCCCGAACATCGTGGGGATGGACAGCAAAATCAGACAGGGGTTGCGCCGCGCGGTGACCAGCCGAAAGTAGGCATCAAAAGGACGCCACGCGAACATACTGCAACTTCCGAGAGCGTGAAATAGCGCCTCTACCAGCCGTCCACCGACATAGCCGGCAACAATCGCGATGTAGATTTTGCTCATCGGCCAGCCCGCAAGCGCAGGGCTGTTCAGGCCCAGCCCCCAGAGCAAATACCAAAAAGGCGGATGAACAATGTCCATTCCGTGGTCGAGTATGTGTCCCATGCGACTGCTTTTCAGGGTGACTCTCGCGAGCTTACCGTCAACAGTATCCAGCAATGTCATTAACCAGCCGCTCGCCAGGCCAGCCAGAAAAAAACCCTGTGCGAAAAGAGCGCAGGAGAGGAGCATAAGTGCTAGCCCTGTGAGGGTGACGACATTCGGGGTGACCCCCGATTTGGCGCATTGTTTAACCAGCCATTTAGCTGGGCGAGGCCACCACCATTTAGTTACGAGATCGGTAACACCCTTGTAGGAGTTTCCGTAGAGCAGGGATTCGAGATTTCTGAGATTGCCTGCCGTGATTTCCTCAAGCAGAAGTGGAGTGCTCCTTCTCAGAGAATCGTCGTAGCGGCTCAGTTCCGTCACGTTGAGAATCGGAATATCGCTTTGGGCGCGTGCGTTTTTGCCCAGTAAGGGAAGCACTGTGTCGAGCATCTCTGGACTCACGACCGCGGCGGCGCATCGCCCAGACCCGGGGTCGTTAAGAATGGCGTGATCATTATCTAGTAGAGCAGAGAAGGTGCCTGAGTCAAACAAAAAGTCCGAACTGACAAGCAGAATTCGGGATATGTCCTGCCCGACTGTTTCGACATTGCTCAAGACGACAATGCCTAACGAACGCAGTTGCCGCGCAATCCGCTCGGCAGGGGTTACGCTCCATATTTTGATGGAGCTTTCACCCGCTATATATGCTGCTGTACTCATTCGCGTTACCTTGTGGGCATTAAGTTTTTGCCGGCTCAGGGAGCAGTGCCTGTAAAAACTATGACGGAATCTTGCTATGCGCGTCGTTCATATTTCTGACCCTCACCTGACACATCTGCATGACCATGACTTTCTTGGGCTGCGGGGGAAAAGATGGCTTGGCTTCCTGTCATGGCAGCGCCGTAGACGAAAAATACATCTCCGGAATGTGCTCGATTGTCTGATCGCTGCGGTCCAACGCGAACAGGCGGACATCGTTGCGGTTACTGGTGATTTGACTCAGCTGGGTTTGGAAAGCGAGGTCACCCAGGCCACCCGCTGGCTTGAGGAGCTGAGGGCCGGCGAGCTTCTGCTGGTCCCAGGGAATCACGACTTTTACGGACCCGATTCTATCAAGCTCGTCATGGAGCAGTGGCGGTCGTTTCTTCTTTATGACAAGGATCATGACCGGTTTCCTGGCACGTGGAGTCGGGACGGCCTTCGGGTCATCGGACTGTGCTCGGCTTTTCCTGCCCCCTTCTGGTCAGCACAGGGCGAGATCGGCGCATTGCAGCTAAGGCATCTGGATGACCTGCTGCGTACAGCGCCGGGCGAACTATCCCTTTTGTTGATGCACCATCCGCCCGTTTCTGGCCTCTGCGCCCGCCGCAAGGCGTTGCGGGATGCGCCTGCGCTGCAGGCCGTGCTCGACAAATACCCGGGGAATGTTGTGCTCCACGGGCATCTGCATCGAACAAGCTATAGAAAGCTCGGGGCGTCTACTCACGCCCTGGGTATTGCTTCAGCGTCATGTGCCGCGTCTGACCCCGGGGCGGCGTATCGGGTCCTGGATTTTGAACGTCAGGTACGGCATTGGGTTGTTGATTCGTCAGTAAAAGCAGTTTGCTCTGACGGTAGCAGTAAGGTTGTTGAACAGCGACAGTTATTTATCGAGCGCGCGACTAAGTGAGCGTTAAAGCGGATGTGGTTACCGGACATATCTGAGGGCAAGGGCTGCTCCACAAAGAACCAGCAGTGGTGGGGTCAACGCGGTTACAGCGGGTGGGATCTCAAACAGCGTTCCCAGATGCGGGGCGGCACGCTCGAGTAAATAGAAGGTGAGGCCAATGCCGGCGCCGATTAATCCTTGAACGCCTACCGCTCTTGGGTGTCCTCCTGCCAGCACAATAGGAATACCCATGATCGTCATGGCCAATAGGGTGATGGGGAGGCTTACCTGACGCCATAACAATAGCTCATATTCCGAAGTGTCCAGATCAAAGTGGCTGGTATCGGTTAGGAACCGGTAAAGCTCCAGGGGCGATAAGGATTCGGGAGAGGAAACCAGAGTGTCCAACTGGTCTGGATTGAGGATCGAGTCCCATATCAGGAGCGCTTCATTCTCTTCGACGACGCTGTCGTACCCGATTACCTTTCTGGTCGCGTCGTGAAGCCGCCATTGGCGCTGGGAGAGTATTTCAGCTCTTTTCGCAGTGAGGACTGATACCAGCTGCGCGCGCTCATCGAGCGTGTAGATTTCAAGGTCCAACGGCACGCGGCCGTAGGCTACAGCACCGACCCGGAGAAGCTGTTTTTCCCGGAGACTCCAGAATTCTGTATTGCCCAGCGCGCTTTGCTCTAGGGTCAGCGTTCGGAATTCATGCGCCTCTTTTTCTGATGCGGGCACAATCCAAAGCTGTGTGGTGAGAGACCAAATGGCGACTCCGGCGGCAAGAGTCGCCATCATGCGGGTTAGTCTCGCGGTCGAAATCCCGGCTGCCCGCATGGCGGTTAATTCACCATGATTGAGGAGAATGCCAAGCGCAGTAATACTTCCAATAGCGAGGGAGACTGGCAAAAGCTCTAGCATGAGGCGCGGAGTCGTGAGTAACATGACCGAGAACGCATCAGCCGTGCCGAAGCTGCCTTTCCCAACCTGTTCCAGTTCTTCGCCCAGGCTTAGAAAGCTGAACAGGGCAAGGAGAATGAAAAGCACTGCGCCGCAGGTTTTGAAGAAAGCCAGTGCTAGATAGCGTCTGAGTATCATCGTGCTTTCGCTCGTTCGCGGCGGGTCTTTTCGATCCCGAGCACCACAGCCAGGAGCGCTGGAACCCAAAAGAGCGTCGGAAAACGGCCTTGCTCGACCCAAGTGCGGCTGAGTCCCAGCAGGTTGAAATAGATTGCATACAGCCCGATCGCCAGAGGCAGTCGTCCTGCGAGACTTTGCCTGGGACGATTGTCTACGACGAAAAAGGCGGCTATGGCGAGCAGAAATGTCGAGAGCGGGGTGGATAGACGCCACTGTAGTTCCGCACTTTCTTCCGCAGCGATGCCTTCGAGGAGGTCTACAGTGCTCAGCGCTTTTGTGCGCCTTAAGTTTTCTGGCTGGCGCGTTGCTGGAATCGATAGGGACAATCGGTCAAATCGACCGAGCACGTCGTTCGCACGCGGGGAATTGCGGAAGATGCTGGCCTCAAACAGGTCAAGTCGATGCTCCTCGGGGGTTGCAAAAGAATGGAGTCGCCCGTGGCGCGCGGTGATGATTTCCACGCCGCCGGGCTTTCGAGTGCGGACGAACACGCTGTCCACGTCGCCGCTAAACCTGTCGATGCTGTGAAGATAGATGGTGCGCTCCTGTTCCTCGTATACGTAGAAGCGCTGTGGTTTCACCCTATCAAGGTCAGATGCGGCCTCAGCAGCATCTTTGAGCGCGTACATAGCTGCGTACGCCCAGGGACGTAAGTACACCGAAAGCAAGAGCACTAAACCTGCCAACAGGAAGCTCGAAATCAGTAGAGGACGAGCTACTTGGAACTGCTCAAATCCCAGCGCGCGCATTGCGGTTAGCTCGTTGTGGGAGTTGAGCTTTGATAACCCGACGATCAGACCAAGGTACAACGCGAGGGGTACGAGTACTTCGAGCGCGATGACTGACTTGTATGCCGTCAGGACTGCGACTTCTCTACCTGATAGCAGACCGCCAGCGGCGTCGGTAAGGAATCGTGTGACGCTGTAGGTGAGGAAAATGGTCGTCAGCAAGAAGGCGACTGCAGCGAAACTGGACCCGACTCCGCGTAAAAGATAGCGATCAAAAAGCACAGAGGATCGGTTCCAATAGGTGGAGATAGCTATGGGCATACAGGGGAGGCAAATGATGGCCGTTGGTAATATCCGGCGCAATGCGAGCAGAAAAAACCTCTGATGAGCCGACCGTCAGCTGGGCCATCCCTCTATGCGGCCCTCATTCTAGCGTCGGGTTGGTTATGGGCCGCGCCTGCAGTTGGCGACGACCTGCTATTTCTCAGCGCGGATGAGGCAGAACAGGGAATCGGAGGAGAGCATTTTGTCCTGCGCGGCAACCTGAAGGTCCGTCGAGGAGATTGGGAGATAGTCGGGCTGAGAGGCGTGATAGCGGGCCCTCTGGATGAACCGGAGCAGGTGGTTGTGGATGGTGCACCTGCAACTATTCGGATGCTGTCAGACAAGAACGTCGTGGATGTTGAGGGTCGCTGTGAGCATCTCGCGTTTGAGCCCTCCAGCAGGCTGGTTTACTTGAGAGGGCAGGCATCTATCGTGTCTGAAATTTATTCAGTCAGCAGTGAGAGTATTGATTATTCAATGGATTTGAAACGCTTCTCAGCAGGACAGAAAAGTCGCGTTAAGGTGGTTACTAAACCTGCCAGATCAGGCCAGGGTGACGGCGGCCGAAGATAGTTGAGGGGTCGACCCCGACGACTGGTTCAGCACGGTTGCAAACCGACCCTGTCGATCGAGAGCAGAACTATTGCGGGGCACCTCAGCAGCATCAGGCGGACCGCTCCAGAGCGGGCCAGGATGTGACGAGCCGTGCAGCTTTTTCCAGATCGGACTGATCGTCGATCTCTCCCCAGCCTAAGCCATCGATGGGACACACCCCAACAATTCCTTCGCCCGCTAGTGCATCGATGGCCGACAGGTACCACTGATTGAGTCCGGTTCCATAACGCATCATGTGGTCAATCTGGGCACTGAAGCGCGCTGCGCCCTGCTGGTTGAAACGCATCATGCCGATGGACTCCCCATTCACATCGGGAGAATCCAGCTGTTTCCCAACTCGTTTCAACTGCCCTGCTGCTGTGATGACTTTCATGTCGTCAGCGTCATAGCGGGCCTTGCTGTCGGTGACCAGGGTGACCTGATGGCCTGCTGGTGCAGCCAACAGCCGCTTGAGAACGCCGGCTTCGAAAAGCGTATCGCCGTTGATGATGCAGAACGGTGTTCGCATCTCGTGGCGCGCAATCCAACACGTACCCAGATTGTCACTCTGAGCGTAAAACGGGTTGTAAACCGCTCGCGCGGGAAGGAAGCTCTGGCTCTCGAGTATTTCATCGATGTAGTCGGCCCCAAACCCAGTGACCACCACGACCTCCTCTACCGCACAGGCACTGATTTCGTGCAGCTGCCATTCGAGCACTGAGCGGGTTCCAACTGGAAGCGCTGCTTTAGGGCGCTCTGTCGTCAGAGGCAACAGCCGACGTCCCTGACCTGCGCTGAGAATAATAACTTTCATGGTCGGAGCTGAGAGTGGACGGGTGCGCACTGGGCGGCGCGCGAATCTAACATAAAAACGGTCAGGCTACGGTCGAAGCCGAGCCATTCAGGTTCGTTCACTGAGTCTGCGATTCCAGTCTGCGAGATTTTTAAGCGGGTCTTTGACGTAGTGAGATGCTTGCATTAATCGTAGGATTGCCCCGTTAAAACGGCTCCCGATGCGATCCATGGGACGATTGATATCCAGGAACAGCACACACCGGTATTCGGCAGTGTCATTACGAACTTCGTGCTCATAGGTGTCATCAAATACCAGGCACTCTCCTTCAGCCCAGCTGCAGATATTTTCACCGACTCGGATCCAGCATCGCTCCCGCTCTTGCGGTACTTTTAGACCCAGATGCACACGCACCAAGGCCTTCGTTGGGCCACGGTGGGGGGGGATGTGATACCCCGGGGCCAGGATCGAGAACCAGGCGTTGAGCAGGTCGGGTATGGCGGCGAGATGCGCGGCGGTTCGCGGGCACGCAGCACAGTTGCGAGTGACCGGTTGACCGAAAACGTAAAGTCCGTAGGTTTTCCAGTTATTCCCCTTGGATATCCGCGCTTGGTCCGGTGAGATCTCATGAAAGCTGGGAATTTCCTCCGGGTGAGACCAAACGCTGTCGAACTCATCTCTGATCGCGTTAGTCGCCTGCGTCAGAGCGGGTATCCAGGAAAACGTCGAATTGGGGAGTACTGCGGTAGTTGCCACAAGGGAGTGTCGGGCTTGGAAACTGTTTACGGTCCGCAGAAAGCGTTTCCCTAGGCGGTGTGTGACGGCCCGTTTCCATCTCTGCACTGCTCCTGACTCATTCATTTCTGAGAACCTCTTTCGCCAATGCCAGGTCTTCCAGGGTATCCACATCTACAGCCGCTCTCGGATCGTGAATGAGCACATGACCTATGTGGGCAGCACACTTTCGAGACAGAACGGCAAGCGCTTGGTCCAGAGACAGCCAGCCCAACGCGTAGCGCGCCAGGCTCAAACCTCCCAGCTTTCTTGCGATCCTCCATGGATGCTTCCTGTCCTGTTCGATTTGTTGCCAGAAGAACAGCACTTTTCGAGCTTCAGCGGTTTTGAGCAGGAAGAGGTTGGCGCCGCAGTAAGCGCCCCCCCTGAACCGCAGCACAGTACGCTGCGATTGAGGCCACCGTGTCTTCACCAGCGCATAAGGCACCAGTCCGACAATCAGGTCGCCGGGCTGGGCCAACGCTTTTAAACAGAAATCATTCACGAGCTCGCTGGTGAGCAGAGCATGGTCGCCAGCAGTGAGTAGGATGGGTAGAGACTCAAGTTCCGCGATCCCGCTCAGAGCGCTGGCGCAAGGCCCGGCCGCGGGGGGGAGCCACCGGAAATAACCGTCTGCCAGCATGGGACGCAGAACGTCCTCGATCGCTGCGTCGGAGCAGTCCGGCCCGACAAGCAGGCCGCTCTGAATTGAGGTGCATTGTCGCAGCGCGTCCAGAACGCGCTCTAAAGCCCGTCGGCCTTCCACTTCAGCGAAAACACTGGCCTTCAAGCCGAGCGCACGAGCAAGGGCGTTGCCGCCCTGACGCTCCCCAGCCAACACCAGCGCTTGGACTGGTCCATGACAGCTGCATTCGGACAACGATGACGCTGTCCTGCTCAAAGCGCTTTGCTGTAAACGCGGTAGCGCTTGGACAGCTGCCCGCCCAGGCTATCGATGATGTTCTTCATTGCCTCGTTGGATTCAAGGATCCAGGACATCTCGACATCTTCCACGCCTTTTCTCAGCCCTGGTTCTCGCAATGCCTGTACAACCGAAAGGGCCAGGCCCGGGCCCATACGCGTGTGATGAAAGCGGCGACGCACACCCATGAGCGGGATGCGCGCAGTGCGCGGGTAGCGGACCTTCAGTCGAAAAAGCAGCTTCAGCCAGCCAAATGGGAGCAGTCGCCCATTCAGATCCTGTAGCGCTTCGTTGACGTTGGGTAAGAGGACGATAAACGCCACGGGCTCCGAATCCATTTCTGCGATCTGGATGAAGTCCGGCGGGATGATCATGAGCATCTCGTGCCCGATGGCGCGAAACTCATCTCGTTCGAAGGGAACATAGCCCCAGTTTTCTGACCAAGCATCGTTGAAAATATCGCGCACGATTTCTAGATCACGATCCTTGTTTTTGACGTCCAGTGGCCTGATCTTCACGCGCTTGCGCAGGCGTTCGAATAGCGCGGCCATGACCGGGGGGGGCTCGAAACGGGCGCTGATGAGATACGCCATCAGGTCTACTGCTTTGGCGTATCCAGCGCGCTCGAGAGCGGAGCCGTAATAAGGCAGCGCGTGGGTCATCATGAAATAGGGGGGCGTGCCAAAACCCTCGACGAGCAGGCCGACCTCCTGGTTGATGTTCAAGCTGAACGGTCCTCGGACTTCCGTCATGCCTCGTTCACGAAGCCAGCTCTCTGCTGTGCCTGTCAGGGCGGTGAAAACCTCCGGATCATTTTCTGCTTCGAGCAGACCGAAAAAACCGGTGCGATCTTTGTAGTGATCGAGATGAAGTTGATCAATCTGTGCACTGATCCGACCCACCGGCTGTCCGTCCCGATAAGCCAGCCAGCCCTGCCACTTTAGATGCTGAAACACTGGATGCTTTGGCGAAAGCGCTTCCTTTCTCTCGGCGAGCAGCGGCGGAACCCAATGAGGATCATTTGCGTAGAGGCGATACGGTAGCTGGAGGAAAGCGTCCAGGTCAGCCTTGTTTTCGACTGGCTCGGTACTTAACAGACTGGCGATTGGCGCTGTCATGAGTGGCTCGAATGCAGGTCAGCGCGGGCTGCGCGAGGCGGAATGTTAGCTAAAGCAGTGAGACAGCGAAACTTGGTGCTCTACCGAGTGTCAGGCGATTTATACTGCGCCTGCTCAGCCAAGGGAGACGAGTCATGAAACCGTTAGTAGATCAGGAATATGTCCAGATACAGGACCTGGAGTGGCAGCCTTTTCCCGATGCTTTTTCGGAGGGAGGTATCCGCTGGAAACTGCTGCATGTATCGCCAGAAATGGGTGCATGGACCGCGATTTTTGACTGCCCGGCAGGTTCTTCATTCGCCTCTCATATTCACGTCGGGCCGGGCGAGTACCTGCTGACGAGGGGCAAAATGGAAGTCCGAGGAGGAAACGAGGAAGGGGGGGCGACCGCGTACGAACTAGGCTATGGCTACGAGTCGTGTAACGCTCGTCACGACAAGACCTTTTTTCCAATCGACAGCGAGTTCTACATGACTTTCCTTGGGCCGTTGCAGTTCATCGACGGTGAGGGTAGTCCGCGCGCGGTTGTGGGCTGGCAGCAGGCTCAGGAGTTGTGGGCGGCTCAAACCGGCCGCGCATGAGCCACTGTCGGTGCGTCTTGCGCGAGTCCGGCTGAATGCCGGGCTCGAGCTGCCGCACCGCTCTGAGGACGGATTCTGTACTTGAGCGTTTGTAAGGCGTCAGTTCCAGCAGTGGCGGATGACCCTGCTGGTGCCGAGGAGAGGACTTGAACCTCCACTGGGTTTCCCCAACTGGCACCTGAAGCCAGCGCGTCTACCAATTCCGCCACCTCGGCAAAGAGCTGCGCAATCTACCCATTCCCCCAGAGTGAGTCAATGCGCTCTAGAAACCACCGCAGGTACTTAAAACGAGCTTCGGCATTCGTCAGAATCGAAGGGTTGCCCGACCGCGAAGCGATACTGGCAGCGCTAGCGGCGCGGGCCAGACCTTGCGCCTTGCGGGAGCTGGCGGCTGATCTGCAGGTGAAGCAACGCGCCGCGACGGAGGCCTTGGCCAGGCGGGTAGATGCGATGGCGCGAGACGGGCAGGTTGTCCGCACTCGGTCAGGTCACTATGGCATTGCAGATCAGATGGAACTGGTGCAGGGCCAGGTTCTTTCTCATCGCGATGGCTTTGCCTTCGTGCGTAATCAGAACGGTGACGATATCTTTTTGCCGCCGCGGGAGGCCCGGGGCACCCTGCATGGCGATCGGGTGTTGGTTCGTGTTGCCGGTCATGACCAACGTGGCCGCCCGTATGGCCGTGTGGTCGAGGTTCTTGAACGTGCTCATACGACTGTCGTCGGGCGCTACTACGAGGAAGAAGGGTTCGGCTATGTCGTCCCAGACAATCGACACCTGAATCAGGATGTCCTGATTCCCTCGGGGAAAGCGCTGAATGCAAGTCGGGGACAGGTTGTTGTCGCGCGCATTGAGCGGCAACCGGATCGACATCTGCCGCCTCAGGGACAAGTAACAGAAGTCTTGGGCGATCATCTTTCTCCGGGGATGGAGGTTGAGATGGCGGCACGAAGTTACCACCTCCCGCTCAACTGGTCGGAGGAGACTGAGCACGAAATCGCGGGTTTCCCCGAGGAGGTGTGCAGCGCGGATTTCGCAGCCCGGGTGGACCTCACCGCGATTCCTCTTGCCACCATCGATGGCGAGGACGCGCGGGATTTCGATGACGCTCTGTTCGCGCGGAGAAATGCCCGAGGCTTTACGTTAGTGGTGGCAATCGCCGACGTCGCGCACTACGTCAGCCCAGGCTCAGCTGTTGATAAGGATGCCCGAAGTCGCGGAACTTCGGTGTATTTTCCGAACAGGGTTGTGCCGATGCTTCCGGAGAAGCTGTCGAACCATCTCTGCTCCCTGGTGCCCGGGGAAGACCGCCTTGCAGTGGTGTGCGAACTGAATATCGGTCTGGATGGTGGTATCAGGCGAACCCGGTTCTTTGAGGCAGTAATCCGTTCGCATGCCCGATTGACTTATGACGCAGTCCATCACTGGCGCGAGGGTCGAGGAGGCATGCCGCTTGCTGTCCCCAAGGGCGTGGTTGAAAGCCTGGAGGTGCTTTACGATATTTTCGGGCTCTTGTTAGAGCAGCGGATATCCCGTTGTGCGCTTGATCTGGATTCGGCTGAAGCGCGTTTTAAACTGAGTGCTACGGGCAAAATCGAGGGTATCGAGGCACGCACGCGCACGGATGCTCATCGACTGGTCGAGGAATGTATGGTCGCAGCGAACGTTGCGGCAGCTCGTTTCCTGCTCAAGCAGAAGCAGGCGGCGATATTCCGAGTGCATGAAGACCCCGCAGATGAAAAGCTGGAGGATTTGAAACACTTGGCTCGCAGCGTCGCCCTGCCGCTGCCCAATGGGGAGCTGACTGCGGCGAATTTGCTTGCCGGTATTCTGCGGGCGGCCAAAGGTCGCCCTGACCAAAGGCTGCTGCAAACACTCGTGCTGCGAAGCTTGAAGCTGGCCGTTTACAGCGCCGAGAACACGGGCCATTTCGGCTTGGCGCTGCCGGCTTATACTCATTTCACCTCACCAATCCGGCGCTATCCAGACTTAACGGTGCATCGTGCGCTGAAGCAGATCCTTGCCCGCGGTCCGGGCACTTTGCCAAAGGACACGAGCGCGCTGGCGGAACATTGCTCAATGACGGAACGTCGGGCGGAGGAGGCGACGCGGGACGTCGAGCAATGGCTCAAATGCGAGTTCATGCTCGACAAAGTCGGGCGGTGTTATTCGGGAACGGTTTCCAGCGTGGTCGAATTCGGACTTTTTGTCGAACTGGACGAGCTCCTCGTCGAGGGATTGGTTCACATCAGCTCGCTGCCTGGTGATTACTATCATTTCGACTCTGAGCGGCACACGCTAGGCGGGCGGTCCCGGCAGCACAGTTTCGGGCTCGGGCAGGCTGTTAGCGTACGTGTCGAAAAAGTAGATCTTGACCTGAGGCGAATTGATTTTGCACTGGAGAACGCGCGCCGGGGCGGTCGGAAAGCAAGACGTGGAGGCGCAGCTTAGGCATGGCCGCGTTTGTCGTTGGTGGACGGCATGCGGTGGGCATACTCCTTGGTGATAGCCCGCATCTCGCACTCGAGGTCTGGATTCGGCGTTCCGCCGACGATGTCCTTGATAAATTCGCGACGCTCGCCCGCGAGCTGGGGATAACTGTTCAATTCGCAGACGAAAAGACACTCGATAAGGTGCACGGAGACGACCTTCACCAGGGCATCGTCGCACGCAGACGACCTCCGGAACTCGTTGCGTTGGATGTACTGACAGACGACCTGGCTGCCGCCGACCATCCGGCGCTTTTGCTGTTGCTCGATGAGGTGCAGGACCCGAGAAATTTCGGGGCTTGCCTGCGTGCCGCGGACGGTGCTGGTGTGGACGCGGTGGTGTTTCCACGCGCGAGGAGCGCTCCGTTGAGTCAGGTGGTAGCGAGAGCAGCGAGTGGCGCGGTCGACACCGTGCGTTTAGTCGAAGTGGCCAACCTTGCCGTTGCAATGGGGCGTCTCCGCGAGACCGGGGTGTGGACCACAGGTGCGGCCGACGACGCGCCTGTCAGCATCTACGACCACGACCTGTCGGGGGCTTCCGCGCTTGTTCTCGGAAATGAAGGTCGCGGGCTGCGGCAGCTGACACGCACGCGGTGCGACCATCTCGCCCGAATTCCAATGCATGGGCGTATTCCCAGCTTGAACGTTGCAACGGCCGCCGCCGTGTGCCTGTTCGAGGCTAGACGCCAAAGATCTGGTCACTAACAGATCGGACGGGGACGGAGCCCGTTCCCGCTTTTGCTCTGCCGTCATGGATGCCCTACAATTCGCCGCCCCCGTCTAGGGGGCTTTCCTCCTTGCTTTACCGTTGACTCGGAAAGCTTAAATCCACAGGGAGTTGTTCTCAGTGAGACATTACGAAGTCGTGTTTCTGGTCCACCCTGATCAGAGCGAACAGGTCGGCGCTATGGTAGAGCGCTATCGAACGATGATTGAGGGTCCTGGCGGCAAGATTCATCGTCTGGAAGACTGGGGGCGGCGCCAGCTGGCCTACCCCATCCTGAAAGTACACAAGGCGCACTACGTGTTGATGAACATAGAGTGCGACCAGTCGACTCTGGACGAGCTGACCAGTGCATTCCGTTTCAACGACGCTGTCTTACGTAACCTGGTCGTCAAGAGAGACGCGGCGGTCACAGAGCCCTCGCCAATCGCTCACGCGAAGGAAGAGCAGAACGAACGCGACGACGAGCGCAACAGACGGCAACGGGAGCGGTCCAGCGAGAGTTCACCCACCGCTGGAGTTGAGAACCAGACTGACGAAGACGGAGGCGAGACTAGCGCCGAGACCGAACAGGCCGCTGAGGCTCCCGCCAACGAAGATCCGTCCTGAATCGGAGGAGGTACAACATCATGGCTAAATTTTTCCGTCGCCGCCGCTTCTGCAAGTTCACTGCAGAGGGTGTTCAGGAGATCGACTATAAAGATCTCGCCACCTTGAAGGCTTACATCACAGAAAACGGCAAGATTGTGCCCAGCCGTATTTCCGGGACCAAAGTGCGATACCAAAGACAGCTGTCAACTGCGGTAAAACGCGCGCGTTACCTCGCGCTACTGCCCTACTGCGACGCGCACTGAGCATCGCGCAGGGGAGACTCTAGCCGTGCGGTTCATCGCGCGGCTGGCCATGCGCGGCCCTGCGTCAGCCGCCGCCATTGCCGCCGCGTTGTTACTTGGGTCCCTGTATGCCGGGCTGTTGATAGTTCTGAGTGGTGCCGTTGTCGCGTTGGTCACACTGAGGCGTGGCCCCTCTGAGGGGCTGCGTGTGATGCTGCTTTCCCTGGTGTTTGTTGCAACGGTACAGGCACTCTTCGCGGGGAATGCATTACAAGTGGTGGTGCTGTGTGGTGCAGCCTGGCTACCTGTCTGGATCGTCTCCAGGAACCTTGGTCGCAACCGGGCGCAAGCCCAGCCGCTCATGATGATAGGGCTGCTGGTCATTGCGTATTCGCTCGCGTTTCGTGGAGCTGTCGGTGACGTAGACGCATTCTGGAGAGAACGCCTTGAGCTGATGCTCCAGCTACTTGCGGAAAACGGTGGAACGGTAGTGCCGACTGCTCAATTAGCTTTGGTTGCGAACCAAATCCACGAATGGCTGATTGTCGCTATGTTCAGCATGATGGCCGGCATGTTACTTCTGGGTCGCTGGTGGCAGTCCGAGCTGTACAACCAGGGTGGCTTCGGACGGGAGTTCTGCGCGCTGCGTCTTCCCCGAGTTGCGCTGACCCTGACGGCTGTCGCAGGCGGGGTCATTTTTCTTGATAGTCTGACGGACGCTGGATGGACCGGCGCGCGTGACGTCTTTCTGGTCGCGGTGATATTGTTTGCGCTTCAAGGACTGGCCGTCCTTCATCATCGCGCTCGCGAGATTCGGCTGTCGCGCGGATGGTTTGTTGCGCTTTATTTCGTGTTAGGGACACTGCCTCAGCTGGTCGGGCCAATTCTGGCGGCGACAGGGGCATCGGATACCGTTGCCGATTTTCGCAGGCTCGCAAAAGTGCAGAATGGACCCTAGGGTGGGTGTTACCGCTCTCGGCGAATCCTTCAAGTACCGGCGGCGAATCGAACTCCGCAGGCAGTTGGGTTGAAATTGCAGAATATTCTTTTGAATAGGATCTAAGCGTATGGAAGTTATCTTGCTCGAAAAAATTCACCGCCTGGGCGCGCTCGGCGATCGTGTCAACGTGCGACCTGGATACGGTCGCAACTACCTGATACCTCAGAAAAAAGCGGTAGCTGCGACAACCGAGAACATCGCCAGATTTGAAGCCGAACGCGCGGAACTGGAGCGCACCCAATCTGATGCCCTGGCTGCTGCGCAGGCGCGGGCTGAGGCGCTGACTGACCTTGAGGTGGTTATCACTGCGAAGGCCGGCAGCGAAGGCCGCTTGTTTGGTTCTGTGGGAACGGTCGACATCGCGGAAGCGGTCAGCGAAACCGGTGTGAACCTGGAGAAAAGAGAAGTGCGCTTGCCAGAGGGGCCGCTCAGGGAGGTCGGTACTTTTCCGGTTGAGTTGCATCTACACGCAGATGTAGACGTCGAGATTCGCGTCACGATTGCACCCGAAGTGGGTTAATCAGGGTTCCCTTCGGGTAGCGACCGGTAACCGGGCGCTACCCGAAGGGCTTGTCACCGGGGAGCACTGATGGCAGCGGTTGGTTCAGATAGAAAGTTTCTGGACGCGGCGACAGAAGCGCTGAAGGTTCCCCCGCACTCTACTGAAGCGGAGCAGTCCGTGCTCGGTGGTCTCATGCTGGACAATGAGGCCTGGGTTAATGTTTCCGAGAAAATTGCCGCGGAAGACTTCTACCGTCAGGATCATGGGAGCGTTTATCGAGCGATAGAACGTCTGGCGAGCGATAACAAGCCGTTTGATGTGGTGACGGTAGCTGAGTGGCTCGACAGCCAGGAAACTCTGGAAGATGTGGGCGGCATGGCCTATCTGGCGCAGCTTACAGAGACCACCCCCAGCGCGGCGAACATCACCGCATACGCTGATATCGTGCGCCAGCGGGCTATCCTCCGCGAACTTATCAGTGCCGGCACCCTTATTACAGACAGTGCTTTTCGACCCGAAGGTCGAACACCTGATGAACTGTTGGATGTTGCGGAAAGTCTTGTTTTTGAAATAGCGCAACGAGAGGCTCACGCGCGCCGCGGCTTTCGACCGATCAAAGAGCTGCTGGTTGACGCTCTCGATCGTATAGACCAGCTTTTTCAACGCGACAATCCTATTACCGGCGTCGCGACTGGTTTTTACGATCTGGACATGATGACTTCTGGACTGCAGCGCTCCGATCTTGTCATCGTCGCGGGGAGGCCGTCGATGGGAAAGACCGCCTTTGCGCTGAACATTGCGCAAAACGCAGCCATAAAAGAGGAGCAGTCGGTTGCGATTTTCAGCATGGAAATGCCGAGCGAACAGCTCGCCATGCGCATGATGTCCTCCCTCGGCCGAATTGACCAGCACAAGGTCCGGACCGGCAAACTGGCGGACGAAGACTGGCCTCGCCTGACTCACTCAGTGGGAATACTGTCCGAGGTCAAGCTGTTTATTGACGATACGCCAGCATTGACGCCCGGTGAGTTGCGCGCGCGCTGTCGCCGTCTGGCGCGTGAACACGGCTTGGGACTTGTGGTGGTTGATTACCTCCAGCTGATGAGGGTTCCCGGCACGAAAGAGAACAGAGCTACCGAGATATCGGAGATTTCTCGTTCACTCAAGGCGCTCGCGAAAGAGCTTAATTGTCCGGTCGTCGCTCTTTCACAGCTGAACCGAAGCCTTGAGCAGCGTCAGGACAAACGCCCGGTCATGTCAGATTTACGCGAATCGGGCGCTATCGAGCAGGACGCTGACGTGATCATGTTTATTTATCGCGATGAGGTTTACGACGAAGACAGCATGGATCGTGGCATTGCCGAGATCATCATTGGTAAACAAAGAAACGGGCCGATTGGAAGCAGGAAGCTGCGCTTCTTCGGCGAATACACGCTGTTTGAGAATTTGTCGCATGACCATTATGACGGGAAGCGCGAATGACCCGCCCAGCGCGGGCAGTAATTGACCCCAGCGCGATAATCTGGAACCTGGAATGTGTACGACGTGCTGCGCCCGGGGCGAAAGTTCTCGCCGTCGTAAAGGCTGATGCGTACGGACATGGACTGGAACGTGTCGCACCGTTTCTGAGCACCGTAGATGGGTTGGCGGTGGCCTCTGTTGAAGAGGCCCTCGCGCTCCGCGATGTAGCCAGACCTGGGCAAGCCATCGTGCTGCTCGAAGGCCCTTTCGAGTTCTCTGAGTTGACGGCCATCACTGAGGCTGGTCTCGAGACGGTGATTCATACCGATGAGCAGGTCGCGATGCTGAAACGCGCTGCCTGTGAGCTGCCCGTGTGGCTTAAGTTTGACTCGGGCATGCATCGCCTTGGATTCGAGCCTGAGCGGTTCGCCAAGATAGTGGCCAAGGTGCGCCCGTACGCTAAGCCGCTGCGCTTGATGACCCATTTTGCGAACGCTCACCGACGCGGGGATCCCAGCATGCTGCGGCAGCTATCGGTGTTCAACGCGATGGTGGGCGCAGCAGAAGAGGAGCGCAGCCTGTCGAATTCCGGCGCGATTCTGTCGTTGCCGCAAGCGCACGCAGACTGGGTTCGTCCCGGACTGATGCTTTACGGTGTCTCCCCGATCGCGGAATGTTCAGCGTCTTTGTTCGGGCTGAGGCCGGCGATGACGCTGGAGTCGCGCTTGATTTCGGTGCGCCGGGTCGCGGCCGGCGAGGCCGTTGGTTACGGTGGGGCATTTGTTTGTCCGGAGGATATGCCCATCGGGGTCGTTGCTTATGGATACGCGGATGGATATCCGCGGCATGGCGGGACGGGGACGCCGGTTCTGGTTAACGGGATCAGAACACAGGTCATTGGCAACTGTTCGATGGACATGATGACAGTCGATTTGCGACCGATTCCGGAAGCCCGATTCGGGGACCGCGTCACACTGTGGGGCGAGGGGCTGCCTATTGAGGAGGTGGCCCGGGCCAGCGACACGATTCCCTACGAGTTACTGTGCCGCGTGCGTCTTCGGGCCCGATATGAAATCAAAAAATCGTGAAGAAACGGACGAGTTATCAATGTCAGGGATGTGGCGCCACCCACTCGAAGTGGGCTGGGCAATGCAGTGAATGCGAAGAATGGAATACTTTGGTCGAGGTTGCCGCGGCGCCGGCTAATTCGCGCCAGGGAGGTGCACTAACGACAGCGCCAACGCGCGTGCAGGTGCTCTCTGATATCAACACGCAGGAGCAGCCTAGGTTACGTACAGGATTGAATGAACTCGACCGTGTGCTGGGCGGGGGACTCGTTCCCGGCGCCGTGATTCTGCTTGGAGGCGATCCAGGCATCGGCAAGACAACGTTGCTGCTGCAGAGCATTGCTGCAGCGCCGGGCTTGAATGGCGTCGACGCGTTATATGTGAGCGGAGAGGAGTCTGCGCCTCAGATCGCGTTGCGCGCAGAGCGACTTCGCGTGCCTACAGCCGATCTCAAGCTCCTGACAGAGACTAACGTCGACCGCATTATCGAGATTGCGGCAGCGATGAAGCCTGGGGTTCTCGTTGTTGACTCAGTTCAGACGCTGTACACCGAGGTCATGCAGTCGCCTCCTGGCAGCGTGGCACAGGTCAGGGAATGTGCGGGTCGTCTGGTGAGTTTCGCCAAACACAGCGGTGTCGCCTTGTATCTCATCGGTCATGTCACCAAGGACGGTGCCATCGCGGGACCGCGAGTGCTTGAGCACATGGTTGACGCGACGCTCTACTTTGAGGGCGATCCGGGCGGTCAGTACCGTCTGATCCGGGCCATCAAGAATCGCTTCGGCGCTGTAAACGAACTGGGCGTGTTTGCTATGACGGACTCGGGATTGCGGGAGATCGCGAACCCAAGCGCGATTCTGCTATCCAGACACTCAGAGCCAGTGCCGGGGAGCGTGGTCATGGTGACTCGTGAAGGGACTCGACCGATGCTGGTTGAAGTCCAGGCCTTGGTCGACGATAACCAGACCGGACAGCCACGGAGGATAACGGTCGGGCTTGAACAGAACCGCCTGTCCATGCTGCTAGCGATCCTGAATCGCCACGGTGGAATCCCGACGGCTGGATGCGATGTGTTCGTCAATGTTGTAGGGGGTGTTCGGGTTGGGGAGACAGCCGCCGACCTCAGCGTGGCGCTCGCTGTTGTTTCCAGTTTGCGCAACCGACCCTGGTCCAACGAGCTGATTGTGTTCGGCGAGCTGGGCTTGTCTGGCGAAGTGCGCCCGGTGCCTGGCGGTCCGGAACGCCTTCGGGAGGCGTCTAAACACGGGTTTCGTCGCGCTATTGTCCCCAAAGGGAATGCGCCGAAGGCGCTGACTAAGGATATGGACGTGGTCGTGGTCGAACGCCTATCTCAGGCGCTGGATGTGGTGGATGGTATGAGGTGAGCGTTTCAATTTAACCCAATACGGTAGATGGCGAACGACAGAGCTTTCTCCTGCTGGGCGCAGCACCCCTGCATTTGCCAATGCCCGCTGCCTTTACTCGCATGCCTTATTCCTCATCCGGGGCGTCAGCGGCCGTCTCAGATTGCTCTGCCGTTCTCCCCAGCACTGTGAGCCGTGCAGTTTTAACTGATTTTTCTGCCGTCTGAACAATTTCAATTGTTATGCCGTCGAGGCGAAAAGCGGTTCCAGCTATTGGGATATCCTCGAGGGTTTCCAGAATCAGTCCATTAATGGTCTTGGGTCCGTCTGATGGCAAACCAAAGCCGTAGGCGCGATTTATCTCGCGAAGATTGGCACTTCCGTCAACCAGATAACTCCCATCATCCTGCGGGTAGACATCCCGGACGTAAATCTGAGGGTCGGTGGTGAACTCGCCAATTATCTCTTCCAGGAGATCTTCTAGCGTTACCAGACCTTCAATGTCTCCATACTCATCGACAACAAACGCCAGTCGCTGTCGTGCCTTCTGAAAGTTAATGAGCTGAACGTAAAGATCAGTTTTCAGCGGCGCGAAATAGGGCTCCATCAGGATAGCGCGCAAGGCATCCAGGCCAAAATCTTCGTCACGCATGATGCGAGTGACGCGCCGCAGGTGGAGCACGCCTTCAATGTTGTCCAGACTGCCCGAGTAACACGGTAGACGCGTGTGTCGGCTGGTTTCTATTTGCTCTACGATATCGGGCCAATCGTCCTCAAGATTGATGCCGGAGATATCTGAGCGAGGCACCATGATATCTTCGACCGTCGCGTTTTCCAGATCCAGGATGCCAAAAAGCATTTCGCGGTGCTTGTAAGGGATCAGGGCGCCGGCTTCTTTCACGACTGTGCGGAGCTCTTCGCGGCTCAGCGGATCCGCGGCACGTTGTGCGGCGTCGACACCAAAAACGGCGAGCGCCGAGTTGGAGATCCGGTTGAGCAACCAGACCATCGGGAAGAAAAGCCACATCAATGTCCGAAGAAGCCAGGAGGATGGAAACGCGACCTCTTCCGGGTGTATTGCAGCGACTGTTTTAGGCACGACCTCGGCGCAGATTAGTACAACCGCGGTGAGCGCGATCGTCGAAGCTATAAGGCCCTGTTCACCGACAAGCTGGAGCGTCAGGAGTGTGCACAGCTGCGCCGCGAGAATGTTGACGAAGTTGTTCCCAAGAAGGATGAGGCTGATCAGGCGATCTGGTCGCTCAAGCAGCCGCTGCGCCCTGCGAGCGCCGGCGTGGCCCTGTTCCGCCAAGTGTTTCAGGCGATAACGATTCAACGCCATCATCGCCGTCTCAGAGCTGGAAAAATAGGCCGAAGCGGCTATCAGGGAGGCCAGCCCCACGACCAGCCAGGTGACGTTGATGTCGCTCACCGGACGCGCTCAGGCGCGTTCAAGGATCAATTCCAGCGCCACTTTGGACCCGAAGAAACCCAGCGCAAGCAGGACGAATCCACTCAGCACCAGGTGCACCGCGCGTCGTCCCCGCCAGTGCCAGAGATGTCTGCCGGCGAGAAGGACAGCGAAGGTAATCCAGGCCAGGATCGAAAATACGATTTTGTGCGCCAGGTGCTGGCCACTGATGTCATCGATTGAAATGAATCCAAGCAGCAGGCCGGAACTGAGGGTTAGAAACGCGATCGCGGTGAGCTGGAACATGGTCTGTTCCATGTCCGACAGCGGCGGAAGGAAACGCATAACAGGGTGGTGCGATTTCAGGCGCCGCTCGGCAAAAGCGAGATAAAGGGCCAGCAGCGCGGAGACGGCGAACATCGCATAGGCGACGAGCGACAGCCCCACGTGCAACGCAGTGCCGGTGGAGTACCGGGGCAGAACATGCGGATGCGAGAACAAGAGTGAAGCGCCAAGCGCCAATGCCGCGAAAGGGAAAATAACGACCAGCAGACTGGCTAGCGCACGTCTGCTGGTAGCGACGACAGTGAGACCGGCTACAAGCCATGCTACCAATGAAGCCGCTGAAAAGATTCCGAGGTTTATTCCGGAGTTCGTGACGGTCATCGGATAGAGAGTCACGGCGTGGCCGACCAGCGCAAGCAGCGCAAGCCCCCCGGTCATGGTTCTGAAAGAAACTGTGCCGCCGGTTAGAGCGATCCTCGTAGAGGATTGGATTGCCACGAAGAGGTAGAGCGCGATCGCCGCGACCCCTGGCACCATCGTGTGCATATGTCTTCCAAAGGGCCTTGAGTGTTGACGATGATGGCATAATTACCCTGTCTTATGAAGCTCGACCGCGCCCGTTTTCCCGCTTCGTAGAAAAAAGAAATCTTGAGTAAATACAACATGTTCCAGAATTTAACCGAGAAACTTGGAACCGTCGTCAGGAACCTGAGTGGCCGTGCCAGGCTGACTGAAGAAAACATCGAGGAAACCTTGCGCGAAGTGCGTATGGCTCTGCTTGATGCTGACGTTGGGATGGACGTAGTGAAGGAGTTCCTGGCGGCGGTCAAATCGCGAGCCGTCGGGCAGGAGGTACTCAGGGATTTGACTCCCGGTCAGGCGCTCATCGGGGTGGTGCGCGATGAATTAGTGTCCCTGATGGGGGCAGAAAACAGCCGACTGGCGCTCCAGGCGCAGCCACCCGTAGTTGTGCTCATGGCGGGGCTGCAGGGTTCTGGTAAGACCACGAGCGTTGCGAAACTGGCCCGGAGGCTGAAAGAACAGGAACGTAAGCGGGTCGGTGTTGTCAGCTGCGACGTCTACCGGCCTGCTGCTATCGAGCAGCTAAGGGTTCTGGCTGAGGAAGTCGGTGTCAACTTTTACCCGAGTGAGTCAGATAGCCGGCCGGAAGATATTGCGCAGAAAGCGCTGGCAGCTGCGCGGACCGCATTTGACGATGTGCTCATCGTGGATACAGCGGGTCGGTTAACCATCGACGAAGAAATGATGGCCGAAGTGAAGCGCATTCATGCTGCCGTCCAGCCCACGGAAACGCTTTTTGTCGTGGACAGCATGATGGGGCAGGACGCCGTCCAGACCGCTCGTGCGTTCGGCGAAACCTTGCCGTTGACCGGGGTGATCCTCACCAAGAGCGACGGTGATGCACGGGGTGGTGCTGCTCTGTCAGTCAGACGCGTAACGGGAAAGCCGATCAAATTTCTCGGGACTGGCGAAAAGACCGAGGCCCTTGAGCCCTTTTACCCTGACCGCATGGCTTCGCGCATTCTCGGGATGGGCGACGTGCTCTCACTCATTGAGGAAGTCGAGCAGAAAGTCGACCAGGAGAAGGCGCTCAAGGTCGCAGAGAAGTTAAAAAAAGGGAAAGGGTTCGACCTGCAGGATTTCAGGGACCAGCTGGAGCAGATGCGCAACATGGGGGGCATGTCTGCCCTGTTGGGCAAATTGCCCGGGATGAGCGCGCTACCTGAGGCGGCACGAGAGCGCGTCAATGATAAAGAGCTTGGCAGGCTTGCCGCGATCATCGATTCCATGACGCCGCACGAGCGTCAGTTTCCCGCGGTAATCAAGGGCTCCCGTAAACAGCGCATTGCTGCAGGTTCGGGCACCCAGATCCAGGACGTTAACAAGCTGCTTAAGCAATTTACTCAGATGCAGAAAATGATGAAAAAGGTCACCCGTAAGGGCGGCTTGAAAAATCTGATGCGAGGGATGAGCGGACAGATGCCGCCAGGATTTCCAATGCAGTGAAATAGCCGCCACGGTTGGCAGGAGTTCTGGCGGATTATGGTGAGGGTCAGGGTCACTCTGTCGGGCGCTTGAAACCCGGGTTGTCCTTGCTGTGCTGCTTTAGAAAATCGTCGACAAGCGTTTCGGCAAATCCATAGATCGCTTTGAGATCTGATGGGTTTATGACGCCATGCTGTCCCTGCCTCCAGACCTCATGCGCGATGTAGCTGTTACCGTCAGGGGTAATCGGTACTTTGCGCTCAAAACCCACGGAGACGGCGTAGGAATAAAATCCGTATTGCATTTCGTTGGCGTGAAGCGAAACGCTTAACGTTCCCGAGGTGGCAGCAGGTGGCGAGCCCGCTTGCGCCATCTGCAATCCCTCAGCAGTCAGCTTGAGACGTACTTTGGCGTTCATCTCGTCAGCAGTCAGGCCGAATCGTGCAAATTCATCCGGAATGCCGCTGACATCAAGCTGAACGTGAGTGATCCCGGCCAGCGCTTTCCCGTCTGATAGTACGGCAGCTCGAGTATCAGCGGCCGCCAGTGGAAGGGCCGTGAAAGCCCACAGACCGGCCGACAACAGAAACCCGACTGACCGGAGCCGTGCCCAGCTTTTTATGCCCTTAAGACGTCTCAGTGTTGCCGCTTCAGCGATCAAGCTGCCACCCTGGGTTTCGCAAATTCCCCTGCCGATATCACTGTTCGTTGAATACATGCATTTCTCCTCGGCAGCGCGTTGGCTATGTCTGGCGAATTGTCAGCAGACGCCATAGGTAAATAATGAACAAGCCGGCAATAAGCAAAAACCAGAGTAAGGACCATTCGGCAATCGACGCGCCTAAAAAGCGCCAGTGAACCTCAGCGCATTCGCCAGTGCCGCGCAGCGCATGCTTGATCACGTCCGCGAGCGGGTACATCTCCAGCATGAAGTCGAGTCCTGGTCCACAGGCGGGCACGCGGTCTTCAGGCAGGTGCTGGAGCCAGGTCTGCCGTCCGGCTATACCGGCGCCCAGCAGCGCGAAAACGCCGATGAGCGCGACGTAGCAACGCAGTCCCGTCTCTGCAGGGGAGTGAATAACCGCGACGGCTCCTATACCCAGAAGCAGGATGTAGCACAGCCGTTGAAATATGCACATGGGGCACGGCTCCAGTCCTTCCTGAAACTGAAGGTAGTAGCCGAAGCCCAGCAAACCTCCACAGAGCAGGACTAAAGCTGCGAAGATCAAACGCGGCGGGGGAAGTGCTTTCGTCATCGTTCCGGCGACTCAGGGGACGGAAAATTATTGTACTGAGGAGATGGGAGTTGGCCCATGAGACCGCAAATGGGTGAGAATCCTGCGTGCGCTCCAGTCTCGGGGACGCATGAATCTGTGACGTTCCATAAAACCGACATGTCCGCCGGCTGGTGTGAGCTCAAGAACTGTGCTGGCGCTGAGCGCACTAGCTGCCGGAATTGCATGGCGAGGAACAAACGGATCGTCGACTGCATGCAGAATAAGTGTCGACGTGTGGATATTCTTTAGACGAGGGCCGCAGCTCGAGCGTTGGTAGTAGTCATCCGCGCCATTGAAGCCGTGCAGTGGTGCCACCACTTTCTCGTCGAAATCCCAGAACGTTTTGAGCGTCCTTACCGTATCCGGAGGAATAGCTGCCGGGCGCGTACGGAACTTCTGCTGATACTTGCTACGCATGCTACGAACCAGATGCCACTGGTAGAGGCGGGAGAAACCTTTGTTCAAGTGGGTAGCGCACGCAGCGAGGTCGAATGGAACCGAAACCGCTACTGCTGTTTTTATCGGAGCGGAGCTGCCTTTTTCCGCAAGCCATTTAAGGAGCACATTGCCGCCGAGCGAGTAGCCGACCACGGCAAACAATTTTCCTTTGGTCTTGATCAGGTGGCTAACGATGAAGTCGAGATCTGCTGTATCTCCCGAGTGGTAGCTCCGAGCCAGACGATTTGGCTCGCCGCTGCAGCCGCGAAAATCCATCGCGGTGGCCTGAAATCCATGGCTCTCGAGAAGCGAGGCCAGCTCGCGAACGTAATGAGAATCATGGTTCCCTTCCAGTCCATGCAGGATAAGCACGGGTTCCCCGCCGGCCGTTTCGCTGTCGAAGAGATCTACGAAATCTCCGTCCGGTAGCGTCACTCGCGAGCGCTGCAGCCGGGGCCGCGGCCGCCCATGGCACCGACTGGCCCAGAGAGTCGCAAGATGTCGATTAGCCAGCCATCTGGGCGGAACAAAGTCCTGCCGCAAAACAATGCGGCCGGATTTTTCGCCGCTAGCCAAAGGACGGACGGTCAAAATCCGTCTTTTGCAGAGGCGTTTGTGTGCTTCCGCCCTCAAGCACGACTGACTCCTGACCTGTGTCCAACACGGCAAGAGCTTCAACCGTAAGCTGGTCAATGACCTGCGAGCACAGGACGGTCCCGACATGTTCTGTGCTTTCCATGGCCAATAGGCGGTTTCCTGCCGGGCACTCCTGGACGGCCCCAAACAGCCTGGTCAAGCGACGCTTTACCGAACCACGGAATTTAACTCGCGCGATGATCTCCTGGCCCGGGTAGCAGCCCTTGTTAAAACTGAGGCCACTAGTCTGGTCGAGGTTCAGTTCTTGAGGGAGAAATTTATCGGCCAAGGCAGAGGGGAACGAAGGCAGTCCTTCCCTTATGTCCAAGGCTTTTATGGCAGGTTCGCCCACTGGCTCTGCGTTCAGCCGGCTCCAGAGCGTCTCGGAATTGGCGTCCGTAGTGATCCACCAACATCTGCGATCGTCTCTGGCGGAAGCCGAGGTTAGCCCGGAGTGGTCCTGAGTGCACATTAGGACCACCACATGGCTCGCCGAACAGTCATCAATGGCGACCCGGGAACGCAGGATGTAAAGACGCAGTCGTTTTAGAAAAACGTCAGCTTGAGTCGTGGGCAATAACAGCCAGTAACCGTTTTCGTCGGCAATTACCCGGACCAGAAATAAAACTCTCCCTTTGGGTGAGCACCATGCCGTGAGAAGCGTCTGTCCCACTGTCAGCGCTTCTATGTCCGCGGTGAACTGGCCGTGCAGGAAACTGCTAGCGTCCGCTCCATGCACGCGAAGGATGGCGTTTGAGATCAGCAGGCATTTCGTTGATTTTCGCCCGACAACCTGAAACTCATGCTCAGCAGGACTGACATCCGTGAAGGCGTCGGAAGAAGAGGGCGCACGGTTTTCTGCCATAAGCCACGGCCAACGTTGATTTATCGAGTTGCTCATGGTGCAGCTTTGACGGACCTGATCCCTACGACAGTTGACGCCAGATCTGCTGCCGTGGGGATCCCGCGACCGGTCAGCCATGCGTACAGGTCTGTGTCGTTACATTCGAGCAGGCGCTCGAAGGCGAGGAGTTGAGTCTCGTTTGTCAGGGTATCGAGATAATTTTCCAAGAGCAGGTCGAGCTCTTTCATCCCGCGTCGGCACCGCCAGCGGAGTCGATTCCGAGATGTGTCCGGCATTCGGTTCAGACGCTGCGGGCCACCATCATTTTTTTGATCTCAGCGATGGCTTTAGCCGGATTCAGACCTTTCGGGCAGGTTTTCGCGCAATTCATAATGGTGTGACACCGGTAGAGGCGGAAGGGGTCTTCAAGGTCATCCAGGCGCTCACCTGTTGATTCGTCCCTACTGTCCACAAGCCAACGATAAGACTGCAGCAGTGCGGCTGGACCGAGGTAGCGATCGCTGTTCCACCAGTAGCTCGGGCAGCTAGTCGAGCAGCAGGCGCAGAGAATGCATTCGTAAAGACCGTCGAGTTTTTCTCGATCATCCTTGGACTGCAGACGCTCTTTATCGGGCGGTGCGGGTGTGTGTGTCTGCAGCCAGGGCTTGATAGATGCGTATTGCGCGTAGAACCGCTTCAGATCCGGTACCAGATCTTTAACCACTTGCATGTGCGGAAGCGGATATATCCGGATGTCGCCCTTGACCGACTCTATGGACTTAGTGCACGCCAGCGTGTTGGTGCCGTCAATGTTCATCGCACACGAGCCACAGATCCCTTCGCGGCAGGAGCGCCGGAAGGTCAGCGAAGGATCGACTTCGTTCTTTATGTAGATAATGGCATCAAGGATCATGGGACCGCACTTGTCGAGGTTAATGCGGTAGTGGTCCACGCGCGGTCCGTTCTCAGAATCCGGATCCCAGCGATAAATCGAGAATGTTCTCGCACGCTGTGCGCCCTCGGCGTGGTCGTACGTCCGGCCTTGAGAAATTTTTGAATTTTTCGGGAGGGTGAATTGCGCCATGGGGTAGCCCGTATCAGT
Source organism: Gammaproteobacteria bacterium (assembly GCA_038116745.1). Lineage (GTDB taxonomy): Bacteria > Pseudomonadota > Gammaproteobacteria > JAYODW01. The sequence goes on from JAYODW010000036.1 coordinate 29,312, forward strand.
AAACGCGTTTCTTAGGTGGCACGACTTCTACGTCGTCAGTCAATGTGTACATGTGCACCGGCCGGTAGTCGAAATCGACTTTGCCATTATCCTGGAGCCAGGTCAGCGTGTGCTTCATCCAGTTCTCATCGTCTCGGTCTGGATAGTCCTCGCGCGCATGAGCGCCGCGACTCTCTTTTCGGTTGGCAGCAGCCTCTATGCTGACCATAGCTGAGCCGAGCAGGTTGGCAAGCTCCAGCGTCTCGACCAGGTCGGTATTCCATACCATTGACCGATCGCTGATTTTCACGTGTTGGAAAGCGTCCCAGACTGCTTTCAGCTTGGTCCTCCCTTCGTCCATCGCGTCACCGGTACGAAATACCGCGGCGTATTGCTGCATGATCCGTTGCATATCCAGTCGCAACTTCGCAGTGGGCTCAGAGCCGTCAGCGTAGCGCAACGCGTCGAAGCGGGATAAGACCCGGTCGACCGCATCACCATCCAGCTTGGAGTGCGGCGCGCCGGGTTTTATTTCCTTTGCGCACCGTTTCGCTGCAGCACGGCCGAATACAACCAGGTCCAGAAGAGAGTTGGAACCCAGACGGTTTGCGCCGTGCACTGAGACGCAGGCCGCTTCTCCGATCGACATCAGGCCTGGGACGACGGCATCCGGGTCCCCACCCTTCAGTGTCACCACTTCTCCATGGTAATTAGTGGGGATCCCGCCCATGTTGTAGTGCACGGTTGGCAGGACGGGAATGGGCTCTTTGGTGACGTCAACCCCGGCGAAGATTTCTGCGGACTCCGCTATCCCTGGTAGCCGCTCGTTGATGACTTCCGCGCCCAGGTGTTCCAGATGTAGATGAATGTGATCCTTGAGTGGGCCCACTCCTCTACCTTCTGCGATCTCGATGGTCATCGAGCGGGACACAACATCCCGTGATGCTAAATCCTTGGCGTTCGGTGCGTAGCGCTCCATGAAACGCTCGCCCTCGGAATTGGTGAGATAGCCTCCCTCACCACGGACGCCTTCGGTGATCAGACAACCCGCGCCGTAGATGCCTGTCGGATGAAACTGCGTGAACTCCATATCCTGCAACGGTAGGCCGGCTCGCAGGATCATCCCGTTGCCGTCGCCAGTGCAGGTGTGTGCGGAGGTGCAGGAGAAGTAGCTCCGGCCATAGCCTCCTGTCGCTAGCACCACAGTGTGGGCACGGAACAGATGCAGGGAGCCGTCCTCAAGGTTCCAGGCGATTACGCCGCGGCACGCGCCGCTGGCATCCATCACCAGGTCGATAGCGAAGTATTCAATCAGAAACTCTGCGTCATGTTTCAGCGATTGCTGATACAGCGTGTGCAGGATAGCGTGACCTGTCCGGTCCGCCGCAGCGCATGTTCGTTGCGCGATGCCCTCGCCGAAGTTCGTTGTCATGCCGCCAAAGGGGCGCTGGTAAATCTTTCCCTCGTCGGTCCGCGAAAAAGGGACGCCGTAGTGCTCGAGCTCGATGACAGCCGGAATCGCTTCGCGGCACATATATTCAATAGCGTCCTGGTCGCCGAGCCAGTCTGAGCCTTTAATGGTGTCGTACATGTGCCAGCGCCAGTCGTCCGGCCCCATGTTGCCCAGAGCGGCGCTCATCCCGCCTTGTGCTGCAACCGTGTGGCTGCGAGTGGGAAATACTTTAGTGATGCAGGCAGTGGCCAGGCCTTCCGCCGCCATCCCGAATGTAGCCCGAAGCCCGGCGCCGCCGGCCCCGACAACGACCACGTCGTATTTGTGTTCTGTGAGTGCGTAATCAGCTGGCATAAGAATTATCCGTCAGGGCATCGCAAGCGAAATACGCAGTACAGCGACAACGCCGAGCAATGCTGCAAATGCGACCAGAAGCTTCATAATGGTGAGCAACGCGATTTTGTGAAATTCGTTGTGCACGTAGTCTTCGATCACTACCTGGAGGCCGAGCTTGGCGTGATAAAAAAGGGCAAGAAGAAACGCCACCAGCATGGTGCTGACGAAAGGCGAAGCCACCCAGGTAACAAGGGCTTCGTGGCTATCAAACATGTGTCCAAGTACTCCGTTTACGAACCACAGAGTCAGCGGGATCAAGGCCAGCGCTGTGAGGCGTTGGTGCCACCAGTGATGCAGGCCGCTTTTCGCTGAGCCGAGGCCGCGCACCCGACCCAGTTCACTTCGTAGACTCATACGGGGCCTCCCTGGTTTACGACGCAGCCCCACGTCAACGCGGTCATGATCAGAGCTGCCGCAATTACCGCGTAGCCCGAGCGGTAAGCGTTCTCGAGGGTGAAACCGCGGCCACTGTCCCAGAACAGGTGCCGGATCCCGTTACACAGGTGGTAGTAGAACGCCCCCGTCCACCCCAGCATCAATATCTGTGTAGGGAGTGCGGCGAAGCATCGCTGCGCTTCGGCGTATTGCTCGGGGCCGAGGGACGCTGCGACCAGCCAGTAAAGGATCATGACCGTGCCTAGACTCAGAAAGACGCCACTAATACGGTGCGTGATCGACAGAACGGAAGTGAGCTGCGGCCTGTATACCTGCAGGTGAGGTGAGAGAGGTCTTTCTGCCATAGTGTCTATTCGCCGAAGGAAGCCGGTGCCGCACGAGCTGCGAAGCGGCTGATTCTCAGAAATCGATGCAACGACCTTTTCGTTCCCAGTCGCCGTACCGGGTTGGCTCCAAGCCCGACGGTCCGCCGACCTCACGTTGCCTTGGAGTGTCCTTTGTAGTGCTGGAGCGATCTACGGCGTGCTCCGGCTGCTGGGCCTCGTCAGTGTTGTCGGGTAATTCGGCTGGCTTCATCAGTATGGTCAAATTTCTTCTGGGGGGCGGTAGCTGTAGCCAGCACGCCGGCGCTAGTATCTGGTCGGAGAGCAGTAATTTCAAGGGTAGAACTTGCCGCACGGGCGGTCGAAATCAGTGCCTGGATTTAACGGACCAATCTACGTTCCGAGCAGAGAATCGATGTGCCACCGAGGCATTTACGTCGGCTGTCACGCTCTGGCTCTTATCTTGTTAGCGGGCACAATGGCGGACCCGTTGCTCTGCGCGGCGGGTATTTTCGGAGTATTGCTGAGCGCCGCTTGTTCGCTTTCGATCAGCAGGAAACCAGATGTTAGCGCCGTACTGCTGACGTCTGATGACGGATGGCGCTTAAGTCTCGCGGATGGCTCGGTAGTCAGCGCAAGCTTGTCTCGTGCACCGATCATTACGCAGTTCCTGATAGTGCTGGAGTTCTGTTGCTCCGATGCGACGCGCCGATGTTTTCTGCTCTGGTCTGAGAAGGAGACTCGGCAGCTTCATCGACGACTCGGTGTGCGACTGCGCTTTCTTAAACGCTGAAATGTTTTATGACAGAAGACAGCTCAAAAGCCATGGTGGGTCCGCCAAGCGATCCAGAGTTTTCGCAGGGGCGTCACATCCAGTCGCCGCTCCAGAACCCGGCAGCCGTCAGCGAGGGTGAGCTCGATCCGTCTCAGCGCAAAGCGAGCAAGAGAAACGCAGAGGCGATGGTTTTTCTTTCCGCTCTGGTCCAATTCGTCGGTGCTCTGCAGAAGTGTGCTGTGCAGGTAACTTAGCTGCGATAGGGCGAGGCCATGGATGTCGTCTGATATTGCGGCAGCCCTCAGAAGCTCCAGAGTGATCCCGTTTTCTGCTAGCACTTGTTGGGAGATCAGCGGGCTCACATGATGACGGTGGTTTCTAATGTCGAGTATCGCCCGGGCCCGTTCGGTGAGCCCGATAAGGCGTTGCGACGGTAACGGCTCTATAACCGGTTGCGCGGCGTGACAATTGAGCATCGCAGCGACGATGCCCGCATGCATGGTTTCGACCTGGAACTCTAACTCCTCTTCCGAGATGAACGTTCTGGGCTGCTGGGCCGCCACAATCGAGTCAATAAAGTCACAGAAACAGGGGACCAGACTGTGATTGCGCTCTACTAACGAGGAAAAAGCCGCCGCCAGCGGATGAGCAGATGATCGGGTGGGTATGTTGGCGATCTCCGTTCGCCACCAGGCAAGCTTCGTATGCGCAACGCCGAGGTCGTCGCACATTTCGGGGATGCTGAGAAGCTCGTGACGCAGAGCGCCCAGTATATGAACCGCCTGCCGCTGTTCGACGGGAAGGTATAGACAGGCGTAATAAAAATCGCTGCCTTCTGAGGGGGTGAACTGGCCGGTAGCAGTGGCCATGACTCAGAGCCAGTGCAGCAGATCGAGCGGCGTTTCAACAGTTCCCGCGGCCCCCCACCGGGAAGGGTCATCTTGCGGTGCAAGGTATCCATAGAGCGCTACCAGCGCATGCATCCCGGCGGCATTAGCTGCTTGGATATCGCGTTCAGCGTCCCCCAAATAAATACAAAAGCCCGCCTCGAAGCCTAACAGCCGAGCAGCGTGAAGCAATGGATCCGGTGCGGGCTTCGGCCGTGAGACGGTGTCACCAGAGACAACGCAGTCGGGCTCTGTTGGAAAGCGCATCCGCGCCAGCAACGGCTGAGTCAACCATGCCGGCTTATTGGTCACGATTCCCCATGCAATCCCAAGCGTCGAAAGCTCTGATAGAACTTCCGCGCAGCCAGAGAACAGCCGATTCCGACATCCGAGACCCGCGTGGTAGTAGTTCAGGAGAAGCTCGCGCCGTCGTTCGAACTCCTGCGTCGACGGCGACAGCTCTGGATACGCGAGCCGAATCAATGCCTGGCTCCCGTGAGAGGCCGCCGCTCGGATCGATGCGCCCGAAACCGCGGCCTTCCCGTCATCACGGCAAACGGCGTTCAGCGCCAGGGCGAGTTCCGGGGCGGTATCGATCAGAGTTCCGTCGAGATCGAACAGAACAGCTTTCACTCCTCCTCTATTCAAGCGTCGACGCTCGTGACGAAGGTCGCCATGTAGTTCACCAGAACAGATCTGCTGGGGCGGGCACGACGAGAAATAGGGTTGTAGGTCATTCCAGAGATATCAGTCATGTCGAGACCGCAATGGCGTCCCACGTCGGCAAGTTCCGAAGGTCGGATGAAATCAGCATAGTTGTGTGTTCCGAACGGAACGACTTTCAGAAGATATTCCGCGGCCAAGATTGCTAAGAGGTAGGCTTTTGGCGAGCGGTTCAGCGTCGACAGGAACAGCTTTCCCCCAGGCTTCAATAGACGGGCGCAATCCTCAAGAAGCGCAACGGGATCTGGCACATGTTCGATCAGCTCCATGCAGGTCACTCTGTCGAAAGTGGCTGCTTCCTGCTGGGCGAGTTCGGTCGACGTCATTATTTCGTAGCGGATGTCCAAGACATTCCTGCGGGCATGGGCTTTCGCTACCGCGATCAAATCCTCGCTGGCGTCAATTCCGCAGACCTCAGCCCCAGCGCGACGCATCGATTCGCTCAGGATCCCGCCGCCGCAACCGATGTCGGCGACACGTAATCCCTCGAGATGGCCATGCCCCGTGATGTAGTCGACACGACATGGATTAATGTCGTGCAGACTTCGGCAGGGGCCGTCTTCCTGCCACCAGGTCTCGGCGAGGCCGGAGAAGTGGATAATTTCTTCGGGATTAGCGTTTGGCGATTGCATGCGCAGATGACTGGTCTATGAACCTGGCGGGAACACACATGCGGTCGCGGGCCGATAGCAAATCAGCTCAGCGCCGGTGGACCGCTTGCCGCTATTTTCGCACCCTTTTACGGCGGGGAAAGCTTATCGCTGCTGCAGGTCGGCACATCATTCGGCGATGGGCTCGCGGAAAAACCGTGCGGCGGTGCCGAAATCAGTGGCCTGACTCGGGCTCGTCAGACCTACTGGTCGTAGATGGCTGCGTCCTTAGTGAAGATTCAACGCGGAGAATGGGTGCGGTTTTTTCAGACAAGGGAACAAGCGGTACGGAGCCGGTCATCTCCAGGCTGCCGGAAAGCCGGACCTGAGGAAGATGTTCTCCAGACGCTGCCGAGTCCGTTTCTAAGGCAGGGAAAGTCGTCTCAGCTGATGCTGAACTCCGGTTCTCGCTGGGTTCCCTTGTTCGTGGAGCTGTCGTCTCGCCAGAGGTTCTCTCGTGGCTGAGGGCGGGGCTTATGCCATCCATGACTTTGCTTGCGGTGGGGCGGCGTGGCGTAATTTTCTCGACACCTTGCTCCTCACCCGAAACCGGCGGCTCATTGCTTTCCCACGGAGCATTAGTGAGCGAAAGCTCTGCTGCTAAGGTCTCCAAGTTACTCAGCATCGTGTCTGAATCCGCGCTCTCCCCAAGCGCCGATAGCGCTTTGTTAGCGCGTATCTGCTGGTTGACGGCATCTCGTATTCGTTGCGCTTCGGTTGAGTTACGGAGGCGCTTCTGTTCCTCAGCCGCAAGTGTGCGCCATGCTCCGACCAAGGCGGTCAGGGCGTTTTGATGCCAGGTGTTCTCCAATAAGAACGAACCAAGCAGATTCTGCCCGGATAGCTGTTGAACCTCGTCTGCGGGGCGCAGCTGTTGGGGCACCGCCGCGGGTCTAAGGAAGTGCCAGGTCGACGCCAAACCGCCAGCAAGCGCGAGTAGAACAAAGGCCGTGAGCAGCTTCGTGGGTGCGGCTGACTTAGATTCGGCCCGTGTGCTCTGAGTGACCAGTGGGACCGGGAGGGGGGCGCTGACGGAGGCGTTGGGGAGATTGCCCTCGGCGTTATCGAAGTCACCTGGTGGTCGTTGTCCGGAAACCACTTCGGCGAGCAGCTGTCGGCGTGCGCTCCGATAGGCCTCTTTTTCAATGCCGCCGCTGGCGTAGAGGCGGGATAGTCCTCGCAGGGTTTCGGGCTGCATCCTTTTACTCTGTTCTATTGGCAGGTGGCGCGTGGCGCGCCCGAAGGTTCAGCCGAGTTCGAGCAGAACACGGAATCCGGTTATCTCATCTGCTTCCCCATCATGGTTCCTCTCCAGCGACAGGCCGCACTTAGAAAATGAATCGCGGTAGGCACCACCGCGCGCGACGGGAGAATCGCCGCGAAGCGTCAATTCCTGGACATTTCCAATGTAGTTGTAGAGGCCCCAGCCGTTCGCTTTGCCGGCATTGACGCCCGTCAGGCTTTGACCTTTGATGATTTGCCCGCCTTGTTCCACCCTGCAGTTGTAGTCTTTCTTGGGTTGGTCGCCGTCGGCGCCCGCCGCATACAGCCATTCCTCGGCAGTCGGCAGGCGGAATTTCTGTCCCGTCCGTTCGGAAAGCCAGCCGGTGTACGCCTGCGCCTGGGCCAGCGATATACCGCTCACCGGCAGTCGCCCTTCCACATTCTGAAAGGGAGCGCAGGTGCCGCTGAGCGCACAATATCGGTTGAAATCCGAAACCGTAATTTCATATTTCCCGATTGCGAAAGGTTTTTTGAACGAGTCACCCGCCGGCACGACGACCATCAAAGGCCCTCGCTGATTACCGGACACAAAATAAAAGCAGGTGCCTTTTTTACGTTTGCCGTAACCGGCAAGGTTGTCCTCGCAAGGCGCAGTAGGTGGAAGCGCCTCAGCAACATAACGGGCGCCGGCGTCGGAGACGCTGCTTTGCATGGTGTTTAATTTCGCTACCACTCTCGCATGCTCTTTCTTGAAGGTTGAGCTGTCTGCCCATACTTTCAAGGCGTCCTCCATGGTTGCTACCGCTGCGTCAAATTGCTGGTTGGAGTACTGCTCTTTGTAGGCGTCATAAAGCTCTTTTGCCTCTCGAACTCTGGCGTTGTAGGCGGCCTTGAGACGGACGATATCGGGATGTTCGGACTCTGTCTGATTCGCTTCTTTCAACAGCTCGCGGGCGCTGCCAAGCAGCGCTTTGTCCATCGCTGCATTGACCTCTGCAGCGAACTTTGATGGCGCAATTTTTATCTGGACTGGCTCTATGGCCGCAATCAGCTGATTGCCAGCGAACAGCTCCTTAGCCTGCTCAATCGACGCATTCGCGCCGGTGCCGGCGTCCTCTTTCAGGGATTCCAGGCGTTGCTCGATCGCCTGCGCCCACGTCGTTTCTGCGCGGCTGAAGACACCCGGGTCTAGCACCTGGATCTCCGAGATTCGCGCAAGGACCTCGTTCAGGTCATAGGCACCGCCGCGGGCAAATATTTTTTGAAGGATTTGAGAGTTGCCGCTGACCGTGTAGTCCCGCACTGCATTCTTACACTCGAGCCGGGAAGGCTGGCGTTCGACGCAGGCGCGTGCGAAGCGCAGCGCTGCCGCAAAATCTGAGGCCTCAGCGCGCGCGACAGCAAGTTTGAAATAGGCCTCTGACATGAGACGAGGGGCGTCTCTCTCGAGAAAACTGTCCGGGTCGCCAGCGAGCGTCTGCTTCAGGGTATCCAGCGTTTTCTGTGCGGCCACGACATCATTCGCACGCGCCTGGGTGCGGAAGGTTTCTTTGAGACCATCCAGTCGTGCCAGACGCTGCTGTTCGGCCTGCTCGCGGGCAAAGGCTTCGGAAGCGCTCGTCAAAGCCGCTCGTTCCTCGGCCAGGCCAGCAATGGACGGCTGCAGATTTTCCGCCTCTGAAAGGAGGTTGCTACCCTCGGCGAACCGGAGAGCTTCCCTCATCTCACCTGCTCGACTGACATAGACAGCAGCAATCGAGCCACGATGTTCGGATATCCAGGGATCTGTCGGATCACCAAGGGCAATTACGACTTCCATGGCCTGTCGCACACTGTTCCGCCATTGGCGATCAGCTACCGGATCCTCCAGCAAAGAATCGACGGTGCTTTTGGCTTCGGTTATCAGTCTCTTTTGCTGCGCAAGAGCAGCTTCGCGGCGCTCAGCCTGGAGAGTGCCAAGCCGTTCAGAAAGCGACGAAGCATCGGGTATGTCGATGAGGACTCGCTCAGTAAGCGCGAGAGCCTCGTCCCATTGCTCTGATTTCGAGAGTCCCAGAACATGTTCGTCAGTTGCGACAGACAGGCGGACTCTCAACCCGGCGAGGCGGGGATCGTCCGCACGCAGGGTCTGAAGCTCAGCCAGGGCATCCAACGCAGCATCCAGCTGAGGCAGGGAGTTATCCAGGGTTGTTAACAGCTTTTCAAAAGATGCTAGGCCTGTCTCGAATTGTGCAGCTTGCTCCTCCCTCAGGCTTTCCAGCGCAGCCGGGTTCAGGGCGGACTCCGCTGCGACCCTGTTGCTCTCCGCAGCTACCTCTCTCAGGACCTTGTTTCCCGGTTTTGTGCTCGACGCCTGGGCCAGAAAGTCTGAGGCGTCCGCGAAAAGCGAGCCGGCACGTGCGCGCTGGGCGCGTGCCAACCACGCTTTGGCCAGCTGGTCTCTTGCGTCCAAGGATCGCGCATCCCATGGCGCCGTATCTGCCAGCTTGCGCAAAGCTTGCGTGGCGGCCGGCGTGAGCTCGTCAGCCGCGACCGCAGCAGTGACCGCGGCTTGCTCGCTGACTATGCGGTCTTCGAGTTCCTGTTTCATGCCTAAAACACGGGCATTCTGCGCATAGAGGCCCAGGCCGCGCAGCAGGTCTCCGAAGTTTTCTGAAAGGAGAGGGCTGTCAAGCCATTGGCCTGAGGTGTCCACGCGCTCGATCTCACGGGCTGCAAGCGGTTCTATTTTCTTTCTGAGTTCGGTGAGGGTCGGGTTTCCAGGATCTGCGGCCGCAAGAGTGGCCACTGCCTCGCCGACGTCGGCATAAGCCGATAGAGCGTTCTCAGACGCCGCTGCATTCTGAATATCCGCAACTGCCTGCAGAACGCGCGCTTGTGTCAGCGCTCGGTCCCGTGCCCCTGCAACCTGATCGAGCAGGTTGGTCAGGTTGGCGCTCCCTGGGATCAAGCCCAGGCCGACCTGCCCCAGTTCGTCTGCATAATCGTAGTCATCGTTCTCGATAGCTGCGTTTATCGCGGTTGCAAACGCTCCGGGAAGGCGCCTGTCGCGGAGAATGGGGTGGTCAGGATCTACCTTGCGGATGACGTCCATCGCGTCGAAGATGTCATCTTCACCGTCCTGCCTGAGCAGGCTGCCGCTTTCCAATGCCTGATTGAACCGCTCGAATTGCGCCGCAAACAAGCGGTTTTCCGAATCTTCGAGAGATGATTGCAGCTCCATCAAGGTGCTGGAGTCGGCGAAGACCGCGTAACTTCGCGCCTTCTGCAGGAGGTCTCTTGCGCCTTTGAAGTCGTACAAGCCTTGTTCGATGTCGACTTTTTTGCGTGCGCTGCCATAGAAGTAGTCAAGTACCTGATCCCGGGCCGCAGTCAGCACGCGATCGCGCTGAGCTGCTGGAACTGCGCCGCCATCAAGCTGGCTCAGAACAGATTCAATCTGGGCCGCGGTGCCGCCCAGGGCCTCATTTATCAGTGCCTCGACTTTCTGCTCTTGGAGATAGTTCTTGGCCGGAAAAAATCCACCGAGAGCCAGCAGTGCAGCGACAGCAGGACCGGCTATCACTGGATTACGCCATACCGGGATACGTCCTTCGAACTCTTTGAGAAATTCCTCAGTTGACTGGCTTCGGTCATCCCGCGAAAAGGCGAGTCCACGTGCCAGACCGCGCCACTGCCTGCGCGAAAGTCCCTTGATCGGCTCTGGCTTGAGTCCGGAATCGCGCGCTTTATTGGCCGCCAGTTTGTTGAACGGATGCTTGCCCGTCAGCAGTTCGTAGGCAACGCAGGCGAGTGCGTAAATATCATCCCTGGGGTCCGGCTCCTCCCCTTCCAGCATCTCGGCACTGGCATACGCTGGAGTCAGGGCGCCCAGTTTGCCCGGGTCAAAAATAGTGGTTTCCCCCTCGGTGGCGCCCGGGGCTTTGACCGCGCGCGCGATGCCGAAGTCCAGTACCTTCATGGAGCCGTCTTCTAGCAGGAAACAGTTTCCTGGCTTGAAGTCCGAGTGCACGACATTGCGCTCGTGTGCATAGACGAGCGCGCCACCCAGACCCTGCACCATTCGAAGGGCCTGATCGAATGGAAGTCCTCCGCTCGCGCGTACGGTTTTTTTTATAAATTCATTCAGTGGTTCGCCTTCCAACAATTCCATGACCAGGAAGGCCATGCCATCCTCGGTCTGGTCAAAGTCGTAGACCGTAGCGATGTTCGGATGAGCGAGCTTCTGTTGGCGGCTCGCTTCCCGTTGCAGGGCTATGAAGGCGTCGGGATGTTGTTTGAAGTCTTCATTCAGGACTTTTAGTGCTACCAGTGGTTGTTTGTCCCTTGCGCGAACCTTGATGAGGTCGCTGCCGAGATACACAAAACCCATGCCACCGGAGCCCAGCACCCGATCCAAGCGGAAGCGTCCTCGCAGGACGCTGCCGGGGCCGACTCCCAAGGTCGCGCCTTTTTTCGCCGAATTACCGGGGACAGAGTCAGCGCCTGACGTTGATAAGTCGCCGGTGGGCCATGACGATGACGTATCGCCAGGCTGCCAGGACTGCGAGGATGCATCAGTGTGCTCATTAGCTGCCCTTTGAGCCGGCGTCGGTCCTGCGTCGCGGCTCGTGCCGATGATGGTCTCGGCCTCCGAGAAAGCAGTGTCGACCTCCGCCGCCGCTGGGGTCGCGGAAGCAGGGGGTGTTGTGCTTTGCAATCCGTAGTCAGCGCTCTCTGAGGGGGCAAAGCGTGTTTTAACGTCGTCCTCATATTCATCCGGCGACCGAGATGCCGCGGCAGCCAGTTGCGGCACGCTGCTCCTCAAGCGTGCGTAGGTTTCGCTGTCCAGCGTCCCGTTGGCGGCTGCCCGTTTCAGCGCTGCCAAGAGCGACTCGGCGGACTCCGATGAGCCCGCCACGAGCTTTCCGAGCTCCTCGCCGACCGATTTCGCAGATATCTCACCCTTGGATAGTTGACTGAGTAGCGTTTCCAGATCGGACATTTAGGTTCCTGCTCAGGGGCGCTTAGACCCCATTACTCTAACTCGCAGCTGGATGTCTTCCCAACGGGCAGCACTTCCTCTTTTCGGGCAGCGGAGCAGCTGCAATCGGCGCCGCGTCTAGAATTCAGACTCGGTCCACATCCACAACGCAAACCGTCACGTTGTCATGTGCGCCGGACTCCAAGGTTGCGTTGATAAGCCACTCGACGGCCTCCGCACAAGGTCCGCTGGAAATCAGAAGCTCAGCAATGCGCGAGTGCTGCAGGTGTTTGTTGAGACCATCCGAGCAGACAAGAAAACGGTCGTTGTGCTGCAGTTCGAAGGCCGCCATCTCGAGTGTCAGGGATGGAGTCACTCCGACTGCGCGGGTGACGATGTTTGCCGCAGGGTGCATTTCGGCGTAGTGCCGCAGCAGTTGACCACTTTGCACGAGTTCCTCTACCTGAGAGTGATCGGTAGTCAGCTGCAGCAGCTGACCGGACCGCAGTCGGTAGACGCGGCTATCGCCCGCCCAGATGACAACGCCGTGTGCACCTGCAAGCGCAAGCGCTGCGATAGTGCATCCACAGACTATTTCTTTGGCTTCAGAGTGCGTTAAGAGCCATTGGTTCGCGGCGCACAGGGAATCATCAACTGCATCAATCAGCTCGGCCAAAGTCTCTTGAGTCGGAAGGCGTTGTAGTGAGTCGACCACCTTTCGGCTCGCCAGATCGCCGGCAGAGTGGCCGCCCATGCCATCTGCGACCGCCCACAACCCGATATCGCCCCGATCCAACACGGCGTCCTCATTCAGTGTTCGCACTTTGCCGACATCAGTTTTACACGCTGCTCGCCAGGCAAACGGCGCAGGCACTACTTTGCGTTTGAGCGGAGCGTCAGACGTCATTGCTGTAGCCCCTCGTGAGGTGCGTTTCGCTAACAGCCAGGGCGATGCCGATGTCTAGCCTTTCAGGGTGAAGGAAACCGGGTCCTGTTGGTTGTCAGAGAATGGTCTTCCGAGAGAAATCCGGCCTTGAACGCCCAATAGCATCTCGTCGCGTCTGAGAAATGTCTCCACCCCATCGTTCTCAACGTAGGTTCCATTGGTGCTTTGGTCGATCAAGAAGAATTTACCGCGGCGATGCTCAACTCGGGCGTGTTGGCGCGAAGCGAGCCCCTCCGCAACAACGACATCAGCGCTCTGGCTTCTACCGATAACAGCGCCGGCATGGGTCGCGTCGACGATGACGTCACTGCCTCCGTGCTGGAGGACAAGACGCGTACGCGCAGCGTTCGGCGAGAAGGCACTTGACGACAGATTAGTTATGTCTTCCTGCTGCCAGATAAGTTCAAAGATGGCCAAGGGCTCTTTCTTTCCCCGGACCTGCGCTTGATCGATGAATCGAGCACTGGATTTGAGAACGGCGGGCAGCTGTTCGACGGTCGATTGCGTCGTGACGATCTGACCGATCTTCGCTATCGACGCCATCCTCGCAGCCACGTTGACTGCGTCCCCGAAGACATCGTTGCCCTCGGTGATTGCCGGGCCGAAATGAAGCCCGACGCGAGCAAGTAGCGAGATCAGGCCGAAGTCGGTCTGCTCCGATGACTCTTCTTCCAGATTCTCGTGCATCTGGCATGCGCCGGTGACTGCGGCCTCTGCGCTAGGGAATGTGCACATGAGCTCATCACCTATTGTCTTGATGACCACGCCTCCGTGCCGGGCTGTGACGGCTTCCAGGAGTGTAAGTCCTTGGGCAATCTTGGTTTTGGCCCCATCTTCACCGAACGCTTGCTCGATTCGCGCGCTGCCGCTCACTGCTGCAAATAGAATCGCAAGTTCGGTCGTTTGGGGCATCAGTCTGGTTGAAACAGCTTGTAAGCGCTAATGAGCAGATGTGACGTAAACGTAATTGTCGTTTTCGCGAGCCCCAGAAGTATGGTGGACGAGCTGAACTTTGACAGGCATGGCGCTATGCTTCCATCAGGCGAGCTGGACTGTCAACGCCACATCTCCACGCGGGCGCTGACGCAGAGACGCTCAAGTTTTGTGATCAGGACATGCGGAGTAAACCCAACTTGAAAATGCTATCAACAGTCGGGGCGGTGATGCTTGCGTGCGCGCTCGTCCTTGTTGGCGCCTACGGTGCTCGCTGGCTGGACGGGCGAAGCCACGATTCTGATTCGACCTCCTCGAGCGCGGGCCAAGGATCAACGACGTCTAAGTCCGCTGCAAGCCCGGAGATAACGCCGAAGTTGATCGAGGAACTGCTTTCTGTGATTGATCCGCGTAAGCGGGCAGAAATCCTGGGAACTGCTGAAAACTTTTCCACTTTTGTCGAGCAGGAAGAGGCGAACCAGTCAGTAATAGCTGCCGCGTATGCCAACGGGGCAAACCAGAACGAAGCGATCAAAACGCTAATGGAGCGAGCCGGGCAACGTGTCCTTGCCGAGGTGTACCTGAACCAAGTCGTCCGCAGCAACCTTGATCCCGATTTCCCGAGTGAGGAGCAGGTCCGCGAAGCTTATGAGAAGAATCCGGACGCGTTCGTTGTGCCACAGCGATTGCATATCTGGCAGATTTTTCTTCCGCTCAGCGAGGAGGCGGACGAAGCCGAGCGTCAGGTGGCCTGGGAGACGGCTGATCGGCTAGCGCTTCAGATCAGAAGCGGAAAGGCAGATTTCGGGGCGATGGCGCAGCAATACTCTCGACACGAGGCCAGCCGTTTGAACGATGGCTACATGGGACTTTTGCAAGTTTCAGAGCTTCTTCCTCCGATCGCAGATGCTGTGGAAAAGCTGGATGAAAATGAAACCAGCGCCCCCATTGCAACCTCGACAGGCGTCCACATCATCAAGCGGGGCGCAACTGTGGAAGGTGGGAAAGTCGAATTCGACAGAGTTCAAGCCAAGATAAGAGAGCGGTTAAAACGCGAGGCGGCGATGAAGGTGCGCCGGGCTGCGGTCGAAAAAATTACAGAAACCTATCCTGTAGCGCCGATTCAGGGAGATATGGAGGCGCTGCGGTTAAAACTCGAGTCCGCTTCAGCTCAGCCGTGATGCCTTTCATTGGTCGGCCTTTTCTTCCAGGCAGCTCGATAAGAGCGAATAGAGCCACGGGGGGTAAGATGTCCTTCTATTACGCATTAAATTAATCGTATATTACATTGATTTTCATTTATTTAAGCCATTGCTTGGAACGGGTAAACTGGACAGGAATCGCTCGCAGGATGAGCGCATGCCTCCCACTTACCCGGCTCGATGGGGGACGCACGTGATGCCAACGCAAAAGGGGCTTTGCGCACGCGGTTTTGCCGGGGTGGTTTTCGCCCTGGCAGCTGTGAGTTCAAGCTCGCTTTTTGGTCAAGTGACCCCTGGCGCCGCGAGCGTTTCAGACGCAGCCCGTGCGAGCGCCCTGAAACCTGGATTTGAAGAGCGCAGAGCGCAGCCAGTTGCACCACCGGAAGTTTCAAACTTCGAGGTACCTCCGGTATCGGACCGCCCGCTGGATCTTGACGGCGGCGAGAAGATTGCCGTCAGCCATTTCTCTATTCGTGGAGCCCAGGATCGCCCGGAATTCGCCATAACCACGAGCGACGTCCAGTCTTTGCTGGACAGGAAGCTTGCAGAGCGGCCCGACGGTTTTACCCTTGGTCGACTGCAGGAAGTCGCTGACGAGATCACCCGCTTTTATCGGGAGCATGGGATGGTGCTCGCACAGGCCTTTGTTCCCGTGCAGGAAGTGACGGATGGCCTCGTCGCGATCGAGGTCATGGAGGGGCTTCTGGGGCGCGTGGTAGTCGAAGGCAACGACCTGTACTCCGCGTCAATTCTAGAAGGACCTTTCCGTCCGCTGCTCGGGCAGCCGGTGTCGAAAGAGGCGGTCGAATCGGCGCTGCTGAGGATTGCCGACTACCCCGGTCAGTCTTCCTTCGGAGTCTTTCAGCCGGGCGTTGAGGTCGGGACTGCCGACATGGTGCTGAAGGTACAGGAAGAGCAGCGGTTCGAGGCGGCGCTGCGCTTCGATAATCACGGTATCTCTGAAACGGGACAGAACCGCTACCTCGGCGCTGTGAGCTGGAATAACCCGCTCAAGCAGGCGGACAAGCTCACCGGTACAGTTCAGCAGACAGAAGTTCCTGATAACACCTTCTTCTATGCTTTCGACTATGAAATCCCGATCACGGGGATGCTCGACAGCAATTTCAGCGTCGGTTTCAGCCGCAACCAGTTCGACGTCGGTGGCGAGTTGCGAGAAGCCGACATCTACAGCGACGTCAGGAACTACTACCTGGCGTTGAACAAAGACATCATCCGCAGTCGTTTGATGAACCTGAACGTCGGTATGCGCTTTTCGAAGACGCGCAGTGGTACCAAAATCGCGGGGCGTAAGCTGACACTTGACAGCCTCTCTGTCGCCGCGCTGGAGGTCAATTTCGATAACGTCGATGCGCGTTTCGGTGGCCTCAACGCTGCCTATCTCGAGATTTCTCACGGCTTCAATGATCTTTTCGGTGCTATGGGTGCGAACCCAGCCTTTGTCCCACCATCGCGCCAGAGTCCGACCGGTGAGTACGCGCAGGGCAAATTTGACAAGGTGTTCCTGAGCCTTTCCCGCTTCCAGGCGTTGAGTCCGGTCTGGGAAAAACTGGTGAATCACAATCTCCTTTTTTCGTTCGAGGCTATGTGGTCGCCAGACTTGCTGGTTCCGATAGAACAGTACGCGGTCGGCGGCCCGACTAACGTGCGCGGCTACCGCTCTACTGAGGTTCTTTTCGACCGCGCGATATTTGGTTCCGTCGAATGGTTCATCAACGCGCCGTTTATCGCCGATCAACCAGCGTTCGGAAACCGGACGTGGGGGGAACTGATTCAGCTGTCGTTTTTTTACGACCAGGCATTCGGCCAGCTCAATACAGCCCTCGATATTGAGAAGCAGTCGGAAAATCTGCGCTCGGCGGGTTTTGCTATCTCCTTCAATAACCCTGATGTTTTCAGCATGAAGGTTTCGATAGCGCAGCCTCTCAGCCGACCGTTGCCGGAAAATGGTAAAGAGCCGCAGTACTGGATCGATTTGAATATTTTCTTTTGATTGGCGCGCCTGTGTTGCGACACGGGTGGTTCAGCGCAGATCGCGAGCGGAAACGGTCTGATGCTCTGAGCGGTTCGCCGAACCAGACTCCCGGCGCCGCCGGGGCAGGAGAGCAGCCTCATGAGTTCGCGAGGACCTGAGCAAAAGAACGCCCCCTTCGTTCCGAACTTTCGACTGAACCCCCTGGTGGACGCCGTTCGCCTGGCGCTCCTACCGGGCCTGCTGGTCGGTGTCAGCAGCGCGGCGCTGGCTGCGCCGACAGGTGGCCAGGTGCGCGCGGGCACCGCAGCTATATCCCAGTCCGCCGGTAACCCCGTCACCACCATTAACCAGAGCTCCCAGCGCGCTGCAATCGACTGGCAGTCGTTCAACGTCGGCGCGGGCGAGCGGGTGCAGTTCAATCAGCCGGATGCCCGTGCCTCAACCCTCAACCGCATATTCGACCAACGGCCGAGCGAGATCTTCGGCCAGATCAAGGCCAACGGTCAGGTCGTTCTGATGAACCCGAACGGCGTTTTCTTCAAACCTGGCGCGCAGGTAAATGTCGGCAGTCTCGTCGCTGGCGCCATGCAGGTTGGAATAGACGATTTCATGCGCGGCAACTACCGCCTTGAGGCCCTGAGTGAGAGCGCCGGCCGCGTGATCAATCAGGGAACGATTGAGGCCAATGCCGGTGACGTCGCGCTGGTCGGTAAAAGCATCAGCAATGAAGGCGTTCTTGTGGCGACCGCCGGTCGGGTGCAGCTAGCAGCCGGCAACAAGGCCACAGTTGATTTCGATGGCGATGGGTTGCTTCGCTTCACCGTCGAGGAGGCGGTGGTTGAAAACGCGCAAGCGCTGGACGACCAGGTTGCCAACACGGGACAGATCCTGGCCGATGGTGGTGACGTGCTGATCACCGCGAGCGCTGTCGAAGATGTTTTTAGGAACGCGATTAACAACGAGGGCGTTATCCGGGCGGGTCGTATTGAGAATCAGGGCGGAAAAATCCTCCTGCTGGGGACCGCGCCTGGAGCGTCAGTCCTGAATACCGGGACTATCGATGCGTCAGCGGTGAACTCTGCCGAAGGCGGCTCGATTCACATCGAAAGCGAAGGTACGACGCTGAACACTGGCGCTCTGCTGGCGCGGAACGAGGGCGGTGCCGGCGGAACGATAGAGGTTTTTGGCGAGCGTGTCGGGCTGACAGGCGAGGCGCTTGTGGATGCGTCAGGCGCCACGGGTGGCGGCGAGGTACTGATAGGCGGTGATTTCCAGGGTGCCAA
>JAYODW010000037.1:0-1317 GCA_038116745.1 Gammaproteobacteria bacterium
AAACATCGCCGCGCTGCAGACCAGGAAACACACCGAGGCGACCAGGAAGGTATAGCCCACGATATCGCCGAAGCGCAGTCGCGTGACGGCGAGGATCGGGATGGCGAAAAATGGCTGGATGAGGTTGCTGGTCGAGTCGCCGTAAGCGTAGGCGAGAACCACGGTCACAACCGAGACATCAAGCTGTTCGCCGGCCGGGATCAGGAAAGGCGCCTCGATCATCCATTTAGAACCTGCTGACGGCACGAACAGGTTCATGAAACCCGAGTAGACATAGACCACCCAGGGGTAGGTCGCGGTGGTCGCGAAATTGGCGAACAGATCGCCCAGCCACTCGCCGAGACGGGTGTTCTGGAGCAGGCCGAAGATGCCGGCATAAAACGGGAACTGCACCACGATTCCCCACGCTGAATCGACGCCGTTGCGGCAGGCGCGCAGGAACGAGGGCGCGCGTCCGTGCAGGATGAGCGCGAGCACCAGGAAGGTGATGTTGTAGGCGTTGATCGTCCAGCTAGTGCCGAAGCCGCGGGTCACGATCGAGTGACCCAGGGGGTAGGCGAGCAGCACGATGGCAAGCAGAATCCAGCCGCGGAACTGATCGATGTAGTCAGCCGGCGTCTGCGGCGGGGGATCTTCGGCCGGCGGTGCGGGCATGATGGCCTCGGCCTGCTCCGGCGTCAGGGTACGTGCCCCTGTACGGGGATGAAGCAGGCAGGTGGTGACCAGTCCGGTCAGCCCGATGACGACAAGGAACACCAGGTTGAAGTGGTTATAGAGCGTCTCGGTTACGGGGTAGAGACGGTCGACAATCTGTGCGCCGCTTGCAGGCGCGAGCAGCGGGTTGCCGGGGGTTGCAAGGATCAGCGGCGCGGAACCCGACAGACCGCCATGCCACACGGTACCGATCCCGAGATATGACGCGCAGATCAGCAGGCGCGCGTCGACGTTGGGATTGCGGCGCAGGATGAATGGCGTGAACAGCGCGCATGACACCAGGCAGACGGCCCAATTGAGATAGCCCATGAAGATCGAGAACGTGCCGGCGAGGAGCAGCGCCTGTACGGGCTTCGACGGATTCGGCAGTGAGGCCATCCAGTTGAAAAAGCGGTAGACCGGTCGGGAAGCGACGCAGGCGTGCGCCGCCACCATGGCGATGGTGAACTGCATGGCCAGCCCCAGCAGGTTCCAGACTCCCGCACCCCAGGCCAGCACGGTCTCCTCGACCGTAGCGCCGGCGCCCACAACGCACAGCACGCCGGCGAAGGCGGTCAGCATCAGGCAGATGATCCAGGCGTCCGGCACCCAGCGTTCAGTAAA
>JAYODW010000037.1:1417-41125 GCA_038116745.1 Gammaproteobacteria bacterium
ATGCACGATGCGGCGCACGGCGCGCTGTTCAGAACGCCATGGATGAATCGCTGGGTCGCCCAGCTGCTCTGCGCGTGGCCGACTCTGGCCGACACGCCGACCTACCGGGCTTACCATCTGCGCCATCATCGGCATACGCAGGGCGCAGCAGATCCCGATCTCGTCCTGACCGGACACTACCCGATCACACCGGCCAGCCTGCGGCGGAAACTGTGGCGCGATGTGACCGGCCGAACCGGATTTGCGCAGCGCAGGGGACAGCTGCTGCAGGCGCTGGGCGAGCCGGGCTGGCCGCTGAAGCGGCGTGTCCGGCATTTCTGGTCTGCGCTCGGTCCGCAGCTGCTGGCCAACATTGTGCTGGCGATCGCCGCCTGGGCAGGCGGACATCCCTGGCTGTATCTGACTTTGTGGCTGATTCCACTGCTGACCTGGCAGCAGCTGGTTCTGCGCGTTCGCAACATCGCTGAGCATGCCTGCGTGCGGGCAGCCGACGATCCTTTCGGCAATGCTAGGACCACGCTGGTCGGCTGGGTGGAGCGCGTTTTCGTGGCGCCTTACTGGGTGAACTACCACCTGGAGCACCACCTCATCATGTGGGTGCCGTGTTATCGACTCACCACGCTGCGCGAGTTCCTGTGTCAGAACGGCTACCAGTCCCGCATGGAAACCGAGCACGGCTATCGAGCGGTGCTGCGCCGGGTGATCGATGTGAACAGTGAGGATGGCCCCCGCCGGCGCGCCAGCGGCACGTTCGCGCGCGGCTTCGAGGCTGCCTGAGCGCAGCAGTCCTCTCAGGCCTCCGTGGCGACGCTCGCGCAGCAGCAGCTTTTTCGGCTCCTCGATCGGACGCCGCTCGGTCATCTGGGTCTTATCGACGACGCTGGTCGGCCTGAAGTACTGCCTATCGTCTTCGCACGGGTAGGCGAGACACTTTTTTCTCCTATTGATGGAAAACCGAAGGGCACCGCGCCGTTGGCACGCCTGCGCTACGTGGAGCGCTGCCCGGCAGTCGCACTCACGCTCGACCACTACGCGGCAGACTGGCGTCGCTTGTGGTGGATCAAGCTCGATATCCAGGCCAGCGTGGCCGTCGGCCAGCACCCGGCGTGGGACGCTGCCGTCAGCGCGCTGCTCAGCAAGTATCCGCAGTATCGGGAGACTGCGCTGTTCAAGGGCGAACCGACGTTTGTCGTCATGAAGTGGCAACGGGTGCGCTGCTGGGCCGCAGCGGAGGACGGTTTCGCCGCGATCGGCCTCTGAGCGCGCGGCAGCCGGCCGCTTCTTTTCGGCTGCGCGGGCGGCATAATGAGGTCCAGTGACTGCTCTGGAAACGGGGACAAAGATCAGCATGGCGGGGATGGATAGACAAGGCGGACCATCGCTCAGGGTTGGCGTCATAGGGGGATCGATCTCCGGCTGTACCGTGGCTGTTGAGCTGTCGCGACTCGGGCACGAGGTCGTCCTGCTTGAACGTTCGGGTGAGGAGCTCAAAGACCGCGGTGCCGGGATCGGCATTCCCTCGAAAGTGCTCGATACCTACTTCGAACGCGACCTGGTGTCCCCCGATATTCCGTATTTCACGGCCGACGAGTTCTGGCGCATCTGGCGCACTGACGCGGCGGCGCACTACGGTCATATCGCCTGGCGTCAGCCAGCGCTGATGGTGGCGCTGAACTGGGGTGTGCTCTACCGCAACCTGCGGGAGCGCGTTCCAGAGCGCGCGTACTACACCCGCCGTCAGGTCACCGCCATCCGCCAGGAGCATGCAGATCGGGTTCTGGTCGACTGCGCGGACGGCGAGCGCTGGGAATTCGATCTCGTGGTGTGCGCTGACGGTTATGCCTCACTCGGACGGGCCATCCTGTTTCCCGAGGTGCAGCTGCGCTATGCGGGCTACGTCCTCTGGCGCGGTTTTCTGGACGAGGCCGATATGGCGGAGGCCGAACCGCTCGCGGGCGGTGTCCGCTGTGCCGGATATCCGGGGGGACATGGCATTTTCTACTTCGTGCCTGGCGCCGATGGTTCCGTCGAATCCGGCCACAGGCTGGTGAACTGGGGCAAGTACGTGCAGGTGCCGGAGAGCGAGCTGGCGGCCTTCATGACCGATCGCGCAGGTCAGCAGCATGAGGGGTCACTCCCGCCCGGCAGTATGCCCGCTCCGACAGAGCGAGCGCTGAAGGACCGGGCCGCCACGCAGCTGCCCGCGTTCTACGCAGACCTTATCGAACGCAGCCCCGATACCTTTGCGTACGCTGTGTATGACTGCGAGGTCCCGGCTTACCGGCGCGGGCGCGTGTGCCTGGCGGGTGATGCTGGTGCCTATGCGCGGCCACATACCGGCGCCGGGGCGCTCAAAGGCGTGGATGACGCGATCAGCCTGAGTGCGGCACTCAAGGGCAATACGGACGTAGACAGTGCGCTGACCGCCTGGGACGAAGAACGTACCCGGGTCGATAACCAGCTGGTACGCTTCGGCAATCAGCTGGGCCAGGCGCTGGTCAAGGAGATCCCCGACTGGTCGACCATGGATCTCGAGGCGATGCAGCAATGGTACGCATCGGTTGTCACCATTGAGTCGGACTATATCCGGGTGTCGCGGTGAGACGCGCAGCGTGACGGTAGCGAAGGAGCGTCCGGGCTGCGTGCCCGCAAGACATAACGCGAGGCGGCCACTGTGGTCGGCCTGCTGACAGCGAGGTAAGCACCATGAAGTTCGGCGTTTTCTATGAGCACCAGCTGCCCCGTCCTTGGACGGAGCATTCGGAGTACCAGCTGATGCAGGACTCTTTGACGCAGATCGAGCTTGCCGATCGGCTGGGCTTCGATTACGCGTGGGAGGTTGAGCATCACTTTCTCGAGGAGTACTCGCACTCCTCTGCGCCGGAAGTTTTTCTTGCCGCGGCGAGCCAGCGTACGCAGAAGATCCGGCTCGGGCACGGCATCATCCAGCTCACGACCAATCAGCCACACCGGGTAGCCGAGCGCGTCTCTACACTGGATCTGATCTCGGGCGGCCGTGTGGAGATGGGGATGGGGGAAGGCGCCGGGCCGGCTGAGCTGCATCCCTTTGGCACCCGGGTACGGGACAAGCGCGACCGCTGGGAAGAGGCGGTTAAAGCGATCATGCCGATGTTCACCCGCACCGACTGGGAGTTTCACGGCGAGTACTTTGACTTTCCTGCCCGCAACGTTGTCCCCAAGCCGCTGCAGAAGCCCCACCCACCGCTGTGGGTCGCGTGCTCCAATATTCAGACAATTGCCGACGCCGGCCGCTGGGGCATGGGCGCCCTCGGTTTTTCCTTTGTCTCCCCAGAGGCGGCAACGGCCTGGGTCAACAAGTACTACAACGTGTTTCTGAAAGAGCCCAACCGCCTCAGCGATTATCAGCCGAATCCGCAGGTCGCCATCGTTAATGGCTTCATGTGCGCGGAGACCGACGATGAAGCGCTGGAGAAAGCCGCGGGCTGGACGTTTTTCATCTTTGCCCTGTCGTACTACGGGCGCAAAGGGGTGGACGCCCCGGGCACAGGCGATCTGTGGCGGGAATACCAGGACTGGCGCCAGACCGAGAAAGCGCAGGCTGCCTTGCGCAACGGTCTGATCGGTTCCCCGGAGACCATCCGCAAACGTCTGCGCCAGTTTCAGGCAGCGCATGTCGACCAGGTCATCCTGCTGAACCAGGCGGGTAAGACGAGTCATAAGGACATCTGCGACAGTCTCGAGCTGTTTGCGCGCGAGGTAATGCCCGAGTTCCATGAGGCTCAGCCGGAGCACGAGGCGTGGAAGCAGGACGTGCTGGCGGGCCGGATTGAACTGCCGGATCTCGATACCTCGCCCTACGATCTTTACAGCCACCAGAACGAAGACATCGTGCGCGAGTCGCCGGCGCAGCTGAAGGCGCGTATGGCGGCCAAGGAAGCCGCGCGCGAGCTCGCGGCGGGGAGCGCCTGAGCCGATTGTCTGGAGCAGAAACAGGGCGTTTGCAGGAGACACACCATGACGCTTTCTGTAGTCCCGGTCACGGAATCGTTTGCCGCTGAAGTTGCCGACGTCGATCTGTCCGCCCCGCTGGACGATGCGACGCTGGCACAGGTCAAAGCCGCTTTCGCGACCTACGCGGTGCTGATTTTCCCGGGACAGCAGCTCAACGAGGCGCAGCAGATCGCTTTCTCGCGCTACTTCGGGCCGATCGAGGACAACCTGCTGGCCTATAACAAGGGGCAACGCTTTCGCGTGGATCCTGAGCTTATCGATATTTCCAACCTCGATCCGGACAATCGGATCTGGGCGAAGGACAGTCGCATCCGGGGGCTCAATATCGGTAACCAGCTGTGGCACACCGACAGCTCGTTCAAATACCTGCCGGCACTGGCCTCGCTGCTCTATGCGCGGGCGATTCCGCCGGTTGGCGGGAACACCGAGTTCGCCGATCTGAGGGCCGCATGGGACGCGTTACCGCCGGCGCTGCAGGAACGCCTGGAGGGTCTTATTGCCGAACACGCTTTCGAGACCTCACGGCGCAAAACCGGGTTCCTCGATTTCACCGATGCCGAGCGCAAGCGCCTGCCGCCTGTGCCGCAGATGCTGGTGCGTACCATTCCGGAAAGCGGGCGGCGCTCTCTCTACCTGGCTTCGCACGCCGGGCGCATCTACGGACTGCCCGACGCCGAGGCGGTGGTTTTGCTCGAGGAGCTGATGGCACACGCGACCGAGGCCCGCTTCTGCTACGAGCACCGCTGGCGGGTGGGCGACCTGGTGATGTGGGACAACCGCTGCACGATGCACCGCGGGCGGCCGTACGACGATCAGCGTTACGTGCGAGACATGCTGCGAGGGACGGTGAGCGATGTGGCCAACACCTGTGAGCAGGTCGGCATCGTGCCGCCGCGGAGCGCAGCGGCGGGCGTTTAAACGAAAGCGCAGCGGTCTTTCAGCGCCACCAGTTCATCAAGCGCGCGGGGCACTTCGCCGAGCGCTTCAGGCGGCACCAGGAATACAAACCCGTTACAGCCCCGCGCGGCGAATTCCTCCAGCACGCCTGCGTCCTGCGGGGCCCCGAACAACAGCACCGTCATGTCGGCGTAATCGCGACCGGCCGCGTCGCAGGCGCGCCGCAGATCGTCGAGAGGATCGCCCGCGTAGCGGTCATAGATCGGCATCCAGCCGTCGGCGTATTCGGCCACCCGCGCTGGCACCTTGTCCGAGTTGGAGCCGATGTAGATCGGTGGACCGCCGGACCTGTAGGGTTTGGGCTGCATCCACAGCGGGTCAAAGTCGACGTATTGACCATGAAACTCCGCGGGGTCGTCGCGCCACAGAGTGCGGATGGCCAGAGCGCGCTCTCGGACGATGCGCCAGCGTTCCCGGAACGGTGAACCGTGGTGCTCCATAGCTTCTTTGATCCAGCCGCCGGCGATACCGAAGATCACCCGACCACTGGAAAGGTGGTCCAGGCTGGCGATGGATTTTGCCGTAATAATCGGGTCGCGCTCAGTCAGCAGGCAGACTCCGGTGCCGAGCTGGATCCTCTCGGTGACCGCGGCGCAGGCCGCAAGCGCGGCAATGGAATCGTGCATGCGCGCGAATGGCTCGACCAGCGTCTCGCTGTGATAGCTGTTCTTGCGGTGCACGACCGGAACGTGGCTGTTCTCGGCAAAGAACAGCATATCGAGGCCGCGACTCTCGACCTCGAGCGCCAGCCGCGCCGGCGGCAGCGTCTGGTCGGTAGGCAGCAGGCAGACGCCGAACAGGGGAGCAGGCATGTGCTTCAGGCCCCTGGCTCAGCCAAGCGCAATGAGCTGAGTGGGGGCTTCATCAGGCGACCTGTGCCACGCGGGCTCAGCCTGCAGCGGCGGGCGGAGCTGCGGGATCGCTGCAGCCGCGGTCGCAGCACTGGCCGGGCTCGCGGCTGGCGGACGGCTGTGCGCTGCTCAGACCTCGCTCGATGAGCCGTTCGACCAGCTGTCGCTTGTCCTGCACCGGGTAGCGCCGATAGATCTCGGCTTTCAGGGCCTGCGGTGAGCCACCGCCGTGCAGGCTGATCAGCGACATCCAGCCGCCAGCGTCGGACGCCGTCAGGTCTTCGATGAAGCGGGCCGTTTGCACGCGCCTGTCCGCCGGGACGTCGGGGCTTCCGCGGAAGATCTCAGCCAGGCTGGCCGCGGTATGTGGATTGTGGTCCTCGTCCGGGCCGGGCAGGGCGACGATGAGCCCGCCTGAGACTTCGTGCGCGAGGCGGTACATGTCATAGATCTGGTTGCTGAGAAGCAGCTTGCCGATGTTGGAGAACACTGCGTCGGGCTCAAGAATCCCGGCAGGATCCGCGTAGCCGTACACCGATGCGGCCACCCCGCAGGCGTAGAAGCCTTCGACAATTTTGATCAGCTCAACCATGGTGTCGCGCAGGTGTGTGTTGCGCGCAGCGTCCAGGCCATTGCTTTCAAGCATGAGCACGCCGGCACCTATCAGCAGGTCCCCGAAGCCGGCGCGCGCCGCAATGCAGGTATGCCGGTGATGCGTGGCATAGGATTTGGTCAGAAACTCAGAGTGCTCGTGCTCCCCGCACAGGAACACGCGCTCCCACGGCACGAACACCTCTTCGAACACACACACGGCGGTGGTCTGACCGTAGTGACCGCTGAACAGCGCTGTGTCCTCGCCAGGGCGCCCTGCCGGTCGCGCGATCATGGTCAGTCCGGGGGCGTCGACGGGCACGGCGCAGGCGATGGCAAACGGCGCATCCTCGGGGGTCATTGCGCGACCCGGCAGCACGAGCAGCTCGTGCACGCAGGGTCCCGCAGTCACGATGGCTTTAACGCCCGAAATCACCACGCCGTCAGCGCGGCGCTCGGTGACGTGCAGGTAGCTGTCCATGCGCGGCTGCTCATGCGGCCGCAGGCGACGATCTCCCTTGGCGTCCGTCATGGCGATGCCGACGGTCAGGTCCTTGCTTTGAACTTCTTCCAGGTAGGCTTTGACGCGCGGTTGATATTCGGAGCCAGTCGCATCGTCCAGGCGATGACTGAGCTGGTAGAGCGCGTTCAGCCCGTCCATGCTGAGGTAGCGCATGGCGCAACCGGTTTCCTGACACACAAGCCGGGTGAGCTCGAGCTTGGCCTGCAGATCCTCAGTCGAGCGATTCAGCGAGATGAAGCGATTGACCTGACCGGATCCATCGTGATTGTCCGCCAGAGCGAGGTGACGATGTGTCGGGTTCAGCGCGTAGTCGTAGGTGACGCCAAGCGCGTTGACTCCTGGACGCAGCGCCGGCTCGTCCGCCACGCAGCCGATCTGACGCCCGTTGACAAAAACCCGGGGTCGGTAGCGGCGGAGCGATTCCCGGTAGTCAGCAGCGCTCATCAGCATGCCTGTTCTCCTGAAAATTCGGTTCTGATCGGGGTTGCGGGGAGAGGATCCGCGCGTTTATCCCGCGTGTCTGCTTCGTGTTGTTGCGCCCTGAGGTTACCATCTTCGCCACCTGTCAGGGCCGCATATCAAGCGGCTGCAGGCGCGGAGGACAACCGCTTGCCGATCCACCTCAAGTTATTCATCGCCACGGTTGCGTGGGGTGCCACACCGACCATCGGGCGAGTGCTGGCCAGCTACGAAGCGCCGCTGGTTGTTGTGTGCGGGCGGTTCCTGGTGGCAACTGTGTTCCTGTTCGCGTTCGCGCTGTCGCGCCGCGCGCTCGTGCCCGTTGCCCGTCAGCATTGGGGTGCGTTTCTGCTGTTGGGTCTGAGTGGGATCTGCCTGCACAACGGTCTGATGTACAAGGGTCTGGAGTTCACCTCGGCGACAACGACGTCGATTATCCTGGGACTCATCGCGACCCAGGTCGTGCTGCTCGATGTGATCTTTTTCCGCCGCGTGCCTGACCGCTGGGCCGTGCTCGGCGTGGCGATCGCGTTTGTCGGCACAACCTATGTGCTCACCGGCGGACGGCTGACCGATCTGGCCGGTCTGCATCTTGGCCTGGGTGAGCTGCTCATATTTCTGTCGGGGCTGTCCTGGGCGGTGTATTCGGTCGTCGGACGCAGGCTGCTGGAACTGTATTCGCCCCTGGTGGTGACCTGCTATGCCTCCCTGGCCGGGGTGGTCATGATGCTGCCTTTCCCGTTCGGACAGCTGGAAGTGACCGGTGCGATTCTGGCCGACCCGGCCGCGTTGGCCATGATCTTTTTCCTGGGGTCGATGGGCTCTGCGCTGGGGTTCCTGTGGTACTACGAGGCCGTGGTCACCATGGGGACGGTAGGCGCCGCGGTCTACATCAACCTTGTGCCCATGTTCGGTCTGCTGTCAGCCGCGTTTTTCCTCGGGGAGGAGATCTCTGCAAGCGTAGTCGGCGGCGGAGCGCTGGTCATAGGTGGACTCATGCTGGTCAACCGCCCGGCGCGGCCACGCTGGAACCGGGTTGCGTCTTCCTGAACGCGGCAGGTTTCTCATCCGGGCGCTCCCGCTCGACGGTGTTCGTGGAGCCCGATCAGAACCGGTAACAACGTCAGCCCCATGGCAACGGTCACCAGCGTGTTCCAGCCCCGCATCTGGTAAACCCAGGCAGACCACAGGACGCCGAAGGCCGCGCCGAGGTAGTAGCTCAATACATACAGCGCGTTAGCCCGCCCCTGGGCGCCCTGCAGGCGCAGATTGAGAGCGCCCACGGCCGCCGCGTGCAGCCCGAAAAAGCCGGCGCTGATCCCGAGCAGCGCCAGGCTGACGGCGAGAAGAGAGGGCAGCAGCAGACTGCAGAGTGAGAGCATCAGCACAAGGCTTGCGGTGATCATGACCCTGCCGTTGCTGTAACGCTGGCTCAGACGGCCTGCCGCCGGCCCGGCCACGATCCCGATCACATAGCTGAGGTAGAGCCAGGTCGACTGGTCCGGCCGGAGCGCGAAGGGCGTTTCAGCCAGGCGATAGGGCAGGGTGTTGAAGACCGGCGCGAAGATCGCCTGCCCGAGCCCGCCGAGCAGCCACAGCAGCCAGAGGTCGCGGCGGCGCAGCAGCTCGCCGTAACCGGGCGCGTCCGCGGTTACCCGCATGGGCAAATCGCGCGGCGCGTGCCGGGCCGCACTGAGGGCAGCTGCGAACACGACGAACCCCGCTATCAGGAAGGCCAGGCGCCAGCCGTCAGCACCGGGCATCAGGCCGCCCAGGAGACGTCCGAGCAATCCGCCCAATACAGTCGCGGCCACATAACGCCCCATGACCAGATTAAGGCGCGCGCCTGGCACCATGCGCGATAGCGCTGCCGCCGCGCAGGTGGTCAGGGCGGGCAGGAGCAGTCCCTGCAGGAAGCGCGCGCTGACCAGCATGTCGAAGCTGTCAGTACGCGCAGCCACAAAGCCGCACAGGGCGACACCGGCACCGCCTGCTGCGAACAGACGATGGCTGCCGAAGCGATCCGCCAGGTAGCCAAGCGGCAGGTTGGCCAGGGCAAAGCCGAGCAGCACGAGGGAGACGGTCCAAGCTGCACGCCCGGTGTCGACGCTGAACGCGGTTTCGATCCGCGGCAGCACAGGCTGCGTGATGTAGATGTTCCAGAATGCCGCGCAGGCAAGCGCCAGGAGCAGAAATTCCTCGCGGCGGGCGTGCGGCTCAGCGTTCAGCGTCGGCGGTTGGGGCAAGTCGCTCAGTCGTCGCGCTCAGCCTGCAGGGAGCTGCGCGAAGAGCAGCCGTCTAGCGGCACCGGTTGTCCAGCGCAACAGTTCAGCGAAGGCGGGTTGTTCACGACCGGCGTCGACCGGATCTGCCCAGGATTCGTCCAGCGGCAGCGCGGCGACCCGCGCAAACAGCGCGGCGCAGCCGACATAGTTTCCATCCTGAGCACTCAGGACGGTCTCGAGCAGCTCCGCATAGCTTTCGCGCAGCGTTGTGCTCATAGTCCAGACGAACTGCTCCTCCTGCTGGCGCAGGCCTAGCTCGCTCGCGCCATCCCACAGCATGGCGTTGGGATCGGTAGCGCAGGCGCTGGCCAGGGCGACGAAAGCTGCCAGGCTGCCGCTGCCGATCCGGAAGATAAGCTCGCGCGTCCCGTCCCAGATCTGCTCGGCACGGTCTCGGGTTAACGCCTGCCCGCTGGCTTCGCGGTACGCGCGCGGCAGCTGGTCGAGCAGATTCCAGCACATGGTCAACGCGGTCGCGGTGCCGCCCATGACAAGCGTCGGCGCATTCCCACCGACCCGGTCCTGCTGAGCGCCCCGCCGCGGCAGCAGCATGCGCAGCGATACAAAGCGTCGAGTATCGACCAGGAAGTCCAGTGGGCAGCGACGCGGTTGGGCTGTCAGGTCGTCAGCGAACGCCGCGGTCGCGTTATTGAGTACCTGCTGCATCACAGAGAGACCCGCCAGCACACCGCCGCGCCATGCCTTCTCATTCTCCGGGAGGGGCAGGCTCTCGTCCGCGCAGAAAGCGGCCTGCAGCGACTCCGCGCTGATGGTCATGAGGTCGCCGCCATGTTGTACCGAGGCGGAGAGTCCCAGACCGGCCGGATCTGCGGCAATGCAGGCGCTGACGTGCGGCCAGAATGCCGCCACGTAATCGCTGCTGGTCGCACTGGCATAGGCCGCCGAGCCGGGCTCGGGCTGCTCCCCGCCACGCGGATGGCGCACCCGCGTCAGCTGCTGGTTGGTGCGTTCCAGCACCGTTTCGATGGGGACAGCGTCAGAGTACACAGGTGTCATGCCGCGACGGAGCGCAGATCTTCAGACCGTGATGGCAAGCCGACATGGCGAGGCTCAGCGGTCTGCGGCGGGACCACCCTGGGCCTGCTCAAGCTCTGCTTTACGCGTAAGAAACTCGGGCGTTCGGCACAGCCCCTTGCGTGCGACCAGTTCTTCGGCCGCGGCCAGCCACAGGAGGTAGTAATCGCGACCTTCGCGGTCAGCGTCACCTGCAGCGCGGATCCTGGCACTGAGCGAGTCCGTCCATTCCTCCCACGAGAAGTGACCCTGCTGAAAGAGCGCGACCACAAGCGCAAAGGCCCGTGCTTCCCATGGCGAACTGAATACCAGCTCGGCCGCGTTATTGGTCGGAGCGCCAGGGATACGGTCTATCCCTGGCACGCCTGGGGCAATGGCGTTACTCATGGAGCTTTCCAGTCGGGCATGCCAGCGGTCTCGCGGCCTCAGGCCGGGATCAGGTAGTCATCCCACAGGTCGACATAAACTGAATCGTTGCGTGAGGCTTTGGAGCCCCACAGCTCCTGCGCGCTGAAGTAAACGCTGTAGCAATGCTGCGGTTTGTCGCCTTTGCCGTGGGCGGCGCTGTCGGGAAATACGAAAACGCCATGATCGCGATCGATACAGCCGAGCTTGTCGCGCACATAGCGCGGCAGACGCGTGTGCGTCGGGGGATTGATGTTTTTCACCACCACCATATCGCCCTCTTTGAACTTGGGCTCTACGGCTTTATCGACCCGGGCACTCGCGCCGCGCGCGACGACAGCCGGAACGTCCGCCGCGGCCAGCGCCGGGGTCAGGCGGCGCGCGCCACCGGCGGCCTGCCCGGTGCGCAGCTCTTCCGCTGTGAGAACGTCTTTCTCCAGAGTTAGGGTTTCGAAGGCATGGAGCCAGTGTTCGTAGTAGCTGGAGGTGAGATACCCGGCGGCGCCCATCCGCTCGATTGCATGACGGAACTCATCGACACAGAAGGTGCCGGCCGCAGACAGCGGCGCGAACAGTCCGAAGACGCGCTTTTCCCAGTCAGCGTGGAAGATAGGTTCGTTCTGCTCCGGTGCGATGGGTCCGAAGCCTTCCATGCCCCCGAGGTCATGAATACCGTTCATTGTTGAGTCCTCAACCCTGCGGCGGTGCGATCCGCGCCACGCCGATCATGGAGTCGCGCGTGACCAGAGCCGCAAGCTCATCCTCGGACAGATGTTCTGTGCCGGGGGGACGCAGCGGCAGGACCATGTAGCGCAGCTCGGCTGTGGAGTCCCACACGCGCACTTCAACATCGTCCTCGATTTTCAGGCCGAACTCGCGCAGCACCCGGCGTGGCTCGATGATCACGCGGGAACGGTAAGGGGCGGACTTGTACCACACCGGGGGCAGCCCCAGGGTCGGCCATGGGTAGCAGGAACACAGGGTGCAGACGAGAACGTTATGCACGGTCTCTGTGTTTTCGACGACGACCATGTCTTCACCCTGAATACCGGTATAGCCGAGCTCTGCAATTGCGGCGGTGCCGTTCTCCAGCAGTCGCTGGCGGTATTCGCGATCGGTCCAGGCGCGGGCGACGACCCGCGCGCCGTTATGCGGCCCGACCCGGGTTTCATAGGTTTCAATCAGCGCATCCATCGCTGCGGGGTCGACCAGACCTTTTTCCACGAGCACCTGCTCGAGTGCTTTGACGCGCAGCTCGGGATCGGTCAGCGGCCGGCTGTGCGGGTGGACATGGTCCTCATGATCATCGTCGTGGTGCGTGTGCATACGTTTCCCCGTCGCTCAGCTCGACGCCTGCTCGTACGCGTAGGCTGCGCGCAGCACAGTGCTTTCATCGAAGTGCCGGCCGATCAACATCATGCCCACCGGCAGTCCGTCGACCATCCCGCAGGGTACGGAAATGGCCGGGTGGCCGGTCGCGTCGAAGGGCGCCGTGTTGTGCACCATCTCAAGCGCGCGGGCAACGGTTTCCTCACGGGCACAGTCTGCTGGCGGAATCGGTGTGGCTTTCATCGGCGTGGTCGGCATGAGCAGCAGGTCGTAGTCGAGCAGCAGCCGGTCGTAGGCTGCCCGCAGCATACGCGACAGGTTCTGCGCCTTGGCGTAGTAGCGACCGTGGTACTGGTCTTCCATGTACTGCCCCGTCAGCATCACCAGTTTGGTGGTCTCGGACAGATCGTCAGGCCGGGTCAGGCGTCCGCGCGCAAATACGTCGAGCAGGCCGACGTTGTAACTGCCTTCCCAGTTTGTGCCCATGCCATTGCCTTTGATCATGAGCGCGTTGGCGCCCTCGATGGCGATGCCGTTCCAGATATGGATACCGTCGCGATGCAGCGGCATGGAGATGCTGTCGACCGTCGCGCCCAGGGCACGTAAGCCGTCCGCAGCCGCGCGGACGCTGGCGTCGACCGCCGCTTCGGAGCGGTCTTCCCAGCCGAAGCCTTCTTCGATGACTGCGATCCTGAGGTCGCTGATATCGGTTCGCAGCGCGCGGCTGTAGCGGTCAACCCGGACGTTGACCTGCCGCGGGTCGAGACCGTCGGCACCGGCAATGACCTCCAGCAGGAGTGCGCAGTCGCTGACGCTGCGGGTCATAGGGCCCAGGTGATCCAGGGTCAGCTCTATCGGAAAGGCGCCGGTGTAGGGCACGAGGCCGTGCGTGGGCTTGAGTCCATAGATCCCGCACCAGCTGGCCGGCATGCGGATGGAGCCGCCCTGGTCGCCGCCAATCGCCATATCGACCGCGCCCGAAGCGACCAGAGCCGCACTGCCTGACGACGAACCGCCCGTCGAATGGTCGTGATTGTGCGGGTTCCGTACCGGACCGTTGTCTGTGGTGTGGCTGCCGCCTGAAAAGCACAGGTTCTCGCACACCGATTTACCGGCGATTTCGCCGCCGGCGTCGAGGATCCGACTGACGACGGTAGCGTCAACGTCAGGAATATAGCCCTCAAGGGCTGCGCAACCGTTCATCATCGGCACGCCGGCCACGCAGACGTTGTCCTTGATGGCGACCGTGCGACCTTTCAGCTTGCCGCTGCGGGCGCCCTTGATGGAACAGCGGTAGTACCAGGCGTTCAGCGGGTTTTCCTCGCCGTCGGGGCGGTAGCCCGGCGTGCGTGGATATTTCACTTCCGGTGTCGGACAGGGCAGCTGTTCGAGGCGCTCGTAGGAGGCGAGCGGCCCTTCCATCAGTGCCTGGAAGGAAATCAGGTCCTCGGTTGCGAGATCCAGACCGAACTGCTGCGCAATCAGGTCGATGTCTTCAATCGTCGGTCGTTTCAGTCGCACTGCCAGCGCACCTCTGCTAGTTTGTGTCCTGTGGAAATAAGCCGGCTCAGAGCAGGATGTCCCGCTGCTGCTCCGCCACCAGCATGGCATAGGTGAACTGTTCGAGCTCCGGGCCGAGCGCATCGAGCGACGAAATCATCCCGATCGGGCGCCCCTGTTCGACTACCGGCAGATGGCGGAAGCGTCCGACATGCATGATCTCGAGCGCATTGGTAAACGAGCGGTCAGGTTGCACCGTGGTCGGGTTCGGCGTCATGACTTTGGAGATCTCGGTTTTCTTCGGATCCAGGCCGTCCGCGAGCACCCGATAGAGGGCGTCCCGCTCAGTGAATATGCCGACCAGATTCAGGCCATCCAGCACGAGGATGGCACCGACGTTGTTTTTCTTCATTTGACGCGCGGCGTCGCGCACCGTCGTCCCGAGCTGGGTCGTCAGTGGCGTCTGCCCCTCGATAATGGAGCGAATGGTTCTTTCCTG
Organism: Gammaproteobacteria bacterium; assembly: GCA_038116745.1. GTDB lineage: Bacteria > Pseudomonadota > Gammaproteobacteria > JAYODW01. The sequence continues at coordinate 15,845 of JAYODW010000037.1, forward strand.
CATGGGCGTAATCCTCTTATTTGGCGCAATGGTAGCGCGATTTGGCGGATGCAAAATCGATGCGGGGGTGGTCGGGAGGACGCCCGGATGCACTGCGCTCAGAAGTTCACCACAATAGCGCGGGATTTCTGAACAGCGAGAGGGAGCCGAGCATGTGGCGTGTCGGGATTGATGTCGGCGGTACGTTTACTGATCTGTTTGCATGGGAGGAGGGCAGTCAGCGGCAGCTGACGGCGAAAGTGCTCACCACCCGGGACGATCGCTCCCGCGGCGTCATGCAGGCCCTGCAGCGGGCCGGTATCCGGGCGGAGGAGATCTCCCACCTCATGCATGGCACGACGACGGCGACCAACGCGCTGATTACCCGGGAATATCCTGAGTGCGCCATGATCACCACCGATGGGTTTCGCGACACCATCGAGATCGGGCGTCAGCATCGCGCCCATCTTTACGATCCGTACCAGCAGAAGCCCCGACCGCTGATCAAACGGCGCTATCGCTACACCATCAATGAGCGCATCGATGTTCAGGGCAACATCGTGCGCGAACTGGATGAAGGGCAGGCGCGGGCGATAGCTGAACGCATCGGTGAGCACGGGATTCAGTCGGTCGCGATCGCCTTTATCAACGCCTACGTCAACGATTGCCACGAGCAGCGCATGCGGGACATCGTGCTTGCGGCGAATCCCGGGATTTATTGCGTGACGTCAGCTGACACCCGACCCGTTTTCCGGGAACACGGGCGCTTCGTCACCACGGCAGTGCGTGCGGCCACGATGCCGGTCATGGAGCAATATTTCGCGCGGCTCGAAGCTGCGCTGAGCGAGGCTGGATTTACCGGCCGGCTGCTTATCCTGAAAAGCAGTGGCGGGATCACCGGCGTTGAGCACGCCAAGAACCATCCCGAGGAGCTGATTGAATCCGGACCTGCTGGCGGCGTGGCTTACGCCGCGCATCTGAGCGCGCTCAAAGGCGATTGTCCGAACATCATCCACACCGACGTCGGTGGGACCAGCTTTGATGTTTCCATCGTGGAAGACGGACGTGGTCTGGTGACGCGCGACCACGAAATCGACTGGGAGCTGCCGGTCATCGTGCCTATGCTGGATATTCACAGCGTCGGCGCTGGCGGGGGCTCGGTCGGTTGGATTGATGACGGCGGCAGCCTGCGCGTCGGGCCACGCTCGGCGGGTGCGAGCCCCGGGCCGGTGAGCTACGGTCAGGGCGGGACGGAGCCGACGATTACCGACGCCAACCTGCTCCTGGGTCGGATCGAGCCGAGTCTGGGCGGCAAAATGACTCTGGATCTCCCCGCCGCGGAGCAGGCGCTCGGGAAACTGGCCTCGGCAGTTGGTTTGTCTGTGCTTGAAACCGCCGACGGTATGATCCGGATCGGCTGCGAGAACATGGCCCAGGCGGTGAAAAAGGTGCTGGTGGCGCGTGGGCGCGATCCGCGGGATTTCATCCTGGCCAGTCTGGGCGGTGCAGGCGCCATGCACGCCTGTTTCGTGGCGGAGTCGATGAATATTCCCCGGGTCATCGTGCCTGCTGAGGCCGGCGTTGCGTCGGCGTTCGGCGCGACGGCGATGGATCTGCGGCAGGATCGGGAGGCGTTTTACTTTTCCGCGGTCAGCGAGGCTGACCTTGGCCAGATCATGGGCCTCTACGAAGGTCTGGAGGCGGAAGCGCTGGCACTGCTCCGGGAAGATGGCGTGCGCGCGGAGGATATCGAGATCCGTCGCACGGCCCAGATGCGCTACGTAGGCCAGACGTACGAGGTCGAAACCCCGATACCGTCGGGGAAGCTGACAGAGGCTCAGCTGACAGCGATCTCGGAGAGCTTTCATGAATGCCATGCGCGCGAGTTCGGCGTGAGCTCCGACGACTTCGAGCCCGCCTTTGTCTCCCTGTGCGTAGCCGCAACCGGCCGCATGGCGCGCCCGCCCGCAGCCACATCTGACGCGCAGGCGCGGGAACCGGTTAAAGGTTCCCGCGAGGTCTACTTCGAGGGCGCGTGGCACTCAAGCCCCGTTTATGATGGGGCAGCGCTGGGTGAGGGCGCTGTCGCCGAGGGTCCCTGTATCGTCGAATACGAGCACGCCTGCGCGGTGCTGCCGCCTGCAGCGCGTGGCACCGTCGATGCATTCGGCAATCTCATCATCGATATCCAGCGTTAGCCAACATCATCCGAGGAGGATCTGAGCATGGATAAGAAAGTCGAGGTCGACGACGCCATCGTCGAGCAAGCCCGGGTTGATCCGGTGACCTTCGAGGTGCTGCGCAGCATTTTCGAGTACGCGTCCGAGCGCATGTCGACCGTGCTGCAGCGCGCATCCTTTTCGCCCATCCTCGCCGACATGGTGGATTTCTCGAACGCAATCTATGACGCGGACGCCAAGCTGCTGAGCCAGGCGGCAAACTGCCCGGTGCACCTGGCGGCAATGAAGTTCAGCGCCGAAGCGATCATCGCGCGCTATCCGCTTGCAGAGATGGCACCTAACGATGTGTACATCGTCAACGATCCCTACCAGGGCGGCACCCACATCAACGACGTGACCTTTTTGATGCCGATTTTTCACGGCGGCGAGATCCTGGCATTCGCGGTCAGCCGCGGGCACTGGATGGACCTCGGTGGCGGCGCTGCTGGCGGCCAGGCATTCAGCGGCACGCATATCGCCGGCGAAGGCTTGCGTCTGCCGCCGCTGAAGCTTTACGACCGGGGGGAGGTCCGGGAAGACCTGCTCTCCATCATCATGAACAACACGCGGACGCCGCATTTCGTCAAGGGTGACCTGCAGGCGCACGTTGGTTGTCTGAAAGCTGCACAGCAGGAGATGGAGCGGGCGGCGGACAAATACGGCGTGGCGACGCTCAAGATCGCCATGAAGCAGCTGCAGGAGTACACCGAGCGCATCGTGCGCAAAAGCATTGCCGAAATGCCTGATGGGGAATACGAAGCGGAGGAATACGCGGACACGGACGGCCACTCGGAGACCCCGATCCCGATCAAGGTCAAGCTCATCATCAAGGGCTCGGATATCACAGTCGACTTCAGCGGCACGGGTCCCGTGGTCAAGGGCGCGATCAATTCGCCCTATGCCAACACGGCGTCAGCAACGCTTTATTCGCTGCAGTTTTTTCTAGCGCCCTATGCGCCCCAGAATCAGGGCATGTTCAATCCCATCCGTATCGTGCTGCCCGACAACTGCTGGCTGAACGCGAGCTGGCCGGCGCCAACCATCGGCTGCACGACTCTGACCTCGTCGAAGATCACCAGCGCTATCTGGCAGGCGCTGGCCAAGGCCTGCCCCGACCGTATCACCGGTTCGACCAATGCGGAGTGCAACTGGTTCGTGTCATCGGTGGTCGCGCCGGACGGCACCGCCAACGTCTTTTCCGATCTGCCTGCCGGTGGCTGGGGCGGTACGCCGTATGGCGATGGTATGAGCGTGACCGAGGACCCGCTGGGCAACTGTATGAACATGCCGGCCGAAACCGCGGAACTCCTGTTCCCGATAGCCTACGAGGCGTTCGAGCTGCGGACCGACAGTGGTGGTCCAGGGCGTCATCGCGGCGGTCTCGGTGCGGTGTTCAAGGTGCGCTATCTGTCCGACGGTGAGCTCAGCATGGAGTCGGCGCGGACTCTGGAAGGTAGTCCCGGCGTCAACGGGGGACAGCGATCTGACGTGCAGCGTCAGACGAAGATTCATCGCGACGGGCGCCACGAAGTCATTGGCGGTCTGGATGCGGAGGGCGTCTGGAAGAGCCCGCTGCTGGCGAGCGTTCCGTTCCGACATGGCGAGACTTTCCTGTTTGAATCGACCGGCGGCGGCGGCTGGGGCGATCCCCTCGCGCGGGACGTCAACAGCGTGCTGGAAGACGTGCTCGACGAGTACATTTCGGTCGAGGCTGCGCAGCGTTTCTACGGCGTGGTCATTGAGCCCGACAGCATGCAGGTCAACGCGGCAGCGACCGCTGCCCGACGCGCGGAGATCCGCGCTGGCACGGTCGACGCCTGAGCGCCAGGGTAAACGCAGGGAGACAGCGGGCGGGATTCTTTTACAACTGCAGGTCGCGGACACACCGCGGCAGAGGAGGGGACGATGGCGGAAGTCGACGGTGGCGTTCTGATTGGCCGGATCCTGAAAGAGCAGGGCGTTAAATACCTGTTCTCGGTTAACGGTGGGCACATATTTCCGATCCTGGCGAACATCCGCGAGCATGGGATCAAGCTGATCCATATGCGCCATGAGCAGTCCACCGCCTACGCCGCCGACGGCTACGCACGCGTAACCCGCGAACCCGGCGTCTGCGCGGTCACCGCCGGTTGCGGCCTGACCAACGCGGTGACCGGGCTGTGCACGGCGGGACTTACGGGCAGTTCAGTTGTCTGTCTGTCGGGACAGCATCCGACCACTGAGGACGCTATCGGGTCTTTCCAGGAGGCTTATGGGTCGGACGTTGTCGGTTCTTTCGCGAAGTTCACCAAACGGGTGCTTGATTGGAGCACTATCGAGGTCGATACACGGCAGGCTTTCCGCGAAGCGCGGAATCCCCCTCAGGGCGTGTCGCTGCTCGAGATTCCCACGAATATTCTGTACCACGTTGCTGATGAAGCGCAGCAGCGACCGGGGGCGCGTGTCTACCAGGCCGACGATCTGCGATCGCAGGGCGACCCGCGCAGCATTGCGCGAGCCGCAGAGCTGCTGTGCCGGGCAGAGCGTCCCCTTATCGCGGGCGGTGATGGGATTTTCTGGTCGGATGCAGCCGCGGAGCTCAAGGAGCTCGCTGAGCTGACCCAGACTCCGGTGTACTGCCGCCGGGCGGGGCAGGGCGCGCTGGATGAAGCGCACCCGCTGGCGATCCGGGGAGCCTGGAAAAAACCGTTTACCGGCCAGGCAGACGTGGTGCTGGCCATCGGTTTCCGCTTCTGGAGCGGTGAAAAATTCGGCCAGCCGCCGACCTGGAACGGCGCCGCTACTTACATCCAGGTCGATACCGATCCGCAGCGCGTCGGCTGGCACGTCCCGGCCGAGGTCGGCATTGTCGGCGATCCCAAGCTGGTGCTGCGGCAGATCATCGACGCGGTCAAAGCGATGGACTTCGACAGCGAGGCACGCAGCGAAGGGCCCTGGCTAAAGCAGATGGCGGAGGTCCGTTCCAACTACGAACGCATGATTAAAGAGCGCGCCGCCGAGCATGCGGCGACTTTGCCAATCCATCCCGATCGACTGACCCGGGATTTGGTTTCGGTGCTCGACGCCGATGCCTCGCTCATCATCGACAGCTTTACGCTGAGCGGCTATACCAGCCAGTGGTTCACTGCCCACGGTATGGGACAGGTCGTCGACGCCGGTCCGCTCGCGCCCGTAGGCCATGGTGTGGGTATGGGAATCGGGGTGCAGCTCGGTCGACCCGGTAAGCAGGTCGTGGTGGTCTCCGGCGATGGGGGACTTGGAATTGGGGGCATGGATCTGGAAACAGCCGCCAAGTACAACATTCCCATCGTCACGCTGCTGTGGAATAACAGCTCCTGGGGGCCCGATTTCGCAGCCATGCCGATGCTGAGAGGTCGCACTGATCCTTTCGAAATGGTGCCGGATATCCGCTACGACCAGGTATTTGCGCCGATGGGGCTGCATACCGAGCACGTCGAAACGCCGGAAGAGATCGTGCCCGCACTCGAGCGCGCTCTGGCGTCGGGCAAGGCATCGCTCATCAACGTGCGCGGCGACAAGTCCTACGGTCATCCGTCACTCGGCGGGAACCTGCTCGGTTCGACTCAGCTCTGAGTGTCGGCCTGGCGCCGGCATTCGAGCGTTGCCGGCGCAGGTTGTTCGACGATAACGCCGCTCCCGGACCCGATGTTTACGCGCTTCGTCTCAGCTGACAGTATCCGGCTCTGAATCCAAACGGCGGAGCTGCGCACCATGGCGATCGATTTCGACAACATCATCGATGCGGACGGTCACGTCCTCGAGCCCGCCGACCTGTGGGAACGCTACATCGATCCCGTCTATCGCGACCGTGCCCTGCGCATCCGGCGCGACGGTGAGCGCGAGGTGCTTGAAATCGACGGTAAACCGTCGCAGTTCTTTGATATCAAGGTCTTCACCATGCTCGGCGCCATGGGCAAGAGCAGTGAGGAGATTGCTGCGATGATGGGGCAGCCCTACCCCGGCAGCGCGCCGTTTGGCTCCATGGATCCGGCTGAGCGGGTCGAGCAGCTCGACCGTGAGGGGATCGCCAAGGCGGTGCTGTATCCCAGCCTCGGACTGATCTGGGAGTGTGAGCTCGAGGACACCGATCTCTCGCTCGCTTATGCCAAGGCCTATAACCGCTGGATCTGTGAATTCTGCGCCGACAGCGACGGGCGCCTGATTGCTGCTGCGCACATCTCGCTGGCCGACCCGGTACGCGCGGGGGACGAACTCGAGCGCGCCGTGCGTGATGGGGCTAAAGGGGCTTTCCTTGCGCCCTACACCCTGACCCGCAAGCCGCATGCGCATCCTGATCATGATGCGTTCTGGGCCAGGGCCGAGGAGATAGGGGTGCCGGTTGCGATCCATCCGATGGCCGAGCATCCCAGGATCCGGACCTATCAGCGCTTTGACGGCATGAGCAAGGCCAACTGGATGCAGAACGCGCTGGGCATGCAAGGCCCGCAGCAGGCGTTCTATGGGCTGTTCCAGTGGGGTCTTTTCGATCGCTTTCCCGAGATCAAGGTAGTGCTGCTGGAATCCGGCGCGGGTTGGATCGGGGGTGCACTCGACCGCATGGATGCGACCTACCGCACGGCGCTCGGTGACAATCTGCCGCTGAAGGAGAAGCCCAGCGTTTATTTCAAACGGCAGTGCTGGATCTCAGGCGACCCGGATGAAAGAGCGCTGGCGCACATCGTTGAGTACGTGGGCGATGACCGCTTTTTCTGGGCTACTGACTATCCCCATTTCGATCACCCGGGCAACTACATGGAGGAGCTGGAGGAGCTGGTGCAACCGCTGTCGCAACGCGCGCGCCACAATCTGCTCGGAGACAGCGTCAGCCGTGTGTACAGCTTGTAGCCGGCCTAAATCGTCATCAGCCTGACCCGTTCTCGGTGGTACCCGGGGATCTCTAAAGAGGAAAGTGAAAGGTTCATTTCCCTGTTTCTGTGGCAGTCCGGTGGTCTGTCTTGCCCTGGATTCATTGTCCGGCTTCGGAGGGCGAGCGAAGTGCATTCCTATCAGTCCACCAGTGGCGTGCATAGGTCGATTTCTTCATCAACCCGTCAGCCAGTTTGTATAAGCAACGCGAAACAGGAAAAACCAGACGCATCAAACCGGTGATATCCATGTCGGACTTGTTTTCGCGCTCTGCTCCGATTGCGGAGTCAAAAGACGGAGCCTGAATCGCTAATCCCGGCAGCACATTTTGTGTGCTCCTCTTCGGGATGGCTCGCGGTGGATGTTTTTTCTATTGCGGGCCTAATGCTAGTCCGCAGCGCATTGAGGCGTCTGATTGATAAGCCTGCAATCGCTTTTGCAGCCGCGGCATGGGACACCTTCTGAACGAGACCACCTGGTGCTGAGAAGATTTCAGCCGCGTTATTTTCGTTCCGGTTTTCCGGTACCCAGAGGACCACCATCAAAATATGGGTAGCGAATATTTTTCCAGATTTTTTCACCTTTGATGGTTTTTAACTCCCGCTTGGCAGTTCGGCTCCCGCGCATATCATCTACTCCTGACAAGTGCAGAATGCCAACCGGAACATGCGGGAGAAAAGGTTCTACAAAGAGAGATTGCTCCTCGTCCCAGAGCAAGGACGAAAGCCCGCATACCCAGTGAGCGTATGCCGGAAGCATCTCGTACCTGAAACCTTCGAGATGTAACAGCACACCTAGCGCAACCTGCTCCGCAGTAAAGAGGTCCCCTTTCTGCATAGCAATGAGCGCGAGCTCCTGCCAGCGCTCCCAGTGCGGTGCCACTGCACCCAAAGCAAAACAACCTGCGGAAATGGTATAGCGCGGCAACAGTTCACGAGCGGCCTCAAAGCCGAATGGTTTTCGCGCATTTGAGTAATAGAAATTCCGTACTTTAAAAGGCATTCGCCATAGCCATTTGACACGCAGCTGACGGGGATAGCAGCGGTCCGCACTACAGGTTCCTATGAACCTGTCCGGATAGCGGGCAGTGCCGTCAAGAAAAAGCGCCGTCGCGTTCCAGTCCTGGACCCAGGTGTCGGCATCCATCCACACGTAGTTTTCGAATCCAGGAAAAATATTCGGCAGGAACGGGCGGCAGACACATGCTTTCAAAAAGCCCAGCCCTTTGGTGCGCTCCTCTGAGATTCCCTCGGGCCATGAGGGTGCCACTACTCCATCTACCAGCGTGTTGAGTTCCTGCCTTTGTGGCTCGGTGAGTCCCGCGTCCAGTATTTGAATAGAAACAGAGCGACTTTCGTCAAAGCGCTGCACAGAATGCAGCCACTCGCGTAGAAGTGGATAGTAGTTCGCGTCGCACCCTGAAACGAGCGCGGTGTGTTTTTGTACGCTCAACGCCTGAGCTGCGTCAGCGAATCTGACGATTTTTGATGCCGCCCACATAGTGTCGGGCGGTAACGAAAAAATTTCCCCATACTCACTTGAACTCCACCCTGCTGCTCAATGGAGAAAAAGGTCTCGCGTGAAGTTGAGGTTCCCAAGGGCTGGTGCCCAACATTGCCCTGCCAATGGATGATGATGTTGCGGAGAACTTAGGCGAGTTGAAAATTATCCTGGAGCCAGTGTAGCACCCGGCATCAGCTGGAAAATTCATTCTTGAGGGGCGGCGAGTTTGTTCAACAGTACTTTGGCTGGGAGCTTCCTCTGATGCCTACAGAGGCGGTAATACGCCAGGCCATACAATGGTGCTTGCGCGCGAAATCTCCCCTGACGTCCAGTCATGCGCGTAATGCCGGTCGTCATCCTGCTGCGCTCTGCGTTTCTTCAAATCGCAGCCAGTTTCCGCGACAGCCTATCGCTGTTGCAGTTCGATTACCGGGATAACGCGTCCACCAGAGCGCGCCTGATATTCAGCAAAGACCGGCATCGCTGCGCAGATACTGGCGAACAGCGCGTCGCGTTCGGTGCCCGACGTGATCCGCGCCCGCGCAGCATAGGTCTCGCCGTCTTTTTCGACGGTAACTTCGGGATTAACGCGCAGGTTGTGAAACCAGGGCGGGTGGACCCGTGCGCCGCCCATGGAAGCGATGACCAGCAGCTTGCCGTCGACCGAATGACAGGCCAGCGGGACCGGTCGCCTGAGGCCGGATTTTGCGCCGGTAGTTGAAAGGATCAGACAGGGCACGCCCTCAAGCTCCCCTGGGACGCGCCCGGCGTTGGCGCGGAAGGCGCGCATGAAGCGTTCATTGACTGCCCTGGTGACAGATGCATCTCCGTTCCAGCCGGCCGAGCCGGGTCCCTCGGCGCCGATCAGCTCAGCGGTGGCGGCCTGCAGGTCGGACCACTTCAGTTCATCTGCATCTGACATTGTTCTGCTCCCCTCGGCGTCAGCGGCTCTTTGGGGCGCCTCAGCGCGCGTGAATATCGTGCAGCAACTCGTCCGTCGTCACGGCGATTTCATTATCGACCAGGGTCCCACAGCCGCGGCAGAAGAACTGCCGGAAAGCGACATCATCGTCGATGAACAACGCGGGATCCCCGATCAGCGGATTCGATGCCGCGACCGGCTGGTCCTCCCGGATGCAGTGATCTTTGTAATTCTCACTAGCCGGCCCTAGATCGGCACTGCATTTGCCGCAGGCCCAGTAGGCGCCGGCGGCGTCCTGACGCACATCGAGGCAGCTCGAGGCCTGGTAGAGCAGTTTCCCGTCGCGCAGCGCAGGCGCACCGCCGTTAACCCGTCCGCGGCGGATTCGCTCGCGCTCTGCGGCGGTCGCTTCGCGATCGACTTTGCCCTCCGGGGTCAGAATCGCGCCGTAGATGGATCGCGCCGCAGCTGCGGTAATTGCGTAGTCCGCGAGGTCCTGCTCGATATCTTCGGCCGCGCGGTCGAACGGATCGCCGAAGCCGCCGCCGCCTGTCCAGCGCACCGCGTAGACATCCTCCGGATGCTGCAGGAAGTTCTCCTGGCGCAGCTGCAGGATCTCCTCGGTGCCGGTCAGTTCACGAGCGTCTTCGGGCATGGTGCTTGACTGGAAACGTTCGAAAACGTTGGTCGCCCGCAGAAACGTGTAGGCATTGGTCGTTGACGGGTAGCCGCCCATCATCCCGGGCGAAGTCGGGGTCGCGTTGCCCGAGGACAGGGTGTCCTGGGTGATCACCTCGGTGTTGTGCGGAATGAAGCAGGACTCAGCGGACAGCCCGCCCCGGTAGCGCCCGGCGCCGCCCGAGTCAGCCAGTTCCTTGCGGTACAGAAACAGGACCGGAAAGCTCTGCTCAGTGTGCTCGATGTTCGGCAGCTGGCAGATCGGTGTGCGTGACTGCCCGCCGGTATTGATCCCGTCGGCCATGGAGAACGCGCCGATGGCACCGCCGATGGGGTCAACCAGCAGATAGCCATAGCGTTCACCCCACTGGTCTATGCCGCGGAAGAGGGTCGCTGGCCATTGGCTGGTGCCGCCGATACACATGATGTCGCGACGCAGCTCAGGGTCGGGATAGATCAGTTTGGAGATGACGTTGTAGGCCGGGTAGAGCGATATCTCCATGGATTGAATGGGCGCCGTCGACACCGAGGCCGGAAAGTTGGCGCAGTTGAGCGTGCCGGGCGTCGGATCGAATTCGACGTGTCTGAGTGCGCCGCCGCAGGCGAAGTACTGGTCCCAGCAGAGAAGCTCGTTGATGGCCACCATGATCGAACCTCGCCAGCCGGAGTAGGTCGCGTTCATCGCGCCTTCCTGCTCGGCAGACCCATCGTTGGTGAAGATGAGCTTGTGGCCTTCCTTACGCAGACCGAGCACCACACGGTGCGTGCGGCGATCGCCAGGACGGCAGGCTTCGATGTAGGTTCGGTCATACCACTCGCCGTCGGGCAGCCGCGCCATCTTGTCGAGATAGGCTTTCTCGGAGTTGTCGATGACCCGCTTCATGACGCCTTTGACGACCCTGGCCCCATAGCGTTTGATGAGTTCAATCACGCGATCCCGGGCAGTGGTGTTGCCGGCGACCTGCGCGCGGAAATCGAGCGCGACGAGTTGCGGCTTACGCGAGGCGCGCAGATAGACGGCCTCGATATCACGCCGTATCTCGTAGTTTTCGATGATCTTGAGGGGTGGCAGCATGAGACCCTCCTCGTACACCGATTCCGCCGAGGGACAGAAGCTGCCGGGCGTGATGCCGCCGATGTCGTATTGATGAAGGCAGTTCGTCACCCAGCAGAACAGCTCGCCTTCCCAGAACACCGGACACAGCAGCATGACATCCTGCTGGTGCGCAGCGCCGACCCAGGGGTCATTGGCGATGAACATATCTCCTTCGTTAATGCCCGGGTTGTCGCTGCGGAATTCGAGCGTCCACTTCACCTGGGTATCGGTGACCCCCGACATGTACTGCATGTACGGACCGAAATAGACGAACTCCGCATCCTCGGTAAGGATCGAGGGATTGAGGTCGAGCGCGTACATCGCCACCGGGGAGCCGGACAGGCGCTGGATGGTCGCACCGTGCTCTTCGTTGATCTGCCAGAGGTTGTGGCGGATGACCTCGTAGGTGACCGGGTCGACCTCGTCGTCCCAGGAGCGGTGCAGTTTCAGCTTGTCCGCAATGCGCAGCACTTTTGGTGGCACATAGGGATTTTCGATGCCGTTGAAGTCGACATCGGTCATTTCACTGATGCGTGGCATGGTGGCGTTCCTCAGATGCTGGGATCGATGACGAAATTACCCAGCGCATCGACCGAGATGCGCTGGTCCGGATGAACCACCATGGAGGTGGTCGTGGTCTCCACCACGCAGGGGCCCTCGAGCGCGTTGCCCGGTACGAGCCTGTAGCCATCAAAAATAGGTGTCGCGGAGAGCTTTTTCCATTCTGCCCAGTAGATTTCCCGGGTGCCGGTCTGAGCGTCCGGTGCTATCTCCTGGCTCATCTGCGTCGCTGCAGCGAGCTCTGGTTTGCGGGAGACGGCGGAAGCGCGGCAGCGGAAGGTGACCATCTCCAGACGGGCGCCGCGCAACGCAGCACCGTGTCCGTACAGGCGCTCATAGCGTTCGACGAAGCGCTCACGCAGCTGCTCGAGCGCTGCGGCGTCGAGCACGCCGCTGTCGAGGTCGACTTCCACTTCGTTGATCTGCCCGCGGTGGCGCATGTCGATGGAGAAGCGGAACTGGTGACTGCTTGCGTCGACGCCATCGTCGAGCAGGTGCGAGCGACCCTTGTCGCCGAGCTCGGCTAGGAGTGTGTTCACGCGCTCGAGGTCGAAGGGTGAAGACATGATGTTGACCTGCTCGTTGACGTGCAGGATGTCAGCCGATGCGGCACCGAAAGCGCACCACACCGCCGCCGTATCGCCCTGGGGGACAATCACCTTGGAGACGCCAAGCTCGCGCGCCGCAATCCCCATGTGCACCGGCCCGGCGCCGCCGAAGGCGAATACCACGAATTCACGCGGGTCGAGGCCTTTCTGCACGGTGACCTTGCGGATCAGATCGGCCATCTGGAATTCGGCGATGGTCGCAACACCACTTGCCAGCTCGTACAGGCTCATGCCGAGCTCGTCGGCCAGCTTCTGCAGCGCTGTCGCTGCGGCCTGTCGATCCAGCTGCATGCTGCCCCCGGCGAAGTTATCCGGATCCAGATACCCGAGCACGAGATCAGCGTCGGTCGTCGTCGGGACCTCTCCGCCTTTCCCGTAGCACACCGGACCCGGATCGGCGCCCGCACTGTCGGGGCCGACGCGCAGGGTGCGCGTCGCGCGGTCGATCCAGACCTTGCTGCCGCCGCCGGTGCCCAGCGTCTGCACGTCGACCTTGGGCAGGAAATACTCATACTGGTGCACCAGGCTTTTGTAGGAGACCACCGGCAGTCCGTTGTGGATCACGCCGACATCAAACGAGGTGCCACCGAGGTCGGTGGTGATTACGTTCGGATAGCCCATCAGCTGCCCGAGGTAGACGGACCCGGTCACGCCTGCGACCGGTCCTGAATCAAGCGTCAGCAGCGGCGCCTCCTGGGCTTTGCGCACGGTGATTGTGCCGCCCGCGCACTGTGTGATCTGGAGCGGCGGCTGATAGCCCATGGTCTTGAGCTGGTCATCGAGCCGGGTGACATAGCCCACCGTGACCGGGCCGATGTAAGCGTTGAGCGCAACTGCGGTGGTGCGCTCGTACTCACCCCATTTGGGCGCGAGCTCGGACGAGCAGGTGACGTAGAGCTCCGGCGCGAGTTCCATGGCAATAGCCTTGATGCGCTGTTCATGGGCAGGCTCGAGGAAAGACCACAGGCAGCAGATCGCCAGCGCCTCACAACCGGCGTCGCGAAGCTCGATCACCGCCTGCCGCACTTCGTCCTCGTTCAGTTCCACGATGACCTTGCCAAAGCAGTCGACCCGCTCGGAGACACCACGGATCAGGCTCTTGGGAATCAGCGGTTCGGGTTTGCTGCTTTCCGGGATGTGCACGATGAGCTTGATGTCCTGGCCGGACAGCCCGCGGGAACCGCGCATGATGTGAATAACGTCGTTGTGGCCGCGGGTGGTGATGAGGCCGACTCGCGCGCCGCGCCGCTGGATGATGGTGTTGGTGCCTACGGTGGTGCCGTGAGCCAGAACGGAGATCCGGTCGAGCAGGTCTGAGGTTTCGAGATTGATTTTGGCTGCGGCTCGAGCAATGGCTTCGAGAACGCCAGCCGCGAAATTGCCCGGCGTGGACGGCGCTTTGGCGATAGTCAGCTGGCCGCTCTCGTCAATCAGGACACAGTCGGTAAACGTGCCCCCGATATCGAGGCCGCAAAGGTACGAGCTCAATGCTACTCTCCTGCTGTATTGGCGTGCTGAATTACCCGGCGATACCCCGAAGTGCGGGCAGACAGACCCGCGGGTATCATCCGTGGCCGGCGGCACTTTGGACCCGCCGATGTTCTGATCGTTACATTTGAACGGTCGTTCAAAAAAATATCGGATCAGCTATCCCGGTTCAAGCATGGCCGAGCCTGCAGACAGCAGCGATAAGCGCACCACCCCCGAACGGATCCTGGATGCCGCAGAGCTGCTGTTTGCGGATTCCGGGTTTGATGCGGTGTCGTTGCGCATGATCACCCGGGAGGCGGGGGTCGAGCTGGCGCTCGCGAACTACCATTTCGGGTCCAAGCTCGAACTCTTTCGTGCCGTCGTGCGACGCCGCGCGGAGGAGCTCAATGCAGAGCGTCTGCAAGCGTTGCAGGGTCTGCCGTCGTCGGCCTCAGTCGAACAGCTGATCGGCGCTTTCACCGGACCTTTTCTTGAGCGCAGCCTGAACGGTGGGCGGGGCTGGAAAGCGTACGCCCGGGTGATCGCACAGACAGCAAACTCGCCGCGCTGGACGCAAGAGCTTATGACCAGCGAATTCGACCCAGTGGCGAATGAGTTCATTAATCGGGTGCGCAGATGCTACCCGAGCGCCTCGCGCGCGGACATTTTCTGGGGTTTCCATTTTCTACTCGGCGCGATGACCATCACGTTCGCCGAGACAGGGCGCATCGATGCGCTGTCTGATGGACTGTGTGTGAGCGGAGATCTGGCCGCGATTCACGCGCGCATGCTGCCGTTTCTGGCAGCGGGCTTTGCCGCGCTCTGCGCCAGTGAAAGTCAGAAATGAACGGCGCGAGCTCCCGGTGCCGGCCGCAGCGCTTCAGCGTTAAGCCACCCGGCGGTGCCGTGCGTAAATCTTGAGTCCAGGCTTGAGCGCGAAGCGCACGCGCACCACCTCCAAGTCATGCTGCGCAAGGAGCCGGGTGAGAGTGCCGCGGTTGAAGTAGTAGAGATGTTCTGACGGTTTGAACTCAGGCCAGGACTCCAGACGCCGCGGCACCCGCCAGTGACCGATGTCCGGCGTGCCCAGATCCAGTACTCCGTCAGG
Source organism: Gammaproteobacteria bacterium (assembly GCA_038116745.1). GTDB lineage: Bacteria > Pseudomonadota > Gammaproteobacteria > JAYODW01. The sequence goes on from JAYODW010000037.1 coordinate 30,876, forward strand.
CGACAGAATCCGCTTCAGCTCCGCGACGAAGGCATGCAGATCCGGCACGTGCTCGATCACGTCATAAGCTGAGATAACGTTGAACCAGGCGTCAGGGTAAGCCTGCTCATGCAGGAGTCCGGTGCTGACCGACGCCAGGCCAAGCGTCTCGCGGCCGTATTCGATGGCACTTTCTTCAAGATCCACTCCGTGTGCTTCAAAGCCGGCCTCCTCTGCGGCTTTGACCACGAAGCCGGCAGAGCAGCCGACGTCGAGCCAGCGGCCGCCGAGCCGGTAGCGTTGCTGCAGCCGTTTCACGCGGCCACGCGCGCGCCTGAGCTTTTTGGTGGCTTTGCGTGTATAGCCCGCGCTGTAAGCGGCATCGTAGCCCTGGCGGATAGCGGTAAAGTCGGGCCGTGGATTAATCAGGGTCAGGCCGCAACCGGCGCAGCGCACGAAGGGTTCACCGGCTTTGTCGAAAAGGTGATTGAAGTCTTCCCCGCCGCAGACGGGGCAGGAAATCGTTTCCCAGGCGGTCACAGGTTCGCAGTTCTTGCCGGACCAGGCAGCTGGAGCCGGGTGCGCTTGCGCGGGCGCGGGGGACCACCGATGATTCCGGGCCAGTTTTGACGGATGCGGCGGGCGCGAACGGGGGGACGATGAGCGAGCAATTTAAAGCCAGCGGAGTGGTGACCATCACTACCGACTTCGGCCATCGAGGGCCGTTTGTCGGCACCATGAAGGGCGTCATTCTGAATCGCTTCAGCGGTGCGGCAATAGTCGATCTGACCCACGAGGCCTACGTGCACTGGCCGGCGGAAGCCGGTTTCTGGATAGCGCGATCGTATCACTACTTCCCACGCGGCTCGGTGCACCTTGCCGTAGTCGACCCGGGCGTTGGTACAGAGCGCAACGTGCTGCTTGCAGTCGGTGACGGCCATGTGTTCATGGCACCGGACAACGGCCTGCTGGCAGAGGTGATTGAAAAAACCGCCGCTGAAGTGCGTCATGTCGACGTTTCGACCATTGATGCTTTCCGCCTTCCGGATACCAGTGCGACCTTCCACGGGCGGGACATTTTTGCGCCGCTTGCGGCAGCGCTTGCCTCGGGTGAACTGGCGCCCGAACGCTGTGGCGCACCGACGGACGATTACATTCCGTCGATTATCGAACCACCAGAGATGCGCAGTGGACAGGTCTGTGGGGTCGTTATCACTTCCGATCATTTTGGCAACCTGATCACCAATATCGCGGCGGACGATTTCGCCGCTTTCGTCCAACCTGTGGTGCTCGCAGGCGGGCACGAGATCCCGCTGCTGAGGACCTATGGCGATGTGTCGCCGGGCGATCTGGTTGCGCTCACGAACTCATTCGGCGTGCTGGAAGTGGCACGTTCGGAGCAGAATGCGGCAGAGTTCCTGGGGCTGGGGCGCGGCGCCCCGGTGAGGGTCGCCGAGCGCGCCTGAGCGCCACAGGCCCGGTTCATCCCGCGGTCCCGACCTGGGGCAGGAAATTTCTCAGATCAACAAACCCGCCGCTTGGCGTCTGCAGCAGGGCGGGGCAGCTTTCCGCGATGCGACGCGCCGCAGTGTCGGGCGTCGGCATTGCATCTGTACCGGCGGCAGCATGCAGGCGACCCAGTGAAGGAAACGCGTCGGCGCTGTAGGTGCGCAGCGCGGTCTGCATCCCCGTATCGACCAGACCCGGGGCCAGCGCGCACAGATGGGTATCAGTCATCTCCCGGGCATAGAGCTGGGCGAGCATATTGAGGGCCGCTTTGGATAGCGCGTACGCGCCCCAGCCGACCTGACCGCTGTGGCTGGCCCCTGATGAAAGCAGCACGATCTGTTGCGGGTGCGTGCTTCGCGCCTGCAGCCAGTCAAGGATGGCTTTGTTCGCCCACACGTTGACATCCAGGACTGCGCGCAGCTCGCTCAGCGAGAGTTCACGCATCGGAGCGATTGGTCCGAGTATTCCTGCGTTCAGAAATACCAGTTCCGGCGTAGCGCCTGCCGGAATCAGAGCATCCAGAGCCGGCGCAATCGTCTCCGGCTCAGAGAAGTCACACCGGTACTCGCACAGGCCCGCGACAGCTGTCGCCCGCTGAGTCCGGCTGATCCCGAAAACGCGTGCGTCATGTTCAAGATAGTAGTCACACAGCGCAGCGCCGATGCCACGTGAGTGTCCTGTGATGAGCAGATCCATCGCCGGTTCCTCCGAGGCCGGTGACTCTTACATCCTCTGGTTAAGGATGGTTTTGCCTGTCCCGGGCAGCCAGTAAACTGCCGCGCTATGGTTTTCGATGATATTAACGAGCGTTCGCTCCGCCGTCGCGCCGGTACCAAGTGGAATTACTACCCGGAGGATGTGCTGCCGGCCTGGGTCGCCGATATGGATTTCGTCGTGGCAGAGCCGATCCGTGCGGCGCTGCGCGCCGCGGTTGAGGCGTCCGATTTCGGTTATCCCCAGAGTGCAGAGGATGCTGGACTGACCCGACTGTTTGCAGAGCGGGTAGCGCAGCGCTTCGGCTGGCAGATCGATCCTGCCGATACCCTGGTGCTGGGCGATGTCGTCCAGGGCCTTTACGCAGCACTCGAAACCTTGAGTGGTCCTGACGCCGGAGTCGTCATCCAGACGCCAATCTATCCTCCTTTTCTTCATGCCGCGGCACAAACCGGGCGGCGTGCCCGGCGCTGCGCGCTGGTGCCGCGCGCTGACGGCTATCAGATCGATTTCGCGGCTTTGGAGGCGAGTATCGATTCCGGCACCGAGGTAATGATGCTGTGTAATCCGCATAACCCGACCGGCCGGGTGTTCGCGCCCGAGGAACTCGAGCGGATCGGTGAGCTGGCCTGTCAGCATGACCTCACGATCGTCTCCGACGAGATACACGCGGATCTCATTCTTGACGATGTTCGTCATCAGCCGATTGCGGCAGTTGATGCGGAAATTGCGGCGCGAACGGTGACCCTGATGGCGCCGAGCAAAGCTTTTAACATTGCCGGTCTGCGTATGGCTTTCGCCCACTTCGGCAGCAGGGAGCTGAAGCAGCGTTTTCGCCGGATGCCTGACCATGTCCGCGGCGGGATTAATGCCCTGAGCATTGCCGCGGTCACCGCCGCCTGGCGCGAGTGCCAGCCCTGGCTGGATGAGGTCCTGATTCAGCTGCGCGCGAACCGTGAGCTGGTAACGCGATTTGTCCGGGAGCGCTGGCCGCAGGTCGGATTTTTCCCGCCGCAGGCGACTTACCTGGCGTGGCTCGACATGCGCGCCCTTGAGCTTTCTCCGTCGCCGCAGGCGTTCATGCTGGCTCAGGCGCGGGTGGCGCTGAATGACGGACCGACCTTCGGTGCGGAAGGCGCCGGCTTTGTGCGCCTGAACTTTGCGACCTCGCCAGCGCTGCTGGAAGAGATCCTCGAACGGATGGACGCGGCGCTCTGTTCCCGTTAGCCGGGCCGTGGAGCAGCTTACTTCAGGGTCAGCACCCAGCTGAGCAGCGCATCCTGCAGGTCGACGCCCGCGCCCCAGCGCGCATTCGCGTGATTGATCAGCAGCGACACAGCGAAAGTTCTGCCGTCGTCGGTATGGACGTAACCTGCTACAGCTGAAACCTCGTCTAGGCTGCCGGTTTTCAGGTGCATGCGTCCGGCCTTGTGGCGACTCCGCAGGCGTTTACGCATCGTGCCGTCCTGGCCTGATATTGCGAGCGAGGCGATAAATTCCGGCATGGTCGGGGAGCGCCAGGCCAGGCGCAGAAGGTCAACCATGAAGCGCGCGCTGACGCGGGTATCGCGCGACAGCCCGGCGCCGTTGTCGACCACCAGAACCGAAGTATCCAGTCCACGTTTGCTCAGATGCTGCAGCAGCGCGTCAGTACCCTGCTGTCGGGTCAGCGGCGGATCAAAGCGCGTCTCGGCCAGTGAGTAGAGCAACATCCGACTCATGAGGTTGTTGCTCCATTTATTCAGCGGCCGCAGTACTTCTGCCAGTGGCCGCGAGGGCCAGGTCACCACCGGCCGCTCCCCGTCCGGAACGGTGGCGCGTCCCATCGTTCCATTGAGTGTCCCACCCCACTGGGACCAGAGACTTTTGAACACGCCATAGGTGTAGGTCTGCGCTGTCATGGCGCTGCGCGGCAGCTGATAGTGGCGGCAGGTGAAAGGCAGGGTGCCGGAAAAAATGACGTGCTCTGGCCCGTCAGTCTCCATGATGATGTTCGGGGCATTGCCTTTGCATGCGCCGGTCACGGGACGTACACGGTTAGTGATTCTGAGATTGGGCAGCGCGGGGACCGACCGAATTCCGACCTTCCCGCTGGCAGGGTCGGGATCCAGCTCAAAGTCGAAGGACTGGAAATTGACCATCAGGGCGTTGGGCAGCGTGTTGTACAGGCGCAGTCCATCACCGTCGAATGCCGCGGGATCGGCTTCGTCTGTGGCGAAATGGCTGTCATCGATGAGCAGACGGCCGCGGATATCGTGGATGCCCTGGCGTCTGATTTCGCCGAGGAGCTTCCAGAAGTCCTCCAGCACGAGATACGGATCGCCATAGCCTTTAATCAGCAGATCACCCTCGAGTACTCCGTCTTTGACCGGCCCCAGGGCGTAGACGCGGGTATTCCATGTATGCGTCGGACCGAGCAGGTCCAGTGCGGTCCAGGTAGTGACCAGCTTGATGGTTGAAGCCGGATTACGCGGCAGGCTGGCATTAAGAGTCAGACGCGGTTCGGGTTCATCGACCGCCTGCACGACGATGCTGATCGCGCTCTCAGGGATCTTGTAGCGAGCGGCGAGCTTGGAGAAGGGCGCTGGCAGGGGAGTATCCGCGGCCGTAGTGAATGGGCAAAGGATCAGCAGCAGGGCCAGGCAGGCGCTGGAGGCTCTACTCCGGAGCAGACTGCGTTCAGGCACACCAGCAGATGCGCTCGTCAGGGGCGGTGTGGTCACGGTACGGAAAACAGGTCGCCCTGCTCGTGGCGGTTGTAACGCGGCGGATCGACGCTGTTATCGAGACAGGGGTTGGGCGTATGCAGGCGGTAGGCGCGTCCATGGGACAGATGTCTGATCTCGATGCCGCGACGCAGGCAGTCATCGGCTATGAACTGTCGATGACAATGCTCTGCCTGGAGCTCTGCACACATGATAGCGCTGCGGCGCTCTGCGGCCTGCGCGATCAGCGCGGTCACCGCGGCGTGATACTCGGCATTGCCCATGTAGTCGGCGAAGCCGCGGAAGGCGGTGTCGGTCAGAGCGGTGTGCGGAGAATCCGGGACGGGCTTGCGGAAGCCACCGAGGCTATTGCCGAGCCAGAGGTAGTCGATTTCCTGATGCGACAGGGCGCCCTGCAGTGAGCCGCGATCAAAATGCGGATACCGTCGGGAGCGCGGAAACGCCCGGATGTCAATCAGAATCTCGATCTGATGCTCTGACAGCAGGGTGAGCAGACCGTCGGCCGATCGGTTCGAATGACCGAGTGTGTACAGGATAGTCACGACGCGTGGCGCTGGACAAAGCCTGGGAGATCCTGCGCAGCAAAGCTTTCCGGGTTCCAGGCGTGTGAGGTGAGCAGCGGCATGCCGGATGCGGCAAACACATAGGTTTGCGCGGAAAGCGGCATGGCCTTTTCGGTCAGAACGCTGACCTCGATACGCTGGTAAAGATCTCCCTCAAATGCATCCAGGCGGGTCCACATGGGGAGTTCGATGTCGTTGAAAAGCAGTCCCTGGGTGTGCGCTCCTGACTCGCGCACAATGGCAGGAAAAGATTGTCCGCGCACCGCGTAACGTGCGTAGTCCTGCAGCACGGCAAGCGCGCCGACGCGTGTGTCTCCACAGACCATGCGGAACACCTCGTCGAACATGAGCGTTCCGTAAGCGAACAAGCGGCGCCTGCTGTCCGTCCTGTTCAAACGACGCCCTGTTCGCGCAGGTCCTCCAGCGCCTGTCCCTCAAGGCCCAACCAATCCGCGTACACCGATTCGTTATGGCTGCCGATGGCTGTACCAGGGTGGTCGGTGCGCCCGGGTGTACGTGAGAGCATGGGCGCGATAGCCGGTATCGACAGGGGTTCACCGTCGATGGTGACCTCCTGAAAAAGACCGCGCGCCTGATACTGCGGATCTTCAAACATATCCTGCGCGTTGTAGATCGGGCCGGCAGCAACCCCTGCGGCATCGAGTCGCTCCAGGGCTTCCGCGGCGCTCAAGGTCCGCGTCCAGGCTTCAACTGCACCGTCGACTTCTTCCTGATGGGCGAAGCGGCCGGCGTTTTCGCGGAACCGTGGATCTTCCGCCATCTGCGGCTGACCCATTACCTCCGTCAAACGTTTAAACATTGAATTAGTGTTCGCGCCGACGACGATCAGTTTGTCATCGGCACAGCGATAGGTGTTGGTCGGTACGATGCCGGTCAGCGTCGATCCGGACGGTTGTCGGATCACGCCGGCGCCGCTGTATTCCGGGATGACTGCCTCGAGCAGGTTGAAAACCGCCTCGAAGATGGCCACGTCCACTACCTGTCCGACGCCGTCGCGCTGCCGGCCGATGTAGGCCAGCAGCACGCCCATAGCAGCGTGGATCCCGGCGAGGGTGTCTCCGATACTCAGGTTGGGACGCACCGGCGGCTGGCCCGGAAAGCCGTTGACGTAACGAAAGCCGCCAAAGGCTTCGCACACCGAGGCAAAGCCCGCTTTCGGCGCGTAGGGGCCGGTCTGCCCGTAGCCGGAAATACGGGCGTAGATCAGTCCCGGGTTGCGGCTTTTGAAATCCTCTGGCGCAAGCCCCCATTTTTCCATGGTCCCCGGCCGGAAATTTTCGATGAGCACATCTGCTTTGCATACCATCTCACGCAGCAGTTCACGGCCCTTCTCACTGCGCAGATCCAGAGTGATGCACTTTTTGTTGCGGGCCAGGCTGGCCCACCACAGGGAGGTTCCGTTGCGCGTTTCCCGCCAGGTTCTGATCGGGTCGCCTTGCCCCGGAGGCTCGATTTTGATGACTTCGGCGCCGAAATATCCAAGGATGGTCCCGGTGAACGGTCCCGCGAGCAGCTGCCCGATTTCGATCACCCGCATGCCGGCGAGGGGACGGTTGTCTTGCTGAGGGTCTGTCATGGTTGGCTTATCATCCATGTTCATGGGGCAGGTCCGCTGCGGCTGGCAGCTAGAGGACCGCGGGTTGACGAGGGGATTCGGTCACTGGTGACGCAGTCCTGCTCTGATCGGGGGATACGTTGAAGCGAGGCTACGCAAAATCTCGATGTGGGTTGACGCAGGCGAACGGTATTGTGGCCAGTCGTGGTCGCCTTGTCGACGCCGGACGGGCTCAACGTCGACGCGGTTTCCCGTGTCACGACCTACTCGGAGTGCTGCCTTACGGGGAGATGGCGTGAACCTGTCAGATGGCCGTATATCGAAGCGCCCGGTCCGATTGTCCGGTGCACAGGTTGAGGGTGGAAGAACCTGGTTTTCGACGGGGGTCTTCTCCAACCGGGCCGCGCGGCAACGCGGGACAGACAGGCGTCGCACCAGGCTGGTGCGGGTGTTGCTGCTCGCAGGGATCTGTTTTACCGGCGCGGCGGCAGCCGACTTTTCCAGCGGCGTGGCGGCCTATAAACGCAAGGATTTTGCCGCTGCTTTAACGGCTTTTGCGCCGCTGGCGCAGCAGGGCGAGCCACGCGCGCAGTTTGCGCTCGGCCTGATGTACGACAACGGCGAAGGGGTGCAGCAGAGCGACGAACGGGCGCGCTACTGGTATCAGCTGAGCGCGGAGCAGGGCTATGCGAAGGCGCAGTTCAATCTTGGTCTGATGCACGAGAAGGGGCGGACCGAGGACCCTGCGGCTGCGAGAGAGTGGTTTGCGCGTGCGGCGCGGCGCGGTAATGCCGATGCGGTTGCCCGGCTGCATCGCTACGCCGACGCGGGTGACAGCGCAGCGCAGCTGCAGCTGGGCAATATGTATTACCTCGGCGAGGGTGTCGCTCGCGGCGACCGGGATGCCTATGGCTGGTTTGTCAAAGCCGCGGCGCAGGGGCAGGTCCCGGCGGTGTTTGCCATCGGGCTCATGCATGAGAAAGGTGAGGGGGTGGAGCAGTCCTATACCGAGGCTGGGGAGTGGTATCAGCGGGCTGCAGAGCAGGGCAGCGTCAAGGCGCGCTTCAACCTGGCGCGTCTGTACCGTCTTGGCCGCGGGGTGTCACGCGACCTGGAGCGGGCACGGACGCTCTACGAGGCCGCAGCGCGGGAAGGTTTGGTCAGCGCGCAGCTGACCTTGGCCATGCTGTTCGAGGCCGGCCAGGGCTGGCCGCACGAGCCAGAGCGAGCGCTCTACTGGTATGCCCAGGCGGCTCAGAACGGCAGTGCAGATGCGCAGGTTAACCTGGCGTTTCTGCTCGCTCAGGGACTCGGAGTGCCGCGCGATCCGCTGGAGGCCTGCGCCCTGTTCAGCCTCGCGGCGCAGCAGGGTCAGGTTGTGGGTAGAAAAAATTACGACCTTTTGTGCGCGGGGCTGGACGACGAGACATTCGCGGAGGTGGAGTCACGCATGCATGGGTATCAGGCGGGGCAGCGCGTGGTGGCAGTTGCGCCGCGAGCCGAGCCCGGCCGGGAAGAGCCGGGCCCGGAAACGCAGTAGTCAGCCGTTCAGAACGGCAGGTTGTGCATATGTCCGACCATGCACATCAGCATCGGAATCGACAGAAAAGTATTGGTTCGCGAGGCCATCAGAGCAACGACCCGCGCACTCGCTTTCTCTTCGTCAGTCGCTGACACGATGCCAAGGATCTTTTTCTGATTCGGCCAGATCAGCACCCATACGTTGAACAGCATGATGGTGCCAAGCCAGGCGCCGAGACCAATAATCTGAGCTCCCTCACCGAAGGTGAAGGCATTGCCAATGCCAACGCCCATGGCTTCAAGCGCTGCAGCACCGGTCAGCCAGGTGGCAAGCGCGCCCCAGCGGAACCAGAGCAGCGCGCGCGGCGCAACGTACTTGTTGATAGCAGCGGGCCCAGGGCCGTCAGTGTCGGCAGTCGCTGCCGCAACTGCGGGCACCTGCACGAAGTTGAAGTAGTACAGCAGACCAATCCAGATCACGCCAAAGAAGACGTGCAGCCACACCACGGTGGACCACAGGTTGAACACGCCCGAGCCCAGAACCGCTATGACCACGATGGCAACAACGAAACCCAGGATAATCGTGCCGGAGACAGATTTAAGTGGATTCACGCACTTTCCCCCTCATGCTTTTCAGTTCAGATAACGCGCCGATAATAACACCAGCAGCTTGTGATCCGGTTGCGGGCGAGGGCACGCCGGCTCATTCGGACAAGCCCATGACGACTCCGGCAAAAACGATCAGACCGAGCCAGTTGTTGTTCATGAAAGCGGCAAAACAGCCTTCGCGGCTGCGCGTTCGGATCAGCAGCTGCTGATAAGCAAACAGCGCAGCAGCTGGGAGCAGGCTGACAAAGTACGGCCAGGTGAGCGCGGCCTGCCGTCCGATCAGAACGAGGTTGAGCAGCAGGAGCACCTGCAGCACACCGATGATGAGGCGGTCGTTGTCGTCGAAAAGAATGGCGGTCGATTTGATGCCCAGCCGTATGTCGTCCTCGCGGTCGACCATGGCGTACTCGGTGTCATAAATCACGGCCCACAGCACCGCAGCGCAGAAGATCAACCAGGCGACCGGCGGTAGCGCATCGGTCTGCGCTGCAAACGCCATGGGTACGGCCCAGCCGAAAGCGGCGCCCAGGTGCACCTGCGGCAGATAAGTGTGACGTTTGGCAAACGGGTAGGTCGCGGCGAGCACGACACCGGCGCAGGCCAGCACTATGGTCAGGCGATTGGTCAGCAGTACCAGCAGGCCGGATATCGCGACCAGCGCGAAAAACAGCTGCAGGGCCTCGCGCGGAGCGATCTCTCCGGTGGCCAGGGGGCGTGTCCGGGTGCGCTCGACGCGTCCGTCAAAATCCCGATCGGCGTAATCGTTAATCACACAGCCGGCAGAGCGCATGAGCACAGTCCCTGCAAGAAAAATTGTCAGAACGTCCAGATCCGGGAGACCGCCGGCGGCAATCCACAGCGCCCACAACATCGGCCATAACAGCAGCAGGGCCCCGATAGGACGGTGCAAGCGCATCAGACGACAGTAGGCGAGGACACGGGCTTGCAAGGACGGCGCGGCTGAAGTGCTCATCTGCCGATTATCCCAGTCGTCTCAGATATGCGCATACTCGACCCGCCTGGAAAGCCAGCGCCGGATCAGCTCGGCGCAGA
>JAYODW010000037.1:41225-46719 GCA_038116745.1 Gammaproteobacteria bacterium
GGCGCTTTGTACAGCAGCAGGCAGTCGGCCTGAGCGCTGCCGCGTCCAACGCGGCCCCGCAGCTGGTGAAGCTGCGACAGGCCCAGACGCTCGGCGTTTTCGATCACCATCAGGCTGGCATTGGGGACGTCAACACCGACCTCAATGACCGTAGTCGCAACCAGCAGATCGATTTCGGCTGCAGCGAAGGCTGTCATGCGCAGGTCTTTTTCCCGGTCGTTAAGGCGCCCGTGTATGAGACCTATCCTGAGCCCGGGCAGCGCTTCACTGAGCTGCTCGTGGGTGACCGTCGCCGCCTGGTTATCCAGCGCGTCGGACTCCTCTATCAGCGGACAGACCCAGTAAATCTGCCGGCCAGCTGCGGCGGTACCCGCGATCCGTTCGATGATCTCGCTGCGGCGGGTTTCCGGGATGACCGTGGTGCGCACGGGCTGCCGGTGTGGCGGCAGCTCGTCGAGAATTGAAACATCGAGGTCGGCGTAAGCCGTCATGGCCAGCGTGCGGGGGATGGGCGTGGCAGTCATGATCAGCTGATGTGGCCGCCATCCGGCGCCGCCGCCTTTATCACGCAGCGCGAGGCGTTGGTCGACGCCGAAGCGATGCTGCTCGTCGGCTATGATCAAACCCAGGCGGGCGTATTCCACCTCCTGCTGAAACAGCGCGTGGGTGCCGATCGCAAGCACCGGCTCGGCGCGCTTCAGTCGGTCAAGCACCGGGGTGCGCTGCGCTTTGGTGAGACGCCCGCTCAGCAGCACAACTTCGACACCCAGCGGTCCGAACCAGCCCTGCAGGTTGCGGGCGTGCTGCTCCGCCAGCAGCTCAGTCGGCGCCATCAGCGCTACCTGGTAACCGCTTTCGATCAGGCCGGCCGCAACGGCTGCAGCGACGGCGGTCTTACCCGCGCCGACGTCTCCCTGCAGCAGACGCAGCATGGGATCGCCGCTGCCCAGATCCTGATCGATCTCAGCGAGGACTCTTGATTGCGCGCCGGTGAGCGTGAATCCCAGCCCGGACAGCAGACGCCGGCGCAGAGCGTCTGCCGCTATTTTCGGCGCGTCTTGTCTCCGCGCCCGCGCTCTGAGCTGGCGCAGGCTGATTTGATGCGCCAGGAGTTCTTCGAATGCCAGGCGACGCTGGGCGGGGTGACGCGATTCGGCCATCGCCAGCAGATCAGCGTCAGGGGGGGGACGATGGACGAAGTCCAGCGCGTCAGTCAACGTCGGCAGGTTCAGCGTTTTCAGCAGCGCGCGGGGCAGGATCTCCAGGCTGTCAGTCTGCTCGTCTGCGAGGAGGACAAGCGCGATGTCAATCAGTCGCCGCAGGCGATTCTGTTGAAGTTTGTCCGCCGTCGGGTAGATCGGCGTCAGGGCGGTGCTCACGGCGGGGGAGACGGTGCTGTCTACCAGCTGGGTCTCCGGGTGCACCATCTCGAAGTTGTGTGGTCCCCTGCGCGCCTCCCCGAACACACGCAGTCGGCGGCCTTTAGCGAGGCGCTGTTGCTGCGTGCTGTTGAAATGAAAGAAACGCAGGTAAAGCGCGCCGCTACCGTCGGCCAGCCGGCAGATCAGCGACCGTCTACGGCCGAAGGCCACCTGGGTGGCTTCAATCTCCCCCTCTACGAGGGCTTCCTGGTGCTCGCGCAGGGCGCCTATGGGCGTGAGTCGGGTGCGGTCCTGGTAGCGCAGGGGCAGGTGAAACAGCAGGTCCCTGACGCAGCGGATCTGCATTTTTTCGAGGGTTTCCGCGAATTTCGGCCCAACGCCGCTCAGTCGGGTGACGGGGTCGTCCAGTGACAGCCCTGGACTCATGCGCGCGGGTTAGGACTCAACCCGGACAGGCGACGATAGCGTCTATCTCGACGTCGGCGCCGCGCGGCAGCGCGCTGACCTGGACTGCGGCCCGGGCCGGATACGGTGCTGTGAAGTAACGCGACATGACTTCGTTGACGGTGCCGAAGTGGCCAAGATCAGTCAGATAGACATTCAGCTTGAGCGCATCGTCGAGCTTGGCGCCGGCCGCTGCCGCGACCGCAGCCAGGTTGTCGAGCACGCGGCTTACCTGTAGCACCATGTCTCCCGAAACGAGCTCCATCGTGCTCGGATCCAGCGGGATCTGTCCCGAGAGGTAAAGCGTGCTGCCGTGCACCACCCCCTGCGAGTAGGTGCCGATGGCATTCGGCGCGGCGTCTGTCTGAATGGCTTTTTTACGCATGGTGTTCCTTCTGCACCCGGTCGGTGGGAAGTGCGCTTCAGGACCGTTTACGGTGGACCCGCACGACGGTCTTGATATTTCGCAGCACCCGGATGACATCGGCAAGATGCTTCCGATCGCGGACTGATACGACCAGTCGCATGGAGGAATGATGCTCATCGCGCTCCGCGATCTCGATCTCTTCTATATTTGCATTCTGGTCGGCGCAGCCCGCGGCCACGGTGGCGAGCACGCCGCGCTGGTTGGAGACGTCGAGCACGATCTCCACGGTAAATTCCTCTGTCAGATCGCTGGCCCATTCAACGTCGACCCAGCGGTCAGGCGCGCTGCGGAATTCAGCGACATTGCGACAGGACGGGTGGTGTATGACGATGCCCCGGCCGGCGGTAATAAATCCCATGATGGGATCACCCGGGATCGGGTGGCAGCATTTCGGGAGCGTGACCACCATGCCCTCTGTGCCGTGGATCAGCAGCGGCGGGGGGCCATCTGCGCGGCGTCTGCGGCGTCGTGTGTTGGTTCTTTCCTCGGGCTCGGCCACACCCGGAACCAGCGCGCGGGCGACCAGGGGTGCCGGGCGCATACCCAGCCCGATGTGCGCCAGAAGCTCGTTTAGGTCAGGCAGATTGAAGCTCTCCAGCGCGGTGCTGAGCTGGGCGTGCTCGAGTGATTCCAGGGCTGTGCCCAGAGATTCAAGCTCGCGTTCCAGCATGCGTTTGCCCAGCGTGCGAGCTTCGTCCTGATGGAGATTCTTCAGGAAATGCCGGATATTGGCCCGCGCTTTCCCGGTTACCACGAAGTTGAGCCAGGCCGGGTTGGGACGTGCGCCGGGCGCGGTTACGATCTCGATCGAGTCTCCGGTCTTCAGCTGCGTGCCGAGTGGTACCAGGCGACGGTCGACCCGGCAGCCGACACAGCTGTTGCCGATGTCAGTGTGGATGGCGTAGGCGAGATCTACCGCAGTGGCCCCGCGGGGCAGCTCCATGATTTCGCCCTTGGGGGTGAATACGTACACCTCATCCGGAAAGAGATCGACTTTGACGTGCTCAAGGAATTCCTGCGAGTCTCCGGCGCGTCGCTGCATCTCGATGACGCCGCGCAGCCAGTCGCGGGCCCGCTTATGCGCGCTTTTGACCACACTGTCCCCTGATTTATAGAGCCAGTGGGCGGCGATGCCTGCTTCGGCGACCTGATCCATTTCATTCGTGCGGATCTGTACTTCAATAGGGATCCCGAAGGGTCCGAAAAGCACGGTGTGCAGCGACTGGTATCCGTTCGCCTTGGGGATCGCAATGTAGTCCTTGAACGTCCCGGGCACGGGTTTGTACAGACCATGCACGACGCCCAGCGTGCGATAGCAGGTGTCGACTGAGTCCACGATGATGCGGAAGGCGTAGACATCATGCACTTCGGTGAAGTGCAGGTGCTTTTCCCGCATCTTGGTATAAATGCTGTATAGATGCTTCTCGCGCCCCAGTACGTGCGCTACCAGGGTTTCCTGACGCAGCTGCCGCTTGATGCGGTTCTTGATCTTGGAAATAACTTCCTTGCGATTGCCGCGGATTTTCTGGATCACCCGCCGTAGTACGCCGTGCCGCAGGGGATACAGGGTCAGGAATCCCAGTTCCTCCAGCTCAAGGCGGATTGCGTTCATGCCCAGCCGCTGAGCAATGGGGGCATAGATATCCAGAGTTTCCCGTGCAATACGCCGGCGCTTTTCGGGGCGCAGCGCACCTAAAGTCCGCATGTTATGGAGACGGTCGGCGAGCTTGACCAGGATGACCCGGATGTCGTCGGCCATCGCCATCAGCATTTTCTGGAAGTTCTGCGCCTGCGCCTCGGCGTGAGATTCGAATTCGATCTGGGTCAGCTTGGATAGACCGTCCACGATATGCGCAACTTCGGAACCGAACTCCGCGCTGATCCGGCTTTTGGCAACAGGCGTGTCTTCGATGACGTCGTGCAGCATGGCTGCGATCAGCGTTTCGTGGTCCATGTGCATGGACGCGAGGATTAGCGCGACCGCGAGCGGGTGCTGAATGTAAGGCTCGCCGCTCTGTCGGGTCTGACCGGCATGGGCCTCTGCGCCGAACTGGTAGGCGCGCCGCAGGTCTTTAGTCTGCTCAGCGGTCAGGTAGGAGCGCGCTTTGCGGCACAGCTCCTCTATGCGCAGTGACCCTTCAGTAGGCTCTGCGAGCGCGACGGTTGTCATGGCAGATGGGGAAGGGCCGGTCTGGCCGAGTCAGGGAGGTCGCCCGTTGCCCTGTTGGCCGTTCTACGCCCGGGGGAAAGGCGGTTCCAGAATGGACCCAGATTAGAAGTCAGAATCCTGTTCCGGCAGGGCAATCTGTTGCTCTGCCAATTCCACGGCCAGTTCGAATTCTTCCGCGGCACGTTCCCGCGCTTCGAGTTCGTCAAGGATTTCCTCGGTCATGAGGCCTGCGGCTATTTCCCGCAGGGCGATCACGGTGGGCTTGTCGTTATCGGCTTCGACGAAAGCCTGAGCCCCGTTGGCAAGCTGGCGCGCACGCCTGCTCGCAAGCAGGACGAGGTCAAAACGGTTGCCGACCATTGGCAGGCAATCTTCAACGGTCAATCTGGCCATGCGGTGCGCGCTCTACGTGGTGGAAAAGGGGCGGAAGAATACCAGAGAGGGCTTCAGGGCGCCAAGAGCTCGGAGAGCAAGGCCGCGTGTCGGGTCTGCTGGGCAGGGAGTCGATGACGCGCCGCGACCATGATCGCCTGAAGCGTGTCCAGTGCGACATCAAAGGCCTCGTTGACGACGAGATAATCAAATTCCCCGTGATGAGATATTTCCGCGACGGCGCCGTTCATTCGGCGCGCAATGATTTCGTCAGAATCGCCACGGCCCTGCAGGCGACGCGACAACTCCTGCAGCGATGGCGGCAGCACGAAAATCGAAATGCAGTCAGCAACCTGCCTCCTGACGCTGCGCGCACCCTGCCAGTCGATTTCCAGAATGACATCGTGGCCTTCTCGAAGCAGTTGTTCGACGCCCACACGTGAGGTGCCGTAGCTGTGGTCGAAAACCGTCGCGTGCTCGAGAAACTCGTCGGCCCCGACCATTGCGTCAAAGCGCTCAGGGCTTACGAAGTGGTAGTCGATTCCATCTACTTCGGCGTCCCGACGCGCTCGGGTGGTGTGGGATACACACAGGCGCAGATGCTCTATCCGTGCGACGAGTGACTTGACCAGACTGGTTTTTCCCGCGCCTGACGGGGCGGAAACGATGAACAGATGTCCGCCTGCGGTGGCGATGTCA
>JAYODW010000038.1:0-41717 GCA_038116745.1 Gammaproteobacteria bacterium
GGTCATCGCGGCACGGCGTTCGGCCGGTGTCCGCTCCTCCGGATCTGCAGCCGTGGCAGGCTGGCCTCCCTTGCCTCGATTGGCCGGTGTTACCCGCGCGCGGTATTTGCTGTTGGGCGCAAACACACCGTGGAATCGGGTCAGATTCACCCGCGGTTTCGGCACCAGAGCTGCCAACCGCGCGATGAAATCCAATGGCTCAAAGATGACGTGCGTCGTGCCGTCACGGTACGGCGTCTTCAACTCGTACTGGACGTTGCCGTTCGGCGTCAGCGACAGACGTTTTTCCGAGATCGCCGGCCGGCTGATGTAGCGACACAGCCGCTCGAGCTTCTGGCGTTGGTCCGCCCGCGCCGACACGCCGGCGTCCAGGGAGAACCCAGCGACCTTGCCGACCCCGTCATCGAACGGCTCATCACTCCCCGACAGTGTCTGCAGCGTGAACACCTTGCGGCCCTGCTGCGCCCCAACGGCGATGCGGTAGGTGATCGACGAAGCCAGCAGCTGGTCCATCGGCCCGGCTTCGAGGTCGTCACCAGCCAGGTAGCTGTTCTCCGAGTCGCGTTCCAGCAGTCCCTGGCGCTCAAGGAAGCGGCCGATGCGCCGTGCAAGGGTCTGAGTCAGCCCGGCCAACTCGGCGCTCGTCGGAGCCCTCACCCAGCGGAAGCGCAGCGAGCCGTTAGGACGTTCGACGTACACACCGTCGAGGAACAACATGTGGAAGTGGACGTTAAGATTGAGCGCGCTGCCGAAGCGCTGGACCAGTGTGACCGCGCCGGTCTGGGCCGTCTTACGTGAGAAACCCGCCTTCTTGATCAGGTGCGTGGCGATGCAGCGGTAGACGATGCCGAGCACCCGGCCCATGACATCGGGGCGACTGGCGAACAGGAAGCGCAACGGAAACGGGACGCTTAGCACCCACTGGCGCACCGGCTGCTCGGGAAACACCGCGTCGACCAGCAGCGCGGCGCTCTCCGCCATGCGCCGCGCGCCGCAGCTCGGGCAGAACCCGCGCCGCTTGCAGCTGAACGCGACCAGGTGCTCGGCATGGCAACTGTCGCAACGCACCCGCAGGAAACCATGCTCGAGACGACCACACTCGAGGTAGTCCTCGAACTCCCGCTCGACATACGCCGGCAGGCTCTCGCCCTGCGCTGTCAGATGCACCTTGAACGCCGCGTAGTGTTGCTGAACAAGTTGACAAAGGAGGGTGTGCTCCGGGCGGTGCCGCACATACAGCGGCGCGCCGACACCCGGGCTGGCTTCCCTGCCGGCAGGTAATGGCAACATGCTCGCATCCTTGCGAGATTTGTCTCAGTTCAGCGTAGCAGTTACCACTCAGATTGGCTGCAGACCCCTATGGCCGACCGGCTCCTCCTGGCCGGATCTGTGAGTTGCTCCACCCCGCGGGGAACGTCCGCACCTGCCTCCATACCAGTTATTCAAGCGCCCGCCAGGGGATTACCAGGGCGCAATGAGGTATACTGTACGTATATACAGTAATCGGGGTGCCCTGGGGGCCCCAGGGCGTGCGGGGTGAAGCAACGATGGCAAAGTCAAAACAGCAACCGGCGAAAACGCCCAAGCCTATCGAGGTCGAGGGAAAACAGGGCGAAGAGCCTGCCATTTCTGTGGCGAAGGCAGCTATGACTCCAGCCATTAGGGCTGGCATCACCTCACGCGAGTTCACGAAAGAGTTTGGCGACGTTGAGCCTGCGGATCTAATCGCGAGCCTGGCCGAGCAGGTGAAACTGGCCAGGAGCAACAGCGAACGCGCCGAAGAGATGCTGGTGGCGTAAGCGCATACGCTAGATGCGATCTTCAACAACCTCGCACAACGCGCCAACCGCTCTGACTATCTGTCGCAGTTTGAGGCTTACCTGAAGCTTTCGCTCAAAGCGCAGGCGCAGAGCAGAGCCACTTGGGATACTTGGTCGAGCATCCAGCACCCGCCGGTCGCGCACTACGTTGGGCAGGCGAACATTGCGCATGGATGTTGAATTGCGCGCCAGATTGAGCCGGTTTTTAGTTAAGTTGCACTGAACATCTGACCCGCCAAGCCTAAGGCCCCGAGTGGCTTCGTGGCCCGTTTGGCGGGTCAAAATTCAATGCAACTGATGGGTCAGATTTCGGTGCAAATCAACAGTGAACCACCCTGCTGAATTTTCAGTGCGCAGCAACACGTGTCGGTTTCAGTCGCACATCGGTGCGAACTAGAGCTCTTGCAACGGATAGGTTCCTGGTCGGTTGGGGGCGATTGTTGCGGCGGTCGGTGCCAGACCTCGGAGTTCTGCCGGCCGACAGTCTCATCCACGCCCTTCTCCCATCCAGACGTCTGCTAATGACACCAGGACCGGCTCAGGCTGCGGGCGACCTTTACAGATAGCATCAGGATCCGGCGCTGTTATGGTGTGCCTGACGTATCGACCACCACAACGAAAGGCCGATTAAGACACTACCCAGAAGCCCGGTGATGACTTCCGGGATATGGAACCGGGCGGACAGCAGCATGATTACGCCCAGAGCCAGGATCGCCCAGAACGCGCCATTTTCCAGAAAGCGATAGGCCGTCAGTGTGCCGCGGCGTACCAGATGGATAGTCATGGATCTGACAAACACCGCACCGATGGAGAGGCCGAGTGCGATGATGACCATGTTGTTGGACAGCGCGAATGCGCCGATCACACCATCAAAGCTGAAGCTCGCGTCGAGGACATTGAGATAGAGGAATCCGCCAACGCCGGAACGCACCACGGCGCCGATCTGGCGGCGTTTGTCCTCTCTGATCTGAAGCCAGGTGTTGATGGCCTCAACTGCGATGTAAGTGACGATGCCGAGAATGCCAGCGACCAGAAAAGTCAGGGCATCCTCAGGCTCGAGCCACCCTGAGATAGCCCACAACAAAAGAAGCAGAAGCCCGATTTCGATGGTCTTGACCGCGGAAAGCCGGGACAGCAGGTTCTCGACTACGGCAATCCAGTGGACGTCCTTTTCCGCGTCGAAAAAAAACTTCATACCGACCATGGACAGGAAAGCGCCGCCGAATCCCGCAATCGAGATATGGGCTGAACTGACCAGCGTCTGATAGGTGTCCGGTTCGTTGAGCGAGAGCGTTAACGCGTCGAGCGGCCCAAGCTCTGCGGCGACGGCAACGATGGCCAGCGGAAAAACCACCCGCATACCAAAGACCGAGAACGCGACGCCCCAGGTGAGAAACCGGTCCTGCCATACGGGTTCCATGCCGGAAAGAACGGCCGCGTTGACCACCGCGTTATCGAAACTGAGTGACACCTCAAGCACGCTGAGTACGAGGATGATCCAGAGCAGACTGAGCGTGCCGGACACTGTGCCGGTGCTATGCCAGCCATAGGTGACGCCGAGCGTCAGGCAGACGACGGTGAAGATCAGCGCACCCCGGTAATAGTGCGTAAACGAGGTCATGGGTGACCAAAGGTCCGTCGGGTTGTGCCCGCTGGCCCGCGTCGTCGGGATGCCGCAGCTTTTCCAGACCCGCTCATTCGCAGCTCAGTCTCCAATCGCAAACGCGAGATTTATGGCCTGCCCGGCTGGAACCGACGGTCGTTCACCGGCTCGTCAGGAACAAGCGGACCACGTTGGCAAACTCCTCGGCTGCTTCAACCATCGCCCAGTGCCCGCAGTGAGGAATGATGTAGCCGCGAGAGTTGTCGATGAGTTCGAGGAAGCGATAGGCATTGGCCAGTGGAACGACGAGGTCCTGCTTGCCATTGATAACCAGCGTGGGGGCTCGCACTCGCCGGATAAAGCTATCGTCGAAGAACAGTCCACCCTGGGCTCGCACCCAGGCCATGATGGCGCCATAGGCCGCCCGGGTTGCCGGGTCCAGTGAGCGCTGCAGACGATAGTCCACTAATGCCTCATCAATGAGAAAACCGTCTGCAGTCAGTGCTGCAATGAGTCGGCGCATGCCTTGTGGGGTGAAGTCGTATTCGACGATGGGACGCAGCGCCGGCGACAGCTCCGCGTTGAGACCGGCGCTGCCCATGAGCACGAGTCTGTCGACCAGCTCAGGCCGGTCAACCGCAACTCCCAGAGCGGTGGCGCCACCCATGGAATTGCCCACTAAATGCACAGGACCGCACGCGAGCGTTTCGATGAATGCCGCAAGGTGCTGGTTCCGCGCTGGCTGAGAGTAGGCGTAAGCCTCCGGGTGAGGTTTGTCGGTGTCACCGAACCCGGGCATGTCGACCGCGATGACATGAAAATCTTCGCCGAACACAGACAGGAGATGGCGCCAGTTACTCCAGGCGTCTGCGCCGGCCCCGCCCCCATGGATAAGGATGACGGTCGGGTCCGACGAGTTACCGGCCTCAAGGTAGTGCGTGCGCAGCCCGGCGGCGTTCAGGTACTGGTGAGCGTATCCGCTCGCATCCGCGCTGTTCATGTCGAGGTTCCGTCGTGTCGGAGTGGCGGATCGATGTGTCGAGGCATCTGGATCCCGCGTGCATGTTGGCCTGCGAGCTTACGCCATTCGATGATGTTGCCGTCGGGTTCAAACAGGCGTTCCTCGATCCAGCCGCGGTCATCGGCATAGAACGGCTCGGTTGCCTCGCGCGCCCAGATGTCATCATCGTTGAAGCCGCGCAGCGCCTTGGGTACCCAGCGCTGTGTAAACGCTTCGGCGAAAGCGTCGGCTTCGGTGCTGGTCTCGCAGCGCCTGCCCAGGGTCTGGAGATAAATATGCCGGTTTCCGTCAATCGGGACATACCACTCGAACTGGGTGAGTTCGGGGACCGGCCAGGGTCGGACACGCAAAACGCCGGGCAGCCAGATCGAAATGTCCTGCGGGACGATGTTGGCACCCGAGGTCGCGCCGGTAAGAATCGGCTGGCCGCCGATGCTGGCCTCGAAGACGGGGATGACATGTTCCGGGCTGAAGTGGTCAATGACGCCTTTCGGACCATCGTCAGCCGTAACGGTTTGGAAAGCGCGCCGTCCGATGGGTTGCAGTCCCAGCGGCAGCGCCAGATCGGCGTCCTCGATCAGCACAGAGTTTTTGTGGATGAAGATATGCGTCGAGTCAAAGCCGTTTTCAGCTCCGATGCGCCAGTTGGCGTTGACCACCTGCCAGCGGCCGTGGACCACCATGTCTTCGTCGAGGAAGGTAGGCGGCACGTCGTGGGACAGCGGTGGTGGCTGCCGATCCTCGTCACCGACAAAGACGAATACCAGACCTTTCGCTTCCGTCACAGGGAAAGTTTTCAGTCGACGCTTGCCTATCACCCGGCTCGATTGTGCCGCAGCGATATCGCACAGCACTCCATCGGAGAAACGGTAGGTGAAACCGTGGTACCAGCAGGTCACCGTGTCTTTGGTGTAGCACTCGAGCTTGCGCGACAACGGTACGCCGCGATGCACGCAGCGGTCGCGGATGGCGAACAGCTGTCCGTCGATACGGTTGATTAAGATGTTCTCTCCGAGCAGCGTGACGGCAATCGGCTGAGCTTCGTTGACCTCCGCGCTGAGACGGACGGGATACCAGTGATTACGGAAGCCATACTTCGCGCGTACGTAGTCCTTCCCCAGGCTGACCTGGTCAAGAATCCGCTGCGGGACGAATTCTTCTTCTAGCATCGTTTTCCTCTTTTCCGCGGGGAGCTGAGCTGCGCGACTGTTCTGCAGCAGCCGGAGGCCGCGGCTGAGACAGACCTGCTGACGATCCTGCTCTGAAGCGGCTAGCTTACGCCGTCAGCCGGGGTGGTGTTCGTCACCGCTCAACGAAGGGCGAACCAGCACGGAAGCAGTGGCCTTTACAATGCGCTCGCCGCGCCGACAATCGACGCAGTCATATCCACAACAAGCCAGCGTGCTCCCGGGCCCACCCGGAGACTTCTTTGGAGAGGACCATGGAATTTTCACAGACTGCCGCCATGCGCCGCAGCGTGCGCGAATACGAGCCCGGCGTCGAGATCAACGACGCAGAGCTCAAGGCTATCTTCGATACCGTCATCCTGAGCCCGAGCTCTTTCAACGTGCAGCACTGGCGCTTTGTGGTCGTCCGTGATGCGGCCCGGAAAACCGCGCTGCGCGGGCTTTCCTTCGGGCAGGCCCAGGTCGAGCACTGTGCCGCCGCGGTGGTGGTGTGCGGCAATCTGGACGCACACGAAGACGCGGCCCGCATCTACGCGGATGCAAGCGAAGACGCGCGCGCGAAGTATGTGCCGATGATCGAGGGCGTTTATCGTGACAACGCCGCACTGCAGCGAGAGGAGGCGGTGCGCAGCGGTTCTCTGGCCGCCATGACCCTCATGTTCGCCGCCCGGGAGCGGGGTTGGGACACTGGTCCGATGATTGGCTTTGACGCCGGCAAAGTGGCGGATTTCCTGCATCTGGGTGCGCGTGTGGTGCCGGTGATGATGGTCGTGATTGGACGGCCGGCGGGGGGCGAGATGCCGCCACGAGGCTACCGGCGCCCGGTCAGCGAGGTGGTACATCTGGAAACGCTGGATGGCGCTTCCTTGGGCTAGGTCTCGTGAAGACGGATAGCAGCAGTGATTGATATCGAGTTGAACTCAAAGAGGAGCAAAGGGTGACGGTTGTGCAGAAGGAGACTGAGAATCTTGACGTGGTTGTGGTCGGTGCAGGCTTCAGCGGACTGTACGCGCTCTATCTGCTGCGTCAGCGCGGCCTCAAGGTGCGCGTGCTGGAGGCCGGGACCAACGTCGGGGGTACCTGGTACTGGAACCGCTATCCGGGCGCCAGAACCGACTCGACCAGCGACGTGTATCAGTACTGGTTCTCCGAGGAGCTCCTGGACGAATGGCAGTGGAGCGAGCGGTTCGCAGCCCAGCCAGAGACCGAGCGGTACCTGAACTTCGTTGCGGATAAATTCGAGCTGCGCCGGGATATCCAGTTCCGCACCCGAGTCGCCGGCGCAGAACTCAACGCCGCCGGCGACGGATGGCTGATTGCCACTGAACAGGGCGAGAGGCTGCAGGCCCAGCATCTTCTTATGTGCACAGGCCCCCTGACGCAGTTTGTACTGCCCGATATTCCGGGTATTGAGTCTTTCCAGGGTGAATGGCACCACACGGCCCGGTGGCCGCGGGAGCCTGTGAGTTTTTCAGATCGCAGGGTT
Source organism: Gammaproteobacteria bacterium (assembly GCA_038116745.1). GTDB lineage: Bacteria > Pseudomonadota > Gammaproteobacteria > JAYODW01. The sequence goes on from JAYODW010000038.1 coordinate 7,118, forward strand.
GGCGTCATCGGCACCGGCGCGACCGGAATCCAGGTGATTCAGACCATTGTATCGGAGGTCGGACACCTCAAGGTCTTTCAGCGCACGCCGACGTTCACCCTGCCGATGAAAAATCCGCGGTTAGACCCCGCGGAGCAGGACACGCGGCGTGCACGGTACGCCCGACTGAAAAATCTCGTGCATACGACCTTCTCGGGTGCCGAATTCGATTTCTCTCCGGGGAGCTTCTACGACCTCGATGAAGCGGAGATGAGACAACGCCTGGAACAGCTGTGGCAGGAGGGTTCGCTGGCTTACTGGGTAGGCTCGTTTCGAGAGCTCTTTACTGATGAACAGGCGGCGGCCGTGTTTTCGGATTTTGCGCGAGAGCGGATCCGGGAGCGGCTGCACGACCCTGTCCTGGCCGAGAAGCTCGTGCCGTCAAGCTACAGTTTTGGCACGCGGCGCGTCCCGCTTGAGATTGGGTATTACGAGGCCTTCAACCGGAAAAACGTTGAGCTGGTAGACCTGCGCGAGACGCCCATTGTGGAGATTACGCCGCAGGGCGTTCGCACCACCGCCGAGGAGCACGAGCTTGATCTGATGATTTACGCCACCGGCTTCGATGCGGGTACCGGGGCGCTCAACCACGTGGATATCCGCGGCCGTCAGGGTGAGCTGCTGCGGGAAGCCTGGTCCGAGGGCGTACGCGCATTCATGGGGCTGCAGGTGCATGGGTTTCCCAACCTGTTCATGGTGGGTGCGCCGCTATCGCCGGCGGCCGCTTTCTGTAATGTCCCGACCTGTATTCAGCAGCAGGTGGAATGGATTGCCGATGCGCTCGACTTCATGCGCGCAGAAGGACGGCGTTCGATGGAACCGACGGCTGCGGCCGAGGCCGACTGGGTTGCGCATCACGAAGAGATTGCCGGCGGGATCCTCGTGTCGAAATCGAATTCCTGGTACATGGGGTCGAATATCGACGGCAAACGTCGCTCATTGCTGGCGTATGCCGGCGGAGTTCCGGCTTACAAGGAACGCTGCGATGCGGTCGCCGCCGGCGGCTATGCGGAATTTGCCCTGAGCTGATTCCGCAGGCTGCAGCACGCAGCACAGCATCGCGCATGAGATTCAGATGCGGCGCTCAAGCAGTCGCCGCAGAAGATGCCGATGGCACGCGGTTTCTTCTTCAGCGCAGTGACACAGCAGGGTGATGGTCCGCTCTTGCGCGAGATGCTGCAGGAGCCGCAGGGTGAATTTCTGTCCGCAGTTACGGATCACCCGATTATCCTGGTCCTGGCCGTCCAGCTCGAACATCTCGGCCCGATAGGCCGTGGAGAACGCCGGCCATGAGATCTGCCCCGTCCGGAAAGCGCGCAGCAGTCGCTCAGACGGTCCGAGGTTTGCCATCCAGACGTCGTAGTGCGATTTGCGCAGTCCGCGACCGCGGAACCTTGTGGCCAGGATCCGCAGCCCGTCAGCAGCGGGATCGATGTTCGTACGGATTGATTTTGTCTTGAACATTTTTCCCCTTCCTGCACGTTGTCGAGGCTGAAAACATAACTGCCGGGGAGAGGTCGAGGCTCCCTCTCAGGCCCGTTTCATTGCCGGGCGCTTACCGCCGGCACCCTGTCTTCGGGATAGCATGGCGGACAGAACTGTGAGGTGGCAAAAAAGGGGTGGTGAACGTGGTAGCGGATCTGCCTGAGTACGAGATCTACGCCATCAAGTACGCTGAGCGTACGGGGACTCGCGGAGGCATCTTCATGCATGCGGATCCGCACGATGCGCCGCTCGATATGGATTACTACGTCTGGCTGGTCCGCAGCGCTGAGCGCAGCATCGTCATCGATATCGGCTTCGGGCGCGAAGAGGGCGAACGTCGGGGGCGCACCTTCCTGCGCTGCCCTGCCGAAAGTCTGGGCCTGCTGGGCGTCGACCCGGCAGAGGTCGAGGACGTCATCATCACTCACCTGCACTATGACCACGCCGGGAATCTCGAGCGTTTCCCGAACGCCCGTTTCCATGTGCAGGATCGCGAGCTCGAATATGTCACCGGCAGAGCGATGACGCACGCCGCGCTCCGGCATGCCTTTCGTCTGGAGGACGTGCAGGAGATGGTTGCGCTGGTCTACGGCGAGCGTGTGATCTTCCACGACGGTGACGAAGAACTCTGCGCCGGGATTTCACTCCACCACATGCCGGGTCACACCCGAGGCCTGCAGTCGGTGCGCGTGCACAGTCAGCGCGGCTGGGTCCTGCTTGCGTCTGATGCCGCTCATTACTACGAAAGCATTGAGCAGGAAGTGACTTTCACCACGCATGAGAATCTGTTTGAGATGCATGAGAGCTATCGCCGACTGCGACGCCTGGGCGGCGCCATGACTCATATCGTGCCGGGACACGATCCGCTGGTGCTGGAACGTTATCCCGCGCCGGCGCCTGAGCTGAGCGGGATCGTAGCCCGCCTCGATCTGCCACCTGCTTACTGATCGCGCTTCATTCATAAGGGGAGAAAACATATGGATCCGAAAACCGTCTACGAACTTATTCCGCAACTCGGCAGACTGCGTGACGAGGTGCTGTTCGGCGATGTCTGGGAGCAGCCTGAGCTCAGCAAACGGGATCGCAGCCTGGTCACGGTGGCGGTGCTTACCGCCCTCTACCGAACCGACGAGCTCAAGCTGCACATGCAGCGCGCGCTCGATAACGGCGTGACCGAGGACGAGCTCAAGGGGTTGATCACCCATCTCGCGTTTTATGCCGGCTGGCCGACTGCCGTTAACGCCGGGCGCGTGGCGGCGGAAGTCTTCCAGGCCGGTTGAGCCGTTCGCGGGAGAGACAGCAATGACTGCGGTAGGTTTTGTTGGCCTCGGAACGATGGGCGCGTCGTTCGCGTCGAACCTGCGGAAAGCAGGCTTCGCGCTTATCGTCCATGACATCAATCGTGAGCATGCGCAGGCCCATCTCGATGCGGGCGCGCAGTGGGCTGAGAGTCCCAGCGCGCTGGCGGCACAGTGCGATGTGGTGCTGACTTCGCTGCCGGGTCCGCGTGAGGTCGAGTCGGTTGTGCTTGGTGATGCCACCGGCCTCGCCGCCGGAGCCCGGTCAGGCCTCGCCTGGTTCGATCTTTCGACTAATTCCCCCACGTTGATGCGTCGCCTGCATGCTGAGCTCGCGCCACGCGGGATAGCCGTGCTTGACGCGCCGGTCAGCGGTGGACCGAAAGGCGCCGCCTCGGGACGCTGCGCGGTCTGGGTGGGTGGTGAGGAAGCCATCTTCAACGCCCATCGGCCCGTGCTCGATGCGCTCGGCGATCAGGTGCGCTATGTCGGCCCGATCGGGGCTGGGTCGATCGCCAAGCTCGTGCACAACGCCGCGGGTTATGCCATCCAGTGCGCTCTGGGCGAGATCTTTTCGGTCGGCGTCAAAGCGGGTCTGGACCCCCTGCCGTTGTGGGAGGCCATCCGGCAAGGCGCCCGCGGCCGGCAGCGCTCGTTCGATAACCTCGCGGAGCAGTACCTCATCAATCGTTACGAGCCGCCGGCGTTCAAGCTGGCGCTGGCCCATAAAGATGTAAGCCTTGCGGCCGAACTGGGGCGCGAACTCGGTGTGCCTATGCGCATGATCAATCTCACCCTGGCCGAGATGACTGAGGCGATGGGACGCGGCTGGGACCAGCTCGATTCGCGCAGCTTCATGCGCCTGCAGCAGGAGCGGGCCGGGATCTCCATCGAAGTGGCTGCCGAAGAGATGGCAGCTGCGATCGCGCGCGGTGAGGGCTGAGCTGCGACTCCGGGGGCGGCCTGGGATCTGAGCGCCTCGCTATACTGCGGCCCTGTTCCAGCAAGGGAAGCGCCGTATGGCCGCAGAGCGTTTACTGGTAGCGAATCGCGGGGAGATCGCGGTGCGCATCCTGCGCACCGCAGCGGAGCTTGGTTACAAGACTGTTGCGATCCATGGTGAAGATGACCGTGGCAGCAGACACGTAGCCAAAGCAGACGACGCCGTCGTGATGCCGGGCACGGGCCCGCGGGCTTATCTCGATGTCGATGCTGTAGTTCAGGCGGCGCGTCAGACCAACAGCAGTTGCGTCCATCCAGGCTATGGTTTCCTCGCGGAAAATCCGGCGCTGGCTGAGGCCGTTGAAGCGGCGGGGCTGATTTTTGTCGGGCCGACGCCCGCGCAGCTCGCGCTGTTCGGTGACAAGATTGCGGCCCGCGCGCAAGCCGCCAGGGTAGGAGTCCCTGTTCTTGAGGCCTCCGACAATCTGGTTTGTGCCGATGATCTCGCTGCCTATAAAAATGCCTGCGGGGCAGACCGCGCGCTTGTTCTGAAAGCGGCGGCGGGCGGCGGCGGGCGGGGCATGCGTGTCGTTCCAGCGGACTCAGAAGGAGCCAGCCTGTGGCAAGCGGCCAGTGCGGAAGCCGCAGCGGCATTCGGTGACGGCCGGGTTTACGCCGAGCGTTACATCAAAAGAGCGCGTCATCTCGAGGTGCAGATCCTCGGCGATGGAAAAGGCGGCATTACGCATCTCTGGGAACGCGACTGCTCGGTGCAGCGCCGTCATCAGAAGCTTATCGAGATCGCGCCGGCTCCGGCGCTGTCGCAGGAGCTGCGTGCGTCGTTGCTGAGTCACGCCGAGCGCCTGGCGTCCGCAGTCGGCTATCGCGGTCTGGGTACTTTCGAGTTCCTGCTTGATCTGGATACCGGTGAACTCGTCTTCATCGAGGCGAATGCTCGTCTGCAGGTCGAGCATACGGTCACCGAAGAGGTGCTTGGTCTGGATCTTGTGGCGCTGCAGTTGCGGGTTGCCGCGGGCGAGAGCCTCGCTGATCTCGGCGTGCTGCCAGTCGTACAGCCGCGCGGTTTCGCTGTGCAGCTGCGCATCAATGCGGAGTCGATGGATGATGCGGGACAAACGCGGGCGGGCGGCGGGACGCTTAGCGCTTTTGAACCGGCAACCGGCCCCGGCGTGCGTGTAGACACTGCGGCCAGCCCGGGCTATGCCGTGCATCCTGCTTTTGATTCGCTCCTGGCCAAGTTGATTGTCCACGCACCGGGTCCTGATCTGGAACGCACGCTCAAGCGCGCGCGGCGCGCAGCTGACGAATTCGTGATCGAAGGCAGCGAGTGCAACCTGCCGCTGCTGCAGGCCCTGCTGGCCGAGCCCGCGTTGGAAGGGAGCACGATGACCACTACCTGGGTCGAGGAAAACGCGGCCCATTTGAGCGCCCGCGCGCGTGAGTTCGAGCGACTGAGTTCACACACAAGCAACGGCGCATCACAGCCTGCTGTGGCCGCCGCTGTCGCGGTACCCGCCGGACTGCACGGCGTTCAGGCGCCGATGCGCGGCAGCGTGGTGTCCGTCGATGTCGCGCCAGGCACTACCGTGCGCCGCGGACAGCAGCTTGTGCTGCTGGAAGCGATGAAAATGCACCATGAGGTTCTGGCGCCGGTGTCGGGAGAGGTGACGCAGATCCTGAGCCAGCCGTGTGACGTGGTCGCTGAGCAGGCCATCCTGGTTCTGATCCGTCCGGCAGACGAACATGATGAAGGGGAAGCCTCGCAGGCGGATGTCGACCTCGAAGCACCGCGGGCGGATCTTGAAGAGGTGCATGCGCGTCATGCGCTGGGGCTGGACGTCAATCGACCTCATGCGGTTGAAAAGCGGCGACGGATCCGCTCGCGCACGGCGCGCGAGAACGTTGAGGACCTCTGCGACGCGGACAGTTTTATCGAGTTCGGCGCGCTTGCCATTGCGGCGCAGCGCCGCCGCCGCTCGCTGGAAGATCTGCGGGCATCGACGCCGGCCGACGGCATGATCGCAGGCTTTGGAACTGTGAATGCGGGGCTGTTCGGTGAGGACAAAGCCCGCTGCGCCGTCTGTGCGTATGACTACACCGTCCTTGCCGGAACCCAGGGCCACCATAACCACAAGAAGAAAGATCGTTTGTTTGAGCTCGCGGCTGAGTGGCGCTCACCGCTGGTTTTTTTCACTGAAGGCGGCGGCGGCCGGCCCGGTGATGTGGACACGGACGACCTGTTCATGGCCTGGCTTGATTTGAAAACCTTTGCAACCTGGCCGCAGCTCAGCGGTGTGGCGCCGCGGATTGCGGTCAACTCCGGCCGTTGCTATGCCGGCAATGCCGTCATTTTCGGCTGTGCGGATATCACCATAGCCACGCAGAACTCGAATATCGGACTGGCCGGTCCAGCCATGATCGAGGGCGGTGGGCTGGGTAAATTCAAGCCGGAAGATATCGGGCCGATCGACGTGCAGACTTTGAACGGTGTGGTCGACCTCGCGTGTGCGGATGAAGCGGAGGCGACCGATCTTGCCAGACGCGTGCTGGGTTGTTTTCAGGGACGGCTGCCGGAATGGCGCTGTGTTGACCAGCGGCGGCTGCGTCACCTGGTACCCGAGAACCGCCTGCGGGTTTATGACATGCGTGCGGTCATCAACGATCTCTGCGATGAGGGCTCGGTGATTGAATTCCGGCGGGATTACGGCGTTGGTCTGATCACCGCACTGGTGCGGATAGAGGGCCATGCGTTCGGGCTGATTGCCAACGACCCTCGCCACCTCGGAGGGGCGATTGATGGCGACGGCGGCGAAAAAGGTGGCCGCTTCCTGCAGCTCTGCGACGTCTTCGGTCTGCCTGTGATCTCGCTCTGCGATACGCCCGGTTTCATGGTCGGTCCGGACAGCGAAAAAACCGGCGCTGTGCGTCGTGGGTCACGTCTCATCCTGGCGACGGCCAATCTGAGCGTGCCGTTGTTCACCATTGTTGTCCGCAAGGGTTACGGCCTCGGCGCGCAGGCCATGGCTGGTGGCAGTTTCCATGAGCCCTTTTTCACCATCGCGTGGCCCACTGCAGAAATGGGGCCGATGGGGCTGGAAGGCGCGGTGGAGCTTGGCTTCCGCAAGGAGCTTGAATCCGCAACAGATCCCGCGGCACGCAAGATGCTTTACGACAAGCTGCTGGGCAGCATGTACGACAAGGGCAAAGCCGTATCCGTCGCTTCGGTGTTTGAGATTGATGCGGTGATCGATCCGGCCGAGACACGTCAGTGGCTGGTTCGCGGACTGCGTGCAGCGGGCAGCGACAAGCGCCCGCGTCAGCGCTATGTGGATGTGTGGTAACGTCAAAATCGCTGTTCGAGCAGCGGTGATTAAGCCGTCTTTCAGCGGAGATCTGCAATGAAGTACTGCCCTTACTGTGGTTCACCCCTGATGCGCATGCCGCTGTCCGGGCGCGAGCGCCATGCCTGCCCGGAACCAAAATGCGGCTGGGTGCACTGGAACAACCCCATTCCGGTCGTCGCCGCAATCGTTGAGCACGACGACCATGTCATTCTCGTGCGCAATGTCGGCTGGCCGGAGCACTGGTATGGCCTGGTGACGGGATTTCTGGAGTCCGGCGAAATGCCGGAGGAAGCTGTTTTGCGCGAAGTGGAAGAAGAGATCGGGCTGAAAGCAACGATGGGTTCTTACATCGGCATGTACGAGTTTTATCGCAGCAACCAGCTCATCATTGCCTATCACGTGACCGTGGATTCACACGCGGTGAACCTGTGTCAGCAGGAGATAGCGGCGCACAAATGGGTGCCTATAGACGTTGTGCAGCCGTGGACGGCTGGCACCGGCAAAGCCCTGCGCGACTGGCTTCAGGGACGCGGAATCGAGCGTGAGCTCGGGGACTTTGATTCGGTCAGAAACTGACGGGCCAACGGATGTCGGTCAGGGTTGCGGCGGTGGCTCCTTGCTGGGGACATCCGGAACCGGGTCGTAACCATGGTCGCCCCAGGGATGGCAGCGGGCCAGGCGCCGGAGCGTCAGCCAGGAACCTCTCAAGGCGCCGTGGGTGTGCAGCGCTTCCTCTGCGTATTCGGAACAGCTCGGCGCAAAGCGACAGCGCGGGCCAAGCAGCGGTGATATGAGCAGACGGTAGAGCTTGATCGGCGCTGTCATCAGCCCCAGACAGCCGCGTGACAGGGCGGAGGAGCGCACGCGGGATCAGGTGGTGCCCGATTTATCCGGGGTTTCGTAGTCCGACTTTGCGAACCGTTGACCGCAGTAGTAACAATCCACCCAGCTTTTTCCTGAGAAGGGCAGATATACCCGCGGGTGGCCGAGGGCACCGCCGCCGCCGTCGCAGCTGGCCTCAGCGTCAGAGTCGTTCACGATCTTGATTTCTCTAGGTTTCGCTACCACGGGATTTCGCCTGGAAGTTTGGTCAAAGTCGCGTCCCTGCGCGGCCCGATATTCTATATTAAGCCCCCGCCCGGTCAGAACCCGGGTGATGTGCGCAGTTCTCGGCGCGCCCTGTCGAAGTAAGGAGAATTCCAGTGACAAAAGTTTCCATGCAATCTCCCGTAAACATGAGTGCCGATGACGTATGGAAACTGATCGGCCAGTTCAATGCGCTGCCCGATTGGCATCCTGCGGTGACCAGCAGCAAGCTCGAAGATGGTGGCAGAATCCGCCGGCTCAGCCTGCTCGGGGGCGGCGAGATCGTCGAGCGCCTCGAGCAGATCGAGCAGGGCGACAGGCTGTATCGCTACAGCATCGTCAGCGGACCGCTGCCGGTGGCGAACTACACCGCCACCCTGCGCGTTAAAGAGGACGGCAAGGGCAAAGCCACGGTCGAGTGGTCCAGCGAGTTCGATCCGGCCGGCGCGACTGAAACCGATGCCACGGCGGCGGTACAGGAGATATACAAAGCGGGTTTTGAAAATCTCCGCAAGCTGTTCGGCGGTTGAGATGAGCGCTGCGAGTGGTACGAGTGGGCGGCGATTGTGAGCACGATTTACTACTCCGCAGAACACGTCTGGGCGCGTATTGAAGATGACGACACTGTGACGATCGGCATCTCGGAGTACGCGCAGGGCGAACTGGGGGATGTGGTCTACGTTGAGCTGCCCGCGCCCGGGCGTGCGGTGGCGGCCGGCGAGGAGATCGGCACCATTGAATCCGTTAAAACCACCAGCGCGCTGATCGCTCCGATCAGCGGAGAGGTGGCTGCGCTGAACCATGCGTTGGAAGATGAGCCCGAGCTGGTGAATTCCTCACCGCGGGACGACGGCTGGATGTTGCGTCTGCGTGCGGCTCCGATCCTGAGCGACAGCGGACTGATGGATGAAGCCGCCTATGAGGAGTACATCGAGTCACTGAGCTGATTGCCAGCGCTGCAGCTGCGCCGCAATGTGGGCCCCGATAATCAGCTGAGGTTGCGACTGCTCTTTTCCTTCCAGGGCCTCGCGCTCGGCGATAAGCGCCTGGGCGCGGCGCGCGGCCCCAATAAGATCCCGGTCAGGGCGGAGCGCTGCAGAAAAGAAAGCCTCGCCAAAATATGTCCATTCGTTGTCGTGGTCGCACCCGAAAGACGTTCGGTCGGCGCGGGCGGCGGTGATCAGCAGCGTTGTCGGGGAGGCCAGCTGTTCTGCGAAGCTTCCTGAATAACAGGCCGAGACCAAGACCACCCGCCACAAAATCCGCGCCTCGTCCAAAGCCGCGCGAATCTCGTGGCCATGAAGATCGTTGGGCTGAATGCCCTCAAGGTCCGCAGCCAGGGTCGCGTTTTCGTCGCCGTGAGAGGTCAGGAACATGAACACTAGGTCCTGATCCCGATCCATATGCTCGCTCAGCCCGCCAAGAGCGCGCCTCAGGTTCGGCAGGTTTGCCAGCGGCAGGGAGTCGACCGTTTCGCGATGATTGATCAGCAGCATAGAGCGCCCCCCGAGGCTGAGTGTCTGCTCTACGAGGGCGCGCGACTGCTGCGCTTCGCGCATGAAGACGTCCTCTGCTGCGAAGGGTGCGACCGCGAGGAAATAGAGATCAGGCCGCGTCGCGTCCTGTGGGGCCAGGGTTGCCAGCTGCTGGTCCACCAGCAGGTTCTGTTGGTAGTAGGTACGTTCGACATCAATTGCCGAATCTGCTGTTGCGATTGGATAAAACATGGCCTCAAGCGGTAGAACGAAACTGCCGAGCGCCAGGCCTGTGCCGTAGAGAAAGCTGAAAGCGGCGCGCGTTCTACGCCTGGCGCTGCATGCGATTCCCTGGGCCCGATACTGCACCATCGCGCACCAGAGCAGCAGCAGCCAAGAAGCCGATACCGCCAGCCAGAGCTCCGGCTGAACATCGGCCGCCTCCGGGATGACGGCCAGGGCCAGGCGTATGCCGGCCGGAAGCAGACTGGCGTGCAGGGCGACGACCAGAAGCATGAGCGCTTCGGTCGCGGTGGCGCCAAAGGCCAGCGGCAGAGCCGCCAGTACCAGCCAGATAAACATCCAGCTGAGCTGCGACATAAGACCCCAGATCCAGAATTCTGCACCGGCGCCCGCGCTCACCTTGTCCGCGAGCGCGAGCGTCGTCATGACGGCAGCCAGGCCGAGGGAAAACTGTGTGCCGGAGCTGTGAAAATCGTCCGGCTGCGCGCGGCCGCCGACGCTGAGTCTCAGGCCGGCGCGGACGTTCTCAATAAAGTCAGCTGCCGGTGCTGAGGTGCCTTTTTGCACGGTCGAGTGTCTGGTCACTTCCGGCGCGTCCGGGGCGGATATGGCAGCGCTTCGAAAACGACCCGGGTGAGGCACGCAAGCCAACGGAACAAGGCATGTGAGTAGTCTCTTTGCAGGCCATTGAGCCGTTGCAGGGAGATAGCTGCGTGTAAACTGCCGGGGCGCGCTGGAAGGAGCGCCTCGATGTCCTCGGCGGCGAAAGCTGTGGTCATCATGGGGCGGGGCGCGGTCGAGCTGTTCAGAAGATCCGGTCGGAACCAGGTGAAAGCGCGTCAGCGTCCACCCTTATTTTGGAGTAGCAATATGTTGAGCAGCGCCGAGAAACGCAAGCTGCGTCAGGGTGCGCACCATCTGAAGCCGGTGGTCAGCGTCGGACAACTCGGGGTGACCGATGCGGTGCTGGCGGAAGTGGATCGCGCTCTGGAGGATCACGAATTGATCAAGGTCCGTTTCCGGTGTGGCGATCGGGAGAACAAGCGAGTCAGCATCGGCAGCGTCGTGGAAGCGTGTGCTGCCGAGCACATCACGACGGTGGGGAATATCGCGGTGCTCTACCGTAAGAGAACGGACTGAGAGGATGACGGAGAAGTTTGACCTGGCGGTCCTCGGGGCTGGCCCCGGTGGCTATACGGCCGCTTTTCGAGCCGCTGATCTGGGGCTACGGGTAGCGCTGATAGACCGCGGAGAGACCCTCGGCGGGGTCTGCCTGAACGTCGGGTGTATACCGTCCAAGGCCCTGCTGCACGCCGCTCATGTGGTGAATTCCGCGGCCGCGATGCGTGCTCACGGGATCAGTTTCGGCGCTCCTGTGATTGATCTTGATGCCCTGCGCAACTGGAAATCAGGGGTGGTCGGACAGCTAACCAAGGGGCTGGCCGGTCTGGCCAGGCAGCGCAAAGTGGAGGTCGTGCGGGGCACGGGATGCTTCATCGGCCCTCACAGCATCGAAGTTCGGGCAGATGACGGGACGGCGCGGACCGTCGAATTCGCGTCGGCGGTGATTGCAGCGGGTTCGGAACCGGTGCAGCTGCCCGGGCTGCCGCACGAAGACCCGCGCGTCATGGACTCAACCGGCGCGCTGTCCCTGGCCGATGTTCCGGCACGTCTGCTGGTCATTGGCGGCGGCATTATCGGTCTGGAGATGGCGACCGTGTATGCCGCATTGGGCAGCCGGGTTAGCGTCGTTGAGCTGACGCCGCAGCTGATGTTCGGCACGGACCCTGACCTGGTAAAACCCCTGCAGAAAACGCTGCGCGGCAAGCTCGAAGCGATGTACCTCGAAACCCGGGTGGTCGAAGTGAAAGCTGAGCCGGAGGCTTTGCGCGTGTTGCTTGACGGTAAAGGTGCGCCCGCAGAAATGCCCTATGACCGGATTCTGGTGGCTGTGGGCAGGCGTCCGAATGGTGCTGCGATCGGGGCGTCCGCGCTGGGGCTTTCAGTTACCGACGGGGGATTTATCCCGGTCGATCGGCAGATGCGCACCAACGTTCAGCATGTATTCGCGATCGGCGACATCGTCGGTCCGCCTATGCTCGCGCACAAGGCGGTGCACGAGGGCAAGGTCGCGGCCGAGGTCATCGCCGGCCATAAGACCGCGCTCGATACGGATCTTATTCCCGCGGTGGCTTATACCGATCCCGAGGTGGCGTGGGTGGGGTTGACCGAGACCGGGGCCCGCGAATCGGGTGTGTCCTACGAGAAGGGCGTTTTCCCCTGGGCTGCCAGTGGTCGTTCGTTATCGCTGGGACGCGCGGAGGGTCTGACCAAACTGCTGTTCGAGCCTGAAACAGGGCGACTGCTTGGGGCCGGGATCGTCGGTCCTAGCGCCGGAGATCTGATAGCCGAGGCTGCGCTCGCCATTGAGATGGGCGCCGATGCTGACGATCTGGCTCTGACTATCCACCCCCATCCCACGTTGTCAGAAACCGTGGGGATGGCAGCCGAAATGTTCAACGGCTCGATTACGGATCTGATCCCGCCAAAACGCCGCTGACCGCGGCGCCTCTGCCGGCCGCAGTGACGCGCCCTGCGCTTGACTTGTGAGAGGCCGTTCTCTAGAGTTTGTTGCACTGCAACATTATATCCTGATCGCTGTTCTGAACGGCAGCGCTAGTGAACATGAACAAACCTTCAGACACCTTGTTTCCTGGAAACCCGCAGGAGCTCCTTGATGCGGTCAACCTGGCCGCCGACCAGTCCAGCGCTCTGCTGCAACAGTTTCTCGCTGGGCAGGAGCCGGGTGCGCTGCAGAAACTTGATCCGCTTGGCTTGCTGCCCAGCTTTGCGGAGTTCGGGCGTCACCTGATGGAGCGACCGACGCGGCTGGTTGAGGCGCAGCTCAGGGCCTGGGAGAGCTATGCGCGGATCTGGCAGTCCGCAAGCAGGCGCATGCTCGGCCTGAGCGAGGAACCGGCGGAGCCGACATCGTCAGACAAACGCTTCAAGTCTGATGCCTGGCATGAGAATCCGTTTTTCGATTACGTGCGTCAGACCTATCTGGCTACCGCGCAGGTGCTGCAGTCGATTGCTGCCGACAACGACGGCGTAGATGAGTACACCTCGCGCAAGATTGCTTTCTACACAAACCAGTTCATCGACGCGCTGGCGCCGACTAATTTTCTGATGACCAACCCCGAGGTTCTTCGCGCTACGGTCGACAGCGGGGGGCGGAATCTGGTCGAGGGGATGAAGAATTTCATCGCCGACATCGATCCCAAGAGCGGGCGCTTGCGCACCAGAATGGTAGACAGCGACGCATTTGAGCTCGGCGAAAACGTTGCAGTTACGCCCGGGAAAGTGGTGTTTGAGAATGCGCTGATGCAGCTGCTGCAGTACAGCCCCGCCACCGAGAAGGTGTTCCAGAGACCCCTGCTCATCATCCCGCCGTGGATCAACAAGTTTTACATCCTGGACCTGCAGCCGAAAAACTCGTTCATCAAATGGGCAGTGGATCAAGGCCACACGGTCTTCGTGATTTCCTGGGTCAATCCTGATGCCAGCCTCGCGGACAAGGATTTTGAAGACTACCTGCGGGAGGGTCCATTGGCGGCGCTCGACGCTGTCGCCGCGGCGACCGGAGAGGAATCTGTAAACGTTATCGGCTACTGCCTCGGCGGGACCTTGCTGGCCGCTCTGCTGGGCCTGATGGAAGCGCGTGGCGACAAGCGCATCAACTCTGCGACTTTTTTCACCAGCATGCTGGATTTCTCGGAGCCGGGCGATCTTGGCGTGTTTATCGATGAGCAGCAGGTAGCGGGTATCGAGAGCGCGATGCAGGAACGCGGCTATCTTGATGGCGCGGAGATGGCGACAACGTTCAACATGCTTCGAGCGAACGACCTGATCTGGTCGTTTGTCGTCAACAACTACCTGCTGGGTCGTCAGCCGATGGCGTTTGACCTGCTTTTCTGGAACGCCGACTCAACCCGGATGCCGGCGCGTATGCACAGTACATACCTGCGGAAGATGTACCTTGAGAATGCCTTCTGCCAGCCCGGAGGTATGTCGGTGGACGGCACACCAGTCGATCTGTCCAGCATCAAGGTTCCCGCGTGTTTCGTCTCAGCTGTCGAAGACCATATCGCGCCGTGGAAGTCGACGTATACCGGTGCCCAGCTGTTTGCCGGCCCGGTCAAATTCATTCTGGGCAAAGCCGGGCACGTCGCCGGGATCATCAACCCGCCAGGTCCTAAGCAATACGCTCACTTCTCCGGGCCGGATGTCTCCATTGCCGTAGATGCTGATACGTGGCTGGCCGGGGCGACGCTCCGCGAGGAGTCGTGGTGGGTCGAATGGGGCGACTGGATTGCTGCGCAGGCGGGTAAACGAGTCTCGGCCCGGAAGCCAGGTTCGGGACCGCTACCCGCGCTTGAGGACGCGCCCGGACGCTACGTCAAACAGCGCTGAGGATTGTCGACGCGTCGGACGCGCATAGAGTGGAGCGCACGCTCCATGTCGACGCGCGTCGACCGGGACGGCCACGATGCGTCCCGGCTTCGGCTTTGCTGATAACACCTGCGGTGAGTTAAAGAACCGGAGAGACGAGTCTGCTCTGCGCCTGCTGCTGCGCCTGCCCGGGCGGCCGGGCTTTCCGCTCCAGTCGCCGGAGGGTGCTCAGATAGCGCCGGGTCGAATCGACGAAGTGCACCGCCTGATACCCGCGGGCGAATCCGTGGCGGGTTTTCTCAGCCCAACGCCGAATGCCGAGTTTCGGCAGGTAGCGGCGCACGTCGAGCCAGCGGTCTGGATCGAGGCCGGCCCTCTGGGTCAAAACACGGGCATCCTCGAGATGACCAAGGCCTATGTTGTAGGCCGCCAGAGCCAGCCAGGTTCGGTCCGGCTCCTCCAGCCGAGCGGGCAGTCGGGCTTTGAGATCAATCAGGTAGCGTGCCGCCCCCAGAATAGCGTCGCGCGGCACCAGTCTGTCTACATCGAGCTCACGAGCTGTTCGCTTGGTGAGCATCATGAGTCCTCGGACGCCTGTCGGAGAGCGCGCGTCGGGAAGCCAGCGGGATTCCTGATAGGCCACGGCGGCGAGCAGACGCCAGTCGAGATCGGTAGCGGCCGCCGCTGCGATAAAGTCTTCGCGGAAATCCGGCAGGCGTTGCTCATAGTCTCGGAGCAGTGCCCGCGCGTCGAGGTAGTCGAATTCTCCTGCGGGACGGAAATACCTCTGGGTGATGCGATCCAGCGTGCCGTCCGTCCGGATACGACGAAGGTAATCGAGCTGCGCATGCTGCAGACTGGACTGCGGGTCGGGACGATAAAGCCAGGCGACCACCTGAGGCTGACCCAGGGTCATGGCTACCTTGAGCTCGGGGAAGTAGCCCTGCGCGGCATCAAAATCGAACGAAGGCACGACAGCAAAATCGAGTTCGCCATCTCGGACAGATGCCATCAGAGCTTCCGGACTGACGTCAGGCGCAACACGCCAGCGGAAACCTTGCTCACGCGGCAGGTATTGCTGCATGAGGCGACGTGCACCGCGACCGGCGACGGTTGCGCCTTCCTGACCCAGGAGGTCTTCGAGTGCGCCGATGTCGTCTACCCGATTCCGCTGGCAGACGACGACCTGCTGGATGACCGCGTATGAAGGCCCGAAAGCGAGTCCAGGGGGAGGCGTCGCCGTTACCGGCAGCAACGCCGCCCCGAGATGGGCTTTGTTGTTCTGAACGAGTCGTTCGAGAGCCGCAATGTCGTCGGCCAGGATGAAACGTGCTTTAAGTTTGAGCTGTTCGGCGAACTGCTGCAGCAGGTCGTGCTCAAAGCCGCCGACCCCGAGGGCATCCTCGTAGTAAGTGGTAGTGGCCGGAACGATGGCGATCCGGAGCTCTCCCGCGGCCCGGATGACCTCCAAAGTCTGCGGCGGTTTTCCGCATCCGCCCGCTAGCAGGCACAGCAGTATCAGGTAGGTGATTCGTGGTTTTATGGATTCTGATGAATGCAGCGGCGGTCGACGGTGTCGCCTCCCGGCGAAACGGCACATGTCAGAAATTTCAAGCTTCCCACGCACGTGCTCATCGCGCCTGATGTTTTCCCGCTTGGCGCGTATGATAAGCGTGAGACGGACCTGCAGAGTTCTGCAGCCGGCCAGTCAGAGAACCGGCCGGGCGACTCTGAATCTCCAGGGTTGGAGCCATGCAGATACGCGCCGAAGCCGCGGCAGGAAGAGCTCCCAGCATGAAACAGAACACAAACATCCTGATTGTCGATGATGACCCTATCAATCTGGTGGTCCTCGAGGGCTTGCTACAGGATGAGTACGGAATTACGAAAGCCGAAGGCGGTGTCGAAGCGCTTGAAGCCGCTTCTAGAAATCCATCCCCCGACCTGATTCTTCTGGATGTCATGATGCCCGATATTGATGGCTACGAAGTCATCAAGAGGCTGAATGACGATCCAGCTACCTGCGATATTCCCGTTATTTTTGTCACCGCGCTCGATTCTGTGGGTGATGAGGAAACCGGACTCAAGCTGGGCGCGGTCGATTACGTAACCAAGCCGGTACACGCCGCGATCCTTCACGCGCGGGTGCGAACCCATCTGCACCTCAAGCGCGTCCGCGATCAGATTGCCGAACAGAATCAGTCGCTTGAAGCCGAGGTTCATCGACGGCTGCAGCAGACTCAACGAGTACAGGATGTTTCCCTCCGCGCGCTGTCGAGTCTGGCAGCGACGCGTGACAACGAGACTGGCGCGCATATCCTGCGCACCCAGGGTTATGTGAACCTGCTGTGCAACGAGCTCGCTGCGCGCGGGCGCTATCCCGAGCTTCTGACCGAGGACGGCATTCGCAATATCACGCTGGCGGCGCCGCTGCATGACATTGGCAAGGTCGGAATCCCGGACCGGATACTACTCAAGCCCGGGAAACTGGACGCCGCAGAATGGGAGACGATGCAAACGCACGCGCGCCTCGGCGCGGAGGCCATTCGCAGAGCCATCGGCGAGTCTGACGCAGAAAACGCTGACTACGGTTTTCTCGATGCGGCGATCGAGATTGCGGAGCGACACCATGAAAAATGGGATGGTTCGGGATATCCGGACGGGCTCGCTGAAGAGCAGATCCCGCTCTCCGCGCGGATGATGGCGCTCGCTGATGTGTTTGATGCGCTGATCAGTAAGCGTGTTTACAAGAAGGCTTTTTCTCTGGACGAAACCGCGCAGATCATCACAGATGGGCGCGCCAAGCACTTTGACCCGGAACTGGTCGATATTTTTATGTCCGTGCGGCCGCGATTTGTCGAGATAGCCGAGCGGCACAAAGACGCACAGCACAGCTGACATGAGGGGACTAAGAACATGAAGGGTGTGATTTTCAACCTGCTGGAAGAGATCGTCGAAGACGAATTCGGCGCTGATACCTGGGACGCGCTTCTCGAGGCCGCAGAGGCGACTGGCGTGTATACCTCCATCGGGAGCTATGACGACGGCGAAATGATGGGGCTGGTGGCGGCGGCGAGTGCCCAGCTGAATCTGACTCAGGATGAAGTACTCCGCTGGTTCGGCTCAAAAGCACTCCCCAGGCTCGCAGAACGCTTCGACCAATTTTTTGCTCCTCATAAAACATCCCGGGACCTCCTGCTGACTTTGAACAATGTCATTCATCCGGAAGTGGTCAAGCTATATCCGGGTGCCTATACGCCGACGTTCCACTTCTCATCAAAGGACCACGACACTTTGATAATGGAGTATTCCTCCAACAGGCAGTTATGCTCGCTGGCAGAGGGGTTCGTGCAGGGAACGCTGGCGTTCTACAAAGAGAAGGCCGATATTGAACACCCGCTTTGTGTTCATCGAGGCGACGCGAGTTGTACTTTCAGGATCAGTTTCAAATCTGACTGAAAATGGCCAGCATTGTGAACAGTGTTCCGGACGACCCAGCGCATAAAATCCAGGTCCTGGAGCGCAGGGTTGGCCGTGAGCGCCGGGCGCGCGCTCAGGCCGAGGAGATCAGTGAGCGCGCGCTGCGCGATCTTTACGACAGAAATACTTACCTGGAGCTGCTGCTCGAACTAGCCCGGTTGAGTGGTATCAGCGGAGCGGGCGAGGACGCCGAGGAGATCCTGCTGCGACAGGCGCTCGGACTCATGCTCAAGTTCAGCAACGCGGACGTTGCGCACCTTTGGAATTACGACGCTAAGCTCGATGCGCTTGTCTCAAGCGGCATTTGGTACCAGCGCGATGGCTTGGATATCGAGAGCTTTCGTCGGGTTACAACCAAGATGGTGTTTCACCTCGACGAGGGCCTGCCGGGGCGGGTGCTGTCAAAGAGAGAGCCCCTCGTCATTCCGGAATTGAACAAGGATTCCAACTTTCCCAGGATTCAGGCGGCAGCTCAGTGCGCGTTGAATTTCGCCATCGGTCTACCGGTGCTCGAAGGTGGCGAGGTTATCAGCGTCATCGAGCTTCTTTCTAATGAAGCGCCGAGCAATGCGCAGGAGTACAGCCAGCAGCTGCAGGAGGCGACCGGACAGATTGCCATCATCATTGCGCGCCATCGGGCCAGCAAAGCGATGAGCGAGGCCCGCGAAGCGGCCGAGGACGCCGTTCGGATGCAACGTGAGTTTCTGCGCATGATTTCCCACGAAATGCGCACACCTTTAAACGGCGTGATCGGGCTGGTTCAGGTATTGCAGAACTCTTCGTTGGATGATCAGCAGAGCCGCTACCTCGATCTCATCTTTTCTTCCGCTGAGCGCCTGCAGGGGGTCATTACCTCCATGCTGGATTACGCACGGCGGGAGCGTGCGAAAAGCGAAGTGGCATCCGCGCCTTTTGGTCTGTTGAGCATGGCTAAAGAACTGATTGAAAAGTTCAGACCTGAAGCCGAAGGTAGAGGCCTGCAGATCAATCTGGAGGCCTCAGGGGACATCCCCAAGGTGGTTCTCGGTGATGAGCAGCGTGTTCGCAAAATTTGTGAGGCGTTGCTAGACAACGCGGTCAAATTCACCAGCAGCGGTTCCGTGAACGTGCGCGTGGTAGGAACACAGCCAGAGGCTGACGTCGCGATGATTGCGTTCGAAATCCAGGACACCGGCCCTGGAATCGCCGAAGAATCCATCAGCAAAGTGTTTGAACCCTTTGTTCAGCTCGATGCGAGTCGCAGTCGTAGTCATGGCGGTACAGGGCTTGGGTTGGCGCTTGCGCGGAAGCTCGCTGCAACCTTGGAAGGTAAAGTTGAGATAGCCAACGTGCCTTCGGGCGGGCTGGTGGCGACTTTCAAAGCCCGATTCCAAATCGCAACCGATAGCGCCGTCGTTGGGGGCACTGATAGCCTAGGCGTGAACGGAGCAGGGCCTGCTGACAGTGGAGACGCATGAGACCATGAAACGGTACAACAAGGAAAAGAGAGCATGACTTCTGTCGAGGAACAGGTCGTTGGTGCCGGGGACCAGCGAATTCTTCTGGTCGAGGATAACGAAGCCAATCGGTATGTGGCGGTCGAATTTCTAGCGATGCTGACCGCACTGGAAGTGGATTGTGCCGCGGATGGACTTGAGGCGGTGGAGCTTTTCGACGCTAACCCCGCTTATCGAATCATCATCATGGACCAGCAGATGCCCAAGATGGATGGCCTCGAAGCAACACGCCTGATCCGTGAGAAGGGCTATACGGGCCCTATCATTGCAACTACGGCCAATGTGTTTGAAGAAGATCGCGATGCGTGCCTGGCGGCGGGCATGAATGATTTCATTGCCAAGCCAATTCGAATGGATGAGTTCAAGGAGCTGCTTGATCGCTGGTTGCAGCAGTAGGTCCACAGCGCCTGCTGCTGCCGGGTATTGCTGAACTGCGACTGAGTGTCCGGAAGGGGCTCAGGAAACCAGCTTAATAACCGGCGCAGCTGACACAGCACCCTCTTTAGCCCAGATTTCAAACCAGAAACGGTTGCCGCCGAGCTCATCACTCTCGGCTGCCCCTATCTTCCCTCCCATGGCGGAAATGATCCGCTGACATACTGTCAAGCCAAGTCCCGAGCCGCCTTTCTGGCGGTTGTGTCCGGTGGAGAGTTGCTCGAACGGTTCAAAGATCCGTTCACGTGCTTCTTCTGGAATCCCCTCGCCGGTATCGTCGACGGAGAAGCGCAGCAGGACCCGTCCAGCGCTGCGATCCAGGCAGGTGAGACTGACGGTAACCCGACCGTGTTCGGTAAATTTAATCGCGTTGTCGAGCAGGTTGGTAAGAACCTGCTGAAGCCTGCGCTTGTCGGAGTAGATCCCGATCTGCTGTGCGTTTTCGTCGATCTGTGGTTCGATGCTGATGCTTTTCTCTGCCGCATGGGCCTGAGTTCGGCGGTGGAGAACGCCTACCAGCTCGGCCGGCGAAAAAAGATCGCTGTCTGAAACTGATTGCTGGTCAATAGCTGTCACATCGAGAACATTCGCGATGATGTTGAGCAGCCTTTGCGATGATTCGATGACCAGCTCAAAATTTTCCCGCAGATGCGCCGTTTCGGGTTTGTTCATCGCCACTTGAGTCAGGCCCATGATGGCGTTCAGCGGCGTCCTCAGTTCATGGCTCATCGTGTTCAGGAAGTTGGTTTTAGCGATGCTTGCCGCTTCGGCCTCATTTTTGGCAACAGTCAGCTCCGCAGTTCGCTGCGCCACTATCAGCTCTAGCTGTTCGGAACGGCGGGCTCTCTCTGACTCGTGCAGCTGAAGCTCAAACTGCATGCGCTGCAGGCTTTGCAGCGTGCTGCCCATTTCATCGGTGCCCAGCCGCGGAAAGGAGCTGTAAAATTCGTGACGAGCGACAGAGTCAGCGACAGAGGCTATGTGGCGCAGGGGGCGGACGACGAGCCATTCGAACAGGGCCGCCAGTAGCAACATACTGATCACGATCACCGCGAGCACGGCGCCCATCACAACGCGGAAGGTTCCAGCCATCTGGCTGAGCGGGTCTTCCAGATTGACCGTCATCTGCAGCCGCGCAAGCCTGCGCTGTCCAAGCGTGAGGTCGCGCGACACGCTTCGCATAACAGCCCCGTTGGGTGTCGGACTGGTGCCCTGCTCGGAAACGGCGATCGGATAAATGCGATTGCCGCTTGCGTCGTCGAGAACGAGTCTTAAGTTTTTGTTGGATTCCTCGATGGCGATCAAATTCTCCCAGATCAGGTCAAGGCGGTTGCTCAGGAGCAGCGGGATCAGTCCTTCTCCGGTAGAAGTCAGCTGCATCTCGGCGATATCGACCAGCTCTTCCAGCGACTGCTCGCGCACCTCCCGTTCCAGGAGCACGATGAACACCGCTACAAGCGCGGGCAGTACCAGGAGCGGCAGCCCAAGCTTGGTGCGCAGGTTCATCGACCGGAGAAACCGTGCATTGAACCGCATTACCTACTGAGGCTCCCGCCAGAACTCGTCAAGGCCCCAATCGCGCATGACCAGATAGTCGTCCAGTGAGGTTTCTACCAGGGTGCGCACCGGTATGCCGTGCAGCAGAGTGGCGTACGCAGGATCGTCTGAAATAGACAAGAAAGCCGTTTCGACCTTTTGTCGCACCAGCGCAGGGACACGCGGGTGTGCGGCAACGGGGTGCGGTGGCATCTCCCGCGTGCGATAAATAATCTTCAAACCCTGCTGCACAGCAGGTGGCTGTTCTTCAAACGTTTTTTGTACACCACCACCGACCGCTATCTGTCTGGTCAGGACGTTGAGATAGACTGCGCTATGCGTCTGAACTGCTCGCACGCCCAAACGCACGCCGAATTTTTGCAATAGTTCGGCCTGTGGAAGCATGCTCGCACCGAGAGCGTTTGCGGACGGTACTGCGAGCTCCAATCCTGCGAGCTGCTGTGGGTGAGTCACATCGCTGTCTGCCCGCACAACGAGAATACCCTGCAACATTCGTTTGTCCCGTACCAATGGAAGGTACCCTTGGGCGAGGCCCGCTTTGAGGGCCTGATAAGGATTTGCGTAGACGAAATCGTCAGTTCCGTCAGACAGGCGTTTTTCGAACTCCGGAATCGTCAAAGGCGGATCGAATTTGAGCGCCACGCCACAGCGCTTTTCGACTTCTCGTATGATGGGTTCCCACACTTCAAACAGATGTCTTTGCGAGAACTGGGGCACAACGCCGAATCTGTAGCTGGTCTGACCGGCCTCTTCTGCGCTAGCGTTACAGGCTAGGCCAAGCAGCATACAAGCGAACAAGAACCAGGCCACCCACGAGACAAGGCGAATCTCCGGACGCAATCGCTGATTGTTATTCAGGTCGGGCATGGGATGAAATTCGAGCATGAGCAGTCACATACTGTGCAAAGCTGCTCCGGAGTCTAGCGCACGGTGACGACCGTTTGGAAACGTTGAAAAAATGACGAAGACCTCCATTTGCGCACTGTTCATCGCGCTGCAGGCATCACCGATACAGTGCTTCTCGGCTAATTGGCTGATGCTACAGGGCGGCGAAGCTCCGGATGCGCCGCGATATCGTCTGTGGGGTTTTGCCCAGGTTGAGCATCAATCCATCATGGGCGAGAAAACTCTCAGCACCGGGGCGTGGCGCGGCAGCACAGCGCGATTCAATCTCGTCGGCCCGGAATTCGATGAAGGGCGTTCGGTTGAGCTTCGGCGGGCACGTGTTGGGCTTCGAGGGCGCCTGACACCGTGGCTGAACTACTTTTTTCTGAGCGAGTTTGGCAACAACGGGGTGACCAACCCTAATGGAAACGACCATGACCCACAGCTCACCGATGCCAGCATCACCATCAGCCCCATGCGCGGCTTTCGGCTCCGCCTGGGACAGTTCAAGTTCCCGGGGTCAGAGGAAGCGTGGACTGCGCAGCACGCGAGTGCCTATATCAATTTCACCAATATGACTGCGCAGCTCCTGCAGGAGCGGTTCTTCGACAGCGACGGTTCTGCTGCATGTACGCGGGCGCTGCGCGCGGTGCAGGACTGCCGAAATTTTGCCAATGGCTCATTCGGCGCATTTCGCGATCTGGGGATCGAGGTGTTCGAGACCTTTGTTCATGAAGGCTGGGAATACAGCTACGCCTTCATGGTGGGTAACGGCAACGGACTGACGCGCTGGGACAATGACGACAACAAGGACATCTATGCCTATCTCTCGACGGAAAAGGTATTCGGCGGGAAGGGCCCCTTCCGTGACAGCTGGAAACTCTATGTGTGGATGCAGGAAGGCAAGCGAGAGCTGAAGCTGCGCCAGCGGCGCACCTGGAATCGCGACCGACGCGGGGTGGGAACAACTTTTCGCGGCTGGGACTGGCGTTTTGCGGCGGAGTATGTCGACGCGGACGGGATGATTTTCTCAGGATCCGATAGTGGCGTTGTCCCTGGGACTGCGAGCGCGGACGGTGCTTTAATCGCGAGTAATAACGTCGCCCCCGACGAGTCTGCATACGGTTGGTATGCGCAGGCGGGTTGGCAGATCCATCCTATGGTCGAGCTCAACGTACGTTATGACGAAGGTGTCCGCGGCACCAAATTGGCCCGTAATCGACGCGAAGCCGAGACCTGGACGCTGGGCGTGCTCAGCCAGTTTGCGAAAAGCTCCCGAGTTATCGTGAATTATGAATTTCGGAAAGCCTCTGCCCCGGATTTTCCCGCAGGGGCTGTGCCCAGTGTTGTCGCTGACAGCATTGGTGACCGGCTGACGTTCCGCTATCAGTTCAAGTTCTGAGTACGCCGCTGAACCCATCGATGCCGCTCGAAGAGCCATCGTGTATCATCGCGCCGCGAGACGCCCCGGTATCTCGCCAGCAACTTCGGAGAGGTGCCAGAGTGGTCGAATGGGGCTGACTCGAAATCAGTTGACCTCGTAAGAGGTCCGGGGGTTCGAATCCCTCCCTCTCCGCCAATAAATCAATAGCTTAGATGTCTATCGTGTCTAATTTTAGGGGTGTTTTGGGGTAGTTTGGGCTCGAGTTAGACACGATTTCGGACACGATTTTCGTGCCGTCGCAGTATGCGTTTCGGGTCTCTACTAACGTTGCTTGCGGATGTGTGCCGAGCCCGGCGAGTCGGCATGACGACCGTGGCGTTGTTAGGCGCGCTGGACGTGTTCCTCAAGCGAGCTTGCATGCGCCTTTCGCGGGCCGTGAGGCATACGTCTGGATCGCGAATGCTTGGTCCGCAACCCCCGCATGTGCTCGTCTGGCGCTATGCGTCCACTGCCAATCTCACATCAGAGACAGGCGCACACACAAAGGGAGCGACCATTGTCGGCCTGCAGGAGTCGGCTACGGTTGTCGTGCCCGTTTTAGGTGATAAAGGTCGGCAGGTCGAATGCGTCGCCTCGTGCTAACCGACCATCAACGCCGCATTCCGGGCAATGCAAATCGTGGCGGGGCAGATCGTGGCAAATCTCCCCGGTGATCGGATGCACTCGTAGGTCAGCTACATGACTGGCGTTCGCCAGCCCAAGGTAAGCATGCATGAACCGGGATGCGGCGTGAGCAGCACCGAGGGCATTGAGAGTGACCACGCTTGGATTCGGCACCGCCACGCCGTATTCCTGGTCGCGCTGCTCGCGCTCAGTTTTTGCTTCCCAAGCTAGACGCTGCGGCGAGACTAGCCCGTTGCACCACAGACAGCCAGGGCCGGGGAGCAGCCATCGAACGACGCTGTAGGCGTCCTCAAGCCGATGCCCGTCGTCCCCGGTGACGATCTTCGAGCCGACCTGGAGGCCAGGGATCAGGTATTGCTGGACGAGCGCGTTCACGGTTAGTCGCGCTTGCATCGAATCAGCCGCCAGAAACATAAAGTCGCAATCCCGACACGCTTGAGAAACGCCGCGGGACGCGATATTCGCCGCGAACTGGACGACCTCGACGCTCGGGTTCGCACGTCGAGCCACCCTGGCGGCAATCCCAGTCTTCTGCGCGCTCAAACGCATCGCTATGGTTTGAAGCCATCGCGGGGCTCGACTTGCGCAGAACGGCCAACGCGCGTCCCACCGCGTGGCGCCGATGACGCGGGAGAGATTCGAAACCGTCAGCCGGTCCGGATCGACCAACAGCAGCGTGCCGACGCCGAGACGCGCCAACAGCTCGACAAGAATCGACCCTACACCGCCGAGGCCGACGATAGCCACGCGGCAGTTCTGCAAACGAGCTTGCCCGAGTTCACTGAACATGAGCAGCTGACGGTGGAACCGTGGGTCAGAGAACTGCACCGTGGGCGGCTCGGGCGTCAGGTGCTGCAGGGGTGAGCCGATGACCCGCACAGAACGCGTGGGGAGTCGTCTGCCGTCAGCAAACCAGATATCCCCGGCCGCGGCCTTGCGGGCGAACACGAGGGCCCCGACTGGAGCACCGTCATTGAGAGTGAGTAACGTCGGATAGCCGCGCTCGTGGGATGCAAGGTCCGTCGCGCTGAATGCCACCCGATCTGAACCGCCGTGGTTGTGTATCGCGACGTAACCCAGGCCGTTGGCGCGGCAGTAGTCGAGACATTGGGCCACGAACGCCGCTTCTAGGCGGCGATGGCTGCGCTCGCCCGGGACGTAGTCGATACCATCTCGTGCGCAGAACAGCCGCTGACCCAACAGACGGATCCCTCTGGACGTTGAAACGGCGCTGACGGCGACGACCGCACCATGCTCCATGCCGTCTCCCGGAAACAGATGTTCTTCGAGCCGTCGATAGACCGAGTCAGGAAGAAAGATTTCACAGACGCCGGTCATCTTTGTGTCCGCATCCAGTGCAGAACTTTCTGCATTTTCATCGCGGCTGACTGGGCAGATAGGTCTACGCCGTTGCTGCGCCGCGAAATCTGCACAGCCGACCGTCCAAGGAAGGTGTGGCCAGCCGTGATCGGCGGCTTCAACGGCTCACTATCAACACGCTTCAGTTCTCCGCTGACGAAAACCGGATAGACGTCGCTGTAGGGCAGTTGCGCCGGTAGATGGGCACCGACCCAGATCTCGGACTGGACAAAGGGTGGCCCCAAGGGCACCCGTTCGACAATGACATGCGCGCCTCCCCGACCGTCCGGCTCGGCGACCACCCGGGATGGCGCGAACGACGTCTCCACTTCCCGGATGGCCGCCTCAACCGATTGCGCGAGCTCACTCATGAGTTGTCGTCGCACGGGATAGCTTCGAAACAGTCGCCCTCGCGGAGAGCGACGCAATCCTCATCACCCACGACCTTCCGCTGACCCTGGCCTAGGACCAGGAAGAGCACGAAATCCGGCTCGATCGGGACCCCCTGTTCGATGGCGGCCGTCTTGATCTCGAGTCCGGTGGCGCGCCGCTGGCGGAAGCGAACCGGCTTGCGGTTGACCTTGACCGTGATGGCGCGATTCCGGGTTTGATGACACCTGTCATTGCCCGCTGGGGTGTCGATATCGGTATACATGAACTGTCACCTCGCTGATTGCGATAAAGACCATCGATTGCTAAACTGCAATCACCGTAGGCAAGTGTAGTAATTGCGATATCGCCTGTCAATTGCAATATCGCAATTCCGATGGGAGTCAGAAAATGGTCGAGAAAAAAAAGAGGTTTGACCTGGAGGGGTTTTACAGCGCGCTGGACGGGACCCGAATCGCACGCGGCAAGACCTGGAAAGAGGTTGCAGCGGAGACGGAGGTGAGTGAAAGCACGCTCTCCAGGATGCGTACCGGCCAGCGCCCCGATGCGGGCAGTCTGGCGTCGCTCGCAGCCTGGTCCGGGCTCAATCCGGCGAATTTCGTGGCGGGCACTCGCACAGAGTCAGCTGAGCCGCTCGCTCAGATTTCGGCTTTCCTGCATTCGGATCCCCGGCTCTCTAAAGAGGGGGCAGAGATGATCGATGGGTTGGTCAAGTCCACCTACGAACGCATCGCGAAGAAGCGCTGATCGCATTGGGGGTTTGTGAAATAATGGCCGATATTCACCAAATCGGTGAATATCGTGATGTACTTGACATGGTGTAGAATGGGCCATAATTCACGTAATTCATTAGTTATGCACCTCGATACACCACAGCGAGGCCTGGCGCTTGCCAACGAGTTGGTTGCGGAAGGTCGTTCGACGTTCACCTTCGACGAAGTGGAAAGGCGGCTCGGGAAGTCGAAGACGGCCACCGCAAACCTCCTCAAGCGCATGGAGAAAGCCGGCCTGATCGATCGCGTACGGCGGGGGCACTACGTTGTGCGTCAACTGGGCGTGCTCGGTACACCCGCCGCTGCCGAAGACGTCGCGTTGTCGGTCGGAGCGGCACTGAAGGGCGTCTCACATCGCATCGCCTATCGAAGCGCCCTTTACGAGCATGACTTGGTGGTCCATCCCACACGTTCCAATCAGGTTGCGGCCGAACGCCGGATCCGCACCAAGACGCTCTCCGGCCGGCCGCTGCAGGTTGTAATCGAACCGCTCGAGAAGCTTGAGGTGGGGCGTGTGTCGTGGGGGACGTCCTACATCTCCGATCAGCATCGCGCCGTCCTGGATGCTGCACAGCGTCCGCGGCTCGTCGGTGGGGTCGAGGTGTTGGCGGAGGCCTTCGCCACGGCCGCACACGAGCTGAACGCAGAGATCCTCATGGACTATGCCCGCCAGTTGGGCTGGGCAGCGGCGCTGCGGCGATTGGGCTCACTCGCCGACGCTTTGGCTCTAAAACCGCTGCAAGGCGCGCTCCAGCCTCTCCGACCTATCACTGCGGATCTCGATCTCGAGCCCGGAACCGATGAGCCCACGGTTTGGCGGGATAGCCGGTGGCGCGTGCGCTGGCCAAGATCCGTTGATGAACTATTGGCCGTGTCCGGTCAGTGAGCAATCGGGCACAGATTACCCAGCAGGCCGCGCGTGACGGTGTACCGGCACCGACCGTGGAACGGGACTACGTATTAGCACACGTCATAGCCGCTCTCGGAGCGCTAGGCGACGGCCACGGCCTCGTGTTCAAGGGCGGAACGGCACTTAGACTCTGCTACTTCGAGGACTATCGCTATTCGGCTGATCTAGATTTTTCGGTGGTCGGGGATGGCATTGAAGACGCCTACGCGACCATTGAAGCGGCACTTACGCTGGTAACCGGCGCCGTCGAGAGCTTGCATCTGACTGGTGACGAACCGAAGCGAATTGCGTATCAAGGCCCGCTGGGCCGACAGCGCTACCTGAAGCTCGATATCGCAGACGACGAACTCGTCCTCAACGTTGACACCATCCGTCTGTTGCCGCGCTGGCCAGATTTACCAGAGACGATCTCCGTTCCCGTGTACCCGCTCGCAGAGATAGCCGGCGAGAAGCTGCGCTGCATCATGCAGCGCATGCAATGCAGGGATTTGTTCGATCTTTGGCTCTTGTTCGAAAACGCAGACGTCGACCCGCGCGACGCGGTCGAGATCTTCGTGCCGAAAGCCACGCACCGAAATCTGAATCCGCGTGATTTTGAAACGAGTTATCGGTCGCGGCTGCAGCAGTACCGACGTCGCTGGACCAACGAGCTCGAAATCCACGTGCCAGGCGAGGTGCCGCATTTCGAGAACGTCGAGCGAACCGTCACGCGGCGGCTTCGCGGCGTTGGGCTGTTATAGGCCGACAACTCATCCGGCACTGATTCTGTCTCTGGCACAATGACGGGGAGCACGTTCTACCCTAATCAGGGGCCAGCGTGCGCAAGTAGTTCCCGGCTCAGTTTGCGTTCCTTGGCCGCAAATTTATCCGGCGCCTCGCGAAATGCGATCCAAGCGTCGTGGATGTGCTGAGTCGGGCCGTTGCTGCGAGCGTCGCCCTCGACAAAGCCCTTCATCGAGCTTCGATCGCAGTAGTCGATGACCCTCTCAGCGATGGCTTCGATGAGCGGGATCGGGTAAGTCAGGTCGAAACCTTCCAATGGCTCGCACGGCGAGACCTTAATGAGGTCATCAAGGTCTCCAAGAATGGCACGACTCGCCTCGCGCCAACCGGTTCGCTGCAACACGACATCCACAGCCTGGGCTCGCGCCCAATCCGCCGGGTGCGTGGGATTGCCGCCGTAAACGGACGTCGCGTCGAGTCCCTGGTTGGTGGACAGCCGTAGATTACACCAACCGTAAGCAGGCCCTGCCCAGAAGGCGGCGATCATGTCGCAGCAGAACTCCAACAGCCAAGTATCCAGCCAATTGTCCATGCCCTCGGCAAGCAGCTCGATGGACGCGGTTGGCCAGTTCTTGCTCTGTGCCTCCTGAAACTGCCTTTGAAAGTAGCGGATTGTGAGGTCTTCGCACGGTACCAGGATGTTGTCGGGATCGCGGGCGACCAGGATATGTGCCAGCTCATGGTAAAGGTCCGGCCAGGTCAGGACGTGACGAGTCTCCGTGAAAGGCATGTAGACCAGATCGACATCGACCCGTGTCCAGTAGTATTCGGCACTCGTGGCGCTGCATACGGGCGCACGGTGCGGAAAGCCAATGTCCTCGCAGATGCGTGCGATCAATCGCGATGCAGCACGATCACTGTCGTTGAATCGGGCCAGGACGAATGCCGGACCCACTTCCATCAACTGAACGATCTCTGCGAGACGCTTGTAATTGTAGAATAAGTGCTGCGCGATCGATTCGTCTTGGAAATCCGGATCGGCGAGCAGCACCCGCACGCGCTCGGAGGTGCGCTCGACCAGACTCAAGAGCGTCGCCACATAGGCCTGGATCTCGGGGACTTCGCCGGATCGGTCGCGACGGAAATCCGCGATCAGGTTGTCGCAGCGGTGGTCCAGGTCGTGCAGGAGCCGCCGAAGGGGTTCGCTCAATCACCGCCTCCTCAGCCGTCGGTAGCTGGCGGACGCGGCCCGATCGGCTACGGTGCAGAGTTGCTCCAGCGTGTGCCAATGGTCGGCCCCTATAGACGTTTGCTTCAGTGCCTTAAGTGTTGCGGCCAGGTCCTCCTTGAAATATGGGTCGGCGTCGGTCGCGTGGGCACTCAAATCGTGAACTACTTCCTCAGGTACGACTTTCTCGCCTACGGGGCGATCCTCGTTGAGGCGGCTGATCAAGTACGCGAGAGCATTCGCCAGGAAGTCGATTGTGCTTGTGTCTAACGTCGCCGGACCCGTGGTAGTCTGCCGCTTCAACTCCAGTACGGCATCGTTCACTTGTTGTGCGAACTCGGCGCGGCGCTGGTATTGATATGACAGATTGGTCAGATCACTCATGTGCTGTCTCCGATCGCCGCGTCCAGTTCCTCGTACACGGCGGCTTCGTCGTCCGCCGCACCCGCGAGCGAACGCAGATAATCGTCGATGAGCTTCAGGTCGATGGGCAGCCGCATGCTAGCTTCCGGTGCCGCCCACGCAAGCTGTGCCATGGCGAAAGTGTCGTAGAGCACCGACTCGATGTTGAGGTTCCCTTCCACGATTCGGACGTGCAGTGGCTGCGGGGTACCGGGAAAGCGGAACGGATAGCCCGTGGTGGCGACGATGCCCTCGCAGTCATTGAGGGCGCACCAGCTGCCGATGCCGGGTGCTTGGATGCGGCCGTCCCGCGGACTTTGCCCGAGCAATCGAAGTCCGATCGCAGTGCGCTTGGAAATCTCCACCACACCGACCACGACATCCTCCGCCAAGAGACCTTCCTGCTTCAGGCGGTGGATCGCGTTGGAAAACCCGTGCCGTTCCGAATGAAACGCGCGCCCGTCGCGGCGCAAGACAATCGATCGAGGCGGCGCCTCCAGTTGTTCGAGGTCGGCCCGCAGTCCATCGATGAGCATGCCGTTGACCTGCCGCGACGTCAGTTTCTCCGCACCCTTCGCCTCGGCGGCACGCAAGACACAGCGGCGGCCGCCGCCATAGAAGAACGACATGGCCGTCATGGGTTTCAAGACGTCCAATCCGACGTAGGCATCGTAGCGCGTGGGCTGCGCGAGCACCCACGGCCATTGCCGGTTGACGATCAAAAGCCCTAGGGCGAGATTGCGCAGATAACTTTGAAACTTGCCTTCGAGCCTTGGCACGACGCCAAAGCGCGATCTGCCATCGCTGACCTGATCGATGTAGAACGAACGGAGTCTGTCGGCGGCGGCGCATTGCACCTGCAATCGGTCCGTAAGTTCGCGCTTCAAGAAATTGTGGAGGTCGGAGCGGGCGTCGTCCGGAAGCACCAGTACACCGTGGCCGCCTCTGACGCCAGCGTCATCGAGTCCCTTCAACACTGCATCGACTTGCTGTTTCAGGGTCCGAGCCCCGTTGTCGTCGTACATCACGCGTTTCGGCCGATAGGACGTTTGCAGGAGCGCCTGCATGGCCTTACTCAGACGCGAGACGAAATCGTCGGCGACGTTGCGGCCCAACCCTTTGGGCATGACGACATACTGGGGATCCAGCGGGCTGGTGATGGCGATGCCCCCTTCCGGATCCAGCAGATGATCTAGTCGTGCACGACCGTAGTCCTTGAAAGCCACACCATCCAGCAGATGATCTAGTCGTGCACGACCGTAGTCCTTGAAAGCCACACCGTCGTCGCCGCCGACGGCCAGGACCTTGCCCTGGCCGAACTCGAGCGCTGGAAGCTTGAAGCGCCGCGCACGCTGCGCGTGCGGGGTTGCCTCGACGGTCAGGGGCTGACCCATGAAGGACGCTCGCTGGAAAAAGCGTTCGATGATGTGGGCCGACTGGCGGGCGCGTTCGTCGGGCCGAAGTGCCGTGCGCCGTTGATAACGCCGACGCTCGGGATCATCGGTGCGCAACAAGAGCCGGCACAACGCCAGCGCACCGACGAACGGCCTAGAGCCACCCGGGTAGCGGTAGCGAATCGCCGGCGACGTCGGATCGAGGCGTTGAATCCAGTGCGGCGGGTTATCCTTGCACGCCTCTAAAGTCCACTCGTAGACGTAGCGGGTCGGCCCCGTGTCATTGGGCACGAAACCCTGTTCCTGAATGGTCTGACCTGTAAGCCCCAGGAACTGGATTGGGTACCAGCGCTGCCCATATAGATACAACGCGTGGCGCATGTGCAAGCCGTGCAGGGCTGCCTCATCGTAGGCATCGATCATCCACTGCGTTTCAACGAATTTTGTCGTCAAGTCCAGGGATACGTAGAAGGCGTCTTCAAACGGGACGATTCGGAAGCCAAAGCCCGTGAAGATATCGATATCGCGCTTGTCATCTCGGATGTTCGTCGGCCGCTTGAAAAAGAAGCTGCCGTAACTTGACCATAGCTGTTGGTCCTGGCGAAGCGGGGTACGCAACTCGGCAGCCAGCAACTGCTGTGCAATCGGCACCTGCTCTGGGGTTAACGCCGCAAATGCCAGCGGATGTGTCTCGTCCTGAGGTTCCAGCCGCACTACGTCGGGTCTAACCTGCACCTCGAACGTGTTGATCTTGCGGTTTGCCGGTACCGCCAGTTGGTATTCGGCAGATTTCCGGATCAGGGCAGCTGGACAGCGCAATCTGGAGGCGACCTGACCCACCAGCGCTCCAGCGTTCTCGTGAATCAAATCAGGATCGTCCGGGCTGTCGTGCAGGCCCACGATATCTATTAGGCGGTACTCCGTCTCAAGTTCGGCTACGCCGGTGATTGGGTACAAGTTCAGTAGCTGTTTCATGGTCAGTTACGCGTTTGCCGCCAGGGAGAAATCGTTCATCGAGTCGTCGTTCGCCGCGCGCAGGCGGTCTGAACACAGCGTCTGAAAGGGGCAAAATTCGCAGTTCTTGGCGTTTTTTGTAATAGGAAAATCGGCAATGTCGACGTTGCCGTACTTGGCATCACCGGCGACTGCGCGGATGTCGCATAGGCTGCGATAAATGGTGTCCTCGAGCGCAATCAAGGAGTCGACTGACACCTGATGAGAGACGACGGTCGACTTGAGGAGTTGCACTTCAAGTATCTGCACCGCCTCCGGTGCCTCCACTCGCCACTTAGGGTGGTTCTGCAGCACCCAGGCGTATAGCGCACCCTGAAGCTCGGAACCGCCGACCGCACCATCATAGGTCTTCCACTCGACGATTGTGGGGCGCCCATACTCGCGAAAGTACAACAAGTCGATCTGTGCGCTGATCGAGACGCCATCATAATTAACCGGCACACGTAGTTCGGCAAAGAGTGGACGGTGTGCTGTGACCTCAGTATGCAGATCCGTCATAGAGGCCAAATTGCGCAGAGCGCGTTCCGCCTCGTCGAGCGCTGTCTCGACGTCGCCGTCCAAGAGGATCTCGCCGGGATCGTGCCCGACCAGGGCGCAGTACGCCTGGCCGGCTTTGGTCTTAGTCATGCCTGCCTCCCGATAGCGGCCTGCAGCGGAAAACACGAGCTGTCGTTCGGCGGTGGCACGCGTTTGCGCAACGACACTGTCCCAGTCCGGTTGATGGCGGTTTTGCCACGCCGGAACGACGAGATGCTCGATCGCATCGTGCACAAGGTTACCGCGCCAGAGGGGCAGGGACTTTCGCTGCTTGAGCAAGAAAGCTTCGCGACGCAGGGGGTCGTTCTTAGCCGCATGATACGCGGCAATCTGACCGTAATAGTATTGACGCGGACAGCGTGTGAAGGATCGCGAGGCAGAAAACGACCAACGCATGGCTCAACGTCCGTCCCGTCGCGCTTGATCACGCGCCTCGAGCACGTCGAGTAGCGCATCCCAATCTTCGGGCGAGGCGATTTCCCGCGCGCGCCGCAGGAAGCGGCGGCCGCTTGCGTGGCGGGCGATGTTTGCCAGCTCCGGCGGGGCCTTGTCCGCCATCTCCAGAAGCTCAAGCTCGTCGATGTCGAGGGCGATCGCCAAGGCCCGCAGCGTATCGGCCCCGGGTTCGAATCCCGGCTTCTCGTTTTCGATCTTCGACAGGTAGGTGAAATCCACGCCAGCGCTTTCGGCCAACGCTCTGAGCGTCATCCCGCGTTGCTTTCGATGCTGTCTAATCGCGTGTCCAATGGCCATGACAGGTCACTCTGGTCGAGCCCACTGCTTAGTCTAGCCGAATGTTGAGTTGAACTCAACACCAATTTCAGGCTCGCTTTTTGGCTGCCACGGTACGGTGCGACCCCAAGTATCATCTGGGCCTGTCTGGGCCTGTCTGGGCCTGTCTGGGCCTAACTACCCAGCCGCGGAGACCGTCACCGCGGCCGTGATCGTGATCGTGAACGGTGCGATCCAAGGAAATGGCCGGTTGCGCGTCGGTCAGAAAGGCCGACGTACCGTTGCCTGTGCTTGGACGCCGTGGTCAACGGTCAACGGTTACCCCACTTCTTCATGACCTTATTTCCGGCGTCGCTGGCGTCCTTCGGGATCCACCGGTAGTAGACACGAGCCGTGAACGTCCAGTCTGTATGCCCCATTTGCGCCGCGACCCACTGGGGCGATTCGCCCGCCATCAACGACATCGAAGCAAACGTGTGACGCATCTGGCCGGGCGGCCGGTAGCGGACGCCAGCCCGCCGGCAAAGCGTGTTCCATTGCCGTGTGCGAAGTGCTTGGTCGCCCGTCCACCGTTCCCGCGTATGAGGATTCTGGAACACCTCGGCCCCCTTCAGGAAAGTATGCTCCTTCTGGGCCTTCAGCGCGGCAATAGCCGGAGGCAGGAGGTTGACCGTGCGCTCGCCGGCTTCCGTCTTCGTGTCCTCGATTTCCTCCGAGTCCTGAGTCAGCGCACCTTCGACGTAGATTCGATCGTTGATCCAGTCAACATTGCCCCAATTGAGGGCGAACAGTTCGGAGAGCCGTAGCCCCGTCCAGAATCCGAACTGGACCA
>JAYODW010000039.1:0-37382 GCA_038116745.1 Gammaproteobacteria bacterium
TCCAGATACGACCCGTTGACGAAGTAGTTGAGCGCGCCCGCCTGCCCGCCGGTCTTGAACTGGTAGCGCTCGAAGTCGTAGCTCCCCAGACTGACGCCGGCCTCCACGAACGGAATCTCGGTTCCCGACTGGGTGAAAATGTTGACCACGCCGCCGGCGGAAGAGCCATACAGCGCGGAAGCAGGCCCGCGGATGACCTCAATGCGTTCAACACTGGCCAGATCCAGATCGTCCAGCGCGGTCTGGCCATCAGGCGCTGTCGCAGGAATACCATCGATGTAAACCTTGAGCCCACGGATCCCGAACGCGGAGCGCGAGCCAAAACCTCTGATGGACATACGCAAATCCCGCGAGGCGTTGTAGGCGCTGGTGATATAGACACCGGGGATCCGGTTCATGGACTCGTTCAATCCGATTAACTGGCGACGCTGGACGTCGTCGCTATCGACAATGCTGACCGACATCGGGATATCCAGAATGTCACGCTCGACCCGGGTCGCGGTCACAGTGACTTCTTCCAGAGCTTGGGTGGGTCCTGCCACAAGCAGCGCAAGGCAGGGGGCTAATTTAGAGAGTTGTAGTTTTCTTCGCTCAAGCGACACCGCTGTCTCCTTTCTTGCGGACAGCCCGGCACCTGCCGCCGGGCAAACGGTTCCTAGGAGCAAGATTCAGGCCGCACTGCATCAGTGCGCCGCACACGCCGGAAATAAGCCGATCGTTGGTCAGCGCGCCTTCGCGGCCGATTATTTAATGGCTGCGTACAGCCGGGTTCCCGGAAGAGCTGGCTGAAAAAAACCAGCCAGGAGCGGGATCAGAGAGCGTCTGGCGCCACGTTCCGCTGCAGCCGCCTCTCCACACGTTCGAGGCTGTCGTCCCACAGCGCCCGCTCCAGGTTGAGAACCTCCGCCTCGAGTTCGTCGAGCCGGACGCAGTCCACCGGCGGCTTAGCCAGAACGGCAAATACCTGCGCCATCAGTGCGGAGCGCTGATCCTCACGCTCGTTGACCGCCGGAGAGTCCGCCAGGCTCAGGGTGAACTGCTCCCAATCACCCTGCGTCCAACGCTCCTGCTCAGCGAGGTCCTGAAGCCGGATCTGAAGTTGGTTTTCGCCTTCGTTGTCGATCGCCTCAAGCGCTTCGAAAATTTCCTGAGGCCGCTCTTCATCGCAGCGCTCTCCAGCCACCGCCGCAGAGACAGCGACGCCGCCCGCCAGAACAAGAGCGGCAACCAACATGATGATTTCCAGCGGCCGCCACATGGTCAATTCCAGCCGGTCAATCATTTTGGCGCGGACGGCTGGTAATAACCGAACGCAGTCCACCCGCCGTCCAGCACCAGCGTCTCGCCCGTCATGAACGCGGCGTCCTCGCTCGCGATGTAGCGCACTGCACGCGCGACATCTTCGATTCGGCCGAGCCGACGCTGCGGCGTGCGTTTTTCGAGGTCCCGCAGGATGAGCTTGCCGTCTTCTACCAACTGGTCAATCAGATCGGTCCGGATGTAGCCGGGCGCGATGCAGTTCACACGGATGTTCAGGCGCGCCCATTCAATCGCCATGACACGGGTCATGTGATCCACCGCCGCCTTGGAGGTGCAGTAGCCCAGGGTTGCGGGGAAGGCATTGCGGCCCAGCACAGATCCTATATTGATGATGTTGCCGCCACCGTTCTCTTTCATCTGGCGCGCGGCGGCCTGCGCACAGAGAAAAATCGATTTGCAGTTGACGTCCATGTGCCGGTCCCAGCTCTCCTCGGTCATATCCAGCGTCATCATGGGCTCCGAAATCCCGGCGTTGTTGACCAGAATCTCTGCCGGACCGAACGTTTCACCGATCTCTTCAAACAGGGCGCGGACGGAATCTCCGCGCTCTACCAGAGCGCCGAAGGCTTGGGCGTTGCCTCCGCCTGCGCGAATACTCTCGACGACCGCAGACGCGTTCTCGGCCCGGGTTGCGACACAGGCAACCCGCGCGCCCAGTCGCCCGAGTTCCTCGGCAATGCCGCGGCCGATCCCCCGGCTCGCGCCGGTTACTACGGCTACCTTGTCTGCAAACTCGTTTTCGCTCACCTGCGCGTCCTTTAAGTTGTCGACTGTCTGCCCGTCGGCGGCCGGCGGCAGAGTAACCCCGCCGCAAGGATGCCGCCAATTGCCAGACCGCTGAGCAGCAGGAAGTAATGCTGATGCCCGGCCAGCCCCGGCGCCGCGTCCAGCAACCGTCCGGCAAGCGGGGCGAAGAAGATGTCCGGCGTGAATCCAACGACCGACACCAGACCGGTCGCTGCACCTGTCAGATGGCGCGGCACGCCACCTTCCTCGAACAGGCCGAAGTAGATCCCGCGCAGCGCGAATACAGCGACTGCGCTGCACAGCAGATTTGCCATGATCAGGGTGACCGGCAAGCTGACCGGGCTGATTACCGCGAGGACGCCGTAACAGACCGCGAGTAGACAGAACAGGGCCGTGCTTAGGCGCGACAAACCGACACGGTCGGCGAGCAGACCAGCGAGCAGGGCCGCAACCGGGCGCAGATAGGCGTTAGCCGTCGCAAAGAACGCAGCCTCTGTTTCGCTCAGGTGCAGGACTTCGAAAGCATACAGCGCGAAGTTATCCAGGCCCTTGAAGCCGCAGTAAGCGCACACAATGACTACAGCCTGCAGCCATAGCGAGGGATAGCGCAGCAATTGCATCACTGCGGCAAGGCCTGGGGCTGAGCCGCTTCCACGCGTACTCCCGGAAGGTAGCGCCCACCACGCAAAAACGGCGGCTAGGGCCGTCGCCGCCGCATAAAACACAGCCACCCGGCTGAGCCCGTCGGCGCGCTCCGTCGCCGACAGCGCCGCGCCCGGGAGTTCGGGTTCGAACACCAGCACCGCCGCCGTGGCGAACACGGCGGAAACCAGGCCGCGCCCGCCGTCGAGGATCCCGAACGCGCGTCCCTGGGCAGCAGCGCCACCCCAGTCGCGCACCGCGCAGATCATGGCGCCCCAGAACAGGAGAATCGTGGTCAGGCCCCAGTAGGCGTAAAGCAGCCCGAGCCCTCGCGGACCGGGCAGCGCAGCCATGAACAGGCCGCCGGCCGCCGTCGCCAGCAGGGAGCCCACGATCAACAGCCGCGGCGGCAGACGGTCTGCCAGCAGCCCGCCCGGGAAATACGCCAGCATTGCGGTGATCCCGTAGACAGCGAACACGTCGCCGAGCTCGGTGTTACTCAGCCCCAGCCCTTCCAGAAAAGACGGCCGGAAGTAGCGCGGCAGATGGAACGGCAGGCTGAAAATCATCTCGCCGGCCAGTACCAGCGCGCACATGATGACCACCCGGGAGCGCCCGCTGACTGCTGCTTCTGTCATGCGCGGCATTGTACGCAGGCCGCTCATTCCCCGACGGCCGCAACGATTTTCTATACTCCCGCCTCAATTAATGATGGCAGGGGAACAACATGGCGGAGTGGTACACCAAGAAAACGTTCGGCTCGCTCGCAGACACCATGGCCGAGCGCTTCGGCGAGCGCGAGGCTCTGGTCTTCGGCGACGACCGCTACACGTTCAGCGATGTACGCGACCGCATTGACGCCGTGGCGAAAGGCCTGATCGCGCTCGGTGTGGGTCATGGCGACCACGTCGCGCTGTGGATGATGAACCGGCCGGAATGGATCTTCTGCATGTACGCGCTCGCCCGGATCGGCGCGGTACAGGTACCCGTCAATACGCGCTTCCGAACCAACGATCTGGCCTACCTGCTGAAACAGTCCGACACCCGCTACCTCATCACCCACGACGTCTCTGGACCGGTCGACTACCTGGGCATGGTCCGCGAGGTGGTGAAACTGCCGGAGCTCGGCGAGGACATTGAGGATCCGGAGTTCCCCGAGCTGCGCGGGACGGTCATTCTGGGCGCCTCGGGCCATACGGGGTGTGTCGGCTTCGACGACCTCATCGCGCGTGGCGCAAGCGTCGAGGAGACGACCCTGCGCGCCCGCATTGATGCAGTCGACCCGGATGACCCGGTGTTCATCATGTACACCTCCGGGACCACCGGCTTTCCCAAAGGCGTCATGCATAACCACATCATGCTGCGCCTGATCGAGGAGCGGGCGTTCCGCCTCGGGGTGACTGAGAACGACACCATCCTGAACTACCTGCCGCTGTTCCACCTGTTTTCCTATTCGGAAGGCGCATTGCTGTCCATGCTGACCGGCGCGCGTCAGATCCTGACGGAAGTTTTCGATGCCGAAGAGAGCATCCGCCAGATCGAGCGCGAGAAAGTGACCCTGCTGAATGGCTTCGATACCCACCTCAAGGACCTGTCGGAAGCGCAGGAAAAACTGCACGGCAATCTGGCCAGCCTGCGCTGTGGTCTGTTCGCCGCAGGCATGCAGAGCTCGGTCGGGATCTGCCGCAAAGCGGCTGAGACGCTGGCCCCGCTGATCACGGTGACCGGGTACGGCATGAGCGAAATGGGGGCGGGCACGCTGGTCGGATCGCTTGGCGACACGCTGGAGCAGCGCACGGAATCCTCGGGCTACTGCGCACCGGGTTACGAGGTGCGCATCATTGACCCCGAAACTCGGCAGGAACAGCCGGTCGGCGTGGCGGGCGAGATCGTCATGCGTGGCTATGGCCTCATGCTGGGCTACTACAACAAGCCCGAGGCGACCGCCGCGAGCTACGACGAAGATGGGTGGTTCCACACCGGCGACACCGGGCACCGGCGCGCTGACGGCTATATCCGCTTTCTCGGGCGCTACAAGGACATGCTCAAGGTGGGTGGCGAAAACGTCGACCCGATGGAGGTCGAGGGTCTGCTGCTGCAGACCGCGGGGATCCAGCAGGTCGCAGTGGTTGGCCTGCCGGACGAGCGCCTGGCCGAAGTACCCGTCGCCTTCGTGCAACGGCGGACCGGTGCGGACATCAGCGCGGACGAAGTCATCGGCGCCTGTCGCGGCAAGGTCGCCACGTTCAAGATCCCGCGCCACGTGCTGTTCGTCGACGAATTCCCGATGACCGCCTCGGGCAAGATAAAAAAAGCCGAGCTGCGCGAGCAGGCCAAACGCGACCTCGCCGACTGAGCCTGCTCCGGTGCTCCGATCTGGCGGCGCTGCCCCGGCGTCGAGCCGGCGCGCGCTGCCGCTAGAATCCCCCCTCCAGAATGACGAGAGACCACATGAACTACGCTGATATCACCGCGAGCCCCGAAGCCCTGCGCACCCAGCTGCAGGCGTTCATGGACCAGCACGTGTACCCCAACGAGCGCCTCTACCACGAGCAGCTGCATGCGCTGCCCAACCGCTTTGCCACCGTCCCGCTGATGGAAGAGCTGAAAGACAAAGCGCGCGACGAAGGTCTGTGGAACCTGTTCGTGCCGCGCTCCCATGGCGGACTATCCAACGTGGATTACGCACCGCTGGCCGAGATCATGGGACGGGTTTCCTGGGCGCCGGAGATCTTCAACTGCAACGCGCCCGATACCGGCAACATGGAAGTGTTCATGAAATACGGCACCGAGGAACAGCGCCAGGCCTGGCTGCAGCCGCTGCTGGCCGGCGAGATCCGCTCGTCGTACGCCATGACCGAGCCCGACGTCGCCTCCAGTGATGCCACCAACGTGCAGACCTCGATCCGGCGGGAGGGCGACAGCTACGTCATCAACGGCCGCAAATGGTTTATCACCAACGCGATGTACGAGCGCACGAAGATCTTCATCGTCATGGGCAAGTCCGATCCCGACAACCCCAACCGCCATCTGCAGCAGAGCCAGGTGCTGGTGCCCAAGAACACGCCCGGGGTCACCATCGTGCGTCCGCTGACTACTCTCGGCTACGACGACGCGCCCCTGGGACACGCCGAGGTTCTGTTCGAAGATGTCCGCGTGCCGGCCGAGAACATTCTGCTCGGTGAAGGCCGCGGCTTTGAGATCGCGCAGGGACGCCTCGGACCGGGTCGGATCCATCACTGCATGCGTCTGATCGGCTGCGCCCAGCGTGCACTCGAATTTGCGTGCCGCCGCGCGGTATCGCGCTCAACGTTCGGCAAGACTCTGGCTGAACATCAATCCGTGCTGGAAGACATCGCGAAGAGCTTCAGCGAGATCGAGCAGGCCCGTTTGCTCACCCTGAAGACCGCCGCCCGCATGGACGAGGTCGGTGCCAAGGACGCGCGCGACCTCATTGCCGCCGCTAAGATCACCGTGCCGCTGATGGCCCAGACAGTGATTGATCGCTGCATGCAGATCCATGGCGCCGGCGGCTTGACCGGCGATTACTTCATGGCGGAGGCGTTCAATTACGCGCGCTGGTGCCGCCAGGCTGACGGCCCTGACCAGGTGCACATGATGGCGCTCGGCAAGCAGATCGTGCGCCGCTACGCGGACAGCTGAGCCCGGCTCCCTGCGGACCGCAACGACTCAGTTCAGTTCAAGGTAGTTTTTCTCCAGAGCGCGGGCGATAACCACGTTCTGGATTTCGGTTGCGCCATCCAGGTACTGCGCAAGCTTCGCCGCCGCGAGGTGTCGCGCGAGCGGATAGTCACGCAGCATGCCCGCTGCCCCCATGACCTGCGCGCAGTCGGCGATGCGCGCAAACGCCACGCGGGTAGCGAACTTCTTCGCATGCGCTGCTGCCAGGGAAAAACCGCTCCCGCCATCTACTGCGGCAACGGCCGCGCGCACCAGTCCGCGCGCAGCCTCAAGGTCTGTTGCCGCGTCGGCCAGCATCCACTGCACGCCCTGCTGTTCGGCCAGCGCGCCGCCGAAGGCCTGGCGCTTGCGCGTGTAGCGCAAGGCTTCGGACAGCGCGCGCGCCAGGGTGCCGCACGACATCGCGGCTACCGCGACGCGCGCGATATCGATCCCCTCCAGCGCGCGGCGCAGGCCTTCTCCGGGCGC
Organism: Gammaproteobacteria bacterium; assembly: GCA_038116745.1. GTDB lineage: Bacteria > Pseudomonadota > Gammaproteobacteria > JAYODW01. Next base: position 6,880 of record JAYODW010000039.1, read on the forward strand.
AAACAGCTGCTGGGTGTTATCGAGCAGGCAGCCTTCAAAGGAGATGACACCGGCCCCGAGGGCGTGGCCGCCGATGATTTCGTGGCAGCCGTCGTGAAAAACGCCTTCCTGCTCACGCTCAACCAGGAAAGCAGCAACCCCGCGCGCCCCGGCTCCCGGTTCGGTCTGCGCGTAAACGCAGAGCACATCCGCCTGCAGGCTGTTGCTCACCCAGGCCTTTGAACCCTCCAGCCGCCAGCCACCGGCTTGCGGAATGGCGCTGGTCTGCAGCGCCTGCGCGTCACTGCCAACTCCGGGTTCGGTCAGCAGAAAAGCGCCGATGGAGCGGCCCTCGAGCATGCCGGGCAGGAAGCGCTCACGTTGCGCGACTGATCCCGCCGCGGCAATCGCGGCGGCCAGATTGTTGTGCACGACCAGGGCAAAGGCCGACGCCAGACAGTGGCGGGCGAGCACCTCAACGACCTCGGCGAACTCACCCAGCGACAACCCGGCGCCGCCGTCAGCGGTCGCCACCCGCAGTCCGCAAAGGCCGTGTGCGGCGGCGGCCTCGAAATAATCGCGCGGCAGGGTGCCGCCGAACTCCCAGGTCTCAGCGTCCGGTTCGATGACCTCGCGACCGAATGTTCTGGCCGCCTTGAGAACCTGCGCGGCATCCACCGGCTGCGTCATGCGCGGCGGTCAGCACGGTCCTGGGCGACCAGCCCTTCACGGAAACGCCGCGCGTTTTCGACGTAGCGGTTGACCAGCTCGCGCGTATAGGCGATCTGCTCCGCGCTCGCCTGACGCACCACGCGCCCGGGCGTGCCCAGCACCAGGCTGCCGTCGGGGATCTCCTTGCCCTCGGTCACCAGAGCGCCCGCACCGATCAGGCAGTTAGCGCCAATCTTCGCACCGTTGAGAATGACGGCATTGATGCCGACAAGGCTGTTCTCCCCGATCGTGCAGCCGTGCACCATTGCTTTGTGTCCGATCAGACAACCGTCGGCAATGGTAAGTGGATACCCGGGATCGGTATGCAGAACGGCGAGGTCCTGAACGTTGGTGCGCGCGCCGATCACAATGGGCTCGTTGTCACCGCGTACGACAGCGCCAAACCAGACGCTGGCCTCATGCATCAGACGCACTGTGCCGATGACGCTGGCACTGTCGGCGACAAAGTACTCACCGTCGGCTTCCACGCGCCGGTCCTGTAACTGGAAAATCAAGGCTCTCCACCTCCGGTCTGAACGGCGCGCCACGATACCGTCTTCGCTGCGCAGCGGACAACACCGGCACGCGATGCACTGTTACGCTTTGCGCGCCTGACGAGGAGAACCGCAGATGGCTGTTGACTTCACTCTGAATCCTGCGCAGCGCGAACTGCAGGCGAGTGCCCGCACGTTCGCCAGACAGGAGCTGGTACAGGTAGCCGCGCTGTGCGCCGGTCTGCCCGATAGCGAAAGCCGTTTCCAGGCCACCCGGCCGGTGTACGAAAAGATGGTCCGGGCGGGCTTCCTGCGGCGCATGATCCCGCAGCCTTACGGCGGGGATGGAACCGGACTGGTCGACATGGCGGTGGTGACTGAAGAGTTCTACGCGGTGGAGACCAACGTTACGCTCACGCTCCTCGCCACCCTGCTCGGCCTGATGCCGGTCATGCTTGCCGGCAGCTCGGAACAGCAGCAGCGCCTGCTGGCCCCTTTCCTCGACTGTACGGGCACGCCGCTTGCCGCGCTCTGCAACAGCGAACCGGGAGGCAGCGCGAACTATGGCGCGCCTGCGCCCGCCGCCGGGACCCGCACCCGCGCCGAGCGCGATGGAGACGAATGGGTCATCCACGGTGCCAAGCGCTGGGTATCTTCGGCCACCGGCTGGGACCGCACCGGCGCCGAACTCCTGTGCGTGGTCTGCCGCACCGACGCGACTGCAGATCCGGCAGAGGGGCTGTCGATAATTGCCGTGACCCGCCCCTACAGCGGACTTGTGGCAGAGAAGTTCATCGACAGTCTCGGGCATCGCGCACACCTGATGCCCCAGTTCCGCCTGGACGGTACACGCGCTGCTGCGGACAACGTCCTGGGGGCGGTCGGCGGCGGGCTCGCCACCGTAGACCTCAGCTTCACCAGCACCGCAGCGCTGGTCGGCGTTCTGGCGACGGCGATCCTGCGCGCCGCTTTCAGCTTCACCCTCTATTTCGCGCGGCGTGAAGCACGCGGCGGCCCGTATCCGATCATCGAACACCAGGCCGTGGGCTATGCGCTCGCCGACGCCAAAAGCGCGCTGGAGGCCTGCCGCTCTCTGAGCTACCGCTCCTGCTTCGCGATGGACAGCATGAGCGAAGACGCCGTTGAACTCGCGCTGCATTCAAAGGTCTTCTGCACTGAAACGGCGGTCCGCGTCATCACCGAACTGATGCGCGTGGTCGGCATCGAAAGCTACGACCTGGCCAACCCTCTCGCCGGGTATCTGCAGGATGCGCTGGTCATGCCGCTTTTCGATGGCGGCAACATGGGCGTACGTCGGCGCCAGCTGCATACGCTGCTGCGCGATCCGGCCTACGACGGGGAGCGCGGCACGCTATCCTGAGGCACCGTCACGCGGCGATGCGAACGGGCGCGCAGCTGCTAGCATGCGCCGATGAGCAAAACCGGTTACCACGTATTCAACACCGCACTCGGTCCCTGCGGGATTGCCTGGCAGGGCGACCTGTTGGTCGGCACCGAGCTCCCCGGCATGACCCCTGCCGCAACCGGTCGCCGACTGGCCGAGCGGTTTCCGGCTTTTGTATCCCAGGCGCCCAGGGGCGCTGCTGCCCGGGCGCGAAAAGCCCTCGTGCAGCACCTTGCCGGCAAACCCGCCGACCTCAACGCGATCGCGCTGGATCTTGACGCTCAGACCCCGTTCCGCCGCTCGCTTTACAGCGCTGCGCGGGCGATCCCGTCGGGCACCACGGTGACCTACGGCGAACTGGCGCAGCGACTCGGCAAACCCGGCGGCATGCGCGCCGTGGGCCAGGCCCTCGGCGCCAACCCGTTTCCAATCATCGTGCCCTGCCACCGCGTGCTCGCGGCGGGCAGCAAGGCCGGTGGCTTTTCAGCGGATGGCGGCGTCACCACGAAGCGCTATCTGCTGAGGATCGAGGGCATGCCCGGGCAGATGCCTGCAGGATTCGACTACGACCCCTGGACTGCCGCCGACTATCTGCGCAAAGCAGACCCGGAACTGGGCCGGGTGATCGCCACCATCGGCCCGCCGCGGATTGAGCTGCGCGATACCTCAAGCGTGTTTGCCGCCCTGTCCCGAGCGATCGTCTACCAGCAGCTCAGCGGTCGGGCCGCAGGCACCATCTTTGCGCGCCTGTGTGCGCTGCTCCCGCGAGGCGAGCGAGACCTGAACGCTGAACACATCGAAACACTGGATGTGCCGACTTTGCGCGGCGCCGGTCTGTCGCATAACAAGATCCTGGCCCTGAAAGATCTCGCGGCACACGTCCTCAGCGGAGAGGTGCCGGAGCTGCGCGCACTCAGCGCCCTCCCTGACGAAGAGGTCATCGCGCGACTGACCCGCGTGCGCGGTATTGGACGCTGGACGGTCGAGATGCTGCTCATGTTCCGGCTCGGCCGCGCGGACGTGATGGCGGTGGACGACCTCGGCCTGCGGCAGGGTCATGCGCGCATCCTCGGCAACAGCGGGGAAAGTACGCGCAGCGCGCTTGTCGCCTATGCCGAACGCTGGCGGCCCTACCGCAGCGTCGCTGCCTGGTACCTGTGGCGCGCCGTCGAGCTGGCGCGCGAAACGGCCTGACTTCGCCTCAATCGAGGTGAATGTTGATACGGCGGTTCTGCCGTCCTTTTTTCTCGACTTTCCCGAGCCGCACCACACCGATCTCACCGGTGCGCGCGACATGGGTGCCGCCACAGGGCTGCAGATCAACCGCGCTCACCTCAATCAGTCGCACGCGGCCCTGACCCATCGGCGGCCTGACGGACATGGTGCGCACCAGATCCATGTTGGCGCGCATTTCCTCGTCGCTGATCCAGCGGCTGCCGACAGGATGGTCTTCCTGCACCAGGCGGTTCAGCGCTTCCTCCAGCGCCTCCTTGTCGACAGGTTCAGCCATGTCGAAATCGAGGCGCCCTTTCTCCTGGCTGATCGACCCACCGGTCACGTCATGCGGCACGAGCGCGCAGAGCAGATGCAGGCAGGTATGGGTGCGCATATGGCGGTAGCGGTAGTCCCAGTCGATACAGGCCTCGACCTGGGTGCCGGCGGCGGGGATCACGCTGCCCGGCGCGGGAAGGTGCAGCAGGTGGCCATGCTCATCTGTCTGGGTGTCGACAATCGCGACCTCCCCTGAGGCGGTCCGCAATACCCCCCGATCCCCCGGCTGACCACCGCCTTCCGGATAGAACACCGTGCGATCGAGCACGATGCCCTCCGCACCGCTCGCCGTCACCTGCGCGGTGCAGCTGCGCTGATAGGCGTCGATGCGAAAAAGCTGATCGGTCACAGCACCGGTCTCCGCGTATGCCAGTCGGTCAGCTGCTCCCAGGCCGCGCCGGCGCGAATGATGGCGGCCTCATCGCCATGCCGGCCGATGAACTGCATGGCGGTCGGCAGACCGTCTGCGGTAAAGCCATTGGGAACGGTGATGGTCGGATGTCCGGAAAAGTTGGTCGGCGCGGAAAAACGCACCAGCGCCGGCACATCATGCACATCCATCACCACCTGCGGGTCGGGCTGCGGGCCGGCCGGGGTCGGCATCGCGGGACAGGCCAGCACATCGAGCCCGGCAAGCATCTCGTTCAGCAGAGCGCGGGTATCCTGTCGCTGGCGTGTGGCACGCGCGTAATCGACCGCCGTCACCGTGGTGCCGAACTCGAGCAGCGCCCGGAATGCTGGCCCGTATCGATCTGCGTGCGTCGGATAAAGATCCTTGTGCCCGATGAGGGCGTCCACTGCGCAGACCGCCATCCAGTGATGCGCCGCATCGGCCAGCTGCGGGGCATCAAACTCGACGATGGTCGCCCCATGGCGCGCGAGGAGCTCGAGCGCATCAAACAAAGCCTCAGACATGACGGGATCGGTGTCCGCGGTTGAGTAACGCCGATCGATGCCAATCCGCAGCCCCTGTACGCCGCGCGCAGCGGCGGCGGCATAATCCTGGGCCGCGTCGGTTCTGGTCGAAGCATCACGCGGATCGCGACCTTCGAGCGCCTGCAGCATCAGAGCCGCATCACCCACCGAGCGTGCCATCGGACCGATATGGTCCAGCGTATCTGCCAGCGGGAACACACCGTAGCGACTGACCTTGCCAAACGTGGGCTTGATCCCGACCACACCGCAGGCTGCCGCGGGAAAACGGATCGAACCGCCGGTGTCTGTGCCGAGAGACGCGTAACACAGCGACGCTGCGGTCGCCGCGCCTGAACCACTCGAGGAAACCCCGGCCCAGTAGCCGGCTTTCCACGGATTGTCCGGCGGTTTGAATTCGGGGTGATAGCCATACAGAGCAAACTCGGTGAGGGCGAGCTTCCCCAGGCTGATGGCGCCGGCAGCCTTGAGACGCTCGACCACCGCGGCGTCAAAGCCCGGCCGGAAGTCTTTCAGAATCGGGGACGCGCAGGTTGTCAGCTCGCCCTCCGTGTTAACCAGGTCTTTCAGTGCGATCGGGATCCCGTGCAGAGGGCCGCGGTAGTGACCCGCTGCAATTTCCTCTCCGGCCCGCTGCGCGTCCGCCAGCGCGGCATCGGCGGTCACCGTCAGATAACTGCCCAGAGCACCGTCGTGTGCAGCGATGCGCAGCAGCATCGCTTCGGTCAATGCAACCGGCGACAGTTCCCCGGAGGCGATCCGCGGCGCCACCTCACCGATGGTCGCGGTCAGCAGTGCGGTTTCAATACTCATGTCTGCGCTCCAGCCCGGATATCAGGATTACCCGGCCATGGTAGCGCTTTGCCGTACCGGCACCGAAGCCGCACGCCGCCGCTAAGTTACTGCGGTATCAGGACAAGGCCTGCAGCACCCCGTCAAGATCGCTGTCATTTGGGAATCGGTGGGTCCGCGCTTTCGAAAAAAGCACCTGCGCGGCGGCGCGGATCTCAAAGATGCCACCGCGGCCAGCGATGAGTTCTACCTTGCCGTGGCCAGCTGCCTGCAACCGATCCCTCGCCCGGAGGGCCTGCGGTTCGTAGTTTCACATGGCGCAGTATTCAATCTCGATCATGGTTTCGCTCCTGATTAAGCATCCGCTTCGGCATGCGCCGCGAGGCGCAGACGCAGCGCATTCAACAGGCTGATGACGCTGAACTGCCGCACGCGCTCACGGTCGCCCGGCAGACTCACGCGCTCAACGTGGACATCCTCACCCCAGGCGATACCGAGATAGGTCTGGGCCGCCACGCCGCGTTCCCCCAGATCATGCTGCCCCGTGGTGGCAAGGCCGATATCAGCGCCGAAGGCATCCCGCACCGCGCCAGCGAGCGTTGCGGCGGCTTCCTCGGTGCCAAGGACGTCGGCCGGCACGCCGAGCAGGCTTGCGCGCACCTCTCCCGCCGTCGGCACGATGGCGCCCGAGAAAACACGGCCATCCGGATCAAGCGCAGACAGCCGTGCCGCGGCAATCCCGCCGCTGGTCACTTCGGCGAGCGCGAAGCGCAGCCCCTGCGCGGCCAGCAGATCCAGCACCACCGACTCCATCGTTTCGTCGTCTACGCCGAACACCGTATCACCGAGCAGCGCGCGAACGTGGACCTCCTCTGCCGCAATAATCCTGAGGGCGTCTGCATCATCCTGGCCCTTGGCGGTGATGCGCACCTTCAGGCCTTCGATCCCGCTGGCAAGAAAAGCGAGCGTGGGGTTACCGATTTCATCCAGCAGCTCGATGCGGCCGGCCAGCAGCTCGGCCAGCTTCGACTCGCTGTGGCCCCAGGTACGCAATACCCGGCTGCGGATCACGCCCTGGAAACCGGCGCGCTGCCTGAGGTCCGGCAGAATGGTCTGGTTCATCATCTGATGCATTTCGTAGGGCACACCGGGCACGGCGTAGATCACCTTCTCGCCGACCGGACAGATCAGGCCGGGTGCTGTCCCCGGCTGATCCGGGATGGGCGACGCGCCGATGGGAACATCGGCCTGCTGCAGGTTGTTCTCCGGCATGACGCGTCCGCGGGATTCGAAGATGTGGCGGATATGCGCAGCGATGGCGTCATCCCGCACCAGTCCTACGCCCATGATCTCGGCGATTGCCGCGCGCGTGATGTCGTCCTGCGTCGGTCCCAGTCCGCCGCAGCAGATCACCGCGTCGCTGCGCTCGAGCGCCTGACGCAGGGTCGCAACGATGCGCCCATGGTTGTCTCCGACCTTGGTCTGGTAGAGCGAATCAATTCCAGCCTGGGCCAGCTGTTCACCAATCCAGGAAGAGTTCGAATCGATGATCTGACCGAGCAGCAATTCGGTGCCAATCGCCACCACTTCACATCGCATGCGTGGTCCGCCCCTGCAGTTCAGAAAGAGCGCGCATCTTCTCTGAGAGCTGCCGCGAAAACCAGCGCGTCTCGGCTGTTCAGCGCGCGCTGACCAACAGTCGCGCGCCGTCGTGCGGACCGATCGCGATCCCCCGTCGCACGGGACGCGACGCCGCGCCCGGGGGACGCCGGATCTGCAGTCTTGTGTAGAGCGTGGCCAGCACCGTTTTCATCTCGTACAACGCGAAGGCCTGACCCAGGCAGGCACGGTTGCCGCCGCCGAAGGGCGTCCATTCATGCGCGGCGAAACGGCGCTCGAGAAAACGCTCAGGCCGGAAAACGTCGGGCGCGGGGTAGAGATCAGCGCGACGATGCAGCAGATGGATCGCCGGACACAGCACGTCTCCAGCGAGGTAGGTGACGCCGCCCAGGGTCAGGTCCTCTTTAAGCACCCGGACCACGAAAGGCAGAATGTTGCGCACCCGCAGACTCTCGCGGATGGCGGCATCGAGATAAGCAAGTTCCTGCATTTGCTCCTGCTGCGGGAGCGCGGCGCCACACACCCGTGACAGCTCCTCAACAATTGCCGTGGATGCTGCCGGTGTTGCGGCAATCCGCTCCAGCGCCCACGCCAGGGCCAGCGCAGTGGTGTCATGACCCGCGGCCAGTATGGTCACCACCGCGTCACGGATTTCCACGTCCGACAGCGGCACGCCATCCTCGTGGCTCGTCGCCAGCAGATCGCTCAGCAGTCCCGCCGGGCGTTCCGCTGCCGGGAGCCTTCTCTGTCTGGCGATGATGTCGAACAGGCGCGTATCAAAGCGCCTGCGCAACCGATAGAACGGCAACACGTTTGAGTTCTCAAAGCGCTCCGGCGGAAACAGGTTGTAGAGAATCAATACCAGTGCATGGCGCGAAACGTTGAGCAGCCGGCTGAGGCTCTGCTCCAGCTCGTCGAAGTCCGCGCCTTTATCGACCCCGAGCACGGTCCGCAGAATGACGCGCAGGGTAATGCTCTGCATCGCGGTATCTGCGCGCACGTCGCGACGCTGCAGCCAGTCATCGGCTGTCGCGAGCGCCTCGCTCTGCATGGCATCAAAAAAAAGCCGCATGCGCTCGCCCTTGAGGGGCGGTAGCAGGATCCGACGCTGGCGCACATGCGGCGCATCGTCGAGAACCAGCACCGACGTTTCCCCAACCAGCGAAGACAGCAGACGGTTTCCCTCGCCGGCGTGCAGTACGGCGGGATCGCCGCGGAAGGCTTCGCGGATATCCTCGGGGCGTGTCAACATCACCAGCCGCCCGAAACCCGGCAGTCGAAAGCAGAAAGTCTCACCGAGCTGCGCGCAGTCTTCCAGGAACGATAGCGGTCGGAAGGAATAGCGCAGGAGCTGGATAACAGGGTGCTGCTTTACCGCAGGCGGATAGGTGTCGATAGACCTCATAGCGCCTCAGTTTAGCCTGCAGTCGGCCACCTGAAAGGAGCAGAACACAACTTGCGTTTCACGATAGTCGGTGCCGGCGCTCTTGGCAGTATTCTCGGCGCGCACCTCATCAAAGCTGGTCATGAGGTGCATCTCGTGGCACGGGGACAACGCCTGGCCTGGCTGCAGGAACACGGGCTGCAGGTCTACGGCCTCTCGGATCTGCAGCTTCCGTGTTCGGCGAGCGCTGCGATCGGGCCGCTCGGCGACGAAGACATTCTGGTCTTTGCCGTGAAGACCTATCACATGGAAACGGCGCTGGCCGCCTGTACGAGCGGGCGTCCTCGCGCCGTTTTTTCGCTCGCCAACGGGGTGCTGAAAAATGATCAGCTGCGCACAGTTTTTCCCCCTGAGCGCGTGCTTGGCTGCATGGCCAACTTCAGCGGAGAGCTGGAGTCAGATGGTCGGGTACTGTTTACGCGCAATGTCGCGGTGGTCCTCGGCGGCGAGGAGCCCTTGGCAACCGATCTCGCCGCGACCATCGATGCGTCCGGTGTGGTCGCGGCATCAAGCCCGACTATCGAAACGGTGGAGTGGTCCAAATTCGTCGGCTGGGCCGCCCTGTTCGCGCTCGCCGTGACCACGCGGGCCGCTACCGGCGCCTATCTTTCCGACAGGCGCTGCGCCGCTGTCGGTGTGCGCATCGTGCGCGAATGCGCCGCCATCGCTGCTGCGCGCGGGATCGCGCTGCTCGATCAGTCGCCACTGCCGGTGCTGTCCCTTGCGCAGCAGTCGGAAACCGATGCCATTGACACACTGCAGGGTGTCGGCCGGGAACTGATCCGCAACGCGCCTCGTCACCGTATGTCAGCGCTGCAGGACGTTGAGGCCGGGCGTCGCCTGGAAGTGCATGAAACGCTCGGCTATCTGGTCAACGCCGCGGCCGAGCTGGGTCTCGCTGCACCAACCCTGAACACGGCCTACCAGCTGTGCGGGGGGGTTGACGCTCTTAGCGGACCTGCGGGCGGATGAACGCCTTATTGAGATGTGGCGCTGCGCGGAGGACCACAACGTGCTCCAGGCAACCCGGCGTCATCGCCCTGAATTGCTAGACTGCGCGCCGGAAATTCGGCCCAGGAACACCGGAGAGGCACCATGCCCACCTATAAAGCCCCGCTTGACGATACGCTGTTTATCCTGAACGAGGTTCTGCGTGTCACCGAACAGGAAGACCTGCCCGGGGCCGGCGAGCTGACGCAAGACCTGATGCAGGCGATCCTGGAAGAGGGCGCCCGTTTTGTGGAGGAAGTTCTGCAGCCGCTCAATCAGGTAGGCGACGAGATCGGCTGCCGGCGCCAGGAGGACGGCTCGGTGCTTGCCCCGCCGGGTTTCAAGGAGGCTTACCAGCAGTTCTGTGCCGGCGGCTGGCTCGGTCTGACCCAGCCTGAGGCTTTCGGCGGCCAGGGCCTGCCCCATGTGCTGGGTAATGCCTTCGAGGAGTTCCTGATCTCGGCCAACATGGCCTTTGCCATGTATCCGGGCCTGTCCCTAGGCGCCATGGCAGCAATCCGCGCGGTCGGCTCACCCGAGCAGCAGCAGGCCTATCTGCCGGCCATGGTCGAAGGGCGCTGGACCGGCACCATGAATCTCACTGAACCCCACTGCGGTACTGATCTGGGCCTCATCAAAACCCGGGCCGAACCGCAGGCTGACGGCACCTATCGCCTCACCGGAACGAAGATCTTTATCTCCGCCGGTGAGCACGACCTGTCCGAGAACATCATCCATCTGGTGCTGGCCAAGATGCCGGACTCGCCGGACAGCGTGCGCGGGATCTCGCTTTTCGTCGTGCCCAAAATGCTGATCAACGAGGATGGCTCGCTCGGCGCGGCAAACCAGCTCAGCTGCGGCGCGATCGAAAAAAAGATGGGCATCCACGGCAACGCCACCTGCGTGCTCAATTACGACGGTGCAACCGGGTACCTCATCGGAGAACGTGACAAGGGTCTGCGCGCGATGTTCATCATGATGAACGCCGCCCGCCTGGGCGTCGGCCTGCAGGGCCTAGCGATTTCCGAAGTGGCGACTCAGAACGCCGCCAACTACGCCCGCGATCGACTCCAGGGGCGCGCGCTGCGCGGCCCGCAGAACGCAGATGACCGCGCCGACCCGATCATCGTCCACCCGGACGTGCGGCGCATGCTTATGAACGCGCGCGCCTTCAACGAAGGTGCGCGGGCACTGGCGCTATGGGGCGCCATGCTGGTCGACCTCAGCGAAAGCGCCGCCAGCGAAGCCGGCCGCACCGAAGCCGCCGATCTGATCGGCCTGCTGACGCCCGTGATTAAGGCGTTCTTCACGGACAAAGGCTTCGAAAACGCCTCCAATGCGCAACAGTGTTTCGGCGGCCACGGCTACATCCGCGAGTGGGGCATGGAGCAATTCGTGCGCGATGCGCGCATCGCCATGATTTACGAAGGGACCAACGGCATCCAGGCACTGGACCTGGTCGGACGCAAACTGCCGGCGAACGGCGGTCGCGCGCTGCGCAGTTTCATCGCCCTGGTAAAAACCACGCTGGCCGCACAGCAAGCGGATGAGACGCTGGCGCCAATGATGAAAAAGCTCGAGTCAGCCTTGGGTGATCTGGAAGCCGCGACAGCCTGGCTGATGCGCCACGCGCTGGCCAACCCGGAGGAAGCCGGCGCCGCATCCGTGCCTTACCTACAGCTGCTGGCGCTGGTCACCTTTGGACACATGTGGGGCCGCATTGCGGCAGCGGCGAACGCTGCCTTGCCCACTGCCGGCGAGCGCGTCGCGTTTTACCAGCAGAAGCTGACGACTGCGGCATATTTTTTCTCGCACCAGCTGTGCGAGACGGTCACCCACCGCGCCCGCGTGGAAGCGGGATCAGGCAACCTCATGGCGCTGGCAGCAGAAGCGTTTTAAGGTCGTCCGCCCGGCCAGGGGCGGCAGCCGACGCGCCGACGCACGACCGGTCAGCGTCGGGTCTGCTCACGGGCTACCGCGCGATAGCCGATATCTCCGCGACAGAACGCACCCTCAAAACGAACCTCGTGCGCCCGCGCGTAGGCCTCGCGCTGCGCTGAACCAACGTCCGCACCGAGCCCCACGGCGCACAGCACCCTGCCGCCGCTGGTCAGACAACGCGCCCCGTCCTTGCGTGTTCCGGCGTGAAAAATCCGGCTCGTCTCCGAGTTCTCACCCAGACCGTAAATCACGTCCCCTTTGCGGTAGTCCCCGGGGTAACCCCCGGCTGCCAGTACCACGCCCAGCGCTGCGCGCAAGTCCCACGCAAGTTCTACCGTGGCAGCACGACCATCAAGCACCGCCAGACAGGCGCTGACGAGATCACTCTGCAGGCGCATCATGATCGGCTGGGTTTCCGGATCGCCGAAACGGCAGTTGTACTCGAGCACACGCGGCACGCCGTCAGCGCCGATCATGAGCCCCGCATAAAGAAAACCACGGTAGGGACGGCCATCAGCCCGCATTCCCGCCAGGGTTGGATGGATCACCGTGCGCATGATGGTGTCGCTCATCGCCTCATCAATCACCGGCGCCGGAGAGTACGCGCCCATGCCGCCCGTGTTGGGACCGCTGTCGCCGTCGTCACGCGCCTTGTGGTCCTGCGATGAGGCAAACGGAATTGCCGTTATGCCGTCTGTCATACAGATGAAGCTGGCTTCCTCTCCATCAAGGAAGTCTTCCACGACTACCCGCTGCCCGGCGGCACCGAAACTGCCTTCGCCGAGCATACTGCGCGCCGCTGTGCGCGCAGTCTCATGGTCGAGGGCAACCACGACGCCTTTACCCGCGGCGAGCCCATCGGCCTTGACCACCATGGGCGCGCTGCGGGCATCGATATGCACGAGCGCCCGTTCGAGATCGTCGAACACCGCATAGCCCGCCGTGGGAATGTGGTGCCTGGCAAGAAAATCCTTGGTGTACGCTTTAGACGCTTCCAGCACAGCTGCACGAGCGGGCGGTCCGAAACACCTGAGCCCGGCTTGCTCAAAACGATCGACCACCCCGGCAACCAGCGGCGCTTCAGGGCCGACGATGGTGAGATCCGGCCGCTCGCGCAGCGCGAGCGCTACCAGGCCATCGATATCTTCCGCGCCGGTGTCCACGTTCCGCACGCGCGCTTCATCCGCCGTCCCGGCGTTTCCGGGTGCACAGAGCACCTCATCAACGCCAGGAGATTGGGCGCATTTCCAGGCCAGCGCATGTTCGCGGCCGCCGCCACCGATAATCAGTACCTTCATCAGCGCTCAGTGCCGGAAATGGCGTTCGCCGGTGAACACCATGGCGATGCCGTGCTCGTCGGCCGCCGCGATGACTTCCTCATCGCGGATCGAGCCGCCGGGCTGGATGACTGCTTTTATCCCCACCTCCGCCGCCTGGTCGATCCCGTCACGGAACGGGAAAAAGGCGTCGGAGGCCATCACCGAACCCGCGACCTGCAGTCCTTCATCGGCGGCCTTGATCGCGGCGATTTTCGTACTGTAGACGCGGCTCATCTGGCCCGCCCCGATCCCGATGGTGCGCCGCTCACGCGCAAAAACGATGGCGTTGGATTTGACACAGGCCACCACGCGCCAGGCGAACAGCAGATCGCGCACCTCATCCGGCGAAGGCGGCCGCGCTGACACCGTGCGCAACCCGTCGGCAGACAAGACCTGAGCGGCGACATCGCGCTCCTGTACCAGCAGCCCCCCCATGACCCGTTTGTATTCAGGCTGCTGCAGGGGCTCAGCGGGCCAGGGACCGGTAGTCAGCACCCGCACGTTGGGCTTTTCCGCCAGGGCCTGTCGCGCCGCATCCGTGACCGCCGGCGCGATGATCACTTCAACAAACTGGCGCGCCAGAATGTGTGCGGCGAGCTCTGCGTCGAGCGTTTGGTTGAACGCAATGATTCCCCCGAATGCCGAGGTGGGATCGGTCTCGTAGGCTGCCTCGTAAGCCGCGGCGATATCCGCGGCCTCGGCCACACCACAAGGGTTCGCGTGCTTGACGATACAGCAGGCCGGGGCGGTGAAGGCGCGTACACAATCGAGCGCCGCATCGGTATCCGCGATGTTGTTGTAGGAAAGCTCCTTGCCCTGGATCTGCGCGGCCGTGGCGAGGCTGCCTGCGGGCGCAGCCGCTTCTACGTAGAACGCTGCCTGCTGGTGGGGGTTTTCTCCATAGCGCAGAAGCTGGCGCCTGGACAGACGAACCTCCAGCTGCTCGGGGAACGCCTGTGTCTCCGGCGTGGCCACTGCCTGCGCGGACAGATACGCGCTGATGGCGCCGTCATAACGCGCGGTGTGCGCAAACACCTTGGCTGCGAGGCGGTAACGCGTAGCGGTGTCGACGCTGCCTGATGCCACGATCTGCGCAGCAACCTCTGCATAGTCATCCGGATCACACACCACCGTGACGTGTGCGTGGTTTTTCGCCGCCGCGCGGAGCATCGCCGGCCCCCCGATATCGATGTTCTCGATCGCCTCATCGAGTGAACATCCGGGTAGCGCAATCGTCTGCTCGAACGGATAAAGATTGACGATGACAAAATCGATCGGCGCAATATCGTGCGCAGCCATGGCCGCCTCATCCAACCCGCGGCGCGCAAGAATGCCGCCATGCACGCGCGGGTGCAGGGTTTTCACACGGCCGTCCATCATTTCCGCGACTCCGGTGTGCTCGGACACGTCGCGCACGTCAAAGCCGGCCGCACGCAGCACCTGCGCTGAGCCCCCGGTTGAGAGCAGTCCATACCCCGCCTGGGTAAGCGCTCTGGCGATATCTTCCAGACCCCGTTTGTCAGAGACGCTGAGCAGCGCCCACGCTTTGGTGTTTTCCTGAACCATGCTATTTGCTGTTAAGACCATATTTGATCAGGCGCGATCGCAAGGTCGCGCGATTGAGCCCAAGTATCTGCGCGGCGCGGGAAATATTTCCCCGGGATTCGCGCATAACGACTTCCAGCAGCGGCCGCTCAACCTGCTCCAGGACGAGCTCATAGAGCTTGCTCGGCTGCTCGCCGTTTAAATCGGCGAAGTAGCGCTCCAGCGCACTGGCTACCTGCTCGCACAATGGGGGCGGTGTCTCACGCTTGCCGTCAGCACTCATGCAGCCGTTTCCCAGACTGGTTCAGATGACTCAAGCAAAGCGAGGAAATCGCTCTGCGCTGAAGCCTCTTCGATTCGATTAAAAGCCCGGCGCATCGTTGGCGCCAGGCGGAGCGTTTCGAAATACCACCCAATATGCTTACGCGCGATACGCACACCCGCAGGCTCGCCATAGAGCGCATGCAGCGCAGACAGATGCTGAGCCACGGTGGCGCAACGCTCGGACCAGGACGGTGGCGCCCACCGCTGTCCGCTCTGCGCCGCGCGCAGCGCCGAAAAGATCCACGGGTTGCCCAGCGCAGCACGGCCGATCATGAGTCCGTCTGCGCCGGTTACCTGCAGCACGTGGCGCGCTTCCGCTGCACAGCGGATATCGCCATTCGCGATGACCGGCACGCTGACGGCACGCTTGATGTCTGTGATCGTCTGGTATTCAGCCGCACCACGGAAACCGCACGCGCGCGTCCGCCCGTGCACGGAGAGGGCGGCGATGCCCGCGTCTTCAGCCAGGCAGGCGACCCGGACCCCGTTGCGCGTCGCAGGATCCCAGCCGGTGCGCATTTTCAGCGTGACCGGTACATCAACTGCACCGCAGACTTCTTTCAATATGTCCCTGACCAGGGCTTCATCACGCAGCAGCGCAGAGCCGGCGTGCCGATTCAGGACCTTCTTCGCCGGGCAGCCCATGTTGATGTCGACAATATCCGCGCCCAGCGCAACCGCTTTTTCAGCTGCGTCGGCCATCAGCGCAGCGTCGCCGCCGGCAATCTGGACAATGCGCGGCGCTGGTTCTCCCGAGATAACCAGCCGCGTCCGGGATTTTTTTGACTGCCACAGATCCGCCCGGGACGTCACCATCTCGCTGACTGCGTAGCTTGCCCCCAGCAGACGGCAGATCTGGCGCATCGGCTGATCGCTCACGCCCGCCATAGGGGCCAGCGCGACCGGGTTATCGAATTCGTAAGGGCCGATTTTCATCACGCTTAAATCTACCTGCGTCGGGTCCTTGGCCTCTCCCGTCAGCGACTGGGAACCCGTCGAAGGCAATGGCCGGAAAGAGATCTGATCGCGCGGGCGGCGGCCGCATCAACGGAGGGCGGATGATAGCCACATTGCTCAGGCGCTAAAAGCGCGAGCCAGCGGCTCAGAGAAATTTGAATTCGAAACTGGTCGCGGCTGCGGCGGTGCCTCCGAGCTCCAGGACGATGAACACCGGCTGGCCCGGCGGCATCCCCGGGACCAGGGGGATACTGTCATCCAGATATGTTTGTGGTTCAAAACGTCGGGCGCCTATCAGTGCTTCGGCGCGGTCATACAGGCGCAGCTCAATTTCCGGGAACGCCACGGGCTCAACGCCTTCGTTCAGCAGAGTGGCGTTGACCAGCAGCGCCGCGGGATGGCGCGGGTGCTCCCGCACCTCGCGGGCGATCATTCGAACCGGTGTCGCCTGGGGCTGCTCGGGCGGCAGACATGGAAGATGGCGACAGGCGTACCCGATCGCTGTGGACAGCTCAGGCCAGCGCGTGACCAGGCGGCCCTGAGCGCTCACCGCCAGCTGCACCAGCAGCAGTGCCGACAGCAGCAGCGCCATGGCGCCCCAGATCAGCGGGAATCGGCGCGGCCGTGCGCCCGCAAGAGCAGCCAACTCTGCTTCGATCCGGGGCGGCACGGCCGCAGCGGGAAGCGCGCCAGTCGCGCCGTCCGAAGTCTCGATGGCTTCAGCAATTGCCGCGCCGGCCGTATCACTGACGCCCTTCGTCTGTGCGGCGTCTTCCTGAGTCCGCGTCTCGACGGGTGCGTCCGGCGCGTTCGCCGCGCTTTTCTCCGGCTGGCTGTTGACCAGGGCTTCGCCAGCGGCTGCAGTCGTAACAGGCGGTGCGGCAGGGGTAGCATCTTCTTCAACCAGATGCGCCAGGGCATTGAACACGCGCTCGCACTCTCCGCAGGTGACAGCGCCATTGGCAACGCTCAGATGCTCCGCGCGGACACGGAACCAGGTCTCGCAATGCGGGCAGCAGGTCAGCACCGGGTGAGGTGTCTCCGAAAACCGGGTGAGGCCAGTCTAAATCAGCGCCTGCAGCGTGTGTCAGGCACCCCTCAGCGAGGTGCGCTCACGGTGCCGCTCAGCAGGATCCAGTCGCCATCGCGGCCGCGCTCTTCCAGCGCCACCCAGGGTGCATAGGCTTCCTGTACCTGGGCTGCCTGGGCCTCCAGCAGGCCCGTCAGCGCGATCTCCCCTCCATCGCGCACTAGCTCGCAGAGCGTCTGATTCAGCGAGAGCAGTGGCTCAAGCAGGATGTTGGCTACCACGACGTCAGCCAGACCGGGCGCCAGACCATCAACCTCCGTTACCTCGACCTCCGTCGCGCCGTTGCGCGCCATGTTTTCCTGCGCGGCAGCGACAGCGTCGGCATCAATATCGACCGCCCGTACCCTGATTGCGCCACAGGCGCGCGCAGCCAGCGCGAGGATCCCCGAACCGCAACCGTAATCCACTACCGAGGCGCCCGAACAACGCCCTGGTTCGGCCAGCCAGTTGACGCATAGCGCGGTAGTTTCATGGGTGCCAGTACCGAATGCCTGCCCCGGATCAAGCAGGATGGTTTGTCGCGCCTCGGGCGGTGGGCTGCACCAGGAAGGACAGACGCACAATCCGTCGCGGAACAGTTGCGGTTGCCAGTTTGCTTTCCAGACTTCGTCCCAGGGCTGATCAGCGATCTCGCGGATCGACACCGGGACGTTCTCACCGAGAAGCCCCTGCAGCACGTCGATCAACGCCTGCGCATCAGCGTCGGCAGGGAACAGCGCCTCTACCGAGAAACGACCCCAGTGACCCGGAGCCAGACCTGGCTCTCCGAACACCGGCGCGTCACCGCCGCTCTGGGTGACGGCCAGCGCACCGAGTTCATCAAGATGCTCTTCCAGCGCAGGCCAGCTCGCGCTGTCGCTTTCAAAACGGAGTTCCAGCCAGGCGCGCGCTGCCATCGATCCGGGATTGCGCGAGCAGCGCCGGCGCGCGTCAGCTCTGCGCCTGGCGCCGTTCGAGAAAATGGATGTCGGTGCCGCCTTGAATAAACGCGGCATCGGTGACGAGATCCATGTGCAGCGGGGCGTTGGTGTCTATGCCCTCGATGACGAGCTCGGTCAGCGCGTTATAGGTGCGCGCCAGCGCGGCGTCGCGCGTGCCCGCATGGCAGATCAGCTTGCCGATCAGAGAGTCGTAGTAAGGCGGCACCGTATACCCGGCGTAGATATGGGAGTCGATGCGCACCCCGGGTCCCCCGGGTGGGTGATAGAGCGAGATTGTTCCGGGTGAGGGGCGGAACGTTTGAGGATCTTCAGCGTTAATGCGGCATTCGACCGCGTGCCCGGAAAACTGCACATCCTCCTGGCGGATCGCGAGTGGTTCACCGGAGGCCACGAGCAGCTGCTGCTTCACCAGATCGATACCCGTCACCATTTCCGTGACCGGATGTTCAACCTGGATCCGGGTATTCATCTCGATGAAATAAAACTCGCCGTTTTCGTAGAGGAATTCGAATGTGCCGGCACCGCGGTAGCCGATGCGCCTGCAGGCTTCAACGCACACCATGCCCATACGCTGACGTGTAGCGGCATCGATTCCGGGTGCCGGCGCCTCTTCGATGATTTTCTGGTGGCGCCGCTGCATCGAGCAGTCACGCTCACCAAGATGGATCACATTTCCATGATGGTCCGCCAGAACCTGAAACTCGATATGGCGGGGGTGCTCGAGGAATTTTTCGAGATAAACGCTGTCATTCTGGAACGCCGTCGCAGCCTCGCGCCGGGTCAGGGCAATCGCATTGCGCAGCGCGCCCTCGCTGTGCACGACGCGCATTCCGCGACCGCCGCCGCCGCCGGAAGCCTTGATAATCACCGGGTAGCCGATGCCCCGTGCGAGGGCAGCATTGTCTTCGTTGTCATCCGTCAGCGGCCGACCCGACCCCGGGACGCAGGGCACCCCGGCCGCCTGCATGGCCGCGATCGCAGACAGCTTGTCCCCCATCAGACGCAGCGTTTCTGCTTTCGGCCCGACAAAGACAAAACCACTGCGCTCAACGCGCTCGGCAAAGTCCGCGTTTTCCGAAAGGAAGCCATAGCCAGGGTGGATCGCCACGGCGTCCACCACCTCGGCCGCGGCGATGACGGCAGGAATATTCAGGTAGCTGTCAGCCGGTGCGGCGGGACCGATGCAGACTGATTCGTCGGCAAGCCTGACATGCTTGAGCTCCCGATCTGCCGCCGAGTGAACGGCCACCGTTTTGATACCAAGGTCGCGACAGGCGCGCAGGATCCTGAGCGCGATCTCGCCGCGATTGGCAATGACTACTTTGTCAAACATAGTGCTCCGCGCCGTGTCTTCAGGCCGTGCTCGGCAGACGATCAGCTGCCTGCGCTCGGTCAGGCGATAACGAATAAAGGCTGGTCAAATTCCACGGGATGGCCGTTTTCCACCAGAATTTCAACCACTGTCCCGCTGTTCTCTGCTTCGATCGGATTCATAATTTTCATCGCCTCGATGATGCAGAGCGTATCCCCCTCTTTCACCGTCTGACCCAGGCGCACGAACGGGCTGGAGTCAGGGGAGGGCGCCGAGTAGTAGGTTCCAACCATGGGAGATTTGAGGACAGTGCCGGTCGGCGCTGTCTCGGGCTGCACTGGCGCGGCCGGCGCGACGCTCACGGGTGCAGCGGCCGGCGGTGCTGTCGTGACGACTGTTGTCGAGCCTCCGCCCCGATTGATCCGGATGGACGAGTCACCTTCGCGGATCTCCAATTCGACAACGCCCGAATTTTCGAGCAGCTCAATAAGCGTTTTGACTTTTCTGATATCCACTCGGGATTCCTCTTTGCGATCTTCTGCCCGCTGAGTGCCGGCGGGCGTTTCTCAGCTTTTGATGCGCGTCAGCGCGGCGCTCAGCGCTAATTCATAACCTTCCGGACCGAGCCCCGAAATAACACCGACAGCGACATCCGATAGGTATGAACGGTGGCGGAACTCTTCTCGTGAAAAAACATTCGAAATGTGGACTTCGATAAACGGGATGGCGACGCCCAGCAGCGCGTCACGCAGCGCGATGCTTGTATGGGTGTAGGCGCCGGGATTGAACAGAATAAACGCAACGTTATCGCTCCCGGCCTGATGAATCCGGTCGACGAGCGCAGCCTCGGCGTTACTCTGAAAGCAGTCCAGCTCGTGACCCGCTGCAGCAGCGAGCCCAGACAGGCGGTTTTCGATATCCGACAGGCGCGTATCTCCGTACACGCCCGGTTCCCGGGTGCCGAGCAGGTTCAGATTAGGACCGTTCAGGACCAGCAGACGGGCCACCGGGGAAGCTCCAGGAGAGGGCGCGGATTGCGCCTGCGCACGCTAGCACAGGCGCCGCGGAACAGGAACACGTTTGGCGAATTTAGCTGCCAGTTCGATGCAGATAGCCTCCGGTCAATGCGCGGACACGATTTCCGCCAGCGCCGTCTCAAGCTGCTTCTCGGACACCTCCCCGGCATGCGCGAAACGCGCCTGGCCCTGTTCATCCACTATCACCGTAAACGGCAGGCCGCCGACCGTATTACCGAGCTTCACCATGAGCTGCGCGACCGCTTCATCGCCGAACAGCACGGGATAGGTCATTTCGTGCGTTTGGAGGAAATCCTGGACAGCCGCTCTCTGATCGAGCGCGATCCCGAGAAAGTGAACACCTCTATCGTCATAGCGGGCCTGCAGCCGATTCAGGGCAGGGATCTCGCGCAGACAGGGAGGACACCAGGTCGCCCAGAAATTAATCACCAGCACGGGAGCCCGCCATTCCGCGAGACGTCGCTGGACACCTTCGGGGTCACTGAAACTGTTGGAGAAGAGGGCTTCCGGCTCCGACTTTGAGCCGGCCGCTGCAGCATCTGCAATGGGGCTCGATGCGCCCTTTGCGGGGGGCTGCTGTGCGTGGCTCGTGAGCTGATGCGCGATATACCCGCTGCTGCCCGCGATCAGCGCCAGTGCGAGCATAAGCAGCCGGTAGCCGGTCATCAGCGTACAGCGAGTGTGTCGAGCAGCTGAGCAAACGCAGGGGCCGCTACAAAACCGACAACGCGTTGCTGCCGGAGCTCATCACCCTCTCGAAAAAACAGCAGGGCAGGTGGGCCATAAAGCGCATGTCTCGATAGCAGGGCGCGGTCTTCGTCATCGTTAGCCGTTACATCGGCCCGCAGCAGCAGCATGTTGCGCAGGCGCCTGTGCACGGACGCTTCGACAAAGGTTTCCCGCTCGAGGTGTTTACATTCCACACACCAATCGGCATACACATCGAGCATCGCCACACGTCCCTCCTGCTGCGCGCGGGAAACCGCGCGATCAAGATCTGCGCGCGTTTTAACCGGCACAAAATTCAGCTCTGGCGCCGACTCGGACCGGGTCCGCGTCCACGGCTCCAGAGGCGCGAAGACATCGGTGGCACCGCTGCTCGCGCCCACTATCAGCAGAGCGCCATAAATCAGCAGAAACACGCCGAGGGCCTGTCGTAGTCGGAGCCAGGCCGAAGCCGCCATCGGCGTCCGCGCCAGGGCCCCGAGAAAAACCGCGGACCCGACAAGCAGCGCAGCCCAGAGCATCAGCGCCACGGTCGGCGGAACGATGCGCTCCAGGAACCAAACCGCAACGCCCAGGAAAACCACGCCGAAGACCTGTTTGACCGCTTCCATCCAGGGTCCGACCCGGGGCAGCAACGCGCCCGCGGACCCCCCGATGGCGATCAACGGCAACCCCATGCCAAGGCCGAGCGCGAACAGCGCGGCACCGCCGACCAGGCCCGAGCCGGTCTGACCGATGTAAGTCAGTGCGCCGGCCAGTGGCGGCGCCACGCAGGGCCCGACCAGGACCGCGGAGAGCACCCCCATCGCCATGACTCCAGGATAGCTGCCCCCCCGCTGGCCCCGGCTGAAACGGTCCAGACGCGACCGGACCGCGGCCGGCAGCTGCAGCTCGAACAGGCCGAACATAGACAACGCGAGTACGCCGAAGAGCCCGGCAAAGGCGGCTATCAGCGCGGGGCGCTGAAACGCGGCCTGCAGATTGTGACCCAGCAACCCGGCAACGATTCCTGCCATTGCATAGGTCGCGGCCATCGCGAGCACATAGGCCGTCGACAGCAGCACCGCGCGACCGGTGCTGAGCGGCTGTTGCTGTCCGACGATAATGCCTGACAGGATGGGAACCATCGGAAGCACACAGGGCGTGAACGACAACAGCAGGCCTAGCCCCAGAAATATCAGCATAGTCAACGCAAGTGAGCGTTCACCTATTTGCTGGGCTATGCGCTCTGTCTCCGACAGCATCACGCCACCGCCCCGGCCTGCAGGTGCCCCGAGGATAGGCACTGCGAACTGCCTGCGCATGGGCGGATAGCAGATCCCGTCCTCTGCGCAGCCCTGGAAACTGATTTGCACTTCTACTGTGGCAGCGCCGTCCGGCCCTTTCTCCAACGGCACGGTCATCGTGAAATCGTGCTTGTACACCGGGACCAGGCCGAACTCCGGGTCGTCTTTCATCTCGGCGTCCGGTAAGCGCGCCCCACCGAGCACCGCGCCTGGACTCAACGCCGTGATCGCAAGTTTGTCCCGGTACAGGTAATAGCCCGGCTCGATGGTGAAATCGAACGCAAGCTCCTGACCAGAGCCCAGCCGTTCCTGGATCCTGAACGCCTGCTCGGGCGGTAGAAAGGTGCGCTGCCCTTCCAGGCGACGGGGTTTACCGATGCGCTCGAGCTCGTCGAACACGCCACCCCATGCGCCGACGGCAACGAATACGCCCGCCAGGAGGAGAATCAGCCGACTGTATTGGCGTTGATCCATTGAAGATAGGCCTCGGAGCCGCCCACGACGGGCAGCGCTATGACTTCGGGCAGCTCATAAGAGTGATGTGCTCGCCAGATCTGCTCCAGCCGCGACAACGCCGCCGGTTTGGTCTTCGCCACCAGCAGAAACTCCACGTCGCGCACCGTCTTCCCCTGCCAGCGATAAATTGACTGGATCGCCGGCAGGACGTTCACGCACGCTGCCGCCCCTTCTTCGACGGCAAGCTCCGCGAGGCGGTTTGCCGTCGCTTCGTCAGGGCAGGTACACAAAACCACCAGGGCATCTGGCTCGGACATCTTGTTTACTCTCAGGTTCACCCCACCGGAAGAAACGACGCGCCGCCTTGTCTCAGCCGCCGGCCGGGTGGGCCGCGCCTGCGTGTTATTGTATGTCGGCCCCTAGCAGTCTCCAGCAATCGCCCATCCCGTGCCGTTTTTCACGCTTCTCGCTCTTCTTCTCAGCGTTCCCCTGCTGGAGCTGTACCTTCTGTTAGCCGTCGGCAGCGCCATTGGCGCAGTCGCGACCGTGCTGCTCGTGATAGGTACCGCCGTGCTTGGCGCAGGTCTGTTGCGCTGGCAGGGAATGGTCACCTTGACACGTGCTCGTGAAGCGCTCGCCGCAGGGGAGCTGCCTGCTCAGGAAATTGTCGAGGGGCCGGTGCTGCTGCTCGCGGCCGTCCTGCTGCTGACCCCCGGCTTCGCCACCGACGCGCTGGGTTTTCTGCTTCTCCTGCCACCGCTGCGCCGCAGGCTTGCCGGTGCGTTGATCCAGCGTGGTTCATTCATACAGCCGGGCCGCGCGCCGGACTCAGCACGCGCGGCTCAGCACGGCGCGCGCACGATCGATGGGGACTATCGCATCGAGCGCGACTGATCGCTCCTCGTCACAGACCGCCCAGAATGGCGGCTGCCCGATCTAGCGTTGCGTCCTCTTTGCAGAAGCAGAAGCGCACGTAGCGATCTCCCGGGGGATTCTTGTAGAAAACCGACATCGGAATCGCGGCGACGCCGATCTCCTGGGTTAACCAGCGCACCACCTCCAGGTCCTCTGCGTCACTTATCGCCCCGTAGTCGACGAGCTGAAAAAACGTGCCCGCGCTCGGCGAAAAGCGGAAACGCGAGCCCGCAAGCGCCGCGTTGAAGCGGTCGCGCTTACGCTGGTAGAAAGCGGGCAGCTCGTCGAGGTGCTCCGGACACGCCACCATGAAGTCGGCCAGCGCGTACTGCACCGGCGTGAACGCGACGAAGGCGACGAACTGATGCACGCGGCGGAGTTCCCGGGTGAGGGCTGGCGGCGCAATGCAGTAGCCTGTTTTCCAACCGGTGACGTGATATGTCTTGCCGAAGGAAAAGACCGCAAAACTGCGCCGCCGCAAACGCTCGTGGCGCAGGACGCTCTCGTGCCGCCGCCGATCAAAAACAAGGTGTTCGTAGACCTCGTCCGAGATCACGAAAAGGTCGTGCCTTTCCGCGATCTCGGTCAACGCCGCTATGTCCTCCGCCGAAAGGACACTGCCCGTGGGGTTGTGTGGCGTGTTGACGATGATGGCCCGCGTGCGCGGCGTGAGCGCCTGACGAACTGCTGCCCAGTCGATGCCGAACCCAGGAGCAGGAAGCACCAGATGAACCGGCACCCCGCCGGCGAGCCGCACGGCGGGGTCATAACAGTCGTACACCGGGTCAAACATGATGACCTCGTCTCCAGGGTGCACAACGGCATGGACCGCGCAGAAAATGGCCTCCGTCGCTCCGGGAGTGACCGTTACTTCTTCGTTGGCGTCTACCCGGGCCCCGTAGTGCCGCTCCACTTTGCGCACGATCTGCTCGCGCAGCGCGGGGATTCCGGCCAGCGGGGCGTACTGGTTATGCCCGTTCCCCGCATAAAACTGCAGGCGCTCGAGCAGCGCGCGCGGTCCGTCATAATCCGGGTAACCCTGCGACAGGTTGATAGCCTGATAGTCGTGTGCCATCTGTGACATGACGGTGAAAATCGTGGTGCCGACGTCGGGCAATTTGCTCTTGATATGTGGCTCGTCTTCCATCAAATGGCTCTCTCGGCGCGGCGCAGCTTTATCTGCTGCGAAGTGAGTCCTGCCGCCGGCTTCCGGCACGCAGGTCTCGGTACACTGGCATCCGCTCGATCATGACATGAGTTCGTCCATGGCTATCGACTACCAACCACCAACTGTCCTGGAAGACGAGCAGGCATCACTCTGTGCCCGCTTTGAGGAAGCGGCCCTGTCCGCCGGCCTGGCGATCACGCTGGATGACGCCACACGGCGGGTTTTCGCGATAAGTCCTTTCCTCGCTGAGTTCGCGATCCGTCGCCCGCAGGAATTTGTCTCCTTGCAGCAGAACTCGACGGCTTCGACCCCCGAGGACTACTCGGCACGGGTCGAACAGACGCTTGCTCTTTGCTCAGATACTGCCGCGGCCAAGCGGGCGCTACGCACCCTGCGCCAGGCGGTGATGGCGCAGATCGCCTGGCGCGATATCCATCTCGGGGTGCCGCTGACAGACACCATTACCGCCCTTTCGGACTTCGCCGACTGCATACTGCAGAAGGCCTTGGCCTGGCTCCACCGCCAGCTCACGCCCCGCTTCGGACAGCCCCGGGACGATGCTGGAGAACCCCTCGAGCTGCTCATCCTCGCGATGGGCAAACTTGGCGGGCGGGAACTTAACTTTTCCTCTGACATCGACCTCATCTTCATCTACGGACAAAACGGCCTGACCCAGGGCGGACGGCGCGAGCTGGAGCACCAGGAGTACTTCGACCGCCTTGGGCGAGAGCTCATCAGCCTGCTTAATGAAACCACCGCAGAAGGTTTTGTCTTTCGCGTGGATATGCGACTGCGGCCGTTCGGTGACAGCGGTCCGCTCAGCTGCAGCCTCGATGCGCTGGAGCACTACTACGCCGTACACGGTCGCGACTGGGAACGCTATGCACTGATCAAGGCTCGCGCGGTCACCGGCGATCCGCGCACGCGCCGGAGACTTGGGCAGCTGGTGCGGCCGTTTGTGTACCGTCGCTATCTCGACTTCGGCGCGCTCGAAGCGCTGCGGGAAATGAAAGCGCTGATCAACAGTGAAGCAACCAGCGACGCGCTGCACGACGACGTCAAACGCGGACGTGGCGGGATCAGAGAAGTTGAATTCACCGGGCAGCTTTTTCAGCTGATGCGCGGCGGGCGCGAGCCCGAGCTCAGGCAGCCATCCCTGCTTGCAGTCCTGGCTGTATGCGTCGATCGCGGCTACCTGGAAGCGCCGGAGGTGGAGCAGCTGCTCGCGGGCTACACATTCCTGCGCACAGTGGAACATCGACTTCAGCAGGTCCGCGACCAGCAGACTCATCGCTTACCGCAGGAGCTACGTGACCGTGCGCGGCTCGCGTACGCCATGGCCCTGCCCGATTGGTCTGCTTTTACTGCAGAGCTGGATAGGCATCGCTCTCAGGTCAACGCGGTTTTCTCCAGATTGCTCGAAGCGCCGACTGTCTCTCGAGACCCGGATGACGGACGCGACAAAGCTGCGCGCAGCCTGTGGCTCGAGCATGGCGACGAATCGACCCTCGCGCAGAGAGCGGTGGCGCTCGGCCATCCCCTCAGCGAAGCGCAGCTGGACTTTCTGCAGCAACTGCGCTCTCAGCGTTTCCTCGAACGTTTGAGCCGTCAGGGCCGCGAGCGCTTTGATCGCCTGATGCCGCTGCTAATCCGCACACTGCTGCTGGAAGCTCTGCCGGATCAGTGTCTGCGCTACCTGCTCAAGCTGCTGCAGGCGATCGCACGACGCAGCGTTTATGTGTCCTTCCTCGCCGACAACCCTGACGCTCTGCAACGCCTGCTCGCGCTGTTCGCCATTAGTCCGTGGATTGCGGACCAGATCATCGCCCACCCGCTGCTGTTGGACGAACTGCTCGATTCACGTGCCCTGTTTGCGCCGCCGGACGCGGTGCGGTTGCGCAGCCTGATTGCGCAGCAAGTGCGCCCCGAGGACGGGCTGGAACAGACCATGGAGGGGATCCGGGTATTCCGTAACCAGCAGGTGCTGCGCGTCGCCGCTAGCGACGTCATGGGCCGGCTGCCTGTTGCGGAGGTATCCAATCAGCTGAGCTTCATCGCCGAGACCTGTATCGAAAGCGCCCTAGGCGCCGCGTGGCACGAGCTTACGCAGCGCTTCGGCCCACCGCTGCACAACGCGCGCGGAGGGCTTGAGGCCGCGGCCTTCGGCGTTGTGGCTTACGGCAAACTTGGCGGGCTGGAGCTCGGCTACAGCTCTGATCTGGACCTCGTTTTTGTGCATGACAGCGGCGGCTCATCGCGCCATACCGCAGGACCGAAACAAATCGAAAACGACGTGTTTTTCGCGCGACTCGCCCAGCGGTTCATCCACATCCTGAATACCACCACCAGCGCGGGCGTTGCTTACGAGGTCGATACGCGCCTTCGACCGAGTGGAAACTCCGGCCTGCCGGTCAGCCAGATTGAGTCTTTTGCTGCCTATCTTGCTGACGAGGCATGGACCTGGGAGCTGCAGGCGCTGGTGCGGGCCCGGCCGGTGGCCGGCGATGTCGGCCTGCGCGAGCGCTTCGCAGCTGTCCGCCGCAGCGCCCTTGCGCGTCCGCGGGACGCGCTCGAACTGAAGACCGCCGTTGCTGAAATGCGGGCGCGCATGGTCGCCGAAACAGACCGCAGCACCGCGCAGGCGTTTGATCTCAAACGCGGCGTGGGAGGTATGACGGACATTGAATTTATGGTGCAATACGCCGTCCTCAGGTGGGCCGCCGAACATCCGGCACTGCTCTCCTGGACCGATAATCTCCGCTTGCTGGAGACCATCGCTGACCTCGAACTGCTGCCCGCCACGGCCTGCCGACAACTGCGCGACGCGTACTTCGCGTATCGCGCCGACATCCACCAAAGCGCTCTGCAGCAGGTCGATGGCCTGGTCGATCAGAAACGGTTTCTGAACCATCGCAGGCAGGTCAGTGAGGTCTGGCAGGATCTTTTCGAATAACCGCAGGAGCAAATGAGATGAGTTACGCCGATCGCGACGGAGTGATCTGGATGGATGGCCACAAAGTGCCGTGGCGCGATGCGAACGTCCACGTGCTCACTCACACCCTGCACTACGGAGTGGGCGCATTCGAAGGGATCCGCGCGTACGAGACGCCGAACGGTACGGCCATCTTCCGGCTGGAAGACCATATACAGCGCCTATTCGACACCGCCCACATTCTGCACATGGATATCCCTTACGAGCAGGCAACCATCCGTGACGCCTGTGTCGAAAACGTGCGCGAAAACAAGCTTGATTCCGCATATATCCGTCCGCTGGTCTACTACGGCTCGGAAGGCATGGGCCTGCATGCAAGCAATCTTTCTGTCCATGTCGCCATCGCGTCGTGGTTCTGGGGTGCGTATCTGGGCGCGGACGCGCTCGAAAAAGGGATCCGCATCAAAACCTCTTCCTACACTCGGCATCTGGTTAACAGCGTGATGTGCCGCGCCAAAGCCTGCGGGAACTACATCAACTCCATTCTGGCGCTGCAGGAAGCGGCGCGCGACGGATACGACGAGGCCCTGCTGCTCGACAACGAGGGAATGGTGGCTGAGGGCAGCGGCGAGAACATCTTCATCGTACGCAAAGGCGTGCTCTATACGCCCGAAATAACGTCTTCACTCGAGGGGATCACACGCGACACCATTCTCCGCCTGGCCCGCGAAGACGGCATCGAAGTGCGGGAGAAACGCATCACGCGTGATGAAATTTACATCGCGGACGAGTGTTTCTTCACCGGGACAGCCGCCGAAGTGACGCCCATCCGCGAACTTGATAACCGCCAGATTGGCAGCGGCAGCTGCGGAGACATGACGCGCAGACTGCAGGGTCTTTACCTGGACCTCGTACAGGGGCGTCGCGAAGCGCCTGACGGCTGGTTAACCATCGTCAGCTGATCAACCAGCTCTCCGGAGCCCCACGATGACGACTCACCCTCTCGTCGTGTGGCAGCTGAGTGATGGCAAGCGCGGACACGAGCGGCAGGGCCAGGGCCTCATAGAAGCACTCGGCAAGCAGACGCGACTGGAAAAACGACTCGTCCCGGTGCAGCGGCTCCCCGGTACGCTGGGTCTCGACGCGTTGCTGCGCAGGTCACCGGCTGTGCCACTACTCGCTCCGCCGGATGTGCTGGTAGCAGCGGGTCGCAGAACACTCTGGCCGGCTGTGTGTCTGCGGCGGATTTTCCGATGCAGGAGTATCTGCCTCATGCGCCCGGGTGTCTCCCGGCCGTGGTTTGATTTAAGCATCGTCCCGCAGCACGACGAACCGCCGACCGCCAGCAACATCATCGTCTCCGAGGGACCGCTGAACCCTTTCTATCCGGGGCCGGCGCAGCAGGCTCTTGGTCTGGTGTTACTGGGGGGCCCCTCTCGCCACCACGCATGGGATGCGACCACCCTACTCCGACAGCTTTCGGCTGTGCTGAAAAGAACAGAAGGCAAAGACTGGATAATTTGCACCTCGCGGCGAACGCCGCCGGACTTTGAGGATCAGCTCGCTGCCTGGAACTTTCCGCGGACCCGGGTGATGCCTTTTGATACGGCTGATGAGGATTGGCTGGTGCGTCATCTGCCTGCCGCACAGGAGATCTGGGTGAGCGCGGACAGCCTTTCCATGATTTACGAAGCTCTGACCGTCACGACTTCGGTTGGCGTGCTGACGCTGCCCGAACGCCGCCAGGATCGGGTAAGCAGGGCGGTTGGGAATTTGATCGCATCCGCAAAAGTACGCACCGCGGACGCTCCCGAGCGGTTGATGACACACAAACCGCTCGCAGAAGCGTCACGCTGTGCAGCGCTTGTGCTGCAACGATGGCCGGATCTGCGCCGATGAGCGCGTCTGGGTGTCGGCCTTTGCGCGTCCTGCAGATCCTGCCAGAGCTCGATGCCGGCGGTGTCGAACGAGGAACGCTCGAAATTGCCCAAGCGCTGAAAAGTCGCGGACACCAGGCTCTGGTGGTCTCGGGCGGCGGTCGACTGGAGCGCGAACTAAAAGCCTGTGGTGCAACCCATCTGACTTTGCCGGTCGGCGAAAAACAGCTGCGGAGTCTCGGCCTTATCCGGGAGCTGGAACGTTTGTTTGTTGGACATCAGGTCGATATTGTCCACGCGCGATCCCGCCTTCCGGCGTGGCTGGCGTGGCTCGCACTCCGGCGGATCCCGCACGGCAGGCGTCCGGCATGGGTCACTACGGTTCATGGCCCTTACACGGTTAATTCCTACAGTCGCATCATGACAACCGGGGACCGGGTCATCGCAATATCTGACTTCATTCGGGATTACGTTGCCTGCAGCTATCCCGGTGTTCCCGCCGGACGTATCGTCGTAATCCCACGTGGCATCGACCAAGCGTTATATAACGCCTCTTACGAACCATCACAGGATTGGGTCGCTCGCTGGAAGGCTGAACACCCGGCGCTGCTGGATAAGCCCTTGTTGATATTGCCTGCCCGTCTCACCCGCTGGAAGGGACAGGAGGATTTCCTCCGTGTGCTCGCCGGCGTACGCAGCCGCGGCGTCGATGCCCACGGTCTGCTGGTGGGCGCTGCGCACCAACGAAAACCACGCTA
>JAYODW010000039.1:37482-41473 GCA_038116745.1 Gammaproteobacteria bacterium
GGTCGTCTCTGGCGGCCATCTGCGTTTTACTCGAGCTCGCAACCGCATGCGCAATATCCTGCTCTTCAAGCTGCAGGTCCCAATGGCTGGCGACCTGACTCAGGGTCTGCGCCGTCTGCTGTTGAAGAATCTCGTAGCGAACGACGAGCACCCGGTCAGGATTGCGCGCGATCACAGCAGACCATGCATCCAGGAAGCGTACGGTCGACCAGATATCGGCGTTATAGCGTTTCGCGTAGGGCGCTCCGCGCAGGTATGTAGAGAACGATTCCGCATACCGGTCTTTCCATTTCGCATAATTAGATGCCAACGCATCACGCAGGTCCCGCAGCAGGAGCACATAAGGTGGCAGCTGAAAAAAACGATGCGCCCATCGGGTACAGATCAGCGGGTGCGGTACGCTGTGTCCACCTAGCAGATGCGGGATCTGCGGGTAGCAAACAGGGTCGCGATGCCCAGGAAAATGTCGTTCGCATGATTGAAGCGGGGCGGCGGGATCGGGTAGCGCCGCGCGAGTGCGTCAGCCACCATGAACTTGAGCCTGTGCGTGCCGGCCTGGTGCATGCTGATCAGGTGGCCGCTCCGGGCTCGATGTCTCAGGAGCGCGAAGTTGCTCCGCTCCCGGAGATAGGCGTAACGCTGAAACGTAACGGCCTCAGGCAAAGTATCTGCTGCCAGCCCCTCAGCCACCGTCATCTCCTCGTATTTCCCGCACTGACTCTTTTATGCGCCGGATCCTGATCATTAAACTAGGCGCGCTTGGCGACGTCGTGATGGCGACGCCTCTGGTGGAGGCATTGCTCTCCCACCATGCGGGGGACGAGATCCATCTCCTGACCGCTCCTCTTTTTGCCCCCGTTTTTCAGTCCTGGCCGGCGCTCACCGTGCGCGCGCAGCCACGTCACGGCCTGCGCAACATGTTGACTACGATCCGTTGGCTGCGTCGGCAGCGCTTTACCCGGATCTACGACCTGCAGAGTAACGACCGCAGCGCCATCCTGTGCGCCCTGTCCGGCGCGCGCGAGCGGATTGGCAATCACCCGCGTTTTCCCTACACCCATACGCCCGCTATCCCATGGCGTGGAGAGTCACACATATTCGAACGGATGTGCGAGGTGCTGGCCGCCGCGGATGTAAAGGTAACGAAGAAGAGGCCGCTCTTGCCGGCAACGCCGGCTGAACGGCACGCGGTCGCGGCGTGGCTGAGTGCGAAGCAGATAGACCAACGTCCCTTTGCCCTGCTGCACGCTGGGGCCAGTGCCAGCCGGCCCGAGAAGCGGTGGCCTTATTTCGGTGAGCTCGCAGCCCATATACGAGCGGCTGGGTTTGTCCCCGTCTGGCTGGGTACTGAATCAGAGAGGGCCTTGAACCGCACGCTCATGGAAGAGGGGGACATCGATTCCTCCGGCGCTTTCAGCATTACCGAGCTCGCGCAGCTTGCGCGGCACGCGGTTTTTGCCGTGACTAACGATTC
This sequence comes from Gammaproteobacteria bacterium, assembly GCA_038116745.1. Taxonomy (GTDB): domain Bacteria; phylum Pseudomonadota; class Gammaproteobacteria; genus JAYODW01. Next base: position 38,957 of record JAYODW010000039.1, read on the forward strand.
GGGCCCGATGCACGTGCTTTCCTGCGCGGGCATCCCAGTCTTTGCACTTTTCGGCCCCAGCGACTGGCGGCGGAATCACGCGCTGGGACAGCAGGCACAGGTTATTGCCGGCGTTGAAGTTCTGGCGGACTACCGCAATCAGCGCACAGCCAACTGCCTGTCGGAGATCCCGGTAGCGCTGGTGTGGAAACGGATCCGTCATCACAACGATGTCCGAGCCTGCCTACGCTGATGCGTGTCACGAAGACGACGACACTAATTCTGCGTAAAGCTCCTCGTACTGGTCCACGACTGCACCGGCGCTGTATTTTTCGCGATAGCGCTGCAACGCATTAGACGCCATCTCTTCCGCGCGTGCGGTGTCGCAGATCGCTTCTATCCCGGCAGCAAGCCCGTCGACATCATCGCTGTCCACAAGCAGCCCGCAAGCATCAGCGAGCACTTCGAGCGGGCCTTGTGTCGTCGTTGCGAGGACCGGGACTCCTCTGGCCATTGCTTCGAGCATGGCTATTCCGAACGGCTCGTCACGTGAGGGGAGAACGAAGGCGCGTGCGCCTGAAAGAAACGCCTCAACATCGTGAACCCACCCGCACAGTCGCACGCAATCCGACAATCCGAGATGCTCGATAAGCTCAGCAAGGACATCCCTCTCTGGCCCGTCTCCGCCCAGATCAAGCTGTAGGTAAAGCCCCCGCGCACGCACTCTGGCCAGCGCGTGCAGCAACACATCAAAACCTTTCTTGTGCACCATGCGCCCGTACGACACCAAACGATACGGCTGCGCGGTTGGCAACGAAATTGATTCGACCGCTCCAAGCGCACTGAAGTTGGGGATCCGGCGTATGGCAGAGCGGGAGACCCCCCGCTCCGCCAGGTAGGTTTCCTGCGCGCGGGTGGTCGGCACCAGTCGGGTTATATCCTGGTAGTACTTCAGGTTAACCAGATTGTGGGTTTTGGCCACGGCAGGAAGATTCAAACGCATGGCAGCTCTGCCGGCCAGCAACGCGGCTCGTGCCAGATGGGCATGGACAACCAACGGGTTGAAAGCTTTCAGCACGCGGCCGATCTGATGTTCTGCCAGCCTGTCCCAGGACCCGAAACAGCGCTGCTCCACAACGTTGTCGGCCAGCGCACCGGCCTTCAAGATGGGGAGCGCCTCTCCGCGCGGATCAACGATGGCCAAAACCTCATGGCCCCGTGCGCACAGGGCCTCGCTGAGATCTATGAACGAGCGTTCGGCGCCTCCGAAACGTCGGCCCAGCATTACCTGGGCAATGCGCATTCTGTTTCCCGAAGCATGGTGCGCGCGAGTTCTAGAACGGGTTCTTTTTCCAATCGATTCAGGTCCTTGCCCGGGGCAAGGATGATTCGATGCGCCTCTCCCCATGGGCGATACCGCCAAGGCTCGCCTGGCCCGAACAAAGTCAGCGCGCGGGTGCCCACACCGGCGGCCACATGGCCAAGTCCCGAATCATTACCGATGAAAAGCTGGCACTCTGCCAGGACCGCCGCGGCTCCCGGGAGGTCTGTCTTGCCGGTCAGGTCCATCAACGGCAGTTCCAGGCGCGAGAGCTCCTTTCCGAATTCTTTGTCTGCGGTGCTGCCAAGGACAACAAACGCCGCAGCGTCTTCTCGGAGCGAGGTCAAAAGCCCTGAAAATTTCTCCACAGGCCAGACCTTCCCAGGCCAGTTAGCGCCAGGGGCTATGGCTACCAGAGCACCCCGCGGGAGTTGGGCGAGTTGTTCTCGCGCCAGCGCCCGTTGTTTTTCAGTGAGATAAAGCCGGCAAGGTGGCGGCTGCATTTTTCCGACCAACGGGCGCAGCGCCGCAAAATGATGTTCCACCGCGTGTTGCTGCCCAACCATTCTGCGTGGCTTCATCAAGCGTTGTCGGGAACGCAGTAAAAATGCTGCAACGGGCGTTCTGAGATCGATAACTGCACGGTAGTTGCGCTGACGCAGCCGCGAAATCAATGACCAGGTTTCCATCCATCCAGCACGCTTCCGCCGGTGATACAGATCGCCCAGATAAGGCGCGAACGCGATGAGCGCGGAAGAGCGGGCATCGGCGACAACATCAATTGGCGTACCAGGAAATTGGCTTGCGGCCGCTTCCATCACCGGGGTAGTCAGGACCAGATCACCGATATTACTCAGCGTAATGATGAGGATCCGTTCCGTCATCGCTCTGCCGTGCTATTTGCCGATACAGAAGCGTGAAAAGATATATGCCAGGAGATCTTCGGTGCTGTGGCGGCCTACTATCGTCTCGAGCGCTATGGACGCCGTGCGGTAGTGCTCGGCGGCGATCTCCGGCGCGTCACGGCATACAGCCCGCGTGATTTGTTCCAAGTCGGCCAGGGCACGTTCAAGGGCCGAGACATGGCGAGCCCGCGCCATAAAATCTCCGGGCTGTTCCTCAGCGATTCCGAGCTTTCCCGCAATAGCTCCGACTAACGCATCGATGCCATACCCCGTTACTGCTGATGTCCACAGCTCGGGAACAGGCAATGCGAG
>JAYODW010000040.1:0-5110 GCA_038116745.1 Gammaproteobacteria bacterium
AGAAACGAAAGGCTGCGTGAATGGCTCACGCGACAACTACCTTGAAAATCGCCGCTTTCCAGTGTCATATCTTTTTTTGTTCAGAATTATTTTGCCGCATAAAAAAATCATTGTTTATGACGTTTTGAAGATAGTCATGAACATGTTCAACAGTCTTATTGATGTGGATAACAATATTATCACCTTCGCCAGCAGTAAGTAGATTGTAGCACTGATCAATAACGCAAGCTGGGGACTCGTGAGAACTAATGCTATGAACAATTTTCATGCTTGGTTGCTCTCGAATGAATACTTCCTAGATTCTGGTTTATCATCAGTAGCAGTGTATTTTTTTTCGAATATTTTTTGTCTGTTGAGTGACATATTTACAACTTTAAAATGATTCTCTTTTTGCAAACGCAGTTTCTTAATGGAAGTATTTTCCCCATGAAGCACACGATTGTAACAAATTTTATTTATATGTTTAAAATTTCCTACTTCGCTTAGCTTGAGATACATATCATAGTCAACGGCATTGGTGATCTGTTCGTCAAACCCGCTGGTCATATACCAGGCCCTTGCAGTAAACATACGGAAATGATGGCAAATCATGGCGGTTGTTAATTTTTTGCGCGAATATGTTGGCCAGTTGTAGCCATTGGCTATCAGGTTGCAATCTGCATCTACGTTTCTATTGGTTGTATAAACGCAGACTAGTCTGTTATTGGCAAGCATTTCCTTTAAACACGTCTCAACAGCATCAGGTTCTAAAAAATCATCAGAGTCTAATTGTCCAATGTAAAACCCTCTGCACAGTTTTACTGCGGTGTTTGATGCTTTGCCAATGCCGCCATTTTCTTGTGTCACAAATTTTACGCGCGGGTTATTGCCATACTCGCCACGTATGGTGTCAAGGGTATTGTCGGTAGAACCATCGTCACAAATACAGACTTCGAGGTCTGTGACCGTTTGATTGAGCGCGCTGTCGACACAGCGTTTGATGGTTTGTGCGCAATTATAAGCCGGTACGTATATTGAAACTAAAGGTACTGTGGTTACGGTCGCGCTTTCTATCGGTGTGAGTTTTCTGTAGAAATAAGGTACTTTTCGCTTCACGAGTTCGATGGTTATTGCCCTTCCTGTCGCACGGTCGGTTTCATTTTCTTTTCCGGGCGGCTCCTGATGATAAGCGAGTCCACCATCTAAGGCCTTAAAGAAGCAGCCGGCTCGATAGAGCCTGTAACCAAATTCATTATCTTCACCACCCCAGTGGGTAAATTCTTCGTCAAATGCGCCAACTTTCTCGATCCATTTTTTTGAAAAAGCCACATTTCCGCCACTGAAGTACCTAAAAGGCGAATCACATAGTCGTAAGTTGTCTGTTTTTTTAAAGTGTTCAAGACGCCAGTCTACGGATATCTCATCAGCATCTTTGCCGGCAACTTGATTGTTTGTTTTTACCTCGGGTAGTTTTTCTATTAATGTCTTGTCGCTAAGTACAGCATCACTAGATATCTCGTGTGTATCTATATATTTACGGGGGCCGATAAATGCAATATCTTCGCATTCACTTAGTGCGTCAGTATACGATTGTATCCACTCTGTTCCTGGCGCCATATCGCAGTCGAGGATGGCGATGAAATCATATTTAGCGGTACGCATGCCTAAATTTCTAACCGCGCATAACTGATAGCCGTAGTCTTTTTGCCGTACAAATTTAATATCTATCCGGCTTTCGTATTTTCGAATAACTTTGAGTAACTCTTCTTTACTGCCATCATCCGCAACAATAACTTCAAATGGATGAGACGTTTCTTGGTTAACAAGGCAAGCAAGCGTTATATCTAATATGTTAGATCTATTGAAAGTCGGAATGACTACGCTTAAGCCCTGTTGACTTGAATTGGCTGACTTCTTATACCTGTATTTTAGGTACCAGCTATAATCATTGGTTGACTCAGGCAGTGGAGCAAGCTTTAAATCTTTAGGCCAGTCATTTGGTATTGGATTGACATCTTTGCACGCCAGCTCTTCTGATTTTCTGTTTTTAATCTTGTTGTAGTTGCTGACGCAGGTATTCAGTTCTACTTCAGATAGCTTGAACGTATTTTGAGGATCATTGTGCAACAGTATTTTCGTTATATCATCTAAAGATGAAAATGTTGCAATACCCGTTTGGCCTAGCTTTCTTTTACAAAGGGTTATGTTTGACGCAACGACGTGATCACCAAAAATGGCCGCGCCTTTTTCGTATATTTGAAGCGCTTCTTCAAAGAGCCCTTGTTCGTATTTAGCTCGGGCCCGTTTGAAATAATGCATGTTCAATATTCTCCTTCCGTATAGATAAAGCCGATAATCCGTTTTCACTTGCGACTACTACTACATCATATTCAATCGAGCTTTTTTCCAGCATCCTTTTCCACAATGGAACGATAGCTTTTTCATCGGGCCTATCGTAAGCATCCATCACCATCGTTATTGCATGCCCACTGAGGTTACTTAGGAGGAGACGTGGTCGGGGTTGTTCGGACAGTGAATTCCAATTCTTAAGTGGATTCACTGCTGGTTGATGATTTCTGATGTTGCTGTTCCGGTGTGGACACTGTGGTCAACAAGCGCGCAGCGCTTTTGTCCACAAGTCCACAGTGGTTCACGCCGCCACCTTCTGGTCGGCGAGCGATCCGTAGTAGAACCCATCCGGTGTTTGCCGGTCCAGCTTCGAGTGCGGACGCCGCGTATTGTAGAACCTGAAGTAGCAATCGATTCCCTCCCGGGCCTCGCTCACCGTTGCGTACGCATGCAGGTATACCTCCTCGTACTTGACACTCCTCCAGACGCGTTCGACGAACACGTTGTCGCGCCAGCTCCCTTTGCCGTCCATGCTGAGATCGATCCCTTTGCTCCGCACCGCCTCGACGAACGCTTGGCTCGTGAACTGGCTGCCTTGGTCGGTGTTCACGATCTGCGGCACGCCGAAGCGCTCATAGGCCTCCTCCAGCGCCTCCAGGCAGAACGCCGTATCCATGGTGATCGAGAGCCGATGCGCGAGCACCTTGCGGCTCGCCCAATCCACAACCGCACACAAATACACAAACCCCCGGGCCATCGGAATGTAGGTTATATCCATGCCCCAGACTTGGTTCGCCCGCGTGATTGCAAGCCCGCGCAGCCGGTATGGAAACACCTGATGCTGCCGGTGGCGTTTGCTCGTGTTCGGACGCCGATAGAGCGCTTGAATGCCCATGCGGCGCATCAGCGTGCGTACGTGGTCGCGGCCGATTTGCTCGCCTTCCTGGTTCAGCAGATCACGCAGCATCCGGCTGCCAGCAAACGGATAATCCAGATGCAGCGCATCGATTCGGCGCATCAGTGCCAAGTCCCGATCCGGAATCGGCACCGGGTGGTAGTACACGCTCGAACGGCTGATGCCAAGAAGCGCCGCTTGCCGGGTAACCGACATCGGGCGAGTGCGGTCAATCATCGTTTTGCGCTCAGCATGCCCGCCTTGATGAGCGCGCCTTCTAAAAAATCGTTCTCCAACGTGAGCTCGCAGATCTTGGCGTGCAGCACCTTCAGATCGGCCGGAGGGCCGTCCTCGCGCTTGCCGCCGAACACGGCATCGGCGTTGCTCTGGAGTTGGGTCTTCCACTCCGTGATCTGGTTCGGGTGCACATCGAACTGTTTCGCCAGTTCCGCCAGCGTCTTCTCCCCGCGCAGTGCGGCCAGGGCCACCTTCGCCTTGAACTGCGCAGAATGGTTCCTTCGGGGTCTTCTGCTGATGGTTGCTCCATCGAATACCGGCGTTTCCCACGCCGAGCGGGAGCAGTCTATCCACTTATCGCGCTGTCCAGAAAACCCCGGCCACCTCTAACCCCCGCTATGGCTTATGCTTTAACGGCATGACCTGCGCAGAAAACGGAGGGTCATTACACGTGCGGCACCTGCGCTTTAGCGACTGTCGAAAATCTCTTTTTATCAAACCCTGAAGCCTGAAAGCGATTCGATACTATTAATCAGCAGAGGAAGGTTATAACGCAATTGAGATTTCACGTATTCGGTCCCGAAGAAGTGCAGACAAGCATTTGAGTTCGCTGGCTGTAATTGGAAATCTTGTGCTCGACGATCTTGAAATATGACCCTAAAAGTTTACCGAATTCGTCGAAAGTCCACTCTCGCACGTGAGCAGGATTCACTGGCGGCTGCAGCCACTCGGCCGTGCCGTGTACGTGCAACAGGTCTCTGTCTGGTGTGGAGAAGACGAGGTATTTGAATTTAGAGGCGGACAGCGAGGCGAGAAGCCAACTAGGGTCAACGAGGTGTTCAAGCACATCTGCACAAATTATAACGTCGCCGTCGAATGTCAACGACCTCTGTGAAGCATGGATTTCATACCAAGTGTGATTAGGGTATTTTAGCTTTAAATGAGATATAACTTCTGGCAGATCATAACCTTCAGTTTGAAACTGGCTAAAATAGGTAATTAATTTATATGCTGATCCGCAGCCTATGTCGATAACTTTGCTGTAGCCGTTGCGGGCCATCAGCATATATGCATGCAGATATACTTCTAGCTGCCATTCGTCTTCATTGGCCGAGTCATCGAAATGCGTATAACTAGAGCGGCTCTGGTAATTTTCAGGTAATTCAAAATTGGAATCTAAGTCTTTTTTACGTGACCCAAATCTTTTTGTGTTATCCTGGGGACAGGGAGCTGTCGGAAGCGGGCAGGTATGTATGCATGCCTTGAGCCATTGATTTAATTCAGACTCCGCAATTAGACCTAAAGAAGAGCCTTTCAGGCTCCGGCGAAGCTTTTTGAGTTTCTTTGAAAGCAAAAAACTTCGTTTAAGGAGCTTTTGGCGTTTGCTCATATTTATTTGCCTTTGCGGTCTTAGGGTTCGATCGATTGCCTGCCATAGCGTCGGAGTTCCGTAAGAAATTCGCGAGATCAATCCGTCGTTTCTCTGCATGGAAGATGGCTATTGCTGTTTAGCCTTTCTTTCAGACGCCAAAAAGTGGGAGGCCTCTAATTTTCGTAACCTGATATTTAATTCGGAGTTCTTTTCCTCGGCATTTGCTTTGGCCTGATTCGCCTGCTCCAGCTGTTTCTGCTTCTCAGCCGTTTGTGCCT
>JAYODW010000040.1:5210-39425 GCA_038116745.1 Gammaproteobacteria bacterium
CGCCTGGGTTAGTTGTTCGAGCTGTGTTGTCTGCTCTGCCGCGGTCTTCTCGGCATTCGCTTTGGCCTGATTCGCCTGCTCCAGCTGTTTCTGCTTCTCAGCCGTTTGTGCCTCGGCTTGTTGTTTCGCCTGGGTTAGTTGTTCGAGCTGTGTTGTCTGCTCTGCCGCGGTCTTCTCGGCACGCGCTTTGGCCTGATTCGCCTGCTCTAGCTGTTTCTGCTTCTCAGCCGTTTGCGCCTCGGCTTGTTGTTTCGCATCCAAAGCGTCACGCAGCTCCGACTCTAGCTTCGACGCTTCCTGAGTGGCAGCAGCGAGACGGTTGCTGCTCTCGCTTAGTTGTGTCTCCAGGTGCCGAAGTCTTTGAACGAGGGGGTTACGACGCAGCCGCCAGATTGGTTGGTCGGGATCGCTGGCTTCGTCTCGCTCTTCGCTGTCAAAGCCCTCCTGAGAAAGCCATCTCAGTAATTCCGCTCCGGAGCCAGCCCCCTCATAGAGCTCAGCATCACCGATTGTGACCTGCAGGTCGGAAAACCGCTCCAAGACTCCTTCCTTTGCAAGGGCGGCTAACACTTTCCGCTCGATGCCAGCGAGCTCGATGACTAAAAGATTCCTCAGCTTCGGGTTTATCTCCAATGCCTGGAGCAGCTCGCTAACTGCGCGCGTACGTACGGTTTTACTGCTCGCGGTTTTTAACCCTGGATAGAGGTCCCGGAGGCCAGAGGGTTGAGCCAGGCTGCTAGCAAATGGCAGGTTGAATGTTGTCCAGACCGCGTCCGCATCTGTATCGCTGACAGTGGCCTGCTCGATGATAACTTGTGGGAAAGCGCGCGAGTTATCGTGGAGCTGGTTGCAGGTCTCGGGGTCGCCCTCGATGAGATAAATCTTGTTGGGTTCACATTTCAGATATCCGTCGAGCTCGGAACACAGTCCAGCCCCCAGGTGAACGATAGTGTCGACCCCCGAAAGGAGCAGCCGCTCCGCTGGCAAGTCTGCCAAGGGCGCCGTGGTATTCATGATTCAGTCTCAGGGTTGAGAAGCAAGTAATGGAGCAGTGGGTTGACCTCCCTGCCTGTGAGAGCGTTGGTGACGGCGTAAGCATAGGTGTTGAAGGCTGGGGATGGGTCCCTGTTCTCTGGTCCGCCGAAAAGAAGAAAGTGATCAACGGGATGAACGCCCGCTTCTGCGACGTCCGGGTAGCGCTTCAGATACCACTCTGCGTCAAAAAGCGGCGTGCTGACGAGTAGCCGTCTGACTGTCCTGTCTACGCCGGGTAGTTTCCGTCGCCCCCGAAAACGCCAGTCGACGTGTGCAGCGCGCAGCGCAAGCTTCAGGCGGGCAGGCAGCGAGAGCAGGCGGCTGGACGTGGTCAGCTTGCGGAGTGCGTGGTCATTTTGCGTCAGCGCTCTCTGCAGGGCGGCGCTAAGCTCGTCGCGCTGTAAACGCGAGTGTTCTGCCGCGTTCTGGGCAGAATGGAGTTGTGTCTCCAGTGCGTTGATTTGCTCGGCCAGTTTGGAGCCTCTGCCTGCTAGGCGTTTGGCTCTTGCGTCGAATTCAGAAGCAAGGTTCGCCCTGCGTTCAGAGCGCTGCCGTATCTCCTGGATTTTCCGCTCCAGTTCGCTTGCCCGGGCCTCTGCCGCTTGATGCTTGAGAAAATAGCTCTCGAGCTCTTCCTGCACGATGTGCAGCTGATTCAGCATGAGCTCATTTTCGTCAGCAGCATCGTCTCTCTCTCGCTCGCTTTTTATCGCACGCTGCTCCAGCTGGGTGGCTTGGGCCTTTAGCTCCTGGGCGAGTTTTTCAGATTTGTCTCTTGCCTGGATAGTCAGTTCCAACTGCTTTTGTATCTCGCCCGCTTGCGCCTCAGCTTGTTGTTTCGCCTGGGTTAGTTGTTCGAGCTGTGTTTTCTGCTCTGCCGCGGTCTTCTCGGCACTCGCTTTGGCTTGATTCGCCTGCTCCAGCTGTTTCTGTTTCTCTGCCGTCTGCGCCTCAGCTTGCTGCTTGGTTTTGGATAACAGCTCACGCTGTCCTTTTAGCTCCTCGGAAAGATTCTCGATCTCTCTCCGGCTCTCTTCCAGCCGCTGCTCTGTGGATTGGGAGGCTAAAAAGACCTTTTCCAGTTCTTCCTGAACGCTATGCAGCTGGCTCAGCAGCAGCGCATTTTCCTCGCTTAATTCTGAATGCTTTGATTTAGCCTCCTGCAGCGCTTGCTCCAGGTTTTCTACATTTGCTGCGAGCCTCTTATGTTGCGCTTCGGCGTCGCGCTGAAGCGCGGCGCGGGCCGACAGGTGCGATTGCCTTTGTTCTTCCAGCTCCACGGTCAGATTCTTGAGCGAGCGCGCTTGCGACTCGAACCGCGCTCTTTCCTTATCCCGCGCGTCTTTTCTGGAACGCAGGTCCTGGGTTAGAGCCCCCGCGCTCGGGAGCGTCTGATAATTGCCCTCCGCCAACGGGAACGCCGTTGCGTCGAGCTCTGCGTCAATGCGTGCAAGTTCGGGATGAGAAGCGCGGAGAGCTTCGGCGACGAGGGAATCGAGCGCGCGAGGTGGCGGAGGCGCAAGAAGAGCCGCTCTATCAGAATGCGCGAACGATATATCAAGCCCTTTGCCAGCGCATATCTGCTCAAAGCCTCTGCCATCGCGCATGACTGATTCACAGTCGAACACCAGACAGCGCGCCCGATTCAAGCGTCGGAATTGGAGCATGGCGAGGTTTGCATCGCGCCAGTCTGTACAGAATTCTTCCGGGTCTTCGTCTCGTTCGAGTGCCCTAGCCAGCGCATCTTGAAACCGAGAGAAAAAAATCAGAAAGGTCGTGTCGCGCTGAGTAGCTGCCCAATGCGCCAGAACCTGTGTGTCGTGATTGTCGATAGGTCGCGGTAGGTCGTTGGTCAACCGCTGAATGGTGAGCTGTAAACTAAGGGGATCGTCACCCCGGGGGCGGCAAAATCCGACGAGAAGGTTGTCGCTACCGCCCTGGCCCGGCGAGTCCACAGGAGCGAAACCAGATCGCTCCAGATATGCTCGCACCGGCGCCCACGAGCTCGTGGGCCATCCTGTTGCGACGATGAGTCCGTTCGATTCGGGAGACGTCGTTCGACTCAGAGTTCTCAGGGGAACGCGGATGTCTCTGTCCATAGCTCGAAACATGTAATGCGAAGCTTAGCCAGGGTGGCATTTAAGCACGTCGAGAAGATCAGAGCGATGGACGGAATGAAAGCTCGCCGAGCCGAGAGCCCTCATGTCAGTCAGTGCTGAAACGTGCAGTCGCCCAAGGACAGAATTGCGTTGCCGGAAAGCCGGTCCGCGCTCGCTTTGTCGTGCCGCCAAATGAACGAGACATTGGTTCGTGTAGCCAGAACGGCTTTTGAAGAGGGACGGTTCCAGGACGCTCTCGTGGCCTATGCGAGAGCGGCTCGGTATCTCGGAGCTAGCTTGTTTGAGCACAACATTCGGCTCTGTCTCAGGAAGCTGTCGACTCCCGAGCCACCGATCCACAGCGATAACTTTGCCACCGCAAGCCACTCGCTGATTAACAATTTCTTTGACGCGGTCTTCTGGGTTAGAGATCCCAATAGCTCAGGCGAGCTTTTCGCCCCTGCTGTCCAGTTTGATGCCGCCGGGGTCCAGGTTGTCCCTGTCGAGCTAACGGCGTCAGGCTCCAACTTTCTGGGGGGGCAGGGCAGGTCGCTGGACGCTGATGCGCGGGATGCGATTGCAGCCAGTGAGCCAGTGCCTCTCCAATACGCCAACGTGGAGCAAGCTTTCTGTTCCCTATACGAGCAGGCAAGGACTCGAGGCGCCCGAGCTATTCTGATCTTGCGTGGTGATGTCGAGCTTTGCTGCTCGTTTGCGACCCAGCTGGCTTTTCTGATGTCGTCCGTGCCGCCTGACTGGCAGGTGGTCAGTCTGGCCTGGCCTGGCGGGGTACCGTACCAATGGACGCAGGAACAGTTACTGTCGGGGTATGTTCGGTGCCCATGTCCGTCACTGCGGCAATTCCGGGCACTGGCTGTGCGTGTCAGGGAAAATCTGCCCCAGGCGAGCGCAGGCGCCGGGGTGAAATCTGCGGACTATGCCCCGCATCTAGCATCGATCTTTTCTCAGGGTGGGCGCTGCTACTCAGCGTGCCCGCCCCTTATTCGTGACGCGGGCGAACCCTCTGATCGTGACAAAAGGCAAATGTCTTCTCCCGCGTTGGCCAACTCTGTGAACGCAGTTCAATTCCGGACTCGGCACCGCCTACCCGTCGTCGGTGTCCAGCTCGCGCCCGAGCAGCGCGAATTTGATATTGAGCGCCTGTGTAAAGAATGCGCCCCTTTTGTGGATCTCAGACTATTCCGCGACAGCCGGGATGGGTTGCGTCCGGTACATCCGCCGGAACCTGGCGGCTGGCGAGCGTCCTCAACGGCGAGCACGCCTGGTGCCGGGCATGCGCTTGGCATGGACTTCCTCACGGCGGCAGACCCGGAGGTCGAACTTCGCAGTGAGATTATCCGCGAATTTCTCAGGCATCAGCTTTTCGCCAGACCAGCACCTGTCGGCTTGCGTCCCGCTGGTTATGTGGCTGCTCGTTGCCGACGGGGGTGGGTGAGCATCATCATCCCCACCTTCAAACGCGCTGGACGGCTCGCTGATGCACTGAGGTCTGTGCTTTCTCAGGATTACGCGCGTAAGGAAATCATCGTGGTCAGCGACAATGATCCCGAAGGGCAGCACGCGGAGGAGGCTGCCGCAGTCGTGGACAAGATGCGGAACGAGCATCCGCATATCCGGCTGTTGTTCACTCAACACGCTCGGCGCAGAAACGCCGCTGCTGCCCGTAATACAGGTTTCCTTAACGCAAGCGGTGAGTACATTTGCTTTCTGGACGATGACGATGTTTATTTGCCCGGCCGTCTTTCGACGGCTGTGGCGTTGCTGCAAGTCAGCGCCGAGGAGATCGGAGCAGTTTATTGTGGATATCTTGGATGGAATTCCAGCCAAAATGACTTAGCCAGGTATCCGCAGGGCGACCTATCCAGGAAAATCATGTCACTGAACTACGCGTCGCACTACGTCCATACGGATACGGTCACCTACCGGCGCAGCGCGCTCGAGATTCTGAACGGCTTTGATGAATCTTTCGAGCGACATCAAGACCTCGAGCTCAATCTGCGTTTCTTCTCGCGCTACAAAATGGCGGCGGCGCCTACACTTGGCGTACATCTCAATCCTGCTGGAAAACAGGCGCAAAACGACGTACATAACCTTGAGAGATTTGAATTGAAAGAAAAGTTCTTCAGAAAATTCTCAGAAATATTCGAATCATTTGACCCTGAGACGCAGTCGTTAATCATCGAACGACATTTCAACGATACGATGCGCTACGTTTCTAATAAAAAGAGAGCACTGGAATATCTTAAGTCCAGAAGAAACTCTCTTGTTCTCGGAATCTTTTATGAAAAGCTCGCAAGAGTTAGCTGAAGATTCAGCCCTCCTGCTTGCGAAGTGCGTTAGGTCCCAGGCGGACTATGCCAGTTTATGATAGAGCGTAGGCGGTTTGACCAGCTGCAGGAATTAGTAGGTCGCTGTCGTTCCCGGCGCGAGCTGATGCGATGTGCGGACTTTAAATCTTTTTTGACTGAAAAGATCAGTACCCGTCTCTCGCGCGAAAAAACTCTATCGCTTGATGTTTTTGACACCCTGCTTTTGCGCAACGATAAGTCCGAAATCCGTCGATTTCATGAGATCGCAGAGCGGTCGCGGTTATTGCTGGCAACGTCTGGTGAAGCGGGAACCCTGACAACAAACGATCTGCTCGCGGCCCGCTTGCTCGCCACGCAGGCAAGCTACCGCGCTTCAATGGCACGCAATGGATGCAGAGAGGGCCATCTTCACGATATTTATCGAACTCTATGCCGCCTTCTCTCCCTCGATTGTCGGTATGCCAGATTATTTGTACGGCTGGAAATTGATTATGAGTCGGAAAATGTTTCGCTGAATGACTGTCTTGATGAGTGCGTGCGTGAGTTCAGAGATCAAGGTGGCCGGGTTATCCTCGTGAGCGATATGTATATGACAGCACGAATGATTACGGAGCTGCTGGAAAGGCTGGGTGCTCCACTAGAGGTTTATGGCACCGTATTCTCCAGCGCAGATGTCACTTTTTCGAAACGATCCGGAAAAATTTACAAATTTATTGAGGCAGAGCTTGGAAGCTCTGCGGACGTTTTCCTGCACATCGGCGATGACGCAGAAGCGGATTTCTACCAGGCACGCAGACAGGGCTGGGACGCACTCCATCTACCGATTAGCAGCAGAGAAATTGCAAGAAGAAACCGGGATTTACGCCAAACCCAAACCAGACTTTCCCAATATAGTGGTTTTGACGTCAATCGCGTCTAGCCACTGGCATGGATTATCGTTATGGCCGCTTTTGCCGGTATCGGAGTACGGAAGCCTCTCGTTGCGTGTTTTACTTTCCTACAGAAGCGCTTGAACGGATGGGCCACGGTGCCGACGCCATTGGCGACACTCTGCTCAGCCAGCAGAGAATAAATTAACCAGAAGATGACGATAGATTCAGACGCGCCGAGCGCTCTCCTGGGCCCGATATTTCACCGATGGATGTGGGGTATCAAGCAATATTGTGACTATTTGGATGATGGCGATGCGGCTTTTTTTTTCTGCGCTCGTGGTGGAGTTCAGATCCTGGACTTGTTTCGGCAGCTGTTCCCTCAGGGCACATTGTCCTGGGAGGGACGTTGCCATGTCATGTGGGCGTCACGGCTGTCGATCTGCAAGGGAATTTTCCTACGAGCGCCGGGGGCTGCGTTCGGTTTTTTAGAGGGCGAGTTTCGCGGGCGCAAGATTCGCGATGTCGTTCACGCACTGCTGAAAAACCATCCCACCTTCCAGTCGGAGATCTCCAGTGGAAGATCGGAACTCGACGCGGAGGCTGAGCAGTTCGGGCAATGGTTCACAGCGTCACGAGATCCGCTCGCTGCCCGACTTTCGGAATATCTCGCAGAATGCTCGTTGGCGCTTGATGTGTTGCTGGACAGTAAAAGGCGGGCGCAAGGCCGGTCGGTTTTGGTCGACACGGGATGGCACGGCACGATCCGTGGGCTTTTACAGAATGGCTTTCCAGCCCACGACTGGAGGGGACTGTATTTTGGCCGACTGATTGATAACGGTTTGGCTATTCACAGTGCGGCCGAAGTGGGCCTCATCTTCGAATCCAGGCTGTTTGACCAACAGAATCCCGCAACGGCTTTCAGCCAGCACATCCATCTGATTGAGTCTCTGATGGAAGGATCAGGACAGTCGATTGAGGAACTGCCGGGAGGACCGCTGGCTGATATCGCGCGCGTTCAAATCGCGTCCAACCAAGCAAGCTCAAATGAAACTGCCAGCAATCCGGACTTCGCCAAAATCAAGCGTTACCTGCAGTCCAACGCGGCCCTCGGCCTTGCCGAGGTCGTCGCACGCTATCAGAGTGCGCTTGCCAAAGTGGCAGATATTCTGGTCACTCCGACGCCCGGCCAAGTGGTGGCGTGGAGCGGTGGAGAACGTTGCGCAGATGTGGGGCGCTCCGAGCGCGTGCCTGTCGTCATGCCTGTAAGCAGCGGAAGCCGCCAGGAACGCGTTCAACGTAGCTTGTGGAAACAGGGACAGCTCGCCTTAGAGTATGGGAGTAGTTCTTATTGTCGCGCCCAGCAGATACAAATGGCTTGCGAAAGCGTGAATTCTGATTTAGCCGATGCTGCTGATGCAGTCCCACGGCACAATATGGGCATTAAGGAGGCTGCCTCTATGAGCGAAGACCCCGCGGTCGCTATCGTCACGCGCACGAAAGACAGGCCACTGCTCCTAGCCCGGGCCGCAGGAAGCGTCGCAGCCCAGTCCTTCAAAGATTTTGAGTGGGTGGTGATTAACGATGGCGGCGATCCGGAAACCGCTGCGGCGGTCATTGAGCAGTCTGCCGTGGACCGCAGGCGGATCACCTTTCTCTCAAACACTGAATCGGTGGGCATGGAAGCCGCGTCGAATCTTGCCATAAGCCATTCAAAATCGGAATTCATCGTTATTCATGATGATGACGACTCCTGGGACCCGGGTTTTCTGGAATGCACAGTGGATTTCCTGCGCTCTGAAAAGGGAAGGATTTATTCCGGAGTCATTACCCGCACGAAATACATCTCAGAAAAAATTATTAACGATGAGGTGGTCGAAGTCGATAGCTTTCCGTACAACGACTGGGTGCGAAACATTCAACTAGCAGAAATGGCCTGCAGCAATATGTTCCCGCCGATAGCATTTCTTTACAAGAGAAGTTTATGGGAGAAAGTCGGCGGATATAGAGAGAAACTGCCCGTTCTGGGTGATTGGTACTTCAACCTCGAGTTTCTATTACACGCAGACATTGGGGTCATAGACAAGTCGTTAGCGAATTATCATCATCGGGATGTGGATTCCTCGACAACCGCTGCTTACTCGAACTCGGTTATTGGATCCAAAGCCCTGCACGAGGAATATGCATCTGTTGTGCGGAATGAGTTTGTGCGCAGTCACGCAGATTCTCAAGCCGCAGTTGTCAGCGTACTCCTCGGCTATGGACTCGAACGCCAGACAGCGTCCTCAGTGGTCGCCCGCGAAAGGAGGCTGCAACCTGCGACGAAGCCTGATTTTGATCGCCTTTGGTGCGTGACCCATCTCAATCTTCACCTCCTGCGAAAATGGTGGCTCAGGCTGTGGCCGTTTTCTTATCCTCACCTGAAGGTTCAGGCCGGCTGGTACGAGGTCGAGGCACTCATAAAGAGAGTCGGGTTTGCGGTTCCCAGTCCTGATGATTTTGATACCTACGCTTACTTGAAGCTGTACCCTGATGTGGAAGAGGCGATCCAGACGGGAAAGTTAACGACCGCATACATGCATTACATAATGCATGGGAGACCTGAGGGACGCGTTCGGACAGCGAAATCCTGAGTAACTTGCTGCCATTGCAAATATTGCCCTGCATTGCAAAAAAAAATTTAAGGAACAACACCGAATGGAATGCATACTGCACCTTGGGACCGAGAAAACAGCCACTTCATCCATACAGGCCTGGCTCTACGCTCAAGAGGCGCGGCTCCTCGATCAGGGTGTTGCGGTGTCGCACGCAATTGGGAAGCCTAATAATCGCGATCTGGTGGCATATTTTCAGTCAGATTTTGATGACTGGTTTAAAGACCGCGGCATTTTGAGTGTCAGCCAAAAAAAATCGTACTTCCGTGGTTTCGAAGAAAATTTATCTAGAGAAATAGAGTCAGCTTCAAAAAAATACAATAAGTTCGTTATTTCGTCAGAGCATTTTCATTCGCGGCTTAAGCGGCAAGAGGACATAGGCAGTCTTGCTGAATATTGCAAAAAGTACTTCGACCGGATAACGCTCCTTTGTTATTTCAAGGAGCAATCTGTTTTGGCGCGTGGTGTTTATTCAACCAGGCTCGTATTTGGGACCTCAGAGTCAGAAGAGGAATATTTAAAGAAAATTACGCCCGATATGTTGTACTACAACTACCACCGATTTTTGACACGATGGGAAGACAGTTTCAAACCGGATAAAATAGAAGCAGTGATTTTCAGCGAACAGCTCTTCGAGGACGGCAATATATTGAAGGACTTCGCAAAGCGATGTGGTATTCAACTTGACTCGATGGCAGATAGCTTTAATCAGGCCCGGGTTAACGTTTCGTTGACCAGAACGCAGCGCACGCTGGTCCGGGCCCTCAATACGGCGCTGCCGCGCTACGACAAAGCCGGGCGCTTGAACCGGGTCAGAACTTCCATGGTTGAGCAGATTAGAGGGTTGTCTGCGCCAGGCGAAAACCGCGCGGCTTTTTTTGACACGGCCGCTATTTACGCGCTGTTTGATGAGTCAAATCGCGAGTTCGCAAAGAAATTCTTGAACGTGACCGCTAATCCTTTCGAGCCGCCCGAAACGGTCACGGAGGATGTCGCGATGGATCGGGACGCTTGGGAAATGTTCGAAGCAGAGATGCAGCCGGTGCTCAGTGGGCTCTTCGGCAGTCTGCTGAAAGGACCTAAGTCGCTAACGCCAAAAGATGGAGATCGCCTTTCACAGATCGCTAGAAAAATAAGAGACGGCAAGCGCGCCGACGATAACGATGCCCTTTTTTTGTTACGAAAAGCGCTAGCAGTGCATCCAACGCGTCAAAAGCTGAGGAACGAAGTATTGCAGTTGCGAGCGCGAGCGCGAGCGCGTGGGTAAGTGGGCCGGGGATGGGCGCCGTTTGCGCAAGAACGCGGGTCCGAACATGCGTGGTCGAATGGCCCCGTTTTAAATACTTGCGACTGTTTTTGGTTGGCCCAGGGAACCGCCTAGTTCAATAACAATAACGTCTGCTGAGGTGCGAGGTCGCCTGACCATTTGCGCCCTCAGGCGGCGAGCACATTATGTCAACCGCGCCACGCCCAATACTGATCCTCACTTTACGACGCACGGGCGGGACGAACCTGACGGCTGGATTGGTGGCACGCTCTCCGTGGAAAGGAGCCACGCATGAACCGTTCAATCGTCAGCGTGTTTTCGGATACGTCACGCGAGCCTGGGAGTCAAACAAACGCGAAAAGGAATTGCGCGCCTCGCTGTCGGCGATCCTCAGCGAAGCGCAGAACATAAAACACTGTGTCGAGCTGGTGCCGGCGCCGGTAACAACTGCGCTGCTTGACGCTGCCGTGACGGCCGATTATCGATTCCTTTTCCTTTATCGCGAGAACACAGTAGCGCGAATGTTATCCGTCGAATTCGCTCGCCGCTCAGATATCTGGGGGCCGAAACAGGCTCAAGCCACGGGCGCGACGCGACGCGTTTTCGGAGAACCGCTGGAGGTTGACACTCTGATCGCCCGTGAGCGCTTGAGTATTGCCCGCCTCAACGGTGCTTGGCGCCGTTTGGAGGAGCGGCGCGTTCCGGCTGCTGTGCTTTCATTTGAGGACATCTACGCGCAGAAAAGGGAAGCAGCGTTGAGGACGTGGCTGGATGCGCTTGAAACCCTTGGACTCAGCGAATCTGAAGAGAGCGACCGCCTGTTGCTTGATGATCTGCGTAAAACCGGAGACCAGGGCACTCGAGACAGCTATGAGGAATTTCAGGGAGTGGGTCTACTCAGGCAGAAAAGCAGAGCTCTGCCTGCTTTTGAATTTGCTCGAAACTGCTCCTAAAAGATTTTTGCTGTGCCGGCAACCAGAACTGGAAGCTGCGTTCAGTCAGCGGGTCGTCCTGCGCAGGCCTCGGAAGTCTCTCAGGGGAGGCCCCTGGAGTCGCTAAACACTGTGGAAAGCTCGTTGTCGTAAAGTGACAGATCGGGGTTGGAGTGGGCGAGCTCCGCGTACAGTCGATATTCGCTGGCGCCGTCAAAATGCTGACCCCTAAGGACTTCTGCGGTGCATTTGTCGAGGAAGTTCTTGTCGTACTTGAAATGCAGTATGTGCGCTCGTGCGGTGGCCAGTTTCTTGTAGCCGAAAATGTGGTGGAGGCCCTCGGCAAGGCGAATCCACGGGGTATACCTGAAAAGAGTGAACTTCTGATTAGTGAACAGGCCTGGTTTGGCGTCTGAAAAGACTCTCGCCCGCATGCAGCTGGTCGAAGCGGTATGGTTGGAGAACGGGCCCCGGTTAAAGAACCACGGCTGGGCACTGTTGCTGTCGAAGCAATTGGCGGCTTCGAGCGGCGAGTGCTGCCAGAAGTCCACCTCGTTCAGGCTGCCACGGGGGTACATGTCTACCAGCGGTGTCAAAACACAGTCAGCTTCATCCGACTCGAGCGCAGAGATATAAGACGCAATCTCTGTATTTTCGAAGCCGGGAAACACAAGAAATTCGTCGGCGTCAGCGACAATCACCCAGCGCCCCAAGCAGAAATTTCCCAGGATGGCTTGCTGCCAAGAAACGCCGTAATGCGAGTGTCGGTACTCGGAGTCGGTTGACATGACCAGCACGTCGGGTTGCTGCAGAAGATATTCCCGGGTGCCGTCATCCGAAATGTTGTCGACGATGAAGAAACCCTGGACACCCAGTTTGCGGTAGTGGGACAGGAAGTGCGGCAGGATCGCTCTTTCGTTGCGAACGCAGGACACAACACGCGGGCCTTCACCACGGATGAGAGACGCTGGATAGGCTCGGTTAAGGATCTCGATCTCGATGTTTGCCGGCCATTTAAAAAAGCTGAGCGCGCCGTGGGTAGGAAAAATTTTCTTCGGCGCCAGGAATACGCCGTCCTCGGTTGAAGCCGTTGGAAGCGTCGAAACATCGGTGTCCGCATGTACGATGGCTGTGGACGCGATGCTCTGAGCATGAAACCCGTTTGACCACATGCTGATCGGTTCCGCCTCAGGGCACACTTTGCGTCGAACATATGCGACGTAGTCGTAGTTCGAGGGTTCGATGTTGGAGAGCGCCAGCAGATCGCCCACGAGTTTGTCCTCCATGCACGAGCTCGCAATGAGTTTCTTTCCCGTGGCTGAATCGGCATTCTCCAACAGCCGCGCGATCGCGGCCCGCGATAATGCGTACCCTGTCGAGCCGTCCGCATAAGTTGATGGCTCTGGAGATCGGTCCAGGGCGTGTTGCATCTCTGGACCTGATGAGCTCCTTTGGTGCCATGCCCTGTCCATCCCTCCAGGCTCCCGCATCAACACCCTGCCGTAGTAGTGATGTTCCCGATAGGCGGAAAGATCGAAAAAATTGTCCACATCAAGAACGCAGTCATCGTCAACTTTGACGGCGAAATTGAAGGCAGTGTGCTCATAAACCCACCGAAACATGCTCAATGTCTTTCGCGGCAGATGTTCGTAGCGGTCTGATACACCGAGGCAGAGGACATCGTCTTCAAGTTGGTTATGGCCGTCGCCTACGACAACGAGGTGAGGAATGTTGCGTTCTTCCAGCTTGCTCAACCAGACGCTGCGTGCGCCGGCGACTTTCGAGTCCAGGTTTTTACGGCATGAGTAGAGCAGCACCACTGTGTCGCCGTGCCATGCGTCTGTTGGGGACAGTTCAGAGCTTTGCGGGCAGTTCAGCAGTGACAACAAATTAGGCTTGTGGACCTCGGGGTCCGCGATAGCGGTTCTCGCGGCGCTCTGCAGGCGTTTCAAAGGTGAGGCATCTGTGCTCTGAGCGAGCAAATTGCGCAGCGATGACTCGGCTGGCGCAGCAAGGAGCTCTGGAGACTTCAGCGCTTCCAAGTGTTCGTTGAGTAGCTTCCAGACAGGGCCGCCGGCGGCGACGGCCAGAGGGACTGTGTCGGGGAAGCTGCAAAGCACGTGTTGCATCCGCAGGAGATACTCCAGCGCGCTGGATTGCTGGTGTTGGTAAGCGAGGACGTAGGTGGCCCGCTGCAGGTTGGAAACCAGCTCCGGGATGCGAGGCTCTTGTGAGGAGTTTTTTACGGCCTGTTCCAACGAAATGAGCGCTTTGTTACAGATGTGACGAAGCTCGTTGTGAGCGCTGGTGCGTGTATACATGCTCATAGTCGTGCGTTTGGCAGCGGCGAGCTTTACCTCTCCGAAGAAGTCGGAAACGAGGTCGCTGGGTATTGGGGCGGCGAGGACACGAACAAGTTCGTTTTCGGAGGAAAGCGTCAAGGTTTCAAGGTAAGCGGCGAGATTTGCGCGGCTGCCATCGTTGACCGCGAGCATTTCACGCATCGACAATTCACGCACTAGCTGTAGAGCGAAGGAATTGTTCCATCGGAGAAAATGACCCAGACCGACGAGCAGCTGTTGTTTTTCCTTATCGTCAAGTGAGTCAAAGCGCAAGGTCCAAGAGCGAATTCTGAGGCAGGTTTCTCGCGCCGCGCTGAGACGGAAGGATAGTTCGAAGTCTGGTCCGAGTTGAGAAGCCAGCCTGTCCCAGAAGGTGAAACACAAGCCAAAACAGCTCAGCACACAGCCTTCAATTTTTTTCCGAAGAGGTTCGGACACGGTTTCCGTAACGCCTACCAAATGAATAGCTGTATCGAACACATACAGATCGGCCCCCCTTCCGAACCAACCGTGTCGATTCAGGTGGGCCAGGTAGTCCACAACATCGGCGTAAAAGTCTTCTCGCACAGCGGAGGCGCGCGCCAGGCCGCGAGTTGCTTGCCGCTCGATCTCCCTGCAGGCCGCAAAGACACACTCGGTATGGAGCCAGCTTTCCGGAGGCCGTGCTGCGAGAAGTTCATTCAATCGTTTGAGCTTTTTTTGAGCCCGTTTGTGTTTGCATCGATGCACTGCGATCGGCAGTTCCAGAGATAGCGTCGGTACATCTTCCCAGTCACGGGTTAATCGTTGCAGCGATGGGACCCAAGCTGTCGAATCGAGCTCATCTGCGATGCAGATGAGCGGGATCGCCCTGCCCAGAAAGCCATGTGCAACCGATGGGGAGTAGTCGACTAGCCTTCGATCCTCAAAAATCTGTTTGCTGACCACGGCTACGCTCGCAGATTGCTGGAGCAAGTGGTTCAGGGTTCTTAAGGCGTCATGCAAGACGGGCTCGCTGTGAACCTTATCTGGGCTGAAAGATGCTCTCATCGCATCCGCTTCTGTCTTGCCTTGTGACACCGATAGAAGATGGGCGACCTTAAGTGCGTTCGCTGCTCGGAGTAGGGTACAGCGAGCGTCTTCTGAGAGCCGCTCTAAAGAGCTGGAGCAGATGAGATGCTCTAAAGCTAGCAGGGTGCGTCGCTGGTATTCCCAGTCAACGTAGTGTTCGGTTTGTAAGATCCAAGGCTCGATGGCATCGATGTTGACTTCTTGCGCACGATCGATTTTCTCGCCGTTAAGCAGCACTTCTACTGTGACCCGATCCCTTCTCTCTGGGTCGGCTTTGAACCAGATTGCACCGGGTAGCGAGGCCCGGAATATTTTTGCTTGGTCTGACAACAGGTCGTCTGGAAAAAAGACGCAATCTTCTAGCGCGTGGCCATTCACGGTCACGACCAGGTCCTTCTCGTGTCGAGCGCCGGGCGCACAGACCCGGACTTCAAGACCTAAAAGCTCGCAGCTGGTGATCCCGAGCTGCTCCGTCGAGGCAGAGATCGGTGGGGAAATCGTGAACTCAGCCAGCCCAGTGGTGAGGAAGCGTAAAGGGGCGCTGTCAACTTCCAGTACGGCTTCTATCGAGTTTGTGTGGACAGTTTTCATCAGCTCCAGGATTTTTTCAGGCAAGGAGCATCGGAAACCTGAGATCAGATACCTCTCCCCGTAGTGCTCCGCGATGTCCTGGCGCGGTACCCACTGCGCGTTGAGCGCAAAAGATTGGTCGCCCACGAAAAGTTTCAGGACCTTGGGTTTCCTTGCATCCCGCAACGTCCAGCCGGAGATCGTGAGCTCAGATATCGATTCAATAAATCCAATCGCAATGTGTTCCTTGCGCTTTTTTAGTCGCAACATTTTCGAAACCTTGGTGAGCAAAGCTGTGTCGGGCGGGGCCTGGTGCATACAATAGCGAGTATGACAGTAAGAATTGCTTGGCGGGGAGATGACCGTCGCTTGAGGCGTCAACAGCATCAATGCGAAGCCAGATAGCGGGGGTGTGAGCTTAGTTCAAACCGAGTTCTGCACCTCTAGCACTTTGAAGTTTTCTACAACGCTGTATTTTTTGAAGTAGCCCGCACTCGATGTTCTGGTCCCGCAGATGGTCTCCGCGTGCATGTGCACGCCCCCGGATATCCTCATCGACAAGACCCATCCTGAGTGACGGCACTACTCCTACCGACGGCGGCACAACAGCCGTCTTTGACTACGCAATTCACCTGTCCACCTACGGCTGGCATATGGTTGAACTGGCAGCCTCGCCAGCTTTGCGCGGGCTGGAGACCAGAGTCGTGCTTCTCGATCGATGTGGCAACGTCATAAGTGGCGACATGGTGTTGCCACTCAAGAGCGCTCGGATAGCTAAGCGTCTTTGTTTTATCCCTTTTAGCTGTCGTCGGATCCGCTTTGAATTTCCGCGAACAGATGTGGAGGTCCGGATTTCTTTCCTGCAATTAGTCTGGATGCTGCCGTGGGCTGCTAATCAACGACTTCTCCTGCGTCTGCAAAACAACGTTGAAGAGTTCCGAGGCTTGTCTTTTGACCGAATCGTCGCGAGCATCAAACGCGAGTCTGCGGTCAGCGGCGTACCCTGGCGAGCGCAAGCGCAACTCCTCTACGAACGGACGTTCAACCGATTCAGCAGCGCTCAGGGTTATTCTTGTTGGATAGAAACTCGTGAGCGGCGGCGGAGTGCGATGGCTCCGGCGCCCGCTTCCGATGCACCAGAATCCAGGGCAGGGCCTCTGATCTCGCTCTTCCTCAGGCTCGAACTCGATGATGCCTCTGGGCTGGCCGATTGCGTGACTGCACTACGCGCTCAATTTTGGCGGAACTGGGAGCTGATTGTGGTCAGCCCCACCGGGGCCGATTGTGTCGAGCTGGCTGGAAAAACAGATGACCTGAGAATTCGTTATTGCGCCCCCAAGGATCTTGGTCGCTCGGCGGCGTCAGGTGGCGTAAGGGCGCGAGGCTCGTATCTCGCCTGCCTAAGTATCTCCGACTTGCTGAGGGAGCAGGCCCTCCTGAGGGTAGTAGAGAAACTAACTCCTGGGAAGGAACCTGATCTGATTTACTCAGACTCGGACCTGTTGAACGAGGCGGGCGTGCGCAACAGTCCTTGTTTTAAAACTGAGTGGAATCCAGACCTTCTTATCAGCCATGACTATCTTGGCAATCCGGTTTTCTGGCGCGCCCGATTCTTTGAGGAAAATAGTGTTCCTGAGAGTGCGCTTGTTGAGTTGAGCGCGCGTACGATTGCCCTGCAGGTTTGGCGTAGCCTTAGTGCGGGCAACGTAGAACATGTACCAGAGGTCCTCTTTCACCGCGTTGTCGGCGCAGGCAAACGCGCCGCTGTCTTGCCGTGCATCGAGAGTGGGCATGTTGAGGCCGCTTCTCACTGTCTGCCTAACGGAGCGACAGCGAAGAAGGGAATGCTCGAGGGAAGTGTCCGGATCAGCTGGTCGCTACCCGAACCAAAGCCTCTTGTCAGCATACTAATACCAACCAGAGATGGGCTGAGCGTTTTACGGCGAGCGGTGAGTTCCGTCCTAAGTCGAACAGCCTACCCAAATTTCGAGCTTCTGGTCCTCGACAATGACTCTCGCGATCCAGACACTCTGAGGTATTTCGAAGAAATCGGTCATGATCAGCGTGTCAGCGTGCATCGCTGGGAGCACCCATTCAACTTCTCCGCGATTAACAATTTTGGTGTCGCCAAGGCGGCGGGCAGCGTAATCGGTTTGCTTAACAATGACATAGAGGTGATCAACGACGATTGGCTGGACGAAATGGTGTCGCACGCGATTCGACCGGAGATCGGATGCGTCGGCGCGAAGCTCTACTACCCTGACGGAACGATTCAGCACGCGGGCGTCGTTCTTGGTGTTGGTGGGGTCGCCGGACACGCACACCGCCATTTCGCGGGGAATGACGATGGCTACTGCGGACGTCTGAAGCTGGTACAGAATTTTTCGGCGGTGACAGCAGCGTGCCTGCTCGTGCGTAAGGCGACCTATCTTGAGGTCGGCGGACTAGATGAAATCAACCTGCCTGTCGCCTACAACGACGTGGATCTCTGTCTAAAAGTACGCGAGGCCGGCTACCGGAACCTGTGGACGCCCTACGCGGAGCTATACCATCACGAATCCGCGACCCGCGGCGCCGACGACACACCCAAGAAGCGTGCGCGAGCAGAGAAAGAGAGGCGTTATATGCGGCACCGTTGGGGAAAGCTGCTGGACAACGATCCTTACTACAACCCGAACCTGACTCTCATCCATGAAGACTTCTCGCTCCGTTGAGGTGAGCCTAGGCGGAAAGAATTCAGCCCAATGGGTTTTGCTGAGCGATGGTGCAGGTCCGACAGAGGATATCTACTTCATGAAAAGCGCCGCGCCGCTGTTGGCGCGGCACCATGGTGACCGCACGCAGCGTATCGACACGCGCCGGCGCTGGATTCCAAAGGCGATGCGATTAGATGCCGTGCGTGGGGCGCACGTGCTCATCTGTCGATCACTGGCTCCGACCTGGATTACTTTTCTGGAGCGTCATCGGAAGAGTCTCGAGCGAGTGACCTACCTCGTGGATGACGACTTTGAAGCCGGCGCGCTAACGGAGGGTCTGCCTCCGGCTTACCTGGAGCGGCTGACAGACATCGTGAACCAGCAATGGCCTCGTCTATTGAATCTGGCAGATGAACTGGTCGTCACCAGCAGGGCGTTGATGTCTCGCTTTACGCATGCCCACCAGCAGGTGTCGCTGCTCGAACCTCCGATGCTTCTGCCACCGCCCGATCAAACGCACTTCGACCAGGAGAGTATGACCTTGTGCTTTCATGGCACCCGAGCGCACGCGGCCGATCTCGACGGGATTGCGCCGGCGCTAAAACGCTTTCTGAGGCTTCATGAACAGGCCAAGTTTTTGAGCGTCCTCGGCCGCTTCACGCCCGCAGCTCTCAGGGATTTGCAGAGGGTGCGTTGTATCGAACCGATGCCGTGGGAGCGATTTTCAAGATTTATGAGGCGGCAACGGATCCACATCGGGCTGGTGCCACTCTTCAACACACCTTTCAATCGCTGTAAGTCACACGTCAAATTCCACGAGATTGCCTCCATGGGCGGCGTAGGTGTCTACAGCCGTCGTGAGCCCTACGTCGACATTGTTGAGCCCGGGGTCGATGGATTGCTTGTCGACGACGAACCAGAGGCCTGGCTAGAGGCGTTGAATGACCTCATGGCCGAGCCCGGCAGGGTTAAGCAGATGGCTTTTGCTGCGTCAGAAAAAGCGGCCCGAATCGGGGATCCGGGGGTCGCTGCGCGTTTCTGGAACTCGCGACATTGAAACACGTTTCATGAATGCTTTTGAAATCTGAGGAACTCCTGCCAGTAGGCACTTTGAGAGCAGTCCCTGCGACTGAGTTTCGTATACTTCGCCGCGGTTCGCGTTGGTGGAGGTCTCCGAGGATAAGACTGGGTCAATGGATGAAGCTTTTTGTCTCAACTCCCGACACCACTGGTGCATGCGGCTGCGCATGAAGGTGCGCTGGCAATGGCCAGCAAGATAATCCAGCCCGATGATTGCGTCGGCGATACGACATTTAGCTTTCAGCTGGGAATGAATTGATGCGCTCAGAAGTTCCAGCTGCCGTGGCAGGGAAGCTAGAGAAGCCCATCCTGTTTCTGCACATTCCGAAAACCGCGGGAACCAGTTTTCGTCGGGCGCTCGAGAATATGCTTGGGTGCTCGGCGGTGTGCTACGACTACGGCGCGAAGTCGTCGCTAACGAACGCCCTCGTCCTTGAGCCAGATACGGCAGACCTCTGGGATTTTAAACGACGATTCGATGCTGCTGAGCTACGATGCCTCGCCGGCCATGTGTCTGCGTCGCGGTACGTCAGGCTTTTCGGAGCCGAACACACGGTGGCCTTTATGCGAGACCCGGTTCAGCGTGTGCTGTCGGAATATCACCACTTTGTCAGGCACTACGGGTACACCAAGTCCATCCTAAGTTTCGCGGCTGAGTCACGCTTTAAAAATAAGCAGCAGCGTCAACTTTCACCGGTCCCGCTTGCAGCGTATGGCTTTGTTGGTATCGCAGAGAGATTTGCTGATTCTGTGGCTATGCTGAATGCAGAGTGGCGGTGGAATCTTGCGCCCGGCCAGGCCAATGTCGGCCGGCCGAGTCTTGACGTCGAACATGAAGCCGATGCCTCGATTCGTGCTGCGATCCTCGGCCTGAACCAAAGAGATCAAGCTCTTTATGATGCGGCGCTTGGCCAGTTCCAGGAACGCTATGAGCTTTTTGAGCACGGTTTGCCATTCACGCGCAGTCATGTGAAGGGCATCGAGGCCGGATTCGTTACCGGCTGGGCAGTGCGGAGAGACGAGAGCGCGGTGCCGGTGCAATTTCTAGTGAATGGAGATCCGGTTGGATGCGCGATGGCTCACGAGTACAGGCCCTGGCCCCACGCCCTTGGGATCGGCCGCGGCGGTTACGTCGGATTCCGCTTCCGTTTACCGGGTCTCAAGGTTGGCGACGAAGTCTTGTGCAGGGCTGAGGACACAGGCCAGCATCTGTCCGGCAACCCGATGCGCGTCATGAAGAATCATCTTTAGCTCCGAAACATTGCCTGACGACCCAATTCTTAGCATGCCCTCTGGAAGCGTTCGCCCTGGGCGGCAGGAATCTGTGACGCCCTTCAGTGAGTTTGCGATCGCTTTGAACAGATGATGGCCGGTTTTAGGAGCACCCCCGCCATCAAACGCATCGCTATCCTCTCCCGCGGCATTCAGGCGCTCCCTTTCCTCGACGCTTTCCTCGACGCTGAGATCGTCTACCTGCGCCCTTGGCAACGCCCCCGCGAAGTCGATGCTATCGCCGGCTGGGGGAGGCGGGAGAGCGCCGAGCGCGCGATGGCTTACGCGGAACGCAATGGTCTGCCGTACCTCGCGCTGGAGGATGGTTTCCTGCGCTCATTCGGCACCGGCGAGCATTGCCCGCCGCTCGCGCTGGTGGTGGATGAGGAGGGTATTTACTACGACAGCACCCGGCCGTCGGCACTCGAAAGCCTGCTGAACAGCGAGCGCAATCTTTTCGCCGGGCCTGGTGAAAATGCGCCGGCCGCTCGCGCGCGGCTTCTCAGCGCCGAGCTGAGTAAGTACAACCACGCGCCACCGCCAGAGCCAGGTCTGCTGCGCTCGACTGATGCTGCGCGCGTGCTGGTGGTCGATCAGACGCGAGGCGATCGCAGCGTGACCCTCGGCGGCGCCGACGCGGCAACTTTTAAGGACATGCTCGAAGCCGCTCTCACCGAGAATCCTCAGGCGACGGTCTACCTCAAGACGCACCCAGAGGTCAGCAGCGGACGCAAGAGTGGCTATCTTTCCGCTGTGCTTGCGCACTCCCGGCTCGTCTTGCTGACCCAGCCGGTCAACCCCCCGGCGCTGATCGCGCAAATGGACAGGGTATACGCGGTCACATCAACCATGGGTTTCGAAGCATTGCTGGCCGGTAAACCCGTCAGCTGCTTCGGTCGCGCCTGGTATGCAGGCTGGGGCGTGACTGATGACCGTCAGACGCTCGAGCGGCGCGCCCGGTCACGCTCGGTGGATGAGCTTTTCTCCGCGGCTTATTGTCATTACACCCGCTACCTGAATCCGAAGACGCATGAACCGGGGTCTTTCTTCGATGTCGCGGACTGGATAGAGCTCCAGCGCGAGACCCTGCAGCGGGTTACAGGGACGACCCGTCCGCGGCGTGTATTCGCAGTCGGGTTCAACGCCTGGAAAGCGATGAATTCGCGCCCGATGCTTTCTTTGTTTCCGGGTGCCGTGACGCGTGTCAGAAACCTCGCTGCGCTGCAGAAGCGTAACCCGCAGCCAGATGAACGTATGGTGGGATGGGGTGGTGATCTGCCGTCCAAGCTGAGCGCGGTCGCTGAGCGAACCGGCGCGAAGACCTTGCGCATGGAAGACGGCTTCCTGCGATCGGTCGGTCTCGGCTCTGACCTGATCCGCCCGCTCTCGCTTGTACTCGACAGCCGCGGGATCTATTTCGACCCGACCCGTGCGTCCGATCTGGAGCATCTGCTGAATACCGCAAAGTTCGATGCAGCTGAGCTTGAGCGCGCAGCCGAGGTGCGCCACTTCATCGTTGAGCATGGTCTGACCAAGTACAACCTCGAACCGCGCGCGCAGCCGAGCTGGCAAACGCAGGGGCGTGATGTCGTCCTGGTGCCGGGGCAGGTTGAGGACGACGCCTCTATCCGTCTTGGCTGCACCGATATCCGCACAAATAATGCGCTGCTCGAAGCGACTCGAGCCGCCAGGCCAGATGCCTTCATCGTGTACAAACCGCATCCGGATGTCGTCAGCGGCAATCGGGACGGTCGGCGCCGCATAGCCGAAGCTTCCCAATGGGCAGACCACATCGAGCCTGAGGTTTCGGTTGTGAGCTGCATTGCGGTGAGCGCAGAGATCCACACCATGACTTCCCTGGCTGGTTTTGATGCCCTGCTACGCGGGAAGCAGGTTGTGACTTACGGTCAGCCTTTCTACGCCGGTTGGGGCTTGACCGAGGATCGAGTGATCGACGGACCTGCCTTCAAACGCCGCACGCGGACCTTGAGTCTGGACGAGCTCGTGGCCGGCGTGCTGCTGCGCTATCCGATCTACTGGGACTGGGATCTGCGCGGCTACACCACCTGCGAGGCTACGCTGCGAGCGCTTCTGGAAACTAGAACACGACTTGAAGCGTCCGGCGAGCTTGAACACCTGAGAAGGGGGGCGGCGCGGCGTCTGGCCCGCAAGGGACGAACTGTCATCCGTTCGTTGTGCCAACGCCGTTAGTGTTTTGCCCTTGGCCGTTGTCGAGCGGACCGAGCCAGCTAATTGCTGCGCATTTCGCGACCTGGCGCAGCGAGCTCGGAAAGCCTTAACTTCCCCCACCGTGCCCGCTACCATACGCCGCCTTCCCCAGGCAGCAGGGTGATCAACACCATGCCCGAGACAGACAGCGCGATCGAAACGGTAGGCATTGCCGGCGGCGGTCAGCTGGCGCAGATGATGCTGCCCGCGGCGGCGGATCTCGGGCTCAAGGTCGTCGTCCTGGACCCGGATCCGAATTGCTCCGCGTCAGGCAGTGCGGACGTCGTGGTCGGCGGGTTTGATTCGGTCGAAGCGCTTCACGCACTGGCGGCTCGCTGCGACGTAGTCACGTTCGAGATCGAGAAGATCAGCATCGCAGGCCTCAAGGAGCTCGAGGACGCAGGCGTCTGCGTGCGACCTTCGGCGACGGTGCTGGAGATTATTCAGGACAAGCTCCGTCAGAAAGAGTTTCTGCGCGAGCACGGTATTCCTACCAGCCATTTCCTTCCCTGCAGCTTTCCCGGCGAGCCAGCGCTCGCTTTGCCCTGCGTCTGGAAAGCGCGGCGCGACGGCTACGACGGTCGTGGGGTGGCCGTGCTGCGCGCAGAGGCCGATGTTCTGGGGTTGCCTCCCGGGGATGCCATGCTTGAGGAGCTGGTCGATATAGAAATCGAACTGGCGACCCTGATCGCCAGGGCTGCCGATGGTGAGCTCGTGCACTACCCGGTTGCGGAGATCGTGATGGACGCTGATGCCCACGTCATGGACACCGTCATCGTGCCTGCAGCGGTCGACCAGGCGCTGCAGGCGACCTGTACTGAGCTTGCCCGCCAGGTGGCGGAAGCACTGGATTACGTCGGCATACTGGCGCTGGAGTTCTTTGTTACCCGCGGTGGGCAGGTGCAGGTCAACGAGATCTCCCCGCGTCCGCACAACTCCGGGCACTACACCATCGAGGCCTGCGCGACTTCGCAGTTCGAGCAGCATCTGCGTGCGGTAGCGGAGCGCGGTCTGGGCAGTCCCGAGATCAAACGCGCGGCGCTCACGTTCAATGTGTTAGGCGCCCCGGGCGCCAACGGCCGGCCGCGCTATGTTGGCTTCGACGAGTACGCTGATGATGAAGGGATCCATGTTCATTGTTATGACAAACCCGAAGTGCGTCCTGGCCGCAAGATGGCGCACGTGACGGTGCTCGGCGACTCTCGGGAGGCAGTCCTCTCTCGGGCCGCTGAAATCAAACCCGGGATCCGGGTGGAGGCCGCGAATGACTGAAGTGAACCCAGAGCCCCTGGTCTCGATTGTCATGGGCAGTGCTTCTGACCTGAGGGTCATGCAGGCGGCGTCCGATACCCTCCGCGCTCTGGAAGTCGTGCATGAGATCGACATCGTCTCGGCCCATCGCACACCGCATAAGCTCTATGCCTACGGAGAGCGTCTCGTGGAGCGCGGGATCCGGGCGGTGATCGCAGGCGCCGGGGGTGCTGCGCATCTGCCGGGGATGATCGCGGCGCAGACCGTGGTGCCAGTGATCGGCGTTCCCGTCGCCGCGACTAAGCTCGACGGCATGGATTCCCTGCTGTCGATTGTGCAGATGCCGGCGGGGGTGCCGGTGGCTACGGTCGCGATTGATAACGCCGAAAACGCTGCGCTCCTGGCGGCACAGATTGTCGCGACCAGCGATCCGGCGCTGCGCGAGCGTCTGCTCGCGCACAAGCGCAGCCTCGAAGAGCGGGTAACGACTGCGTCTGCAGAGACCGCGAGAATCGTTTGAGCTCGCCTGTATCTTCATCAACTATCGGTGTAAGGGGTAGAGTTGGATTTGCGATGACCAAACAGAGTCTCATCATCGGCCGCAACGGTGATATCCGCCTGTT
The DNA here is from genome assembly GCA_038116745.1 of Gammaproteobacteria bacterium. Taxonomy (GTDB): domain Bacteria; phylum Pseudomonadota; class Gammaproteobacteria; genus JAYODW01. Next base: position 29,510 of record JAYODW010000040.1, read on the forward strand.
CGACGATACGGTTTCCAGGCAGCACGCCATGCTGCTGATTAATGAAGATTCCGTTGTTTTGAAAGATACGGGGTCCCGCAACGGGACCTTCGCCATCGACAACGGCAAGCTGCGGCGTTTCAAAGAGGGGCGGGTGCAACCCGGACAGGTTTTTTCCTTCGGCGAATGTGTGCGCAGCATCGAACAATTGCTTGCTGCCGCCAAAGCGCTCGAGGGCGGATCTGGCAACCATGTTTTCGGCGAGGACACCCTCGATGACATCGGGGTGTATGACCCGGTGTTCGAACGCACCTCGCTGCCGTCGCGCACGCGTGAAGACGGCGAAATAGCGCGACTGACGGAACAGATAGAGTCTGCCATGTTGGAAGGCGCGCGCCTAGTAGAAGCCTGCGCGCGTGCTGGCGTATCACCGGCGGAATACCACGAATGGCGGAACGCGCCGGCACCTGTGGGAAACCCTGAGGGTGAGGCGCTTGCCGAGGAAAATGCGCGTCTGCGCGCGCTGATCGATGACCTTAAGGAAGAGCGTGACGTGTTGCGAGAGGCGCTCGCCGCGGCCACCTCCGCCGATGGGGATGAGAGCTCAGGGAAGACCTGAGCTCAAAGCCTGTCAGCTCGGTTTAGTCCCAAGCGCCGTTTTCTGGCGCGGCGTGCCATCCGCCGCATGCGGGGTGCGCAGTACCGCATCGTTGGCTTTCTCAAGCTCGCGGGCCTCATCGGCCAGACGCGCTGCTGAACGCAGCATCTCGTGGCCGGCGGCTACAAGGGGGATGTAGCGCGTTGCATCCTGCTCAACAAAGCAGCCCTTTGACGTGACCGCTGCGACATTTTCCGCGATGTTTAGCGCGGCAAGAGCTTTGGCCGCCGCGTAGGGATTGCTGAAGCCACCTGCAGCGACGGCCTTCTCGGCGCTGACCGTCAGGCGCGGCAGACTGACTTCACCTCCGGCTTTGATTTCGCTGATGACCCGGTCCAGTTCCTGCTGCACAAGGCGCAGAGCTCCTGTCGCTGCCAGAACCTTGATCACATCCGCGTTAAAGAGAGCCATTTCAGTCGGATCGAGGAACTCGCGTCGCGCGCCGATCATGGGATCAGCCGGCAGAATGAAAAATCCAAGCCCGTCGGCCACATTCATGACCTGCTTGCCCTCGTCGTTCTTTTTGAAGAACGCTTTCTTGGAAGGGCCGTCACCCAGCGCAATCGTGGTCAGGCCGGCATCCAGCAGCGCCTGTCGGGCCTCGCGCGGCCCCGGCAGCGCTGCGTTCGGACTGACCAGCAACACCAGGTCAGCACCATAGGCAATGCAGTCAGCGGTCGGGCCCGAGCAGGAGTCTTTGTCCAGCTTTGCGCCGCTGGTGAAGGCGCGCGTGTCCAGGTCTTCGCGGTCGGCGCGCTCATCGAGCAGCAGGTCGAGCAGCGGCGCGGCGCCGATGCAGCCGAGCTTGAGAATGGCGAGTTTGAAGGCGGCTTCGGCCATCGTTGTTGCTCCTTGTCAGCAGTTGGGCGTCACGCGGGCGGCGACTGTAGCACACGCTTAGAAACGCGAAGACCGGCATGTAGCCGGTCTTCGGGGTGCGTGATCGGTGAGGTCAGGCGGGTTTTTTCGCGTAGGCGCTGCACCATCCCGCAGCCGCGACGTGCTGTCCCGGGAAAATGCCGCAGCCGCCGAATTCCGCGCCGCCCTGATAAAGGGCGCAGCTGGAACAGGCGCTGCCGGCGACGAAGTTGGCGAACTTCGCGGTATCGACCTTGCCGGCGTCGGCAACGTAACCCAGCGCCTGCGCCTGCGGGCTTGCGGGGTCGACGTGGGGCAGATCCGCTGCTTGAACCAGTACGGCGGGTGCAGTTGCGGCAAGGGCCGTCATACCCAGACAGGTGCGGCCGAACGCGCGGCGATTCATCGGACTCATGATGTCGTGCTCCTTGAACATTGGGTGAAATGATAGGGTTGAAGAGGTTGCCCGCAGGTACGGGCGGGGCGGTATTGTGGATCACGCGCTTATCGGAGTACACGCCCCGCGAGGGCTTGCTTTGCGGCGACTTGGCGTCGTCTGGGTGCCGCTTGTGGCGATGCTGAGCGCGTGTTCTCAGAACCCCGTGTCGCGCCCGCAGCTGCCCGCTGCAGCTGCCCCGCGAGTGGTGCCCATCGGTTCTGCGGCAGCGCAGCCCGAACCTCTGCGGGGGACGCCGTTTGCCGGACTGCACCTGGCAGCTGACGAGCGGGGGTTGCGCGTCGTCGGTGTTCCGGCAGGCCCGGCGGCGCGCGCCGGATTCAAAGTTGGCGACCGGCTCAGAGACCGCGGAGCACGGACGCTGACCGTTGCCGACTTTCAGTCCATGGTTGCCACGGCCGGTGCCGGCGCTACGCTCGACATCGAGTGCCTTAAAGACACCAAGTGGCAGCCGTGCCAGGTACCCATCGGCGTGCTGGAATCCTGGATCGGTCCTGCGCGATTTCCAAGAGAAGCACCAACCGCACCGAGCGTGTCATTGGCGCACCCAGCGTGGTTCGACGACAGCATGGTGCAGGTCGCGGCGGCGCTGGGCGCGGATCAGGTGAGCACCTTACCCCTCAGCAGCATGTTTCAGCGTCTGTCGCTGGACGACCTCGGTGCACACCGTTCCGGGTGGCTGGATCGCATGTTCCAGGACCCCGGGGTCCTGGGCAGTCTGCCGGATCTGGCCGCCGGGCAGTGGGGGACGGCCGCCGAGCCCGCTCAAATACCGATAGACAAGTTGTGCACATGGACGCCCTCGTGGTGCGGGCGGCCTGCGTCTCCAGCGGGCCTGCCCGACAGCCTCGATCACGGAACGCTCGCCGCTGAGCTTGAACGGCTGAGTTCCAAAGTTGAACAGGCGTTTGCCGCCATCGAGGGCGGGCGCGCTGCCCTGCATCCCGGCCTTCGTGCATTGATTGAAAACACCGCAGCAGGTCGTCTGCCTTACGCACAGCAGGATGTCGAGGCCATGCTCGAAGTCCTGCGTGACAGCCTGCGCGTGGATATGTCCGCGTTGTTCGCTGCCTTTCGTGATCTCGTCGGGCTTTCGGATCTTGTCGCTGTTGAGGGTATGGATTTCTCTGAGGTCTCAGCGCCCGACATGACGGGGATAGAAGGGTCGGTGCTCGCGGTGATCTCAACTTCCGCAGGAAGGGTGGTCATAGGCGGAGAGGGTCCTAACACCTATACCCTCAAGGATATCGTCGCGGTTATCGATCCGGGAGGTGATGACCACTATGTCTGGCCGGCTGCGGTGCCACTACCGGTGCAGCTGATTGTGGACATGGCGGGAAACGATGTTTACCAGGCCAGCTACGGCGGTCCCGGGGCGGGCTGGACGGGGATCGCGGTACTGCGTGACCGCGCGGGACGCGACCTGTATCGCAGTGTTTTCGGCGGCTGTGGCGCTGGCCTGTTTGGCTTTGGCTGGCTCGCGGACGACAGAGGGGCAGATGTGTACCGCTGCGACAGCTGGTCAATCGGCGCGGGGCTCTACGGCGCAGGGGTGCTGTCAGATCGCGGTGGGGCAGCCGACAGCTATCTGTCTCAGGCGCTGAGTCAGGGTCTGGGCGGACCGGGCGGAGTCGGCCTGCTGCGCGATGAGGGGGGCAACGATCTCTATCGCGCGAATGGTCTGGTGCCGTCCGCGTATGGGACGCCCGCGGTGTTCCTGGGGCTCAGTCAGGGGGTGGGCTACGGTCTGCGCCCGTTCGACCACGGCGGGGTCGGCCTTCTGCTGGACGAAGCGGGAAACGACCGCTACGAGGGCGGGGAATTCAGTCAGGGTGGCGGATATTTCGGAGGCGTCGGCATGCTGCGCGATGCTGCGGGGAACGACCTCTACTACGGCCAGCGTTACGCCCAGGGCTTTGCCGCACACCAGGCTGCAGGAGTTCTGGCCGATCTTTCCGGAGACGACGTTTATTGGGTCGGCGGCTATGCGGGGCAGGCGGCAGCCTGGGACCAGTCGATGGCCATGCTGATTGAGGGGCAGGGCGATGACAATTATCGCGGCGGGGACCTCAGCCAGGGGGCGGCCGCGCATCAGTCGTGGTCCCTGCTGTATGAGGCCGGCGGGGCCGACCGCTACTGGTCGGATGGACGCGCCCAGGGTGTCGCTGGCCCCAACGGCTACCATTTCAATGCCGAAACGCCCGTCCACAGCCTGGGGATCCTGGACGACGTTGGGGGCACTGACCACTTCAGCAGCGGTGCTGGGGATGGTGATTCCCGGGTGCGGGGCGGGGCGGACGCTGCCCAGCAGGGCGACGGCACCGTCGGCGTGACGCTGGATCGCGGCACGGCGCCATGAAGCGCAAGGCAGCTCGCGAACGGGATGCGGATGATCGCGGCGCGCTATGATGGGTCATCGTGAAACGACGGAGACTCGGGCGATGTCAACAGGCTTCCTCCGCGCTTTCCAACTCGGTGCTGCGCTTCTGGTTCTGACGGCGGCGACGCTGTGCGTGATGGTGATCACGGGTCTTATCAGCGTCGATGCGGCACTTCGTATCCTGCTCAATGTGTTTGCCGTGGTGGCAGTTTGTGCGCTGGCTCTGCTGGCTTTGATGGGCATTTTTCGTGTGGGAGGAACGCGTGACTCCTGACCCTGATGCCGGCAGGCCCGGCCATTTGACAGCGGACAGCCTGTCCCGGAAGTTTCTCGACACGCATGTCGATGAGCTCTACCGCTGTGCGTCATGTAATTACTGTGTTGATGCGGTCTGGGCCGAACGGGGGATCGCGCACGTTTGCGCGACCCTGGAGCACCATCAGGCCGCGCCGGGCTACTCGGGTCGCGGTTTCATCGAGATAGCGCGGGCGCTGGTGGAAGGGGTTGAGCTCGATACCGACGCTGTCGCCGAGCGCGTCTTCACCTGTACCGCGTGCGGCAACTGCGAAACCCTCTGCCCGCTTGGGCTCCATCCGGCAGGGGTGGGTCAGGCACTGCGGGAGGCTCTCCACGCAAACGACGCTGCCCCGGCACCCGTCGCGGCGGCGCGACAGGCGATCCTGCGTCGTGGTCACGCCGCCGAGGCATTGGATCTACCGGAGCCTGATGCCGCAACGCACGCGCCGGCTGTCCTGACGGTGTTTGCCGGCTGTTCCTCGCTTGGGGGAGAGACCTCTGAGGCGGCAGCGGTACGCGCCCTGCTGGTGGCTGCGGACATACCCTTTGCCTGGCATGACGGCCGTCAGCGGTGTTGCGGAGCGGCGCTCGAGTCGCTGGGCGCTGTGGCGCAGAGCCACGCCTGGCAGCAGACGACCATGGAACGGCTGACCGCTGCGTCCGCCGCGCAGCGCATTACCCTCGGCGTTGAGTGCCAGCAACAGCTGACGCGCGGCGGCAGCGAGAGCCGCTCTTTTGTGAGCTGGCTGCTCGCGCAGCTTGAGCAGCAGACTCTCCGTTTCCAGCCGCGCGCGGGCACTCCGGCCGTCAGCAAGGTCACACTCTTTGAGTCCTGTCGACTCAAGCCACGCACCGGCCTGGCAGATCCGGAAGACGAGAAGGCCTTGCGCGCACTGATGGAACATCTCGGCCTCGAGGTTGAGAACGCAGGCTATCCGAATCGACACACCCTGTGCTGCGGTGCCGGCGGGACACTGGGCAATCTTCAACCCGAGGCCGCCGCCCGCATGGCCGAGGCCAGGCTGGAGCTCTACGCTGCGCTCCCCGTTGTCACCGTCGATACGCGCTGCGCGACGCACTGTCAGGCTGCAACCGGGATTGAGGTACTGGGTGTTGCCAGGTTTCTCGTGCGTTACTTCATTTGTCAGGGACAGCAGGGAGCTTAGGGCGTGCGCGAGCCGACTTTGGATGCTGATCTGCAGGCAGATTTTTCAGGTCTGACGGTGTACACGGATCAGGTGGACCTCTTGTCTTACCGCCGCGACTGCTCGGTGGTGAAACCCGGGCGCGCCGATCTCGCCATCCAGCCGCGCTCTATCGAGGACGTGCAGGCTGTGATCCGGCGCGCAAGCCGTGACGCTACCCCGCTCTACGCGCGCGGTGGCGGCAGCATGTACGCCGGTGGGGTGAACCCGCATGCCGGCGGCATTGTTCTCGACATGACGCAGATGAACCGGATCCTGGAGATCGATCTCAAGCGCGGCATCGCGGTGGTTGAGCCTGGCGTGCGTTTCGGGGCGCTGCTTGAGGCGCTGGCGCCTCACGGCATGACCATCGGCATCGTGCCGCTGACCGGACCCACGGCGACATTGGGTGGCGCCGTGTCCGCGCACGCCCTGGGGACCGGCTCACCACGTCATCAGAGCATGGGCGACTGCGTCGCGGGTCTGGAGGTCGTACTCAGCGATGGTACCTTGCTCCGCACCGGCAGCGCGGCCTGCAGCGAGGCAGGTTTCTTTCAGCGCTACTGTATCGGGCCAGATCTCACCGGCCTTTTCATCGGCGCCGACACGAGTCTGGGGATCGTCACCGCCGTGGCCCTGTGGCTCTACCCACTGCCCGCTGAACGCGAAACGCTGTGCATCGGTTTCCGGGATCCCCGGTCAGCCGCCGACTACATCTGCGCGCTGCAGAACGCCGAGCTGACGCGAAACGTCTGGTACGCCGCTGGTTACGAGGCGGGGACTATCCAGGGTCGGATACAGGCGGCCGACCCGGGGGTCGACGTGGCAGGTCTTCCGGGATTCTGCGCAGCGTTTGATCTCGGTGGTGAGGCGGCCGCGGTCGAAGCCGACCGCGAGGCGCTGATCGCGCTGGGGCAGCAGCATGGTGGCACTGAGTTTGCCGCCTTCGACGAGGCTTATTTCCGCCGCCTGCGCTACGACGAGAGCTACTGGTATTCCTACGCGGGTTATTTCACGCGCTCACGCTGCGCGATTCTGATGAGCTCCCTGCCGGGCGATCGTCTGCCGGCGTTCATCGAAACGACCGCCGAGCTGCGCGCGCTGGATACCAGCTACCTCTGGGGTGCGGCGGTGGTGATCTGCCGGCGCGGGCTGCACGGGGGACTGCTCGTGTTCTACGACGAGCGTACGCAGTGGGATGCCGTGCAGCCGCTGATCGAAGAAGCCGCCCGACGGCTCGTCGCGGCCGGCTGCGTGCCCTACAAGAGCGGCAAGCAGTGGGCAGAGCAGGTGCAGGGCTTCAGCGCCTACAGCGCAGTGCTGCAGCGGCTCAAGCAGGCGCTGGATCCGGCCGGGATCCTGGCGCCGGGAAACCTGGGTCTCGGCTGAGCTTAAGCGCTGTCGTTGGAGACGGGCGGTAGATAGTCGCTGAGCGTTTCGCGCAGCAGGCGCTTGTTGAATTTCCCGACGCCCGTTTTAGGGATCGACTCAACGAAGATGAAATGATCCGGCAGCCACCAGCGCGCAAAGCCGGCCTCGGTGAGGTGCGCGCGCAGGTTCTCGGCGTCCGGGGGGGTGCCCTGTGCCGCAGTCAGGAAGGCGACCGGGCGCTCCAGCCACTTGTCATGGGGCATACCGATGACGGTCGCTTCGCTGACTCCCGGGTGGGCCATGAGCGTGTTTTCCAGGTCCACCGATGAAATCCACTCGCCGCCGCTCTTGATCAGGTCCTTCGCGCGATCAACCAGTCGCATTACGCCATCAGCATCAACCGCCGCGATATCGCCGCTCTTCCACCAGCCATCGATGAAACTCTCCGCGCTGCGCGGCTCGTCCAGGTAGGTCGTCGCGATCCAGGGGCCGCGCACGTAGACCTCGCCGATGGTTTCGTCGTCCCAGGGGATCAGCGCGCCGCTGTCGTCGAGCACTTTGCGCTCTACGGCGGGCGCCGGGATCCCCTGACGGGTTCGGATCCGGATCTTCTCGCTGTCGGGCAGGGCCTGCTGGTCGGCACGCAGATAGGTCACGGTGGCGAGGGGCGCGCACTCCGTTGATCCCCACGCGGTGTAAATCGGCACGTCATGATGCTCAAGGAAGTACGACATCACCGCGCCCGGGGTGGCCTGGCCGCCGAGCATCAGCGCACGCAGGCTGGACAGGTCGTGCGCCTGCTCCTTGAGCAGGTTCATCATGTCGATGCCGACCGTCACGGCGCCGTGGGTAAAGGTGACCTGCTCGCTTTCGATGAGCCTCAGGTTGTCAGCCGCATGCGGCCGCTCGCCGGGGAACACAAATTTTGCTCCGACCCAGACGCCTGCGAACGGCACGCCCCAGGAGTTGACGTGAAACATGGGTGCGATCGGCATCAGCACGTCTTTCTCTGACAGCGCGAGGCAGTCAACATGGGACAGCATCATCGAGTGCAGGAACAAGCCGCGATGGGAATACACCACGCCCTTGGGGTTGCCGGTAGTTGCCGACGTGAAACAGATCGACGCGGGCGCCTCTTCGTCGACATCCGGATAGGGGAAAGCCGGGTCGCCGGCGGCCAGCAGGTCCTCGTAGTTTTCCAGTCCGGGCAGGGTTGAGGAGGGCGTCGTGCGGTCCAGAATGACGAACCGTTCAACCGTTGTCAGCAGAGGCGCTAAGGCCTCGACGGTTGGCAGCAGGTCAGGCGAGAAGAACACGACCTTATCGCCGGCGTGATTCATGGTGTAGGCAATATGCTCTTCCGACAGCCGCAGATTGGCGGTATGCAGCACCGCACCCGCGCAGGGCACCCCGAAATAAAGCTCAAGGTGTTCGTGAGTATTCCAGGCGAGAGTGGCGACCTTGTCGCCTGACCGGACGCCCATACGTCCCAGACTGCTGGCCAGGCGCCGCACACGCTGGCCGAAGCTGCGATAGTCATAGCGGAACAGGCTGCCGTCCGGCTGGCGCGAGACGATTGTTTTGCCTGGGAAGTACTGCTCTGGTCGCTCGACTACGCGCACGAGATTCAGGTTGTAGCGGGCCATCGGGTGTCTCCGGTCGGGTGGTGAATACGGTCTCACGCCCGGGCGCCAGCGTGCGCAGCGGGTGCTGTGCTGCGCGCCTGATTGGATGCGCCGCGCGTATCGAGGGGCGGAGTTTACATGGCGCTGGTCCATGGCGCGGATGCGTGGCGACCGCTTCCACTATGCTTTGTGGACTAGTGTCGGGCCTGACAGAAAACACCATGTCCAGGTCTGGCTGATGACTAATCCGTCATCAGGCCCGGTGTACACTGCGCCCCGCCTGGACTGTTGAAAGACACCGCAGACGGCCCGACGACCTGAGCGACCTTTATGGACACCGCACCGCTTCCTGACCTGCGCCAGTTCCCTGCGCTTTCGCGCGGCGGACTGAGTACGCTTCAGGTCAATCTCGGCTACCGCTGTAACCAGGCCTGCCGCCATTGCCACGTCGATGCGGGGCCGCAGCGTACCGAGATGATGGATCGGGCGACGGTCGAGGCGGTGCTTGAATTTCTGCGCGCGCGGCGCATTTGCCAGCTCGATCTGACCGGTGGTGCGCCAGAGCTGAATCCGCATTTCCGCTATCTCGTGAGCGAGGCGCGTCGTGCCGGGGCCACGGTCATCGATCGCTGCAACCTCACCATTCTCTCGGAACCCGGGCAGGAAACCCTAGCGCGGTTTCTAGCCGAGCAGGGCGTGCATGTGATTGCCTCGCTGCCCTGTCATTCAGCGGGAAACGTTGAGCAGCAAAGGGGGCGTGGCGTGTTCGAGCGCAGTCTCGCGGGTCTGCGGCAGCTGAACGCTCTGGGCTATGCAGCTGCCGGTTCCGAACTGACGCTCGACCTGGTGTACAACCCGCAGGGCGCGGTGCTGCCGCCGGACCCGGAGGTGCTTGAAGCCGACTACAAACGCGAACTGGCGGCGCATGGGGTCACGTTCAACCATCTGCTCACCCTGGCCAACATGCCGATCGCCCGCTTCCGTCACGACCTTGAACGTGACGGCCTGCTGGATGGCTACATGGCGCTGCTGGAGGATAACTATCAGCCGCAGAATCTGCCGCTGCTCATGTGCCGCAGTCTGATCAGCGTGGACTACCGCGGGCAG
>JAYODW010000041.1:0-22925 GCA_038116745.1 Gammaproteobacteria bacterium
GCACAGACGAATCCAAGGACAATTGCACCACCGACACGCGTCGAGAAGGGTTTCTGGCTGACTGCCCCTATTTCGCTAACCCATGCTGTTCAAAAGTATTTATCTTTTTGCTAAACATTCTCTTTTGCTAAATTGATGCGCACGGTGCTAACGTTTAGATTCTAAGAAGCTCAATATACCGGCACATACTTTCTGGAGGATGCGTGAGAATCAATGAATGACGGGAACCAAATCCAACCAAGAGTGACGCTAATCAACCGAAAAACGTTACTGGCAATGATTCCGCTTTCAGATCGCGCCATCTTCGATATGGAAAAACGAGGAGACTTCCCGCGCAGAATCGTTCTGACCAGCCGCAACGTCGCTTGGGACTTGGCCGAAGTGGAGCAATGGATTGAATCACGCAAAGAGTCTGAAGAGCAGGCCAACCGGCCGGGAATGACCACTAACGCTTTACGCTAGTCCACTCGTCAATCATATCCGCCCAGTCCTGTAACATCGCCGCGCGCTGCTCCCGGTATTCGGCCTTATTGTAGATTGCCCTTACCCCCTTCTGCTCATGGGCAAGGCACTTCTCAATCCAATCGGTGTTGTAGCCCGCTTCATGCAATAAAGTGCTGGCTGTGCGACGCAAATCGTGCGGGCCAAATTTCCCAAGCTGTTCTCCATCTTTTTGTGCGGCTTGATACGTCAGAGCAAGAACCCGATTTAACGTCGCGGCACTCATAGGCAAGTCTGAATCATACCGAGAGGGAAGCACGAATTCAGAGCCGCCGGCAAAAGTCTTGAGCGCAATGAAAATATCCAGCGCCTGGCGGGAGAGGTACACCATGTGCGGATTTCGACGTTTCATACGTTCTTTTGGAATCGTCCATAGCGCCTCACTGAAATTGATCTCCGACCAGGTAGCATTGGAAAGCTCGGACTTCCTCACCATGGTCAACAACAGCAATTTTATGGCAGCCCTATATTGCGGCGAAGTCCCTACACGATCCATGTATCGATACATCAGACCAATTTCCGCAGGACTCAAGGCACGATCTCGCGGCTCAAACCTGGCAATACTACTGGGACGAACCATCTCAGCAGGATTCTCTACTTTCTGTCCACGCTCGATCGCCCAACGATAGACCTGCAATACCACTTCACGAGCGTGAACGGCGGTTGCTGGCGCACCTCTGTCCACGATGCCGTCGGTGACAGCTCGGAGGTCTTCATGGGTGATCTCCGATAATTTTTGATTGCCAAAGCGCTTCTTCAATTCCCGGTTATAGACTGACTTGCGCATGTCACGTGTCGAGTCAGCCATCTGATAACCGCGCATCCATTTTTCAGCCCATGCCCCAAAGGTCTCAGCATCCTTTACACGTGCCTTATCACGTGCCTTTTCTCTGGCAGGTGACTTGCCTGCTGCGATCATTTTTTTAGCTTCGTTCAACCGCTCTCTGGCTTCCGAGAGAGTAATACCACCCGCGCCATACCTACCGATCGTTAGCGTCTCCTGGCGGCCACTGATTGAGTAATTGTGTCTGAAAGAGATCGTACCTGCCGGCGTAACCGCCACGTACAGGCCGTCCCGGTCGTTGACCTTGTAGAGCTTGTCTTTGGGTTTCAAGTTGCGGAGCTTGGTATCGGTAAGCATGGCAGTCTTCTCTTTTCCGCTTCTAATACCATGATTAAACATGGCCGTTTTTTCGCTTATATACCCTTTAAAATCAATGTGTTAATGATTTTTGATACCATGATCACATCAGCAATCATGGTATGGTATTTTTGTAAAACTGTGGTATCAGAGCGGACAATACCATCAAACATACCATGAAAAAAGTCTGCTTGATGGCGCTAGAGAATGCCTGACATTGCCAGGCTAATTATATAAAAACCTATTATTAACAATGGGTTATGATCGATTTACTGCTTGCCAGTGCCTGCCAGCGCCAGACGTGGAATCATTCCCACTCTATGGTCGCGGGCGGCTTGCCGGAAATGTCGTACACGACCCGGGAAACTTCCGGAACCTCGTTGATGATTCGTCGCGATACCAGGTCGAGGAACTCGTACGGAAGATGCGCCCAGTGCGCAGTCATGAAGTCGATTGTTTCCACCGCGCGTAGCGCTACCACGTACTCGTAGCTGCGCGCATCACCTTTGACTCCCACTGAACGCACCGGCAGAAAAACTGCAAAGGCCTGGCTGACCCGGTCATACAGATCGTGCCTTCGGAGTTCTTCGATAAAGATGGCATCGGCGCGCCGCAGACACTCAGCAAACTCCCGTCGCACAGCGCCGAGGATGCGAACACCGAGTCCCGGACCTGGAAACGGATGACGGTAGATCATCTCGCGCGGCAGCCCGAGTTCTACACCGATTTTGCGTACTTCGTCTTTGAACAGCTCGCGTAGCGGCTCGACGAGCCGCATGCGCATCCGTTCCGGCAGGCCGCCGACATTGTGGTGCGATTTGATCACGTGCGCCTTGCCGCTGGCCGCCGCCGCGGACTCGATAACGTCTGGATAAATCGTACCCTGCGCCAGCCACCTGGCATCATCGAGCGCAGCCGCTTCGCGCTCAAAAACCTCAATGAACGTGCGCCCGATCACTTTGCGCTTTTCCTCGGGATCGCTGATACCGTCCAGTGCACCGAGAAACAGCTCGGACGCATCCACCAGACGGACATCGACACCCATATTGCGGGCGAACGTTGCCATGACTTCGTCAGACTCGCCCATCCGCAGCAGACCGTTATCGACGAACACGCAGGTCAGCTGACTCCCAATCGCCTGATGCAGCAGCGCAGCCACGACAGACGAATCCACACCGCCGGACAACCCGAGCAGCACCCGGTCATGACCCAGCGTGTCGCGCAACCGCGCAATGCTGTCGCTGATGATGTTGGCCGCTGTCCACAATGCCCGGCAGCCGCAGATCTCGTGCACAAAGCGTTCGAGTATGGCCTGCCCCTGATGGGTATGGGTCACTTCTGGATGAAACTGCAATCCATACAGGCGGCGCTCCTCGTCGGCCATGCCTGCGATAGGCGCGCTGTCGGTGGACGCAATCCGCTTGAACCCCGGCGGCAGGGCGGTGACGTGGTCACCATGACTCATCCATACGTCGAGTAGACCATGCCCTTCTGCGTTGCTCAGGTCCTGAATGTCACGCAGCAGGTCGGAATGACCGCGGGCACGAACGCGCGCGTAACCGAACTCCCGGGCCGCCGCCGGTGCCACTTCGCCCCCCAGCTGCAGCGCCATGGCCTGCATGCCGTAGCAGATCCCGAGTAAGGGCAAACCCGACTGCAGGACGCAGTCAGGAATGCGGAAATCGCTATTCGCGTTAACAGATTCGGGGCCGCCGGACAGGATGATTCCACGGGGGTCAAAAGCCTGCAGAGCCGCTGCGTCAATATCGAATGCGCGGATCTCGCAGTAGACCTGCGCTTCGCGGATACGCCTGGCAATGAGCTGCGTGTACTGCGACCCGAAATCCAGCACCAGAATCCGGTCGGCATGGACATCTGAGCCCGCCGTCGTCATGGAACAGCCCTCCCGGCTGGAGCCGCCGGCTCAATCAAGGCGGTAATTCGGCGCTTCCTTGGTGATCTGCACGTCATGGGCATGGCTTTCCCGCATCCCCGCGGCGGTCACACGCAGGAAGCGCGGTTTGGAGCGGAATTCCTCGATACTGGAGCAACCGGTGTAACCCATCGCCGCACGCAACCCTCCGACAAGCTGATGCACCACTGCCTGCAGTGGCCCCTTGTAGGGCACGCGCCCCTCGATCCCTTCGGGCACCAGCTTCTCGATTTCTCCGCTTTCCTGGAAGTAGCGATCGGATGAGCCGTGTTTCTGCGCCATTGCCCCCAGCGAACCCATCCCACGGTAGGACTTATAGGAGCGCCCCTGATAAAGCTCGACCTCGCCGGGCGCCTCTTCCGTACCCGCGAACAGCGAGCCGATCATGACGCTGTGCGCACCTGCCACGATGACCTTGGCAATATCCCCGGAATAGCGCACGCCGCCGTCTGAGATCAGCGCCACATCCGTGCCCTGCAATGCTTCAGCGACAGTGCTGACGGCCGTTATCTGAGGAACGCCGATCCCGGTCACGATGCGCGTTGTGCAGATCGAGCCAGGCCCGATCCCGACTTTGACGGCGTCTACGCCGGCCTCAGCCAGCGCATGGGCTGCTGCCCCCGTGGCGATATTCCCGCCGATAATCTGGGCTTCCGGGAATTCGGCGCGGATCCATTTCACCGTGTCGATCACGCCTTTGGAATGACCATGCGCAGTATCCACGACAATCACGTCCACCCCGGCTTCCATCAATGCGGCAACCCGCTCCTGCGTCCCGGCGCCCACGCCGACTGCAGCGCCCACGCGGAGACGGCTGTCTGAATCCTTACAGGCGTTCGGATATTCATCCGCCTTTTGAATGTCTTTAACCGTGATCATGCCGCGCAGCTCGAAGTCATCGTTGACCACCAGAACTTTCTCAATGCGGTGGCGGTGCAGCAGCGAAATGACTTCCTGGCGCTCGGCCTCCTCTTCCACCGTGACCAGGCGTTCCTGCGGGGTCATGATCTCGCGCACCGGTGCGTCAAACCTGTTCTCAAAACGCAGATCGCGGCTGGTTACGATGCCGACCAATCGTCCGTCCTCAACAACCGGAACCCCGGAAATACCCTGAGCTCGAGTCAGCGCCAGCACTTCGCCGATACTGGTGTCGGGACGGGTAGTAATCGGGTCCCGAATCACGCCGCTTTCGAACTTCTTCACGGACCGCACCTGCAGCGCTTGCTCCGCAGGACTCATGTTCTTATGAATAATCCCGATCCCCCCTTCCTGAGCCAAAGCGATGGCAAGACGTCCCTCGGTGACCGTGTCCATAGCGGCCGCCAGTAGAGGGATCTGCAGCTCAATGCCCCGTGTCAGGCGGGTGGACAGACGCACCTCGCGCGGCAGCACATCGGAGTAGTCAGGAACCAGAAGAACGTCGTCAAAAGTGAGACCGTCATCGATGACGTGCATGGTCTTTAAGGCTCGTCAAAAATAGCCGCGCAGTATATGGTTTTGCCCGTTCAGGGTAAACGCACCGACCCTCTACCAAACCAGAGAGATGGAAGAAAATACAATAGAGAACAATGCGTTAGGGCAGGTTATCAGCGTTTCCCAGCTGAATAACAGAGCCCAGCAGGTGCTCGAGTCGAGCATCGGCTACGTCTGGGTCGAGGGCGAGATCTCCAATTTCGTGCGCCCTGCTTCGGGCCACAGCTATTTCTCTCTAAAAGATCAGAACGCGCAGGTGCGCTGCGCGATGTTTCGCAGCCGCAGTATTCGCCTTCCGTTCCGTCCAGAGAACGGTCTGCGGGTCATAGCGTATGCCCGTGTCAGCCTATATGCCGCCAGAGGCGAATTTCAGCTGGTCGTAGAAAGTCTGGAGCCCGCTGGCGATGGCCTGCTGCGCCTGCGGTTCGAACAGCTGAAACAAAAACTCCACGCCGAAGGACTGTTCGATGCGTCAAGGAAGCAGCCCCTTCCCCAATGGCCACGGGCCATCGGAGTGGTTACCTCAGCTACCGGTGCTGCCGTGCGGGACATCATCACCGTGCTCAGCCGGCGCTGCCCGGCCATCCCGATCATCATCTATCCGACTCTCGTGCAGGGAGATAAAGCTGCGGAAGCTATTGTCAACGCGCTAGAGAAAGCCGATGAGCGAGCAGAGTGCGACGTGATCATTCTCGGCCGCGGCGGCGGTTCGCTGGAGGACCTTTGGCCTTTCAATGAGGAACCCGTTGCCAGAGCCATCGCGGCGATGCGCCTGCCGACCGTCAGTGCGGTCGGGCACGAGATCGATATCACAATCGCCGATCTGGTTGCTGATGTGCGGGCCGCGACGCCATCAGCAGCGGCTGAACTCGTCTCACCCGATCAGGCGGTGGCTGTGCGCCGGCTGGCAGAACTCAAGCGACGCCTTAGTAACAGCATGCTGGCGCGACTAGAGCGTGCACGCACACTCGCCCATCACCTGGCACGCCGACTGGTATCGCCGCACAGAAGACTCGAGCGAGACGCCCAGCGGCTGGACGAACTGACGCACCGGCTGCACAAGGCACTCGATACCGCCAGGGAGCGCCATGCGGCGCGTCTGCACCTGCTGCAGTCTCGTTTGAAAGCGTGTGCACCCGGGGTCCACATCCAACGTCAGAGCCGGGAGCTGGCGATGTTGAAGCTGCGGCTGCAGCGCGCCTGGCGAGGAGCCCATACCGCCAGGCAGACTCGTCTGCAGCACTTCTCTGATGTGCTGCGGGCCCTCGGACCCGAGGCTACTCTGGCCCGCGGCTACAGCATCGTCTCAACTGCCAACGGCCACATTGTAAGAACCACGGCAGACCTTGCGCCCGGCGACAGCGTATCGACTCGCGTAGCGCAGGGCAGCTTTGTCAGCCGCGTGGTCGAACTGCGCAACGAGCAGACAGACAATTGACCGCAAGCTCAGCGCGCTGACTCCGGCCTGGCTGAGAGGCCCGCGCTCAACCGGTACCACAGAGCTCCAAGCCACTCGTAAACCACATAGCGCGACTGCTCAAGCGCTTTCATGCTGGGGAGGTAATCGCGAAACTCTGACCGCGGGCTGTTACATCGGCTGAAAAAACCGAGCGGCGCAGGCGTCACCTCAAAGCCGGCTGCCTCAAATTCACGCATCGCACGCGGCATGTGCAAGGCATGGGTTACAAGCACGATGCGCCGAACGTTCAGAACATCAGCCGTCAATCGGGCATTTTCCCGGGTGTTCTGACTTTCAGATTCCACCCAACGGACCGGCACGCGGAAGTCCCTCTCCAACGCCTCGCGCATCAGGTCGCCCTCAGGCCGGCCCTCCCCTCCAACTGCGCCGCCCGTCACGGCAAGTCCGAGACCACTCTGCCGCTGCAAACGCGCGGCATAGCGCAGGCGCTCCAGAGTGAGTCGGGAGACCGTGTCAGTTTGAAACTCCGGCGCATCAGTCTCCCGACCACCGCCGAGGACCACAATGGCCTGCGCTGACGCCGGCACCTGTTGCGCGGCATAGCGAAACATAGAACGCTCTACGGTCAGCGCCAGTCTTTCCGCGATCCAGGGCGTCGACATTGACCAGAGCAGGAGCAGCGCGCCCCACAGCACCGCGGCACCCCCCCGGCGCGCGTGGCGCGACAGCACGATTCCCACGATTAAGAGAACGATGAAGAGCCCCGGCGGCAGCGCCAGGGCTTTGATCACCGGATAGAAATGCTCTCCGGTCACGTCAGCCTGTGTCGGCGCTTAGCTCAGCGCCTCACCACGCGCCTGCAGATCAGCATGATAGGAGGAACGCACCAACGGACCACTGGCCACGTTCGTGAAACCCAGCGTCCTGCCGTAATCTGCCAGCTCGCTGAACTCGTCAGGATGCACGAAACGCTCAACCGGCAGGTGCGACCGACTGGGCTGCAGATACTGGCCCAGCGTGAGCATGTCGCAATCGTGCGCCCTCAGGTCCCGCATGACTGCCTCGATCTCCGCCCGCGTCTCACCCAGGCCCAGCATCAGGCCCGATTTGGTGGGCACCGCGGGAGCAGCCCGCTTGAACTGCTTAAGCAGATCCAGAGACCAGGGGTAATCAGCCCCCGGCCGCACCCGCTTGTAGAGACTGGGCACGGTTTCGAGATTGTGGTTGAAGACATCTGGCGGAGAATCGACCAGCCAGGGCAACGCCCGGTCCATACGCCCGCGGAAGTCGGGCACAAGGGCTTCGATCCGGATCTGATCCAGCCGACCACGAACTCGCGCGATACAGGATGCAAAATGCTCCGCACCGCCATCCCGCAGATCGTCACGGTCGACTGAGGTAATAACCACGTAGCGCAGCGCCATGCGGGCGACGGCGTGCGCCAGTCGTTCCGGTTCCTGAGGATCAAGCGCCTCCGGGCGACCGTGGGCGACGTCACAGAACGGGCAGCGGCGTGTGCACAGGTCTCCCATGATCATGAAAGTCGCGGTGCCATGCGCAAAGCACTCGCCCAGATTCGGGCACGATGCCTCCTCGCAGACGGTGTGCAAACGCTCTTCCCTGATCAGTTTCTTCAGTGCCTGCACACGCGGATCGGAGGGCGCACGCACTCGGAGCCACGGCGGCTTTCGCGGCAGCGGGCCTGTCGTCGGTTCCACCTTAACGGGGATCCGGGAGACTTTATCCGCACCGCGCTGCGACCTCTGCGGACGACTTGTTTTGACATCAGTCATGCCGGGTTTACTCGTTCAGGACCAGTTCCTGAGTGTATCGATGTAGTGTCACACGAAGCCTGCTGAGACGCACTCAACCCGGCGGTCAGCAGGGGCAGCAATGCCCCGGACACTGCCTCCAGGCTTTCTGGTCCGCCGACACTGCGCAGATCCGTCACCTCCAGTCCTGCATAGCCACACGGGTTGATACGCCTGAAAGGCTCGAGATCCATCGCGACATTCAGTGCCAGACCGTGGTAGCAGAAGCTTCCCCGGATACGGAGCCCGAGCGCCGCTATCTTGCGCCCCCCGACGTAGACACCGGGCGCACCTTTGACCCGTTCACCGGGGACCCCGAAGCCGGCGAGACATTCCATCACCGCCTGCTCAATGCGCCGCACCAGCTCGCGCGGTCCCAGCTGCAGACGTCTGACGTTCAGCAGCAGATAAACCACAAGCTGTCCGGGGCCATGGAAGGTCACCTGCCCACCCCGGTCGCTCGGGATCACCGGGATCGCACCCGGGTTAAGCAGATGTTCCTGCTTGCCGGCCTTTCCCAGTGTAAACACGGCTGGATGCTCAACCACCCAGATCTCGTCTTGCTGTGCCTCGGTACGCGCGTCGGTGAAGGCGCGCATCGCCTCCCAGCACGCCGCGTAAGGCACGCACCCAATAGAACGAACCTGCACTATCAAAGCACCATGATCACGTCTTCGTGCGAGGACAGCTCGTTGTAAATACCATCCAGCTGAACCTGACTGCGCGCGGTCACCGTGACCGTGACCGCGAGATAAGTGCTCTGCCTGCTTCGGCGCGTGGCGTAGCGAGCTTCCTCCGTCGGCCCCATGTGCCGCTGTATCACCTCCCTGACCAGCGCCTGCAGATCGGCGCTACTGCGCCCCATCACTTTGATGGGAAACTCGCAGGGGAATTCCAGCAGTGTGTTGTCGTTACTCATGTTCTCGTTCGTCGGCAATTTTCCGGCGCTTCAGACCCCGCGCGATTTTTCGGTGCCTGTTCTGTCCAGCGCCCGCGGCCGCTGAGCCAGCAACACTCGCGCCGAGCGCATCCGAATTTCACTCAGCGGGCCGTCCAGAGCCAGCACGTATATCGCCCCCGTGGGGAAGGGCTTTTGATAAGCGTGCGGCAGCGCCACTGCGCCCACCAGCTGGAACAGGAGCTCTTCCAGCCCCGGATTGTGTCCGACCAGCATGACTTTTCGGCCACACCTGGCCTCGCTCAGCAGGGCGAGCATCGCCGCTGCAGAGGCATGGTAAAGCTTCTGCTCCCAGATCGGGGGCGGCAGCGAGCCGCTGGACGAGCCAAGCTCGAAATGTCGCAGCGTTTCGCGCGTGCGCCGGGACGGAGAGCTCAACACGCAGTCCGGTCTGATGTCCTGCCGCGTGAACCACTGCCCCATCTTCGTTGCATCCCTCCGGCCGCGCGGGGAGAGTCCTCGCTCAAAGTCAGACTGCCCGGGGCAGCTCCAATCCGACTTAGCGTGACGAAAAAGAATCAGGCAATCACCGTCGGACATTCCGGAGTCTCCCGAGACGCGCTGCTTTCCGCTGCCCTGCGCATGCGCTCAATGCTGACGGCCAGCGCCGTCCCAGGCGGCCGCGGGGTCACTGCGGCATCCGTGGTAGAGTGCGCCGCCGCGCGTTGAGGGACAGCGTGCGCGCCTGATTCACTCTTTGCCTCAGTCCTCAACCACGCTGTGTACTCCATGTCCGAACCGTCGCTGGCACTCAGTATCCGACAGCTGCGCAAACAGTACGGAAACGGCATGGACGCGCTGCGGGGTATCGACCTGGACGTTGCAGCGGGGGACTTTTTTGCCCTGCTCGGGCCGAACGGTGCAGGGAAATCAACCACCATCGGGATTATCTGCTCCCTTGTGCGGAAAAGCTCCGGCACTGTGCGCGTATTCGGAACCGATATCGACCAGGATTTCTCCCGCGCCAAATCTTTTTTCGGGGTCGTTCCCCAGGAAATCAATTTCTCTCAATTCGAGACCGCTTTCGAGATAGTAGTGAACCAGGCCGGCTATTACGGCATCAGCGCCCGGGTCGCGCGCAAACGGGCTGAACACTACCTCGACCAGCTCGGACTGTGGGATAAGCGACACGACACCTCGCGCACACTGTCCGGCGGCATGAAACGCCGCCTGATGATCGCCCGCGCGCTCGTGCATGAACCGCGTCTGCTGATCCTCGACGAGCCGACCGCCGGTGTCGACATCGAGATCCGCCGCTCGATGTGGGAATTTCTCGAAGCGCTCAACCGCCGGGGCACGACCATCATCCTGACCACACACTATCTGGAGGAGGCTGAACGCCTGTGCCGCAACATCGCGATCATCGATGACGGGCGCATCATCGAGCACTCGTCGATGCGAGCGCTACTGACCAAGCTGCACAGCGAAAGTTTTGTCCTGGACACAACAGCAGCAATATCCACCCTGCCCGAACTGCAGCATGTCAGTGTGGTTCAGGTAGATGACCACTGTCTGGAGCTGACGCTTGACCGACGGCGGGCGCTCAGTGACGTATTTGCAGAGCTCACTGCCGCCGGCATTACGGTGAGGAGCATGCGGAACAAGAGCAATCGGCTTGAAGCCTTGTTTGTCGACCTCGTCGGCAACCGCTCAGCGGGCATGCGCGATGGACACGCGTAGCAGAGTACGTCCAGCACACCCGTACCTGGTGGCCTTCCTCACCATTCTGCGCAAAGAACTCAACCGCTTCCTGCGCATCTGGCTGCAGACCATCCTGCCCCCGGTAATAACCATGGGCCTGTACTTCGTTGTGTTCGGCACTTTGATTGGACCGCGTATCGGCCAGATGTCGGGCTTTAATTACATGCAGTACATCGCGCCGGGTCTGATCATGATGGCGGTGATCACCAATTCATTTGCGAACGTAGTTTCTTCGTTTTTCAGCGCCAAGTTTCAGCGCCATATCGAAGAAATCCTGGTGTCGCCGGTTCCCAACAGCGTGATTCTTCTGGCGTATACCTGTGGCGGTATTTGTCGCGGCGTAATTGTCGGCGCCCTGGTCACCGGCGTAGCTTCGTTTTTCGCCGACCTGCAGCTGCACTCGGTGAGCGTGACCTTCCTAGTTGTGATTCTGACCTCAGCGCTGTTCTCGCTGGGCGGTTTCATCAACGCGATCTACGCGCGGAAATTCGACGACGTGACGATAATTCCCACGTTCGTGCTCACGCCGCTGACCTACCTTGGCGGCGTGTTTTATTCCATCGACCTGCTGGCCGAGCCCTGGCGCACGATATCGCTCTATAACCCTGTGCTATACATGGTCAACGCCTTTCGCTACGGCATGCTCGGAATCAGCGATATATCAATTGCCAGCGCTCTGCTGGTGCTCACCGGGCTGGCGGCGCTGTTGTTCACAGCAGCACTGTACTTACTGCGCAGAGGCGTCGGCCTGCGCACCTGAGTCTCCGTCACGCAACTGAGATAACAACCCTCGAGCTCGCGCCGCCAGCGGATAAACTGGGTGCCGGCCGACTGACGCACCGTTCAGGCTGGAGACGGTCACCACCTCCCGTGTCGAACTCGTGAGCCAGATCTCGTCAGCCTGTGCGAGCCGTTCTACTGAGACGGATTCTTCCACCACCCCGATCCCCGCCGCGCGCAGCGCAGATACGACAAGGTTCCGGGTGACTCCCGGCAGAAGATCGGCAGACAGCGCCGGCGTAATCACAGCGCCACGCTCGACGAGAAACACGTTAGTCGCGGCCCCCTCTGTGACATATCCGTCTCGCACCAGAATCCCCTCATAGGATCCGGCCGCCATGGCCTGATTGCGCAGCAGAACATTGGGTAGCAGAGAGGTTGTCTTGATGTCGCAGCGACGCCAGCGGTTGTCTTCCAGGGTGACGGCAGAAACAGACCCATACGCCCCCCGCGACTCCAGACGCTTGAACATTGCGAACACCGTAGGAGTGACCCCGTCTGGGAAGGCGTGGTCGCGCGGCGCCACGCCGCGCGTCACCTGCAGATAGACCGACCCTGCTGCGTCCTGTTCCGCATTGAGCCTGACCAGCCGGGTCAGACAGTTTCGCCAGGCTTCTCTGGGCATCGGATTCGGGATCAGGACCTCTGCGAGGTTCCGTTCGAGACGGTCGAGGTGTTCTGTCAACGCAAATAGTTTTCCCGCGAACACCGGGATCACCTCGTAGATGGCATCGCCGAAAATGAATCCACGGTCCAGAACGGAAACTTTCGCGTCCACCAGAGGCAGAAAATCACCGTTAAGAAAACAGGTGCTCACAGGAACGCTCTACTCAAACCACAACATGACCTGGTCAACCAGGCGCGAGGTCCACGAACCCTCTGCCACCGCATCCCGCGCTACCAGCGGCTCTGTCGCAAGCACTTCCTCGTCGAGCCGGATTGTCAGCGTGCCGAGCGTCTGCCCTTTCTGCAGCGGTGCCATCACGGGCTCCTCAAGCATCGCCTGCGCCTGCAGCTCATCGAAGCGACCGCGCGGGAAAGTAAGCGCGAGAGGCCGCCCGACACCAACCAATACCTCTGGTGCATCCCCTCCCCAGATCTTTGCCTGCATGATCGTCGCGTCCAGCGCATAAAGCTCACGCGTCTCGAAAAATCGCTGACCGTAGCTCAGCAACGCGTGACTGGCCTCGGTGCGAACAGCATCAGAGGACGTCCCCATGACGGCGGCTATGAGACGTGTCCCGTTCTCAACCGCCGAAGACAACAGGCAGTAGCCTGCATCCTCAGTATGACCGGTCTTGATTCCGTCGACGCTGGGATCGCGTGCCAGCAGACGATTCCGGTTGGGCTGCCGGATTCCGTTGAAAACAAATTCCTTGTGCGAGAACCGCGCGTATATCTCTGGAAATTCGCGGATCAACGCAGCCGCCAGCAGCGTGAGGTCATAAGCCGTCGAGTAGGTCTCCGGATGCGGCCAGCCGGTTGCGTTCGTAAAGTGAGAGTCGGCCATCCCAAGCTGCTTCGCCTGCTCGTTCATCAGCGCGGCAAAAACTTCCTCGCTCCCTGATACGTGTTCAGCCAGCGCAACGCTGGCGTCATTCCCGGACTGGATAATGACCCCGTTCAGCAGCTCTTCAACGGTCACCTGTTTGCCGACTTCGATGAACATCCGTGAGCCACCCATCTTCCAGGCCTTTTCGCTCACCAGTACCTGGTCCTGCAGCGTGACAAGCCCATCCCGCAGCGCCAGCGCGGTCACATAAACGGTCATCACCTTGGTGATGCTGGCAGGGCCCAGTTTTTCATGCGCATTTTTTTCCGCAAGCAGAGCACCTGTGCGGAAATCGAGCAGCGCATAGGAGCGCGCATCCAGGGCAGGGGGCGGGACTCTGGACATCGCCCCCGCAGCAAGGGCATCGGGCGCACCCGCAGCCAGCCCCCAGCACAGGATGAGTGAGAAAGCGACAGCTCGGGCCCTGCGCCAACTGAACCACAGGCTGCTTATCTCCATCGACAAATTCAGTTTGATGACTGCCACGCTCCAACGTTCTCCTCATCGTTCACCATTGACGTAAGCACCTCTGCCTGGCCTCGAAATGCGAAGTTTTCATCGCAGAACAAATCGAAAATTACCAAGGCCACTGGCGGTCAGTGCGGCAACCAGCGCGTCCGCTGCAGCCACGTCGGCAACCGGTCCTACCTGCACTCGGTAAATTGCACCCCCGCTCTCGTGGCTTTCAAAAATGGCGACCAGCCCAGGCAGAACGAGATTCACCTGACCGACCAGTCGTTGGGCATTCTGCCTGTCCTTGAATGCGCCGATCTGAATAAAGATTTTTTCACCGCCAAATCGTGGGGCAGCACGAGGGTCGGCGGATGTCCCGGCGTCAGGCGAAGTCAGGGCGCGCACTTCCACCAGGGCAGTGCCCTTCTGCACCAGGTCAAGCTTCAATGCCGCCGCGTAGGAGACATCGATAATCCGGTTTTCATGAAACGGGCCTCGGTCGTTCACCCGCAGTACGACCGCACGGTTATTCGTTAGATTGCGCACTTCGACGTAGGTCGGTAACGGAAGTTCCTTGTGCGCAGCGGTCATCTGGTACATGTCATAGATCTCGCCGCTGGAGGTCTTCCGTCCGTGAAACTTGTCTCCGTACCATGAGGCAACGCCTCGCTCAATAAACCCTTCGGCACTCTTCAGCGTGTAATAACGCTTACCGAACACGACATATGAGTCCGGGTTACCGTACTTGCTCAGCGGCTCCTGCGGCGTAGCGGGCGACGGTCGGGGAGCGCCGCCCGCAGGCTGCGGAGACTGCACGACGACTGGACCTGCGCAGCCAGCCGACAGCAGAGCGGCCACCAGCAGGAGAGTCCATGCAGGCCGTGCGCGGTCAATCAAGCGCGCAGCATTCAACGACTCTGCTGGTCCATACGCTGGCGCAGCTCGAAGGCCAGCTGCGCGACAGCCATCGCATATTTGACCCTGGGGTTGTAGCGACTGATCACATAGAAGTTCCAGTAACCGAACCAGAACTCCGGCGCTGTCTCCCCCTCAAGTTCGTACAAAGCAGCGCGCCAGCCGGGCTCGTATGGCGCGTTCTGCGGGTGCACACTGAGCTTTTCATACTCGCTCAGGTCGCGCTCCGGCTTGAGCGAGTCCTGAGCCAGCGATAACAGGACATCAGGCGAGCCGATCGCAGGGCTCGCGATCTGCAGGCCCCGCTGCCATCCATGATGAGCCAGGTAGTTCCCGATGCTGCCGATAGCGTCAGCCGGGTTGTTCCAGATGTCTCGCTTGCCGTCGTTGTCGAAATCGAGCGCAAGACGACGAAAATTGCTCGGCATGAACTGGGGCATGCCCAGTGCGCCGGCATAAGATCCCGTAACCGATACCGGGTCAAGCGTATCCTCGCGCGCGAAGATCAGAAACTGCTGCAGCTCGGAGCGGAAAAACTCCATGCGCTTTGCGCTGCCGCCAGGATAGTGAAATGCGAGAGTCCCCAGAGCCTCAACCACGGGGAAGCTTCCCTGTATACGTCCGTAGGACGTTTCGACGCCGAGTATCGCGACGATGACTTCCGGAGGGATGCCGAATTGCCCTTCGGCTTTATCGAGCGTTGTGGTGTTTTCCCTCCAGAAAGTCACGCCTCGAGAGATGCGCTGCTCGGTAATGAACAGTCCTCGGTATTGCCACCACGGTTTCGTTTTCTCCGCGGGCCGCGACATCAGCTCGATGATCCTGTCTGACCGTGACACACCAGCAAACAGCCGCTCCAGTGCTTCCCGGTCGAACTGATGTTCTACCGCCATCTGTTCAACAAAATCATCTACGGCTGCTGAATCCAAAGGGGCGGCGAGGGGCGGCTGGCTGACCAGCAAAAGGGTCAGAAACAGGCAATATGCGGCAGGAAAGTGCTGAATCAGCAAGAGTCGGAGGTCAGTTGACGGAGATAAATTTGCGATGGGTGTGAACGGACATGAGGATACCGAAGCTGGCCATAAGAGTCACCAGAGAAGTACCTCCAAAACTGACCAGAGGCAAAGGGACACCCACCACCGGCAGCTGTCCGGTCACCATACCCATGTTGACAAAGATGTAGATGAAGAACGTTGCGGTAAGGCTGGCCGCGACCAGGCGGCCGAACATATCCTGAGCTTCTACCGCTATCTGCAGGCTCCTTACGATGATCATCGTGTAGGCGAGCATCAGCACCCCGACTCCGAGCAGACCAAACTCCTCACAGTAGACCGCAAAAATAAAATCCGTTGACCGCTCCGGCAGAAACTCTAGATGGGACTGCGTCCCATTCAGCCAGCCTTTGCCGTGAATGCCGCCAGAGCCAACCGCAATGGTTGCCTGGATGGTGTGATAGCCGGCACCCAACGGGTCTGACTCCGGATCGAGAAGCGTCAGGATCCGCCGACGCTGGTAGTCGTGCAGCGCATACCAGGCCAGCGGCGCAGCAGCCAGGCCGAGCAACAGACCGTTGCGCATGATGCGCCAGCTGATGCCCGCAAAGTAAATGACAAACACTCCCGAGGAAGCGACCAGAATCGCCGTGCCAAGATCCGGCTGTTTCACAATCAGCGTCGCAGGCAACAGCACCAGGATGAGTGCGATGAGCAGCACGCGTCTGTTTGGCGGTAGCACCTGTTCGCCAAGGAAACCCGCCAGGGTCAGCGGTACGGCGAGCTTCATGATTTCTGAAGGCTGGAAACGAATCACACCGAGGTCGAGCCAGCGCTGCGCGCCCCGACCAGAACCGAAGAATAAGACCAGCACCAGGAGTGCAAGCCCCACGAGATAAAAGACCGGTGCCGAGCGTAGAAGCGCCCGCGGAGAAATCTGCGCCAGCGCGAGCATGACTGCAAGCCCCAGGGCGAGCCTCACCCCCTGCTTAAAGAGCAGCTCGGTATCCTGACCTCCTGCGCTGTAGAGCACTACCAGACCAAGCATCGCGGTTACGATTACCGCGATCAGCAACGATGCATCAAGATGCAGATCGAAACGCCAGCTAGTCGGCTTCATGTGCAATGTCTGCCCGGTTCACTCTGTCCCCGAAGTAGTAGTCAATCATGCGGCGTGCGATCGGGGCTGCGGTTTTGCTGCCACCCTCACCATGCTCCACCACAATCGCGATCACCAGCTCAGGGTCCTCGACCGGCGCAAAAGCGACAAAAAGGGCGTGATCTTTCAGGTGCTCGGGCACATCAAGCTCATCCGCCTTTTCGTCCTGAGCAATGCCGAACACCTGGGCAGTTCCCGTTTTCCCGGCAAAACGCACCGCGGCGCCCTCCCCGCTTCGGCGTGCGGTCCCCGTAGCTCCATGCACTACCTCTTCCATATCGGCGATAATCTCGTCCCAGTGCGCGGGGTCCTTGAGCGTCACCTCGGGGCGCTGGTACATCCCAATGTCGATCGCAGGCAACCCCGGATCCTGGGATTCAACCTGACTCAGCACATGCGGTATTGCGACTGCTCCTCGGGTTGCGAGGATCCCGATGGCGTATGCGAGCTGCAATGGGGTCGTGAGCATGAAGCCCTGTCCGATCCCTGCAATCAGAGTTTCACCGGGAAACCAGGGCAGATTGCGCACGCGCTTCTTCCATTCAGGGGAGGGTAACAGGCCTCGATTCTCCCCCGGAATATCGATCCCGGTGATTTCTCCCAGACCGAACCAGGAAAGTCCTTCGCGCAGGCGCCGGATCCCAAGTTCGTGCGCCAGGCTATAAAAATAGACATCACAGGAACGGGCGATCGCCTGCTTCAAGCCGACGTGACCATGGCCATCCTCGAGCCAGTCACGATAGCGGTGCTGGTCACCTGGAAGGCTGTACCAGCCAGGACACCAGGTCGTCTGCGTCGTCGTGCGTAGACCGTATTCGAGACCTGCCAGCCCTACCAGGGGTTTTATGGTGGACCCCGGTGGGTACTGCCCTTGGAGCGCGCGATTGAATAAAGGGCGAGTGGTAGACGTGTTCCACGCGTTGAATTTTTTCCGACTGATGCCATTGACAAACACATCAGGCTCAAACGAAGGGCTGCTTGCCAGAACCAGCGCCGCGCCGGTCCAGGGCTCAAGCGCGACAACAGCTCCCGCGCGTCCGTCCATAGCCGCGAGCGCCGTCATCTGCAGGCCGGCGTCTATGGTCAGATGAAGATCTGCACCGGGCACGGGTGGGGTTCTCTCCACCACACGCAGAACTCGCCCAAACGCGTTGACCTCTACCTGCTCATACCCAACTGTTCCATGGAGCAGGTCTTCACGCGCTTTTTCAACACCTGTCTTACCGGTATGCGAAGTGGCTGCGTAGTTCGAGGGATCCAGCAACCCAAGATCAGCTTCGCTGATCCGGCCAACATAGCCCACCACGTGTGCGAACTGAGCACCCAGAGGATAGTGACGAGTGAGTCCAGCCTTGACCGAGAAGCCGGGAAAGCGGTGACGGTTCACCGAAAACACCGCAAGCTCCTCCTCACTGAGGTCGCTTTTCACCGTCACATCGTCGAAACGCCGTGAGACGCCCAGCTGCCTCTGAAATTCCTCTACATCACTCTCGTTAAGCTGAATCAGCTGTTTTAAGTCGGCTACGGCTTCCTGCAGATCGGTAATTTTTTCGCGCACCGCAATCAGAGAGAACGACGGTCGGTTTTCCGCCAGAACCATGCCGTCGCTGCTGAAAATCAGCCCACGAGGTGGCGCAATCGGTTGAACTCGAAGACGGTTGTCATGTGAAAGCGTCGTAAAGTGGTCGTGGCGCACCACCTGAAGCCACACCAGTCGTGCCACGATCACCAGGGCCAGCAACACCATCATGCCGGCCGCGATCCACACTCGCGCCCGATATAGTGAACGCTCCCGCTCAGGGTTTTTTAACAGTTGCTGCAGCCTCATCTCACGCTGCAACCGTCGCCGCAAATGTCTTCATGGGGTCTGCAAAACATCATGCGCCACGTCCGCCCCGGACACCGCCCCGGACACCGCCGCGCGAGCCCGTCACTGCAGTCCGGCACGCCGCCGCAGATCCCGCAACATGATGTACACCCATGGCCAGAGCAGCGCAGCGCTGACCGCACCCAGCAGGTAGTCCCATCCGTAAGCCATCGAGCCTGTCAGGTTGTAAAGCGCGAGCATCACCAGAAGGTAAGCAAAACTGAGCAGTCCAACGAACACGGCCTGTTGCCGGAGCGGGAAGACCCGCACCCGCTGGTGATAGAGCAGAGCCACATAAGAGACCATCGCCATGCCCAGGGCGTGCTGGCCAAGGGTGGCCCCCTGCAGCACGTCCATCAGGAAACCAACGATCCAGCTCGTCATGACACCCACACGCATCGGCAGCGCCATTGACCAGTAGATCAACACCAGCGCCACCCAAGGCGGCTTCCAGCTCACAGCCCAAGTGGGCATAGGGATCGCAGAGAGCATCAGCGCTATCACGATGCTGAGGGCAATAACCCAGGCTCTACTGAAACGAGTCATGACGCGCGCTCGGGCTCATAGTGCCCACCATCGCTCCTCTCACTCTCCGGCGGGCAATCTTGGCCGCTAGGCGGCTCGCGCGACTGAAAACGCCCTGCTGCGGCCGCCCGCTTACCGTGCAGCGGAATAACGCTCGTCTTCAGGCGCTTGCGCGTCGACCCCGATCAGCAGAACTTCCCGCGCGTGGCTGACGTTGCCCGCAGTCTCGACGGTCACTTCTGCAAACGCCGCGCCCTCCGGCTGGTAGATATCTACGACCGAGCCGACTGGATAGCCTGCTGGGAAGCGCCCGCCAAGGCCGGAGGTGACGATCAGGTCTCCAATCCGGATGTCCGCGTTACCCGCGACGAACGCCAGGCGCACCTGTTCTGGCGCAGAACCACCCGAGGCGATGGCGCGCAGACCGCTGCGATTCACCGCGACCGGCAGTGCATGACGTTGATCGGTAATCAGCAAAGCAGTGCTGGAAAAAAGCCCCGCATGGCTGATCTGTCCGATAACCCCATAGGCATCAACAACCGCCTGACCGACAAATACGCCTTGTCGGGTGCCCTTGTTAACAACAATCTGCCGTGAGGATGGCGCCGTCTCGATGGCAAGAACATCAGCGACGATAACTCGCTCATCAAATACAGCGGAGGAATCCAGCAATTCCCGCAGGCGAGAGTTCTCTTGCTCCAGCGCTTCGAACCGCAATGCGCGATGACGCAAAACGAGGTTGTCCTCGCGTAACTGTTGGTTTGTCTCCAGCAGTGCACCACGGGATTGCACCTGCTCCGCAACGTACGTAACGCCTCTGATCGGTGCGTTAACGGCGATTTCAAGCGGGTATATCAGAACGCTGAGGGCCGCACGGATCGATCGCAGGTGCAGCTGGGAATGATCGATTGACATCAGCAAGAACGAAAACACCGCACACGTTGCCATGCGCAGGGCTGGCGAGGGCGCATTTTTGAACAGCGGTTTGATCAGCGTTCTCCTGCTGCGCCGTAGACGAATCGTCTACTCCAAGCCCAGAACCTCTGGCCCGTGTTCCTCGATCATTTCAAGTACGCGCCCGCCGCCTCGCGCGACGCAGGTCAGCGGGTCTTCTGCGACTATCACAGGCAGCCCGGTTTCTTCCATGATCAAGCGGTCAAGATCTTTCAGGAGAGCACCGCCCCCTGTCATCACCATACCCCGCTCTGCAACATCGGAACCGAGTTCGGGGGGTGTTTTTTCCAGCGCGGTTTTGACCGCCTCAACTATCCCTGCGAGAGGCTCCTGCAGGGCTTCCAGAATTTCGTTGCTGTTCAGCGTAAAGCTTCTTGGCAGGCCCTCCGCCAGATTCCGCCCTTTGATCTCGATCTCGCGGACTTCGTTGCCCGGGTAAGCGCAGCCGATTTCATGCTTGATGCGTTCAGCTGTTGCGTCTCCGATGAGGCTCCCGTAATTGCGTCGGACATAGTTGATGATCGCATCGTCAAACCGGTCGCCGCCGATTCGGACTGAATCTGAATACACGATGCCGTTGAGAGAAATGACGGCTACCTCGGTCGTCCCGCCACCGATATCCAGCACCATGGAACCGCTCGCATCGCTCACGGGCATACCGGCGCCAATAGCGGCCGACATTGGCTCCTCGATCAGATACACCTCACGCGCGCCGGCACCTTGTGCGGACTCTTTAATAGCACGACGTTCGACCTGGGTTGAACCACAGGGCACACAGACCAGTACCCTGGGGCTAGGCTTGAAGAGCTGGTTTCCGTGCACCTTGCGGATGAAGTGCTGAAGCATCTTCTCTGTGACAGTGAAGTCCGCAATCACTCCGTCTTTCAGCGGACGGATCGCGTCGATATGCCCAGGCGTTCGTCCGAGCATACGCTTGGCTTCGGCGCCGACCGCTGCGATCGCTTTCGAGTTGCTCGTCTCACGTCCGCGCCGGATCGCCACGACTGAAGGTTCGTTCAGCACGATCCCCTTGCCACGCACGTAAATAAGTGTGTTAGCTGTTCCCAGGTCGATCGACAGATCGTTTGAGAACATCCCTCGCAGCATGCGAAGCATTAATTCAGTTCCTTACGAAGAAAGGAGATTGCGTTGCAGTCGGCGTGCATCATTAGAAACTGTGGTTCCAAGCGCCCGCTGCCATTAGATTGATGACCCGAGTTCCCGCTTGCAGGGCTTCTTCGGGGCGTCGAATCAGCAAGGCAGCAATCCGCAGTAAAATCGCGGATTATGGTATCAGCAGCCTCTGCTGCACAGCAATATAAACATACCCGAATGTTCTTTTTAATCAATCAACTACTTGAGAATCCTTCATGGCAGTGACACCAGACGAAGTGTCCAGGATCGCAAACCTCGCCAGGCTTGCGATTGACCAGACTGATGCACCCTATTACGCCACGCAACTCTCCAAAATCCTTGAGTTCGTCGCCCAGATGAACTCCATAGATACAAGCGGCGTGCAACCGATGGCACATCCGCTTGATGCGAAATCCCGCTTGCGCGAAGACGCAATTACTGAAGTTGACCAACGTGCCGTGATGCAGAGCGTGGCGCCGGCGGTAGAGGAAGGTCTCTACCTGGTACCCCGGGTTATCGAGTAACGCAGGAGATGGATTTACACGCAACTTCAGCAACAGTTCTGAGTAAGGCTCTCGCGGCAAAGCAGATTTCCAGCGTTGAACTGACGAAAACGTATCTTGAAAGAATCGGCCGCCTTAACCCGAGCCTGAACACCTTGATTACCGTGTGCGAGGAACTAGCCCTCGAGCAGGCTCAGGCAGCTGACAGGCGAAGAGCAAACGGTGCCGCAGGCCGTCTGACTGGGATCCCTTACGTCAATAAAGACATTTTCTGCACCAAAGGCGTTCTCACAACGTGCGCCTCTAAGATGCTCGCAAACTTCGTTGCCCCGTACGACGCTCACGTAGTGGAGAAGCTGAACGCCGCAGGGATGGTGATGTTAGGCAAAGCCAACATGGATGAGTTCGCCATGGGCTCCTCTAACGAAACGAGCCACTTCGGCGCGGTGCGGAATCCTTGGGACCTCGAGCGCGTGCCCGGCGGGTCATCCGGCGGTTCGGCTGCTGCCATCGCTGCAGGCCTTGCTCCTCTGGCGACAGGGACCGACACAGGCGGCTCCATTCGTCAGCCGGCAGCGTTTTGCGGCATCAGCGGACTCAAACCGACTTACGGGCGTGTTTCCCGATACGGCATGGTGGCGTTTGCATCGAGCCTGGACCAGGGCGGCCCGATGGCGCGGGACGCTGAAGACCTGGCCCTGATGCTCACAGAACTCGCTGGTTTCGACGAAAGAGACAGTACGTCAGCCGACCGCGCACCTGAGGACTTCACCTGTCAGCTGAATTCTGATCTGCGTGGCCTGCGGATAGGACTTCCGGTGCAGTTCTTCAGTGCCGACTTGACTCCAGGCGTGGAGGAGCGCGTTCGCAGTGCGGTTGATGTGCTGCAAACGCTGGGCGCGGAAGTGCGTGAAGTCCGCCTTCGGCACGCGAATCTGGCGATCCCCGCTTACTACGTGATCGCATCGGCAGAGTGTTCGTCAAACCTGTCTCGATACGATGGAGTGCGGTTTGGACATCGCTGCGAGCACCCGAGCGACTTGACTGATTTATATCGTCGCTCGCGCAGTGAAGGATTCGGAGAAGAGGTCAAACGCCGGATACTCGTCGGGACCTATGCACTTTCTGCGGGTTACTACGACGCTTATTACGG
>JAYODW010000041.1:23025-38201 GCA_038116745.1 Gammaproteobacteria bacterium
CTGGAGAGCTGAAATGGAGTGGGAGGCAGTTATTGGCCTGGAGGTCCATGCGCAGCTTGCGACCGCCAGCAAAATTTTTTCTGGAGCGTCGACGGCCTACGGCGCTGCTCCTAACACCCAGGCCTGTGCGGTCGATCTTGGTCTGCCGGGTGTGCTCCCGGTCGTGAATCGACGCGCCATTGAAATGGCCGTCAGTTTCGGGCTCGCAATCGGTGCGGAAATCGCGTCTGAATCGATATTCGCGCGGAAAAATTATTTCTACCCCGACCTCCCTAAGGGTTATCAAATCAGCCAGTATGAGCAGCCGATCGTCTCGCGCGGATGTTTGTCCATTACTATCGAGGGGCAGGAAAAAGTGATCGAGATCACCCGTGCGCATCTCGAGGAGGATGCGGGGAAGTCTCTGCACGACCAGTTTCATAACAGTACGGGGATAGACCTCAATCGGGCTGGGACACCGTTAATAGAAATAGTTTCAGAGCCAGTGCTTCACTCGGCGGCCGAAGCCGTTGCATACCTCCGGGAGTTACACCGTCTGGTCCGCTATCTCGGGATTTGCGACGGCAATATGCAGGAGGGTTCCTATCGCTGTGACGCCAACGTTTCGGTGCGGCACAGAGGCAGTGACACTCTCGGCACCCGGACAGAGGTCAAGAACCTGAACTCCTTTCGCTTCGTTGAGCAGGCGATCACTTATGAGATAGCGCGGCAGATCGATCTCATCGAGCAGGGAATGACAGTCACTCAGGAAACCCGGCTCTATGATCCAGAACTGGATGAGACTCGTCCTATGCGCAGCAAGGAAGATGCCCACGACTATCGTTACTTTCCGGACCCGGATCTGCTGCCCGTTGTCGTAGACGAGGATTTACTTAGCCGACTCGCGGACCAGCTACCTGAGCTGCCGCGGGTAAAACTCCAGCGATACGTTGACGAATATGGCTTACAGGAACCAGAGGCGGCCGCCTTGATAGGAGATCCAGAAACAGCGCGCTACTTTGAATCGGTCTTAGAGTTCGAAGATATCGCACCGCGGACTGCCGCAAACTGGGTCTCGGGCGAGATTTTCGGCCTGTTAAATCGCTCTTCTACACCCATCAATGAATCAAAGGTCTCCCCACAAGGTCTGGCTGCATTGCTGGGCAGGCTTGGTGACGGAACCGTGTCGGGTCGAATGGCCAAAGAAGTGCTGCAGGCAATGTGGGAAAGCGGGAGCAACAATCCAGACGGGATAATTGATGAACGCGGCCTGCGTCAGGTTTCAGATACCGACGTCATCGACCAAGCGGTGATATCTGTCGTAGAAGCCTTTCCCGAACAGGTCGCCGAGTATCGCTCCGGAAAAACGAAACTCCTCGGATTCCTGGTTGGGCAGGTTCTGAAAGAGACTCGGGGCCAGGCCAACCCGGCTATGGTCAATCAACGCTTACGCGAGTATCTGTCGTAATAGGCGGAGCTGCTGCCCGAACCACCGCGGCTGCGTTAAGGCTAGCTTCCAGTTCCATGGAAACGCAAGGGTGACCCGCTCAGCCAGGTGACGAGTGCCCCAGAGGCACTAGCTCTGCCCGCTTTCAACGAGCGACCCCAAGTCAGGCCCCAGATTCGTATTCCGCTTCTTCTGCTACAGGTCGGTCTACCAGTTCCACAATGGCCATGGGCGCGCTGTCGCCTGGGCGAAATCCGCACTTCAGAATACGCAGATAGCCGCCGTTGCGGTTGGCGTATCGGGGCGCCAGCTCGTCGAATAGCTTGGACACCACTTTTCTGCTGCGCAGCCGGTCAAAGGCAAGACGCTTTTTAGACGCCGTATCTTCGCGGCTTTTACCGGCAGCACGCTTCGCGATGGTAATCAACGGCTCAGCGGTCCGGCGCAGTTCCTTCGCTTTTGGAACGGTGGTGCGTATTACCTCATGTTCGAAGAGGGACGCTGCCATGTTGCGGAACATCGCTTTACGATGGGAGCTGTTTCGGCCCAGTTGGCGGCCGCTGTTCATGTGTCTCATAGCCGAGGACTCACATTCCTAATGAAGCGTTCGATCAATGCGCAGCGCGGTCGCTTTCGTAAAGACCTGACGGAGGCCAGTTCTCAAGACGCATTCCCAATGACAGTCCTCGAGCCGCAAGAACATCTTTGATCTCTGTCAATGACTTCTTCCCTAGATTGGGGGTTTTCAGCAACTCAACTTCTGTGCGTTGGATAAGGTCGCCGATGTAGTAAATGCTCTCTGCTTTTAGACAGTTCGCTGACCGCACGGTCAACTCCAGGTCATCGATAGAGCGCAGCAGCAGAGGGTCAACCTCCGAGGCGTCTCCCTTCGCCGACTCTTGAACATCCTCACCCGTGATGTCCACGAAGATTGCGAGCTGGCTTCGCAAAATCGATGCTGCCTCCTTGACGGCAAACTCTGGATCTATCGTGCCATTGGTCTCGATTGTCAGAATCAACTTGTCCAGGTTGGTCTGCTGCTCCACACGTGCGCTCTGCACTTCATAAGCACACCGCCTCACCGGACTGAATGACGCGTCCAATCGTAATCTTCCGATACCGCGCTCCGTTTCCTC
Source organism: Gammaproteobacteria bacterium (assembly GCA_038116745.1). Lineage (GTDB taxonomy): Bacteria > Pseudomonadota > Gammaproteobacteria > JAYODW01. The sequence goes on from JAYODW010000041.1 coordinate 25,588, forward strand.
GCCCTCTTCCCGCACGGTGGACGGCTGATAGCCGCGACCCCGCTCGACCCGGATAGTCATATTGAGCTCGCCGTTATCTCCAAGCGTAGCAATGTGGTAGTCGGGCTCCACGACTTCCACGTTATGGTCGAGCAAAATATCTCTTGCGGTGACAGCCCCCGGCCCGCGCTTATTCAGCGACAAAGTCGCGTCATCTCGGGCGTGCATGTTTATTGCAACGCCTTTCAAATTCAGGAGGATATCGGTCACATCCTCTTGAACACCTTCAATGGTGGTGTACTCGTGGAGCACGTTGTCGATTTCCACTTCTGTGATAGCGCTCCCGGTCATCGAAGAGAGTAGAACCCGACGCAACGCATTTCCTAACGTATGCCCGAAACCTCTGTTCAGCGGCTCAATGGTAATTTTCGAGGTACGTGCGTTAACGGCCTGAACTTCAACAATCCGCGGCTTCAACAACTCGTTCAAGGCTGACGCCATAATCCGGTCTCCTACCTGGTAGGGTTATTTCGAATAGAGCTCGACGACGAGCGACTCATTAATGTCTGCTGGTAAATCCGCACGTTCCGGAACGGACTTGAAAAGGCCTTCCATTTTTTTGGGATCCACATCAAGCCAGTCGGGGAATCCCAGCTGCTCGGCAATTGCGAGAGAGTCCTGAATTCGGACCTGTTTCTTCGCCCGTTCGCGCACTGCGATAACGTCATCAGGGGCTACCTGGTAGGAAGGAACGTTAACCACGGCCCCGTTAACGGTGATGGCTTTATGGCTGACAAGCTGACGGGCCTCTGCTCGAGTGACCCCGAACCCCATCCGATACACTACGTTGTCCAGCCTGCGCTCAAGCAGAGACAGGAGATTCTCACCTGTAGCACCCTTACGACGAGCTGCAGTCTTGTAATAGTTCCTGAACTGTCGCTCGAGTACACCGTAAATAAAACGCAGCTTCTGCTTCTCGCGTAGCTGCAACGCATAGTCAGATTGTCTTCGGCCTCTGGCGTCGCCATGTTGCCCGGGAGGCTTTTCCATCTGACATTTTGATTCGAGCGGACGAGCGCGGCTCTTCAGCCCCAGGTCCATACCCTGGCGGCGACTCAGCTTGCATTTTGGGCCGATATATCTAGCCATTGCTTTACACCCTTCGCTTCTTGGGAGGCCGGCAGCCGTTGTGAGGGATCGGGGTCACATCGGTGATGTTGGTGATTCGGAATCCAGCCGAATTCAATGAGCGCACTGCAGATTCTCGCCCGGGACCCGGCCCCTTGACGAAAACGTCAAGATTCTCCATCCCGAACTCATCTTTAACACCGGACAGGCGCTCGGCTGCCACCTGCGCAGCGAACGGCGTGCTTTTTCTGGAGCCACGGAAGCCACTGCCACCGGCTGTCGCCCAGGCGAGCGTGTTTCCCTGGCGGTCGGTAATTGTAATGATTGTGTTGTTGAAAGACGCGTGAATATGCGCAACGCCGTCAACAATCGTGCGCTTAGCCCGCTTCTTTGTTTTGGGAGAGGATGTAGCCATTAGTCGGTCCTGAGTCTTTTAGCGCTTGACGAGCCGTTTTGGTCCCTTCCGGGTTCGCGCGTTGGTGCGAGTTCTTTGGCCGCGTACTGTCAGCCCTCGGCGATGGCGGACCCCCCGGTAACATCCGAGGTCCATCAGTCTTTTGATATTCATGCTGACTTCACGTCGCAGATCGCCCTCGACCGGATATTTACCGACTTCTGCTCGCAGCAGGTCTAACTGGCCTTCAGTCAGATCCTTGATCATTTCCGTTGGGGCGATTCCAGTCGCTGCACAGATCGCTTGCGCCCTTGTACGCCCGACGCCATAAATCGACGTCAGTGCTATGACCGTATGCTTCCGGTCAGGAATGTTTACGCCTGCTACGCGTGCCATGTGCGTACCTCTCGGTTACCGACAGTCATCAATACTCAACCTTGACGTTGTTTGTGTCTTGGGTCCTTACAGATCACGCGAACAGTTCGCTTACGCCGGATAATTCGGCAATTGCGACAGATTCGTTTGACCGACGCTTGAACTTTCATCTTATGACTCCGTATCACCGCACCTCAGCGGCGACCATATCCCTTCAAATTCTTCTTTTTCATCAGGCCCTCGTACTGATGCGACATCAAATGCGCCTGAACTTGTGACATGAAATCCATGACGACGACCACAATAATCAGCAGCGAAGTCCCACCGAAGTAGAACGGCACGTTCAGCTGGAGGATGAGAAATTCCGGTAGTAGGCACACAGAGGTAATGTAAACGGCCCCTGCAAGTGTCAGGCGTGTCATGACACCATCTATGTAGCGGGCGGTCTGTTCGCCAGGTCGTATTCCGGGAATAAACGCACCCGATTTCTTCAGGTTGTCGGCCATCTCCTTCGGGTTGAACACCAAAGCTGTGTAAAAGAAACAAAAAAACACGATCGCCAGTGCATAAAGACCCACGTACAGCGGTTGTCCAGGCGAGAGAGTCGAGCCGAGGTCTTTCAGCCATCCGAGCCCTTCCGCATTTCCGAACCATCCGGCTATGGTGGCGGGGAACAGGATAATGCTGGAAGCAAATATGGGAGGAATGACTCCGGCCATGTTGAGCTTCAGCGGAAGGCTCGTTGACTGACCTCCGTACAGCTGCCGACCGCGCTGCTGTTTCGCATAATTCACGGTGATGCGTCGTTGAGCACGTTCCACAAACACGACGAACGAGGTCACCAACACAGCAATAACCATCAGCAAAAGAACAAGAATAATGGAGAGCTCACCCGTCCTGGCCAGCTCGAGGGTCCCGCCGATTGCGCTTGGAAGGCCGGCTACGATGCCGGCAAAAATGATCATCGAAATACCATTGCCAATCCCGCGCTCAGTCACCTGCTCACCTAGCCACATCAGGAACAGCGTGCCAGTCACAAGTGTCGCCACACAGGTGATCTTGAAAGACAAACCGGGGTCAATGACTAACTGCATTCCAGCGGCGGTCTGTTGCTCAAGCATTACAGCGACGCCGGTTGCCTGGAAAAAGCAAAGTACAACCGTGAAATAGCGGGTCATCTGATTGATCTTCCGTCTTCCCGCTTCACCTTCTTTTTTCAGCTGCTCGAGTTTCGGGTGCACGACCGTGAGGAGCTGGATAATGATCGACGCAGAGATATAAGGCATGATGCCTAGCGCGACTACTGAGAACCGTTGTAGCGCCCCGCCAGAAAACATATTGAACATGTCAAGGATCGACCCGCGCTGCTGCTCAAACAATGCGTTGAGCGCTACCGGGTTAATCCCGGGCACGGGTACATGAGTGCAGATGCGGAACACAAGTAAAGCGCCAAGCAGAAAGAAAATCCGCTGACGCAGTTCCGTGAGCTTTGACAGCCCACCGACGCCGCCTGGCAATTTGCTAGCGACCGTGGCCATTCTCAGTCTTCTACGCTGCCGCCGGCGGCTTCAATGGCAGCACGTGCGCCGCGAGTAGCGCCAATCCCTCGCAGATGCACCACTCTCTCGAGCGTCCCGCTCAGTATGACTTTTACCTCTTGCACCTGCCCGGTGATGAGGTTCGCAGCTTTCAAAGCAGCTAAGTCGATCATCTCTACGTCCAAGCCAGCCAGTTCATGCAAACGAATCTCGTCTACGAATCTACCAACGCGCGATTTGAAACCGCGTTTCGGCAAACGTCTTTGAAGCGGCATCTGACCGCCTTCAAACCCAACCTTGTGGTAGCCGCCTGCTCGGGACTTCTGACCTTTGTGGCCGCGACCGGCGGTCTTCCCCAGCCCGGAGCCACCGCCCCGTCCCAGCCTTTTCGCTGCTTTCTTCGCGCCAGCGGCGGGCTTTATTGTGTTCAAACGCATGATGTCAGAGCTCCTGCACTTTGAGCAGATACCCAATAGTGGAGATCATTCCCCTGATTTCGGGGGTATCGATTACTTCGACTGTATGCCTTATCCGTCTCAGGCCAAGACCTCTCGCGCACGCCTTGTGCGACTCCAGGCGCCCATTGAGGCTTTTATAGAGTGTCACCCGTAGTTTTTTCTCAGTCACTGGAGCTTATCCTCGGATCTCTTCGACGGATTTGCCTCTCTTCGCGGCCATAGCCTCCGGAGAGGACATGCCTTTCAGGCCATTGATTGTTGCTCTCACGACGTTGACCGGGTTTGTCGTCCCGATGCATTTTGCAAGCACATTGTTGACGCCCAGCACCTCGAACACGGCGCGCATCGGACCGCCCGCGATAATCCCTGTGCCCTCTGAGGCGGGCTGCATGAAAACCTTCGCCGCACCATGTTCACCCATCAGTGGGTACTGCAAGGTCGTGCCGTTAAGGGCAATGCGGCTCATGTTTTTCCGCGCGTTCTCCATTGCCTTCTGGATCGCCACTGGAACCTCACGTGCTTTGCCGCGTCCGAAGCCTACCCGCCCTTCTCCATCGCCCACCACGGTCAACGCCGAGAAGCCGAATATGCGACCGCCTTTGACCACCTTGGCGACGCGGTTAACCGCGATGAGTTTCTCAAGGTATCCCTCGTTGGTCTCAGGGAGGTTTGAATTAGCGCTCATGAAAACCAGCTCTCCTACAGACTCAGCCCATGCTCACGCGCTGCATCTGCGAGCGCCTGAATCCGACCGTGATATTTGAAGCCCGACCGATCAAAGGCGACCCGCTTGATGCCCGCCGCAATTGCGCGCTCTGCCACAGCACGTCCCACCTCTGCCGCGGCTTTGACGTTACCTCCGTAGTTTCCGGTCGCTTTGAAATCTTTATCGAGGGTCGACGCTGCGGCGACCACCGAACACCCATCACTTGAAAACACCTGAGCGTAAATATGCTTCGGTGTTCTGTGCACGCAGAGCCGTGGCACTCCGAGCCCCGCAATTCTTACCCGCGTTTTGCGACCCCTGCGTAGCCGCGACATTTTTTTTTCACTGGCCATGGCTAGTTCTTCTTAGCTTCTTTCTTGACGATGTGTTCACCGCTGTAACGCACACCCTTACCTTTGTATGGCTCCGGCTTGCGGAACGCACGGATATTCGCGGCGACTTGCCCCACCTGCTGTTTGTCATTTCCTCGAACAAGAATTTCCGTCTGGGTGGGTGTCTCGATCGAAATCCCGTCGGGAATCTGAAACTCAACAGGATGTGAGTAGCCGAGCGATAAATTCAGCTTATTTCCCTGAACCTGCGCTCGGTAGCCTACGCCGACAATCTCCAACTTACGCTCAAAGCCTGCGGAAACGCCGGTCACCATGTTCTGCAGGATCGCTCTAGTCGTTCCGTATAGCGCGCGGGCCTGCTGAGAATCACTCACCGGTTTGACGGTAAGTTCCCCCTCGCCAATTTCTACTTCGACGAGCTCGTGCAGGCTGTGTTCCAACAGCCCTTTACCGCCTTTGACGGCTACTGATCTGCCGTTTCTCGTGACCTCCACCCCCTGAGGCAGATTCACCGGCATTTTCCCAATTCGAGACATGACGCAACCTTTCTCAGTAGACCGCGCAGACGACTTCGCCGCCAATGCCCTGGGCGCGCGCCTGGCGATCGCTCATGAGCCCCATGGAGGTAGATATCACCGCCACCCCGAGGCCGCCCACGATCGAGGGCAGCTCGTCTTTGCTGCGGTATATCCGCAGGCCCGGCCGGCTTACCCGGCGGATATTTTCGATAACCGGGCGTCCTTGGTAGTACTTGAGATCGACGACGAGAGTACGTGCCGCGCCGTCTCCCTCCTCCCTGAAACCCGCGATATATCCTTCGCTCAGAAGCACAGCCGCGATCGCGTGCTTTTTACGTGAGGCTGGCATACGAACGTCTTTCTTAGCCCTGGCCTGACCGTTGCGCAGTCGCGTCAACATATCGGCAATAGGATCCTGCATGCTCATTGTTTCGGTACTCCGCCGTCTACCAACTTGCCTTCACCAAACCGGGGATATGCCCCTGCATTGCCAAGCGCCTCAGCTCATTGCGTCCAAGGCCGAATTTCCGGTAGTACCCATGCGGCCGTCCGGTCAGTCGGCATCGATTCCGAATACGTACAGGACTTGAGTCTCGCGGCAGCCGCTGGAGCTTGACCCTAGCATCTTCCCGCTCCTCGTAGTTGCACTCGTCATCTGTAATGATCGACTTAAGTTCTGCTCTTTTAGCAGCGTATTTTTCTGAGAGCTTTGCGCGTTTCAGCTCCCGGTTAATCATTGATTTTTTGGCCATATCGCGTTGCTCTTAACTGCGTAGCGGGAATTTGAACGCCTCAAGCAGCGCTCGCCCTTCGGCATCGTTTTTTGCCGTAGTCGTCAGGCAAATGTCTAACCCTCGGAGCTTGTCGATTTTGTCGTAATCGATTTCAGGAAAGATGATTTGTTCTTTCACTCCCATGTTGTAGTTCCCGCGCCCATCAAACGCGCGGGGATTCAGCCCGCGAAAGTCTCGGATTCGCGGGATTGCAACATTGATCAGGCGGTCGAGAAATTCGTACATGCGGCCCCGTCTAAGTGTCACTTTTAACCCGATTGGCCATCCGTCACGGATTTTGAATCCAGCAATCGATTTGCGCGCCAGGGTCACTATCGGTTGTTGGCCTGCAATCAAACGCATATCGTTTGTCGCGTGTTCGATCACCTTCTTATCGCCCACTGCTTCGCCAAGGCCCATGTTCAAAGTGATCTTGCACAGCCTCGGGATCTCCATCGCGCTCTTGTACTGAAACCGCTCCATCATTTGGCGAGCAACAGTGTCACGGTAAAACTCTTCTAGCCTTGCCATTGATTCAATTTCCGAGTTAAGCGTCTACAACTTCGCCGTTCGATTTGAAGCAGCGCACTTTGCGCCCATCCTCGAGGAACTTAAAGCCGACCCTGTCTGGCCTTTGTGTGACCGGGTTATATAGAGCAACATTCGAGATATGGATGGACGCTTCTTTCTCTATAATTCCTCCGGGCGTGCCTAGCTGTGGGTTGGGCTTAGTGTGGCGCTTAACCATATTGATACCGTCTACAATTACCTTTTCTGCAGACAGCACTTTCTGAACCGTGCCTCGCTTGCCCCGATCTTTGCCGGTCCTGACGTAAACCTGATCGCCTTTGCGTATTCTGTTCATTGCTAGCTCCGCCGCACGCCTTACAAAACCTCTGGGGCCAGTGACACGATTCGCATGAATCTTTCTCCACGCAGTTCCCGGGTGACCGGACCGAAGATGCGTGTCCCTACAGGATTCAGCTGCTTGTCGAGAAGCACCGCAGCATTTCCGTCAAAGCGAATAAGAGAACCATCCGGTCTTCTGACGCCTTTGCGGGTACGAACAACAACAGCGTTGTAGACATCGCCTTTGCGGACCTTCCCTCTCGGAATAGCTTCTTTGATCGTCACTTTGATGACGTCGCCGATGCCAGCGTAGCGGCGCTTGGAGCCGCCCAGCACTTTAATGCACATCAAACGCCTGGCGCCGCTGTTATCAGCCGCGTCCAACATGCTTTGCATTTGAATCATGAGTAGCTCCGATTCAGGTCATTCGGTCACGAATTAGATCTGGGTTGCGCGTTCAAGAACGCGCTGGAGTCGCCAGCTTTTTCTTTTCGACAAGGGCCTGCATTCTTCGATAGCAACCGTGTCGCCCTGACTGCACTCGTTGCGTTCGTCGTGGGCCAGTAGTTTTGTCGATTTGCGCACATATTTTCTGTAAAGCGGATGCTCCACTTGACGATCAATGCGAACCGCAATCGTCTTATCCATCGCTATGCTTACAACCTGACCCACAAGTGTCCGCGGCTTTTTTGTGTCTTCGCTCATCAGACTTTTCCTTCCGCCCGCTCGGTTACGATGGTCTTGATCCTGGCGATGTCTTTTCGCGCTTCCCGGATCTCGCTGGACCGTGGCGCTTGCTCTGACGCAGCAGCCATTCGAAGTTTCATCTGCTTGCGCCGAAGTTCAAGCAAAAGCTCTCGCAACTCCGGGTCCGTCTTTTTCCGTATTTCACCAGCTTTCATTCAAAGCACCGTTCGTATCGCAAAAGTGGTGCGCACGGGGAGCTTTGCACTTGCAAGCCGCAATGCTTCGCGTGCAATTTCTTCCGTGACCCCTTCCATTTCATACAGGACTGTTCCAGGCTTGATTTCTGCAACCCAGTACTCGACGTTTCCCTTGCCTTTTCCCTGCCGCACTTCAAGCGGTTTCTTGGAGATAGGCTTATCTGGGAATACTCGGATCCACACCTTCGCTCCACGTTTGACATGTCGTGTGATAGCCCGTCTGGCCGCTTCTATCTGCCGGGCTGTTACGCGACCGCCGGTCGTTGCCTTGAGGCCGAACTCGCCGAAGGACACTCGGCTGCCGCGCAGAGCTAGCCCGCGGTTCCTGCCTTTCTGTTGTTTCCGGAATTTCGTATTTTTTGGTTGGAGCATTTGTGCTGTCCTGAGCTAATGTCTGGGACCTAGCCTATGGTTGCTTCCGCATCTTCCCCTGAGGATTCATCCGCCCTGGATACAACCTCCCCTTTGAAAATCCAGACCTTGACCCCGATTACACCGTAGGTCGTGTTGGCTTCCGCGAATCCATAGTCGATATCCGCGCGCAAGGTATGCAGCGGCACACGCCCTTCTCGGTACCATTCAGAGCGCGCAATTTCTGCGCCGTTTAACCGTCCGGCGACATTGATCTTGATGCCTTCCGCACCCAGCCTCATCGAATTCGCCACCGCACGCTTCATAGCGCGACGGAACATGATTCTTCGCTCCAGCTGCTGTGCGACGGATTCAGCTACGAGGTACGCATCTAGCTCGGGTTTCCTAATTTCCTCAACACTGATATGCGCCGGGACACCCATGAACTGAGAGACCTCTTTTCTCAACGCCTCGATATCCTCACCCTTCTTGCCGATCACGATCCCTGGGCGTGCGGTATGAACAACTATTCGAGCGTTATTTGCCGGCCGCTCTATCTGGATTCTGCTCACAGAGGCATGCGCTAATTTCTTTTTGAGCATTTCACGGACAGCAAGATCAAGATTCAGATAGTCGGCGTATTGTTTACTGTCGACATACCAAGTCGAAGTCCAGTCTTTGACGATCCCAAGGCGAATACCGTACGGATGAACCTTCTGTCCCATGAGTTACTGTCCTGTTTCTGCTACTGCAACCGTGAGATGGCTGGTTCGCTTCAAAATTTTTGCTGCCCGCCCGCGGGCTCTGGCACGCCAACGTTTCATTGTGGGACCTTCATCCACCGTTATCTTTGCGACCTTGAGCTCGTCCACGTCAGCACCATCGTTGTGCTCCGCGTTCGCAATGGCGGATTCAAGAGTCTTTTTAACCAGATGTGCTGCTTTCTTCTCGCTGAAATTCAGGAGGTTCAATGCGTCCTCTACCGGCAGTCCTCGGATCTGGTCTGCAACCAGTCGCATTTTTTGAGCTGCGATCCGCGCGTTTTTTAGTTTTGCTTCCGTCGCCATGATGAATATCCCGCAAGGTGTTACCGGCTCTTCTTATCGGCTATGTGGCCGCGAAACGTTCGCGTGGGCGCGAACTCACCGAGCTTATGGCCCACCATGTTTTCATTGATGTAAACAGGCATATGCAGGCGACCGTTGTGCACGGCAATAGTCAGGCCGACCATATCCGGCAGAATCATCGAACGCCTGGACCAGGTTTTGATCGGGCGTTTGTCATTTTTTGCCCGGGCGTCGTCCACCTTTTTCGCCAAATGATGGTCAACAAAGGGTCCTTTCTTGATTGAGCGCGGCATAGCTGTCTAACCTCTGAACCTAGCGTTTATTGCGCCGGCGGACGATCAGATTGTCCGTCCGCTTGTTTCGCCTTGTCTTATAACCCTTGGTTGGTTGCCCCCAAGGACTAACCGGATGACGTCCGCCGGATGTCCGCCCCTCTCCGCCGCCATGTGGATGGTCAACCGGGTTCATAGCAACACCTCGGACGGTGGGCCGCACTCCTCGCCACCGCTTCGCCCCGGCCTTGCCCAGCGATCTGAGTGAATGTTCTCCGTTTCCTACTTCGCCTAGGGTAGCCCGGCATTCGATCGGTACTTTCCGCATCTCGCCGGAACGTAAGCGCAGAGTCGCATGCGCACCTTCTCGAGCTACAAACTGGACGGCTGCACCAGCACTGCGTGCCAGCTGCGCTCCTTTACCCGGCTTGAATTCCACACAATGAACCAACGAACCAACCGGAATATTGCGCAACGGAAGCGCGTTTCCGGACTGTATCGGGGCGTCCACTCCAGATCGGAGGACTGCGCCGGCCGAAACTCCTTTGGGGGCCAGAATGTAACGACGTTCTCCGTCCGCATACAGGAGCAATGCAATATGAGACGTACGGTTTGGGTCGTATTCCAAGCGCTCCACTTTTGCGTCGATGCCGTCCTTATTCCGTTTGAAATCAATGACACGGTAGCGCTGCTTATGGCCACCGCCCCGATGGCGCACCGTAATCCGCCCCTGGTTATTACGGCCAGACGAACGAGTCTTCTTCTCCAAAAGGGGCTCGTAGGGCCCGCCTTTGTGCAGATCAGGCGACGAGACTCGAACCGCCGTTCTACGCCCTGGAGAGGTGGGTTTTGCTTTTATGAGTGCCATTTTTTACGCGCCTTACTCTCCAGCCAGGAAATCGATCTCAAACCCGTCTTTCAACTTTACGTAAGCCTTTTTCCAGGCGTTTCGGGAACCCTGGTTGTTGCGGAAACGAACCGCCTTAGCCTTCACGTTGGACGTGGTGACGGCTTCAACTTCGACTTTGAAGAACTGCTCTACGGCCGCTTTGATTTCTGGCTTTGTCGCATCGGGCAGCACTCGGAAAACATATTGTCGAGCGTTTTCTTGAACACGTACTGTTTTCTCCGACACCCTCGGAGAGCGAATCACCTGCAGCAAGCGCTCCTGGCTCATGACAACATCTCCTCCAACTCGACGACTGCTGCACGTGTCATGACTACATTTTCAAAAGAGACTAGGAGTACCGGGTCGAGCGCTGCAGCTTCGACCAGGGCAACACCCGGAAGGTTACGCGCGGCCCTGAAAAGCTCTTCAGTCATCTTATGGGTCACGATGAGGGCCTGCGCCATACCTAATCTCTTGAGTACTGCAGCTGCAACCTTCGTTTTCGGGCTGGATAGGTCCATGTTCTCCACAATCTGCAGCCTACCCAGGCGTACGAGTTCAGAAACAATAGAGCACAGCGCACCTCGGTACATTTTGCGATTGACTTTCTGGGAATAATCCCGCGGTACCGCAGCGAAAGCGCGTCCGCCGCCACGCCAGAGCGGCCCCCTCGTTGTGCCCGCCCTCGCACGCCCTGAACCCTTTTGCTTCCAGGGTTTTTTGCCTCCACCGCGCACCTGCGCCCGGGTCTTTTGCCCTTTTGTTCCGGCACGCCCAGCGGCCAAGTACGCTGTGACAACCTGGTGCACCAGCGACTCATTGTAATTTCGCGCGAATATGCTGTCCGCAACGCCTACGCTGTCCGCGCTTTCACCATCAATGGTCTTTACTTGCAGCTCCACAGCGACTACCCCTCTCGTCGCGATTTGACTGACTGGCGAATAATGACATCTCCGCCGCGAGACCCTGGGACAGCACCCTTGACCACGAGCAGATTGCGGTCTACGTCGACGCGCACCACCTCCAGCCCCTGGACAGTCCGCTGGCGGTTACCCATGTGCCCCGCCATCTTCTTCCCTTTGAATACACGTCCTGGCGTTTGGCACTGGCCAATAGAGCCCGGCACGCGATGGGATATGGAGTTCCCGTGGGTTGCGTCTTGGGAACGGAAGTTGTGGCGTTTGATGGTTCCCGCAAAGCCTTTTCCTATGGTCCGACCGCTGATATCGACTTTTTGGCCCACCTCGAAGAGTTGCACCGTCAGTTCGTCACCAACCGATTGTTCGCCGCTTCCTTCGAGACGAAACTCCCATAACCCCCGCCCAGCCGGGACCTGGGCTTTCGCATATTCACCGGCAAGAGGCCGATTCACCCGATTCTGATGCTTGGTACCGCAGGTTATCTGCACGGCGTCATAACCATCGCTATCCGCCGTTTTCAACCGCATTACCTTATTAGGAAGAACCTCCAGCACAGTTACCGGTACGGAGGCTCCGTCCTCGGTGAATACGCGAGTCATGCCCCGTTTCACCCCTACTAATCCCAGGCTCATTTCAATCGTCTCCGTATGCCGGCTAATTAAGCTTTATCTGGACGTCCACACCGGCGGCCAGATCGAGCTTCATTAGAGCGTCCACTGTCTTCTCTGTCGGATTAACGATGTCTAATAGCCTTTTGTGCGTGCGGATCTCATACTGGTCCCGTGCATCTTTGTTGACATGCGGCGAAATGAGCACTGTGAACCGTTCCTTTTTGGTCGGCAGCGGGATCGGCCCCTTGATCTGAGCACCGGTCCGCTTAGCCGTGTCGACAATCTCTTTTGTAGATTGGTCGATCAGGCGGTGATCGAACGCCTTGAGTCTGATCCGGATGACTTGCTGATTCATCGTATTCCTACACGCTGTGATGGCACTGACAGCAGTGCTTTGAGTAGTTTCTAGCCGTTTTTTGTCGCCGTCGGTTTCCCGCTTTATTCAATAATTTTGGCGACGACACCTGCCCCGACGGTACGTCCACCCTC
>JAYODW010000042.1:0-37811 GCA_038116745.1 Gammaproteobacteria bacterium
AAACGAACGCGACCAGGAAGTGTGACGGCTAGCAAGCTGAGCCACGCGTAAGCCTCACAAGAGGCGAGCGCACCTGAATGGGTGCCTGGTCAGAGCTTGACGCCTTATACTGCCCGCGTCATGGCAGGGGGTTTTTGGGAGGCGCAGCAGCATGGGCGTTCTGGAGGATCTGAAAGCGGAAGCGGAAGCCCGGGAGGCGCGGGATTCCGCTCGGGCGAGCGTTGCCACCGAATCGCGGGAGGACGCGATTCGCGTCCTGCAGCCGGCAATGTCGCGAATCTACAACTATCTGAAAGACCTGCTCACGCAGATAGAGCGTCTGGAGCGGAAGGTTACGTTTGATTACACCTTGAAAGGCGTGGGAAAGCTCAAGGGACTGACGCATAAGGACTACATCCTGGCGCGTTACTTCGAAGACCGGGATTTGGTCGAAGGTTTCAATCTGCATTTCCACATCCACAATGGGCGCCGCTATAAAGTGCGGATCGCCGATCGCGCCGTGGCGTTGGAGTTAATGAAAGCGTTCCGGGAGAGGGAGGTCAAGTTCAAAGTTCATGACCAGACTGCAGCCAATGCCCCGACACTGCTCGAGTTTCTGGCGGATTTCACTGCCGCGCTGGAGTTCCGGCCAGGCTATATGCGCAAGGCAGTAGACCTCACGGTGAAGAACTACAGCACGCTCGGGACTGAGGGGTGTAGTTTCGCGGCCAAAACGGTTGACGACAACTTCCTGGACAATCTCGCGCGCTTTGTGATGCGCGAGCCCAACGACCTGTTCAGTCTGAAACTCGAAAACCTGAGCGACGACCTGCGGGACAAGCTACGTGCCAAACTGGAAGAAGAGGGTCGCGGTAAGTTTGATCCCGAAAGAACCATTACGCCCCACGATGAGGGAGGGAAGTCATCCCTGTTCTCCCGTTTGCTGGGACGAGACTAGTGCGCTTTCCGGGTGCAGCGGAACAGATAGCCCTCAGGACGCCGCGCGTTACTACTCAAACCGTTTCTGTTATGAGATTGCCGGGGCCTCGGTTGTCGCCGCGGTCATAGGATTGCTCGGCGTAGCGCTGCGTCGCGCGTTGGTTGGCGCCGTCATCCGGAGACTCGTCGGCTTGTGCATTCGGCCCGTCGGGGAGAGCGTCAGCGGTCCGCTCAGCAGTCGCTGGCCCGCCGTCGGCTGCTGAGCTACCGGATGTACGGTCGACCTGCGCGGAGTCTGCGGATGGCGTTATTCCCGAGGCCAGTAGCGTAGTGGTCCCCGCCGGAGGCGGGCTCACACTCGCGGTCTCGAACGTGGCGCTCTCCTCTGATTGACCGCGCAGCCGATTTTCCACCCTGCCGTAGATCTCTGTCCGCGTGATGTCCTGAACTTTCTCACCATCGCTCAGGGACAGCGTCACGCGAACATCGTCGCCCTGTTCGACTGCGACCGGCGTAGTCTCTGCAGCTGGCTTTTCCTGGAGCGTGTTCGGATCGCCAGCGCGCCTAGTGTCATCGGGCAAAGACAGGGCGGCTGGCGTTGGGGCAAGGCGGGTTATGTCACTTTCCATGGTCTCAATTCTAGCTCACACGCGTCGCCGCACCAGCGCTTCGCCCCCGCGTGGTGCTGTACGGGGACCGAATGCATTTGACTGGGCATCCGGCTGACACCTTTACCTGGCTGTCGAACAGGCCTGACAATCAACGACGCGAGATGAAGGGAGAGGTCTCATGGGGCATGTGTATGGTCAGCCGCCGGATAGCTCGCGGCGCGCGTTCATGCGTCACTCAGCGGCGCTGAGTGGCACCCTGTGGGCCGGGTCAGGGGCTTTATTGGCACTTGCGCCCGGGAAAGCTTGGACGTTAGAACTCGGTCAGCTGGACGCGCACGCAGGACGGACGTTGCTGATCGCGACGCGGCATATTTTTCCGCATCCAAAGCTCGACGATGCCGTCTACGCGCTGGTGGTCAAAGATCTCGACGAGTCTGCGGCAGATCCCGCCGTGCGTGATTTACTCGCAGCAGGGGTTGCCGGTCTGGATCACGCGGCAGGTGGGGATTGGTTGGCCCTTGGCTCGGATGAGCAGCTTGCGCTTCTGCGTCTCGGCGACGGCCAGCCTTTCTTCGAAAAGGTACGCGCTACCGCAGTGGTCTCTTTGTACAACAACGAGCTGGCGTTCGCGCATTTCGGATACGAGGGAGAAGCGTTCAGTAAGGGTGGCTATCTGAACCGGGGGTTCAACGATCTCAACTGGTTGCCTGCGCCCGACCAGGACGCAAGTCCGTCCGTCTAAGCAGGAGGGTGAACCCGTGCTCAAGGTAGAACTCGATGATGACCACGCCGTTGTAATCGTCGGTTCCGGCGCGGGCGGCGGCACATTAGCCAACGAGCTCGCGCAGAAAGGCGTAGCGGTGGTGCTGCTCGAAGCGGGGCTGCGCCAGTCTCCTGAAAGCTTTATCAACGATGAGTGGGCTTCCTTCGGCCAACTCGCCTGGACCGATCCGCGCACCTCCTCGGGGAGCTTCCGCCTGGCGAAGGATTTCCCCAATCTTCCCGCCTGGATCTGCAAAACCGTAGGCGGGACTACGACGCACTGGGCGGGAGCCTCGCTGCGGTTTCGGGCACATGAGTTCAAGACCCTTTCGACTTACGGCGCGATCGATGGCGCGAGTCTCCTGGATTGGCCGCTTGATCTGGAGGAGATGGTTCCTTTTTACGCACGCGCTGAAGACAAGATGGGTGTGACCCGCACAAACGGGATCCCGGGCCTGCCGGGTAACAACAACTTCAAGGTTTTCTATAACGGGGCGATGAAGCTCGGCTACAAGGACTGCCATACCGGACGCATGGCGATCAACAGTCGACCCCGTGACGGCCGGCCGGGCTGTCAGCAGCTCGGGTTCTGCTTTGCGGGCTGCAAGATGGGCGCGAAATGGTCGACTTTGTATACGGAGATCCCGAAGGGCGTCGCGACAGGGAAACTTGAACTTCGGACGGGCTGTCATGTCAGCCGGGTTGAGCACGACACCGCGGGCAAGGCGACCGGCGTGATTTACTTTGATGCGGATGGGCGCGAGCAGCGGCAGCGCGCCCGCGTCGTATGCGTCGCCGGAAATTCTCTGGAAACACCGCGGCTGCTGCTGCTCTCAGAGTCCGCGCGCTTCCCGGATGGACTCGCGAACTCGTCGGGGGAGGTGGGACGGAACTACATGCGTCACACGACCGGCTCCGTTTTCGCGACGTTCGAACAGCCTGTGCACATGTATCGCGGCACCACTATGGCAGGGATCATCACGGACGAATCCCACCATGATCCGAAACGCGGGTTTGCCGGGGGCTATGAACTGGAGACGCTGAGCGCAGGATTGCCATTCATGGCGGCGTTCCTGGAGCCCGGTGCATGGGGGCCGGAGGTCACACAGATGCTGGACGACTACGCGCACATGGCCGGGCTGTGGGTGGTCGGCGAGGACCTGCCGCAATCGGGTAATAGAATCAGTCTCAGTGAGGATGCCGTGGACCAGTGGGGTCTGCCAGCAGCACATGTACATTTCGACGACCATGCAAACGATATCGCTATGCGCAACCATGGTTATGCGCAGGGGAAAGCGCTTTATGAGGCCGTGGGCGCACGCCGGGTCCATTTCACGCCGCCGTTTCCGAGCACGCATAATCTCGGCAGCTGTCGCATGAGCGCAGACCCGGAGAAAGGTGTGTTGAATCGTTTCGGTCAGACCCATGATGTGCCGAATCTTTTTGTCTCCGACGGCAGCCAGTTCACCTCGGGCGCAGCGGTCAACCCGACGTTGACGATAGTCGCGCTGGCGATCCGACAGGCCGAGCATATCGCCGGGCAACTGTCAGCCCACGCGCTTTAATCCGCGCACCGCATGAGGCTTCGTGTACGACTGCTCGACGCTGTACTGAATGGTCTTGGTGCCTGCGTCTCGATCCTGGCCGTTTCCCTGGCCTGTGGCGCGCTTGCTCTTCCGCCTGTTGCGGCTGGGTCATTAATCGGATCTTTCGGGGCGAGTGCGGTTCTGCTTTTCAGTGCGCCGCAAGGCCGCTATTCGCGAGCGGCTGCGCTCTTTGGCGGGCACACCATTGGGGCACTGTGCGGAGTATTCGCTGCGAGCCTGATCCCGGATCGGCCGCTGGCAGGCGCTCTGGCGGTCGGCCTTTCGGTTGCCCTGATGCGGCTCTGCCGATGTACGCATCCTCCGGGTGGCGCGACGGCGTTGATCGCCGTCATTGGCGGGCCTGAGATCGAGGCGCTCCACTACTACTTTCTGGTGAATCCTGTGCTCGTGGGGTGTACGGCGATGTTTGCGGTGGCTCGGATCAACATTGCCGTGCGTGCGCGCTTTTTTCCCGGGCAGACCCAGGCACCGTCTTAGTCAGGCGATTCCACCCGAACGATAGCCTCCCGCAGCGGTCGGTCGCAGCCGCTAAGTGCGATCGCTCAAGCCCAAGTTTCCGATGGTGTGAACCGCCGCTTGTCGCTGCACGTACTTCTTTCCACAGCATGGTCACGGCGATACGCGATTCATTCGTTGTTTTGTCAGAGGCAAGGCGCGGATCCGCGCGTTTGCCACGTTGGCGTAGTGGACTCCTCAGGCATCCCGTGACGTAGCTGCAAAGACCTGAACGCTGTTGGTGAGGAAGGTAACGATGGGGCACGCTCTCGTTGCAGGCTCGGAGCCTGCGTCCTGGCGGCGGCGGCGCACGCTGCCGCAGCACGAATTCATCGAAGAAACACGGGACCTGGCGCGCGTCAATCAATTGGTGGCTGCCGCTACCGAATCCTGGGGGCTGTCCGACAGGGTGCGACGCCTCTCGTTGCCATCCCTGCTTTACAACCAGGAAGATCTCGAGCACATGACTATCCTGATCGCTCAGAATCACGAGTGCCGCGACATCGCCGTCGCTCTCTGGGAGCCGGCTGCAGGATGGGAAGCGCTTCCCGGGTTCAACACAGCGCTGTTGCATGGCCTGTATGTCGTGCCCTGTGGGCAGGGTACGGGTGTAGGCAGCCGCCTGCTGACTACCGTCTGCGAGCAGATGAGCAACAGCGGATTCGAATCTGTCGTGGGGAAAGTGTGGCGCAGTGCTGACCGTTTCTTTTCCCGGCGTGGCTTCGCGCCGGTCGATCGCAACGCCGACCAGCAGGCGTATCCGCGATTCATGGCCCGCTACCTTTAGAGCTGCGCGTTGATTGGTATTCGTGTAACGCCGACGAAAGGGTTCTGATGCGTCGGAGCTCCGCCTGCAGCGCGGCTGTTGTGACGGCCAAAGCGGAAAATTTGCCCGCCACATCGGAAGGCGGCGCGCTGACCGTCTACTTTGATGGCAGCTGTCCGCTGTGTGCGCGTGAGATTGCTTTTTACCGTCGCCGCTGTGCCGGTGCTGCCGCGAACTGGGTTGATGTCTCCTACGAGAGTCCTGCGGCGCTGGGAGCAGGTCTCACCCGCGACCGGGCACTCGAACGTTTCCACGTCAGGCGCGCCGACGGCACGCTTTGCTCCGGCGCTGATGCCTTCACCGAGCTGTGGGCTGAGGTGCCTGGAATGGCGTGGCTTGGACGTCTGGGACGGAATCCCATCGTGGGGTGGGTGCTGCAGCTCTGTTACTCGGTTTTTCTGCCGCTCCGGCCGTTCCTCGTGCGCGCGTTCCCTGTTGAACGGCGGATCCGATGATGGCTCTGCAAAGCGGTGGCGACATCAGGATCTGCGCCAGCTGTGGGAGACGCATCGAGCAGCGGAAGCGCTGGAAGAACACCTGGGACGCGATCCGGTATTGCTCGCAGGGCTGCCGACGCCGCCGGCTGAGCAGGTCTGACCGCCAGCTGGAGGTCGCTATTCAGACGCTGCTGCTGCAGCGGCGTGGGGCAGGCGCCACAATCTGCCCGAGCGAGGCGGCGCGAGAAACGGCTGGCGCCGGGGACTGGCGTGAACTGATGGAGCCGGCGCGCCGGGCCGCCAGACGCCTCGTGGCCGGCGGTCTCGTGGAAATTCTGCAAAAAGGAAAAGTCGTAGATCCCAGCAAATTCCGAGGCCCGATCCGCATCAGAGCAACTGCTGCGCTCATTGGGGCATCTGTGACGGTGCCCTTCCCTGGCCCCGACGACGGTCGAGTCGTGGAGTCCGTGTATTAGAGTTGGTCAGCCGAAGCGCGGCAGCACGCTGGCTCCAAATGCCTCCAGCGAATGTTTCACCGTGTCGTGTGGAAACAATCCGTCGCCCAGCAGAAAAAACATCTCCTCGGTCCCCAGAGTTTCGAGCGCGTACTCGATTTTCCGGCTCACCGTGTCAACGTCACCCACGATCATCTCTGGCGCGCCAAGGCCGAAAGGCACACCCCAGGTTTTCCAGAACCAGTCGGCGTCGGCCAGGATCTGCTCAGTTTCTGCCTGACTACGTGTGATCACCAGCTGACCGCCGAGCGCGAGTTCAGTCCCGGGTCGCACTTCGCGGCCATGCGCAGCCGCCTCTTCCCGGTAGCCTGTTGTCAGACGCGTGTACAGCTCGGGATCCAGCACGAGGCAAATCGGTTTGCCGCCCTCTCTCGCCCAATAGCGCACCGAAGTCATGCTGTGTGTGAAGCCTGCATAAAGCGGCGGATGGGGTTTCTGCAGCGGATGGGGCGCGATCCCGATCTCTCTGATCGTCATGTCCTCGGCAATACCGGCGCCATACTTCGTGTAGGCCGGCATTTCGTGCGGGTTCTGAGCGTGAGCGGGAAATTTCCAGAACTCTCCGTCGTACGCAAAGGTGCTGCTGCTCCAGGCTTTTTTGATGATCGCGACGGCTTCCTCAAACGCTCGGCGATTGCGTACATCGCCTTCTTCGCCTTTGTTCCAGTAGCCGGTGGCTGCAACACCCCCTGGAACTGTGGCGTAGTTGGAGAACCAGCGATGCTGGTAGCCGCGCACAAACGCCACGTTCAAACGTCCCTGCAGCATGTGGTCGAGCATGGCGATGTCCTCGGCCACCCGCAGCGGATTGTGGGTGTTCAGCACGTAACCGAATACGTCGACCTTCAGGCGTTTCGAATGCTGCCCGATGAACATGCTGATAAGGCCGGGGCTGCCGGTGACTTCGAGGCCTTCGACCTGGAGATGGTGTTCAGGGTGTCCGAATCCCGCAAAACCTGACTCGTCGCAGATGGTGACGTATTCAGCGAGGTTGCCCAGCATGCGCTGATAGAGCTCGCCGTTCTGTCCGGCCATACCGCGCTCGATTTCCTGCCGCGAGCCGACCGTGCAGTAGCAGAAGGCGTGAAATTTTGGAGTTGTCATGGAAGGTTGCGTTCTCTCTCAATCATGCGCGTGATCCCGCGGTTGCAACAATCGCCTGCCATCCCGGGGCCCACCGAGGTGTCGTCATGCGGGTATCGCGCCGAATGCTATCAGTCAACGCAGACGGGCGGACAGGCTGTTATCGCCGTCCTCGTCGCGCAGTAGACCTTCGACCCTTGGCGTGCAGGCATAGCCGGTCAGATTGTCGTTCACGTGCTCAGGCAGGCAATGCGCCTTGAGCTGCACAGCGAAAACTGAGACCTTCTGGCGCTCGGAACATCGGCCTGGAATTAACCTTCCAATGCCTTACTGGCATGTACTCTTCCTGCCGGTTTTCGCTGTTTTTCGGGCAGTGCCCTGCTGGTTTTTGAACATATATTTCTGCACAAACGGGAGGCACGCGGATGGCCCCTTATCCCCTCCAAAAATATCTGACGATTTGCGCTGCGGCAGGCGCGTGTCTGCTCTGTTTCCCCGCTCAGTCGAATGAACTCGACGACATGCTGGAAGCGATGTTGTCGCCAGAAATCACCCCCGCACCAGGATTCAGCGCTGAAATGCTCGTGGGCCCGGGAGAGCTCTACGATCCTCTGGTGATGCGGGCAGTAGGCGACGCGGTCTGGCTGAACGACGATGGGAAAGAAGAAGGGAGCAAAGGCAGCCGCATGATCGCTGTCGGTGCGCGTGGAACAGTCAAAGTGCTGGTCGATGCTGACAAAATGGTGCCGATCAGCGCGGGCTTTGACGTAGCGCCAGCATATTTCGGGCGCTATAGCGGACATATCTTCGCCTTGTCGCAACCTCGCGTCGGGGACCAGGGAGGGCTGGAGAACTATGTCATTCAGCGGATTGACCCTGAAAGCGACTTTTCAGTCAGCGTTTTCTGCACCTTGCCGGCGATTGAGGCGGACCGCGCAAGTGCCATTGGCGTCGACGCCAGTTTCGCGCCACAAGGGTCGCCCTTCGGACCCTACCTTTATGCCTCCACTACGCTTAACGGAACCATCTATCGGGTTGGCGCAGACGGCAGCTGCACCCCTTTCACAACGTTTGATCCGGAACAACACGGAGGGCCGCTCTATCAGCGATTCGACACTGACGGCCAGTCGCTGCTGGTGACGGTAGTAAGAGGCGGTATCTTCAACGCGCGTGGTGCGGCGGTTCTGCGCGTGCGGCCCGACGGCACAATCGATGACCGTGCTGTGGTTGAAGGCGGCACGATGTTCGGTGGCCTGGATATCGCGCCAGCTTACTTTGGACCCTACGCCGGTCAGCTTTTCGTCGTTGATGTCGGGTACTACGAGATCCCCGTGCCCCTGAGCCAGCCCCTGCGTCCTGATGGCGGGGTATATCGGGTTGATGAGCACGGAACGCTGCAGCTGGTGGCCTCAGGCTTTATCAATCCCTGGGGCGTGCGTTTTGTCGATGGCAGGCTCTGGGTCAGCGATATAAACGGCGACTTCATCTATGGGAAGCGTGAGCTGCCGGACGGGTTCATCGTCAGGATCGCAGCGGATCCGTGACGCAGGGGAGTGGCCCTCCGCTGGAAACCGCGAGGCCGGCAACTGAGGAGATCTTTTTGACGGTGTCGGTCCGATCGGGGCCGCGGAGAGCCCGATGCGGCTGGCGCGCAGATTGAGGAGTGCATGACATGGCCACGAACATTTGCGGTGGTTGTCTGTGTGGGGCGGTGCGCTATCGGTGCAGCGAGCCACCAATCAGCATGGGGGTGTGCCAGTGCGAACGCTGTCAGAGGCAATCCGGATCGGCGTTCCTGATTGCCACCGTATTCGCCGCTGGTGCGGTCGAATTAGAGGGTGAATTGCAGGCTTACAGCGTGGCAGATGAAGCCGGGCAGACCTTGTCCCGTCATTTCTGCCCGACGTGCGGTTCAGCAGTGATGATCACGCTCGATCGCTACCCCCAGATCCGCTCAATGATGGGCGGCACGCTGGACGATAAATCCTGGCTGCGGCCAAGTTTTTCGCTCTGGACAGCAAGCGGCCAGCCATGGTTGTCCCTGCCGCCGGAGGTGGTTCTGCATGACGAGTATCCGAACGGACTGATTGCCTGACCTGCCGTTTCTGATGTGAAGCCGGTGCTCCGTGGACTGCCCGGGCTGACGTTCAACTGACGCCTGAGGGCGCGTAGTAAAACCCGACTCCGAGCATCACATAAACCGCGATCAGCGCGAGACCCTCCAGCCAGTTCGACTCACCGTCGTAGACGAGCGTGCGGCTGACCATCACCGACAGCACGATGGCAACCAGTTCGAACTGGGTGAAAACCAGATCCATGTCCTGACCAAACAGGATCCCGGCGAAAACCAGCAGCGGGACCACCAGCAGGGCGACCTGCAGACTGGCGCCGACCGTAATACCAACAGAAAGATCCATCTGGTCGTTGCGCGCAAAACGGGCAGCGCTGAACAGTTCCGCCGCATTGCCGACCAGTGCCAGCAGGAATACGCCGGCGAATAACGGTGTCAGCCCAAGAGACTCTGTGGCCGGCTCCAACGCGCCGGTGAGGATCTCGCTCATGACGGCGAGGGCGATTGTGACAATCGCGAGGACGGCGAGGGCCTTGCCGCGGCTCCAGTGCGCTTCATCGGATGAGTCGTCTCCCGCGCTCTCGGCGGCAAACGGGCTACCCTCTGCCTTCAGCGCGCGTTCGATGTCTGCCTGCTTGTCGCGCTCGAGCTTCGGGACAATGTTCACAACGGTGAACAGAAAACTCGCGACATAGATTCCGATCAGCACGATGGCAATTGGCAGGCTTATCTCGGCGGCTGACTGCGTGGAATGGGCGAAAACAGCAGGGACTATCAGTCCGAACACGGCGAGCAGAAGCAGATCGCTGTTCATGCGCGCTATGCTTGGATGGAATTTCTGCGCCTCGCGGGGACGCTTCAAGCCGCCGACGAACATGGCGATCCCGAGTCCGAACAGCAGGTTCCCGATAATGGAGCCGGTGATCGAGGCTTTGACAATATCCACCAGCCCTTTATGCAGCGCGAAAAGGCTGATGATGATCTCCGGAGCGTTGCCCAGGGTGGCGTTCAGAAGCCCGCCAAAGGTCGCGCCAAGATAGTGCGCGAGGGATTCCGTGGCGTCACCCATCAGTTTGGCCAGCGGGACGATCGCGAGCGCCGCAGTGAGGAAGACGAATACCGGGTCAGCTGCGGTCAGGTCGAGGCCGATTCCTATTGGAATGAAAAGCAGAAGCCAGTTTAGATTCATGGGCGATTTCCGATGCTGCGAAGACGGACAAAGCGACCGTCAAATGGGCATTGTCCGACAATTGCCCTTCTCTCAGGCGTCGAGATGTCCTTAACGTCCCTCCGGCGTTTTACCAATTACCCGCAAAAAATTCGGACGAAGGCTGCGCGGGAGCAAGGGGCAAGAGTTGGCGCTGTTTTTTTCTGCCGTCAGCCTGTCGTTGAATGACGTAAGGTGACGACCTCAACGCGGTAGGGTTCATTATGGAGAGCGTGCAAACGGTCATCGTGGGCGCCGGACAAGCCGGTTTGTCCTTGAGCTATGCACTCTCCCGACGTGGTCACGAGCATGTGCTCCTCGAACGCGGCCGCGTTGCCGAACGCTGGCGCTCAGAGCGCTGGGACGGGCTTTATTTTCAGACGCCGAATCTGCTTGTCGGCCTGCCCGGATTGCCTTTCCCGCACAGCGACCCTGACGGCTACTCGACAGCGACACAGATTGCCGATTATCTGGAAGCGTACGCTGAGTCCTGCGCCGGGCCCGTACGCCGCGGCGTCAACGTGGAGCGTCTGACAGCAGGCACAAGCGCTCGCTTTCTCATGGAAACTTCCGAAGGACCGCTCGCCGCGCAGAATGTGGTGCTTGCCACCGGCCCTTTCCAGCGGCCGGTGACGCCTTCCCTGCTGCCCGCTTCGGCGCCGGTGCAGCAACTGCACGCGGTCGCTTACCGTTCCCCCCGACAGCTGCCGGACGGCGCCGTGCTGGTCGTCGGTGCGGGGGCTTCTGGCGCGCAGATTGCTGATGAGCTTCTGCGCGCCGGCCGTCAGGTCTATCTGTCGGTGAGCCGGCATCGGCGCGCGCCGCGACGCTACCGCGGTCACGACCACGTCTGGTGGTGGATCGAGACCGGTCTCGCGCAGACCCCGCCGGAGAAACTGTCACCCGATCAATCACCGGTCGTACATTCGGGCGCTTACGGTGGGCACACCATCGATTTTCGCGACTACGCTGCGCGCGGCATGACCCTGCTGGGGCGTGCAGAGTCAGCCGATGAGCTCGGAATGAATTTTGCCGCCGACCTGGCCGGGAACCTGGCGCATGGCGATGCGGCCTATCTGGGGTTTCTCGATTTTGTCGATGGGCACATTGAGCGCACAGGTATGGACCTGTCCCCTGACCCCGCGGCGCGCCGGATCCTTGAAACCCCGCCAGAAATGCATGCGCCTCTCCCACGACTTGAGTACCGTCGGGATAACATCGCGTCCGTTATCTGGGCCACCGGCTACGCGCTTGATTTCACCTGGGTCGATCTGCCGGTATTCGATGCAAACGGCGAGCCGTGTCACGTGCAGGGCAGGTCGTCCGTGCCGGGACTTTATTTCATCGGGCTGAACCTGCTGTCCAAATTGAGCTCTTCTTTTCTACTGGGAGTGGCTGAGGACGCCGAGCGGCTGGCTGGCCTGATCGCCGATGATGGCACCGCTGAGGCGCTTCACGTTTAATGAAATGGTATGACCCTCTTCGAACACGCTGTGATTATTGATACCGCGGCAGCCGTGCTGCTGCTCGTGTATCACCTGCATCTGCTCAACCGGGTACGCAGGCGGCCCGCCGCGACCACGCTGGGCCGCAATCATGAAGCGCGTGGGCGCTGGGTGTCTGTGGTGCTGAAGGAGCATCTCGAGCTGCTTGCCGTGCAGACGCTACGGAACTGGACGATGGCCGCGACTTTTCTCGCTTCCACCTCCGTTGTCCTGGCTCTCGGTGCCCTGCACCTGCTCACAATGGACGGTGTTGCGCCGGGCAGCTGGTCACTCGCGGAATCTGCCGGTCGCGAGCTGGTCACGCCGATGTTCGCGAAAGTGATCCTGATCGCTATGGTTCAGTTTCTGGCGTTCTTTCACTTCACTCAGACGCTGCGTAATTTCAATCATGCCGGTTTTCTGGTGGTGACCAGGGACACCAATGTGGAAGAAGACCTGCTGGCCGTGACCGTGCGCGGCGCCAACCACTACACCCTCGGAATGCGCGCCTACTATCTGACGATCCCGCTCAGTTTCTGGTTGCTGGGGTCGATGCCGTTTCTTATCGCAAGTCTCGCGCTGGTCGGCATGCTGAGTCGCATAGACTATGTCCGGACCCTGTAACGGGGCGCGGACTAAGCTATCAGGCGGCGGCACCGGGCCCGTGAAAGGCACCCAGGCAGATGCGCGAAAAGAAATTGAAACCTTCGTTCCAAAGCCCTGACCATGGCCTCGAGTAGGAAATGACCTCATGAGACATGAAAAGCAACTCGCTATCCTCGATGAGCTGCTGGATAAGCTCGAGAGCGGTACGACCTGCGATACCGGCACTCAGCTGCTCAACCCGGCGGCGGCTTATATCGACCGTACGCTCGCTGAACGGGAATGGCAGGTTCTTTTCCGGGAGCATCCGCAGCTTATCGGCTTGAGTGGCGACCTGCCGCGGCCTGGGAGTTTTGTGGCGGTGGAAGATTTCGGTCTGCCGCTCCTCGCGACCCGTGATCGGGAGGGGGTTTTTCATGCGTTCCTCAACGCCTGTCGTCATCGCGGTACGCAGCTGACGCATGAACCACGGGGCGAAGCGCAGCGCTTTACCTGCCCTTTTCATGGCTGGACCTATGACGTCAACGGTCGGCTCGTGGGGATCACAGAAAGCAACCATTTCGGTGCGCCGCCGGCGGGCTGCTCCAGTCTGATTGAGCTGCCGGCGGTTGAGCGACACGGCATGCTCTGGGTTCATCCACAGCCGGGCGCTACGTTGGACGTCGATGCGCTGTTGGGGGATTTCGCAGAGGAACTGGCGGGTTACAACTTTGGCGAGCTGGTATTCCGCGGCGGCCGCCATCTCGAAAATCGGATGAACTGGAAGCTCGCCAATGACAGCTTCGGCGAGACCTATCATTTCTCGCGGCTGCATCGCGATACCGTCAATAATATTTTTCACGGCGATCTCATCGCCTGCGAGAGCTCGGGGCGTAATCACCGCATGGTGTTTCCGAATCGCTCTCTGGCCAAGCTGCGCAAAAAGCCGCGTGACGCCTGGCGCCTGGCAGAGGCATGCAGCGTGCTCTATTACTTTTTTCCAAACATCCAGTTTGTCGTCACAGGGCGGCATTCAACGATGTTCAGGATCTATCCCGAAGGTAATGATCCATCGCGCTCTCGCACCCGCATGAGTCATTATTTTTCTGCCGAGGCGCTGGAGCACCTGGCACGCGGGGACAAGACGGTGATAGATGGAACCAATGTCTACAATCCCGACGCGCGAGATGGCAATGCCGTCGTCGCTCCGGAGGCGAGTATCGAGATCGTCGACAGTACTGTTGAAAACGAGGACTACCGCATCGCGGAGTCCACCCAGCGGGCGCTGGAGAGCGGTTTAGTTGACCACCTTGTGTTCGGACGCAACGAAGGTCCGCTGCATCACTTTCATCAGCACCTGCGCGAGGTGTTGCAGCTGCCGCCGCTGAGTTCGCCGCAGGGCTGAGTGGCATCGGCCGGTCAGGAGCCTGACCCATCAGCTAGATGGGCACTACCCCAAATGCAGAACGAAGCTCTCCGGCGCTGGATGCGTTCGGCAGGAGGCTTGCTCTTTTCGGTGCAGGACCCAGGCCCGTTGTAGTCAGGGTGCCTCCCCGGGGCCAGATTGATCCCGCTGCTTAGGTGGCCGAAGGCTCGTGCATGGTTGCCGCGAGTCCGGTCTCGCCCCCTGGCGCCGGTATTTCCACCACCCGCTCAGGGACATTGTCGTACTCCAGCCTGAGGGCGCGGCTCATAACCGCGTGCATGATGTACATGCACACGACATAGGTCAGCTCAAGGATGGCCTCGTCGCACATTCCTTCCTTCAGCACATCGAACACACCGTCAGGAACCCGACCGCGCTCCCAGGCCAGCGCGTCCGTATAGGCCAGCACGGCGCGTTCAAGCTGGGAGAAGCAATCGGCGGCCTGCCAGTGCGGCAGGGCCTGAACCTTGTTTTCGGAGATACCTGCATCGCGCGCGGCCTTGCTGTGCTGCGAGAAGACAAACTGACTGCCGCAGGCGTAGCCCGCCCGCGCCTGGCCGAGTTCTCGTAACTGCGGGTCGAGCTTGCGTCCTGGCGCTTTGTAAAAGGCAAAGCCACTGACCGCGTGGTCAAACAAATCGGGCACCGAGGCGAACACTGTCCACCAGTCGCCGGGCGTGCCGCTTCCGGTGCCAGGTTCCACCGTGGGGTCGCGTTCAGCAAAAATACGCTGAAACAGTGGCTCTGCCGCCGGGTGAATGTCCTTGCGCGAGATCTGTTTGAGCCGGGTCATGTGACGAAGCCTCCGCGTGATTGTTTCTTTGAGGATAAATCAAGAGAGCGGGTCTGAAGAGGCTGAGTACGCGGCTCGGTACGGCGCTACTCGGTCGGTCGCTGCCGCTAGCTCAAGGGGGGCTGCCGATGTCGGTGGTGACGCATCACGGCCTGTAAGCAGTTTCATCGGCCTGCCGACGAAAACGAGCGAGGCATCTATCTGGCACTGACCGGTGGACTACTCAGGCGTTCTGCGTTGTGTATTGTGGCGCGATTGCAGTGTCGGCAGGAGGGAACTTATGTGCCGAGCACGTTTTCACCCCCGATCCAGGTGTAAACGCGCTGGAATTTACCGTTTTCGAAGTACCACTGATTCACGCTCTGTTTGGTTTCGTGGCCCCCGACCTTGTTGTCCAGCTCGACGCGGAACCGTGACGAGATGGCCTGACCTGAGGGGTCGACGATGTGTTCGAAGTCGGTATGAAGGATGTTTTCGTAAGCAGAAATGAACTGCTCGAATAGCCCTCGGATCTCAGCGTCGCGTCCGGTGAAGGTGGTGAATGCGGTCTGCACCGTGAATGTCGCGTCGACATTGAAATAGCTGAGCACTTCGTCCAGGCGCCCGGCATCCAGTGCCGCAAAGTAGCTTTCAACCGTAACGATGTAGTCCTGTCGCTCCATACCAGCTGACCTCGTTGTTTGCTCATTGATACTGCTGTCGGTATACCACAGTTTCGACGCTGGTGCGGCGATCCTACGCTACAGGTTCGAGAAAGCGTCATGAACAGTCGGGCGTTTTCGCAGGACTTTCCGCTTGAAAGTCAGCCGATGAATCGCTCGCCTTCGGGGCGGACTCCAAATACAAATCTGTTCGTGTGAGCGCGGATGGCGCTTCCAGCCATTCGACCATGGCTGCGCGGAATTCCGGCACGAAAGCGCTCTGGCGCTCTGCCCAGTAGCTGCGGAAACCCGGGGTTTTGAAATAGGCTTTATAGAACTCCAGCGAGGCTACCCAGAGAGATTCGTCAAGCTCTCCGCAGCGGTACTGATGGTGTGCGATCTCTGCGGTTTTGAGCCAGTCGAAGAAGTACGCGCGGGAGGCCAGACGTTCGGCTGGAGGAAGGTCCTCGGCGTCTGCCATCGCCCGGATCACAAGATCGGCGAGATCGCGATCCAGGTACGCCTGGCGGGCCAGCTGCTGGAAATTGCTCTGCACCAGAGCTGCGTTTGCGTTTTTCAGACTGCGTGTGTTCTGGGCGATCTGACGGCTCAGGTAAACCAAAGAAATAATCACGCCCGCAGCAGCGACGATCTGCCCGATTGCGCCAAGTGCATTCCAGTCCATCCGGTCACCTGCAAGCGTTGTTGCGAAAAACAAAGAATAAAGCGTCGGAAGGGAAATCGGGGCAACGGGAGGAGCTGGATGGTGAGTTGACTGATGCGGTGTCTTAACTGAAGGCATGCGCAGAGTGCGGCGGCTTCTTCAAACCACCATCGTTCATGGCGGCTCCATGACTGAGTTTCCTTCAGCCCGATGCAAGCTCGGCTATTGTGGCGGTCGGGAGAATTGAGAGCTGTTAGTCCGACTGCCCCGGTGTGCAGCTCTGCACTGGTGGGGATACCGGGCATGTGGCCCCGGATCAGGCGCCGATCACGTCGGGGCGCGGGAGCCCTGCCTTCGCACATTCCTCGTAGTAAAGCTCCAGTATGGAGCCTGCATCGACCACGCTTTCGACTGCCCCGCGCTCGTCGAGATTGAGATTTGCTCCGCGGATCGCGAACCAGACATCCGTGATCTCGTCGACGCCTTCAATCGCTGTCGTCAGGGTGTGAATCGAGCCCGCCGGTTCGAACAGATAAGAGAAAGCGCGGTTGATGGTTTCGGGGTACTCGAGATACTTCCACGCGCCGGAGAAAGTGACGGCGTAAACCTCCCCGGTGTGCCGGTGCCGCTGAATCGTCACACCGGGCTCAAATTTCGTCCTCAGCACCAGCAGACCTGCCTCGATGTTGACCTGCTG
This sequence comes from Gammaproteobacteria bacterium, assembly GCA_038116745.1. GTDB lineage: Bacteria > Pseudomonadota > Gammaproteobacteria > JAYODW01. The sequence continues at coordinate 16,820 of JAYODW010000042.1, forward strand.
CAGTTGAAACGTCACGCCGTCGGTGAAACGCACGAACGGGAGATCCTGCTCGCCGACATGAAGTGCGGCCGGCACACCCGCCACCGGCAGCGTCATTGGCTGTGATGCCATAACAACACCTCTGCTTGGTCAAACGTGGCTCGAGTATAAACCGCGCACCTGCTTCTCCGGCTCACGACAAGTAGCGCTGCTACCGGAATAGGATGACGGAGATGGACTGTTCAGTGCCAGGTGCCTCGATGAGAACGTTGGCTGCCAGCGCCGGAAGTTGAACGCGGAACAGCGCACTACCAGCAACCCAGAGCGGGGAGACACAGAGCTAGGTAATGTCGTCACACAAGCGATGCAGGCTTTCGATGACGGGGGCGGCAAGAAGGTCCGGTTCTCACTGCATATCGGCGGATTGCCGCGGGAAGATCAGCGCGAGAAGCTCGAGCTTTTGTGTCGCGCTTTAAGCTGTCGGGCGATCTGGTAAAAGCATCTGACGGTGATGTCCAACTTAGATTTCCGGCACGAGTAAAAGACGCCGGTCGTTCGCGGTTTCCGGCGATGGGGCGTTCACGTGGGACACCATGCGTACCGGGATCGGACATTGGTTGCTATGCAATCACCGATGACAATCTGGGTCATGCCCTGCACGGAGCTCACCGCCATGGACAGCCTCACCATTCACAACCTTGAAGAACACATCATGCGGCTACACAGTGGTTGGGGGCATCTCGTCAGAGAGGCGAGGGAGCCGGCCGGCGTAGCGTCATTGACGGCCTACGCCCTCCGCCACACCTGGACTACTGATGCCTTAACTCAGGGTGTTGACCCGATGACAATTGCGCGGATTGGTAGCACGAGTTTGAGCATGATTTCCCGTACCTATGGAGATCTCCTGCACGACCATACGGAGAAATCGTTCGCGGGCGTTGTGTCGCTGTGACCCGCACTCGAGGCTGACAGCGACGAGCGCCGCCGCCTCAGCGGAGGGGGGGCGAATCAGTCCCGCGAACGTCCGAAGCGTCGCGGCCCGAAATCGAATACGTGCATCCAGGACCCGTCCTCGAGATGGGTCGAGATGACCTCACCGGTCGCGCCCTTGAATCGGCCCGTGCCGCCAACGATGGCGCGCACCAGTTCGCTGGAAGGGAGAAACGTGTCCCCCAGGCTCGGATAGAGACCGACGCCCTGCAGCAGGATCTGATCCTGATCGAAGCCGGTGAATGAGAAGACGCCCAGCGTCACGCGGGACTCGGCCCCGGGCTGCGCGGTGTTCAGTCCGGTCGTCGTCATGATCCACTCCATGACCACCGGGCTGCCGTCCTCGGTTTCACCGTCGAAATGAAAGATGCGCACGTCGCCAACTGAATCGCCCGGCAGCCCCTCATCGAGATAGGTCGGGTCTGGGGTCGGAGGGTGGTAAACCACGACGTCGGGGAGATCGCTCGCCCGGCGATCGCTCTCCGGGGACGCTGAGGCTGACCCCACCGTCACGAGCAACAGAAAAAATACCAGTCCAGCAGGGGAAAAACGCGTCATCGCAGCACTCCGGTCAGTCAGCTTGATCCGCTTGAAATGCAGATGACTGAGATCATCCTTGAAATCGTAGTGCAGATCGACAGAAAAGGAGGCCATTCGAGGTCCGGTTCGGCGGTGTGACGCCAGTCTTGGCCATGGATGGCTGAGCGAAATCGGCCTGCCGACGGCAGACCCCGGTAGCGGTCAGGCACGGCTACCCACTGCGAGCCGCTCTGAGCACACGAAAAGGAGGATTACTTCACTAGACTGCGCGTCTGTCCTGACCTGCTGCTGGCGTCGAGCAGGCGGCCGCGATCCAGGACGAGATGCTACCCCGCAACCGGCCTATCCCCGACTGGAACTGAGCCTTGCAGCCGCTGCGCCAGCCCTTCGAGCAACGGGCGATGGTCTCGGACGTTCATGCGGGGCATCTGCCAGTACTGAGTTGGGGCCCTTGACGAGCTCAAGGTCGGGACGTTGGGGAGCTGCTGAGTACGTCTTCAGCCGACCGTATTGCCATCCCTGCGCAGAGCAGTGGCGCTGATCATTCACGTGACCCGGTCGGTCCTGACGGAGCTTGCCAACCGTGACTGCAGTGAGCGGAGGTAAAGGTTTCCCGGCAAACGCTGATCGACCCGCGTAGAATAAAACGGTCAACCTGATTCACTGCGCATCGCCATGCTTCCCACCGACATCGTCAAACACATACAGGGTCCGGTCGTCTTCGGCCTCGGCACGCGCGATGCGAATTTGAAATCGCGACACACGATGCCGACCGGAGCTGTCGTTGATAAGGACAGCGGGAACATCAGATTCTTTCTGGCCACGGCAATTGCGGCCGAGCCACTCGCCGATATGGAAGACAACGCGCAGGTCGCGCTTGCCTGCGGCAACCCGCTGAATCACGTGGCATACCAGATCAAGGGCCGCTACCTGTCATCACGTCCCGCGAATGATGTCGAGCTTGCGATCATCATGATATGGCGTAAGAAGCTCATTGCGGCTCTGACTGACTTTGGTCTGCCGGAGGCGATGGCACAGCAATTCGTTCTGGGATTCGTCTGGCGGCCGGCGACCGCAGTCACGTTTCGCCCCGTGCAGGTATTCGATCAAACCCCCGGCCCCGGGGCCGGCAAGCTGGTGCTGGATCTGGAGGATGCGTCATGAGCGCTCTGCCCGAGGCGATCAAATCGGCCATGCAAGGGGTCGTCCCGTCACACGTGACGACCTGCGCGCTTGACGGCACGCCGAACTGCACCACGGTTTCGCAGATCTATTACGTCGATGAACACCATGTCGCTCTGTCTTACCAGTTTTTCAACAAGACGATAAAAAACATCCGCGAGAATCCCTGTGCAATGGCGTGGCTGGTCAGTCCGGACACGTTTGACACCTGGCTGCTCAGGATCGAATTCGATCGCTCGGAGACGAGCGGGCCGATTTTCGACACCATGGACATGCAGATTGAGGCAATTGCCTCGATGACGGGGATGAAGGGCATCTTCAAGCTGGTTGCGGCTGACATCTACCGCGTGACCGAGGTGCAGAAGCACTCGGCCGAGCGCTTGGCCCTGGCTGACGCCCAGCCCGCGGCTCGATGATTTATACGCTGCGGCAGCATGGACGGTGAACACAAGGCGGCTACAGCGCTACGCCAGCAGCTAGCTGAGAACGAGCGCGTTATCGCGCGCTTGAATCAGGACCTGGCCAAAAAGACCAAGGACGTTCAAATCATCCAGCAGATCTCAAGCGAGATCACCTCGACGCTGGAATTCGACCGGATACTCGCGGTCATCCTTGATGCAATGGAGCGTACCCTCGGCTTCGAGCACATCATGGTGCTGTTGCACGAAGAGGCAGGCGGCAGGCTGCACGTTGTCGCGAGCCGCGGTTACCCGGACCCCGGTATCGGTGCCGGCATTGCCGTCGGTGATGGCGTCATTGGTGTCGTTGCCGAGCGGAAACGTCTGATGCGCATGGGTAATGTGAGTATCAGCATGCGCTACCTCGCCAGCGTCCGTGAGCGAATGGGTGACATCGAAGAAAAGAAGGATCCATCTGCCGCTCCGGCACTGCCGGGGTTGTCAAACGTTCAGAGCCAACTTGCTATCCCGCTGCTGGTGAAGGACAAACTCATCGGCGTGATAGCGGTCGAAAGTGCGCGGCCCAATGCTTTCGACGAGCTCGACGAAGTTGTGCTCAATATCGTCGCCAACCAGTCGGCGACTGCGATCGAGAATGCACGTGCCTACGAGACGGTCGAACACCTGAGCAGGCTCAAGCGTTTCTTCTCACCCCAGCTCGCTGAACTCATCGTGGAAGGCGGCACGGATGATCCGCTCAAGACCCACCGCCGCGATATCACTGTTGTGTTCCTGGATCTGCGGGGCTTCACTGCCTTCTCGGAATCCGTCGAGCCCGAAGAGGTCATGGGTGTGTTGCGGGAATTTCATGCTGAGATGGGTGCGCTCATCGAACAGCATGAAGGGACACTGGAGCGCTTTACCGGCGACGGAATGATGATTTTCTTTAACGATCCAGTCCTGATTGAGGATGCTGCAGAGCGTGCTGTACGCATGGCACTCGCCATGCGTGGGCGAGTTACCGAGATCGCGAAGCGCTGGCGCAAGCGCGGTTACGATCTCGACCTGGGTGTTGGCATAGCCTCTGGTTACGCCACGCTCGGCTCCATTGGATTCGAGCGGCGTTGGGACTACGGCGCTATCGGCAACGTAACCAATCTTGCCGCACGCCTGTGTGGCGAAGCGCTGGGCGGCCAGATCCTGATCTCCCAGCGCGTGCTGGGGGAGCTGGAAGAGGTTATCGAAGTTGAGGATGCCGGGCAGCTGACGCTTAAGGGCCTCGCGCGCCCGGTGAAAGCGTTTTCGCTTATCGCTCTGAAGTGACCACCTCGCGGCTTCGGCCAGTCGGTTTATCCGCTCAGTTTTCGTTTCCCAGAATCAGCCGTTTGCGGTTTCCGGCGATGGGGCGTTCACGCGGGGCACCATGCGTACCGGAATAGCGCATGGATTGCGATGCAATCATCGATGACACTCTGGGTCATACCCTTCTCGGGGCACACCGCCATGGCCAGCATTGTTGATTTGCCGTAAATCTGAACCGGGTTTTGCACTGAACTTTGACCCGTCTGGGCCTAGCATTTACGGGAGCTTGAGGGCGAGAACGATAGCTGGTGCTTGTCGCGTTACACCCTTCGCCCCTGCTCCACACCGAGAAAATGTGCGAGCGCCCGGGCACAGTCCGCGTTCGCGAGCAGAATCAGGTAATCGTCGGCGGCGAGCACATCTTCCGCGCCAAGCCCGCGCTCCACGGTCCAGCCGCGCTCGCTGCGTCGGCTGTAGGTGAGCAGTCGCGCCCCGGTCTTGCGATACAACACGTCGTATGCCGTGCCGAACCCCACGCCGACAAGCTCGTGATGCTCGCGCAGATGGTACTCCTGGACGTCGAGATCGTCGGCCGATGTGGTGGTTGAGAGAATGTCCTCGAGGAAGGTGCTCACATCCGGCTCGAACGTCGCCGAGGCGATCATCCGACCAATCACCTCATTCGGCGACACCACGTAACTGACTCCGGCGTTCTCGACGGTGCGGCGCAGGCGCGAGTTCTGAATGTAGGCCGTGATCTTCACATCCGGCCGAAGCTCGCGCAGCTGCAAGTCGCCGCCTCCACCCGTTAACCCCTGTTAGGCCGTGATATATCACGGCCTAACATCTCTTCCCGTCCGCTCGCTGGTCGGCTACGAGTCCACTCCGCCGCGCGCTCGACCCGTACGCTGCATTCCCCGCAAACCGGCTGATGGTACCGCCAGGTCAGACCGTGTCCAAACGCGCCATTCCTGAGCGTCGACTGATCGTCATCGTTTGCCTTCTTGGCGCACGCGGGTTGTATTGTTCCCGTTTCGGGAACATGCTAATTTGCTTTTTATGCGGATCATCGCCAGACGCACGCTCAGAGAATTCTGGGAACGCCATCCGGATTCGGAGCAATCGCTCAAAGCGTGGTTTGCCGAGGCACAGGCCGCGGACTGGAGAAATCCACAGGGAATCAAGCGCCGTTACAGGCATGCGAGTTTTGTTGCCGATAACCGTGTCATTTTCAACATTGGCGGCAATAAGTACCGGCTGGTTGCTCACGTGAATTACGACTATCGGATCATTTATATCAAGTTCGTCGGGACTCACGCCGAGTACGACCGAATCGAACCGGAGACAATTTGATGGATATTCGCCCCATCAGGACCAAGCGAGACTACGAGCGCGCCCTCCGGCGCATCGAGGCCCTCATGGACGCCGAATCTGGCACCGATGAAGGAGACGAGCTGGACGTGCTTGCGACCCTGGTCGACGTGTATGAGGAAAAGCACTTTCCGGCGGGCGCCGCGGATCCGGTCGAAGCCATCCTGTTCAGAATGGAACAACAAGGATTGGAACGGAAAGACCTGGAACCCTTCATCGGCTCTCGGCATCGCGTTTCGGAGGTCCTCAATCGCAAGCGCGGCCTGTCTCTCGACATGATTCGACGGCTCCATGGAGGCCTTGGAATTCCGCTCGAAGTGCTCGTCGGAGAAGCGGCGTAGTCGTGCCGAGACTCTGGGGCCATCGTTGCTGCATCACGTCCGAGAGCCGGGAAATTCTTATCGTTTCGGAATGGGGGTATCCATGGGGACATTTCAGGCGTTTAGAACCATAACCTTTTGATTCAAAAGGCAGTGTGGCTGCCGCCACCTCCACCACTCAATGAAAAGGCCACCCTCGCGGTGGCCTTTTCATTGATGGAGACGGTGCGGACGAGATCCCAGGTTCCGGGTTTGACAAGCATCGCGTAAGCGATGCGCAGGCGGAGCGATTCGCAACAAGCGAATCGTGAGCCCTCCTGCCGCCTCCACCAAATAAACAGGGAAGGCCACCTCTCGTGGCTTTTTCTGTATGGCGGGGACGGTGCGAACGAGAATCCGCGTTCCGGGTTCGACAGGCGTCACGATGCCGATGCCAAGGACTGCGGCCACGACCCGGCGACCGTCGTCCCTCCCGCACCGGATTTATCGCCGACCAATGCTGCCCCACTCGTGGATATCTCGCCTCCCCGTGCCTGAGCTACACCCGAGCGGGTCAGCCGCTCGCCGGTTACTCTCATACCTCGGTGTTAATGGCGCCATCGTCGAGGAAGCGAGCGACGGTATCGACGAACTCTACCGGTTGTTCTAGGTCTGCCAGGTGCCCCGCACCGTGCGGTGTCGTCAGGTGCGCGCCCGCAATCGCATCGCACCACGCCGTCCCGTAGGCGGCCGCACCACTACGTCCTTCTCGCTGGTGACCACCAGCGTCGGCGCCTTGATGCGTGGCAAGCGCTTGCACACCCCGGTGTGAGAATAGGCAGGATTAAAGCCCTTTTCCGCAATCCCTTGGAGCATCGCACGGCCATCAAACCGTGGCGAATGCACGTTGCGGCACGTTGAGACGCGGTCTTGAGCCAAATTGCGCTCTTGGGCCAGTAGAAATCCAGCCGTTTCCGCGCGAATTTTCGGTCTTTCCCTCGGACGAGACGACAGGAACCCAGCCGCCCCTTCGATGTGGCAGCCACTGCTCGCATGGTTGATTGATGCCTCAGCCGAACAGACTGGACTGGGGCGGAGCCTGACTCGGGGGTACACGCCGGGCGGTACCGCCAGCGGCTTTGTCGAGGTGGTGTTGAATTGCGCGCCTAATTGATCCGGTTTTTTGATAAGTTGCACTGAACATCTGACCCGGCAAGCCCAAGGACCCGAGTGGCTTCGTTGCCCGTCTGGCGGGTCAGAATTAAATGCAACTGATGGGTCAGATTTCGGTGCAAATCAACAGCTATTGTTCCCAGAGCACGGAATTGCCGCGCTCAGGGTGCTCTCTCCAGCGGAGCCCATCAGACAGAGGCCTTCCTGCCCTATGCGCTAGTACCACGCGCCCAGTCACGCGGCCGGCGCCTTCCGGCCGGAAGAGCAACGGACGAGCGACCTCGCGCTCGTCCTGAGATTGACCTTACTCGAAGTCCTCAGGGTTGAAATTGCGCTCGTCAGACCGCGTGCTGCTCTTGCCCGTCGCTGGGAAGCTTTCTTCGAACATCTGGGTCATACGCGCGATTTCATCTGTCGCCAGCTGCTGCGGAAATCCTGACAGTATGCCAGTCACGTTACGGAAGGGTTTTCCGAGATGCATGCCCTCTGAATCGATGGTGTACTCGCGGATTTCCTTATCGTGCGCTGACCCGCGCATCTTGAGTACCGTGAGACCGCGGCGCATTTCACCGAGCATCTCAACGTAGCGCAGCAGGATGATCGAGTCTGTCGTAGTCGATATGTGGGCTTCGGTTACCGACGTACCGCCCAGAAGAGTGGGCGTAGTCGCGGTGAACAGCCCGCTCACTTCGCGGTGCTTGATCAGCGAGGTCAACCCGACGACAAACTCCCGGTAGCTCTTCAGGGTGGAAACGCGTTCCAGAGCTGACAGGCTGTCCACGCCGATACGGGAAGGTTTGAATTCCTCGATGATCCGTCTCATCGTCACGAGATGGTCTTCCAGGCCGCAGGACTCCGGGTATACGCAGACCAGCTTCACGCGCCCCTTTTTTTCCATATCTTCAAGGTCCATCCCCCAGCCCGCCGCGTTGCGGATAAGCTGTTCTCGACTTTCCTCGAAGGCAAACAGCAAACAGCGGTCGCCCTTAGTTGCGCCACCATGGATGAACTCGGTTGTCAGCAGGGTCTTGCCACAGCCCGTCGCACCTGTGACAAGAATCACCGAGTCGCGCAGGAAACCGCCTCCGCACATGCGGTCGAGCTCGTCATTACCACAGGTTATGCGGACGTTCGAAGATCGCTGCGTCAGCTCGATCGAAGACAGCGGCAGGCAGACGAGGCCCTGTTCGGGGACCACTGTGAACGGATACTCGCCCTTACGGTGCGATGACCCCCGGAACTTCAACGTTTCGATAGTCCGCCGGCGTTTTTCTTCATCCAGAAAGTTGCGCAGGATGATGACGTTATCAGCCACGAATTCCTCAACCCCGAAGCGGCTGATCGGACCGTAGTCGGCAGCGCGTTCCGCGGTCATTACCGCCGTCAGTCCAATTTTCTTCATCGCGCTGACCAGGCGCAGGAGCTCGAGCCGCACGGTCAGGGTGTCCACAAACATGGTGAAAATGGCGCCCAGGGAATCGAGCGATATACGGCGGGCACTAATCTGCTTGGCGGCGCTTTCGATGCGCGCCATCAGCGCGCCAAGGTCGTACGACCCGGCGATCATTGTTTCTTCGAGCTCGGGTGAAGCGTCCACGAAAGCCCACTTTCCCTCGGCTTCCCACTTCGCGATCTCCCAGCCCATACTGCCCATGTTGGCTCGGATATCGTCAGGCTTTTCCTCAAACGTCACAAAAACGCCCGGCTCCCCCCAATTCTGAATGCCCGCAGCCAGAAACTGCACTGCAAGAATAGTTTTGGCACTGCCTGCAGTGCCTGCCACCAGAGTTGTCCGGCCGCAAGGAAACCCCCCGTCCGTTATGGCATCTAGACCTGGGATCCCGGTAGGAAGCTTCTCCAGAGAAGCGATAGGGCTTGAGTTGGCCATTCAGTACCTCGTTTTTCTGTCAGAAGCCGGTTGGATATCCAATCCGGCCAAAACCTTACGTTCATCGGTCATGTCCCCGATGATCCTACGCACAGGTTCAGGGGTTTTCCGGATGAGGGTAGGAGTCGCGATGATGCGCTCGCGTTCAGCGAGCTGCGGTTGTTCGAGCACGTCAAATACCACGAGCTCTGCGTCGCTACCCAGCGTGTCATGGCAAATCCTTTGCAGCTGGCTCACCGCGCGCACGGATCGAGAGGTCTTACCGGTGATGTAGAGATGCAAAAGCAGCTTGGTCATGTTTGCCTCAACTTAAACCGAGAAGATTGTGGGTGAAAACCATCGTTATGACGCATGCAGGCGGTAGTACGACACGAGATAACCCATCAGCTGGAGCACAACGAGCCGACTTTCATCCAGCAGGCCACGCGCGTGGGCGGGCAACTGACCATGAACCTGCTCGACAAGACAAGCGCCGTGGAGCTCCATGACATCGCGCGGCCCGGACAAACGCCGCCCCAGTTGGTAGGCCAGGCTACGCAATCCCTCGTTGAGCGGATTGCGGTCCTGCTTATAGATGCGCATGTCGACGGCCAGTCGGAGCAGACGCTCGTACTCTTTAGAGGCCTCGCTGAAAAACTGGGCGTCGGCCTCGCTGAGCTTGCGAACACCGTAGTAACCAGCAGAAATCGAGGTCCCCAGATCGGCGCTCAGCTCGCCAATGAGCATATTCTCAGCGTCATGCGCTTGTTTGTCTTCGTCGGCTCGCTCGGCTACCAGCATTGCGAGGCGGGCGCGCTCCAGGGCATAGCGCACCGACCGGGCCAGCCACTCCGGAGGCAACTGATTTTTTATCAGGAAATCCTGCGCGCCCAGCTTGAGGCATTCGCGAGCAAGCCCGTCGTCGTCTCTACCCGAGACCACCACGATAGGCGCGCGGATGCCTGTCTCAAGAATACGCACCAGCGTCATCGAGCCTTCTGAATCCGGGAGATTCAGATCGGCCAGGATCACATCGAAGGATTCCTCCTCCAATCGACGCAGCCCTTCGGCGAGCGTCCTTGCGGTGGTCAAGGTGAAACTCCCGAGATAGTCGTGCGAAAACACCTCGCGGGCGACTAATTCATCCGCAGTGCTATCCTCGAGCATGAGTACCTGGGTCAACGCCACGTGTCCTCCCCTGGATTGGTCTCGGAAGGCAGCTTAACGAGTTCAAACCAGAACGATTCGAGTTTTCCCAGCGCCTCGCGAAAGTCGTCGAAATCCAGGGGTTTGACCAGATAGCAGTTTGCGTGGCTCAGGTACGCGGCGTGCACGTCAGCCTGAGCGGCCGAGCTGGTGAGCACGATGACGGGGATCTCTCTCAGTTGCGGATCCTGTTTGATGATATCCAGCAACTCCTGACCGCCAAGAAGCGGCAGATTCAGGTCCAGAAATATTATGTCAGGCCGCGATACGCCCTCGAATCGACCTTCCCGGCGCAGAAACAGTAGTGCCTCTTTCCCGTCATGCACGACGTCGAGTTCATTCGCGATTTTCCAACCGCGGAGCACTTCCTGGGTGATTAACACATCCGAAGGGCTATCTTCGACCAGCAATACTTTGACCCGCTCACCACCCTTCATTTCAAGTTTTCCTTGGTTCCTGGCAGGGTAAAGACAAATACCGCCCCGCCCGCAGCGCCGGAGCGAGCCCGGATGCTTCCACCGAACAGCGTAACGATTTTCCGGCAGATAGCCAGCCCTATCCCCATTCCAGGGTAGGTATCGCGAGGGTGCAGCCGCTGGAACATGCCAAAGATGCGTTCAGCGAACTCCGCCTCGAGGCCGATACCGTTGTCGGCGACAGTGAACTCCCAGAGCCCCTCCGCACCTCTCCAGACTGCGTCAACCCTGACTTCAGGCGGCCTTTCGCCGCGGAATTTGATTGCGTTTCCGATCAGGTTCTGGAACAGCTGCTGCACCAGCTTGGCATTGGCCAACACGACGGGAAGATCGCTGCGCGTGACTGTCGCACCGGACTCTTCAATCGACACCGCCAGGCCAGCCAGGGCGCGCTCAAAGGCCTCGTTACAGTTGACGATCTCCTGCATATTTTCTCGGGAACCTACCCGAGAGAATGCAAGCAGCGCTTCAATTAAGCCTCGCATACGCGTAGCGCCATCAACCGCATGCTGCGCGAGCTGCGCGCTGCGTTCGTCCAGGCCGCCCAGGCGCTGGACCAGCAACTGAACGCAGCTGCCGACTGCACGCAACGGCTCCTGCAGGTCGTGTGAGGCGACATAGGCGAACTGCTCGAGCTCAGCGTTGGAGCGCTCAAGCTCTTGACGTGACGTGCGCTCGAGCTTGACCTGCTCGGCGAGCTCGCGCTGGGTCCGTTTGAGCAGAGAAATGTCTTGTCCCAGCACCAGGTAGCCCACGATTGCGCCGTTGTCGTGCAGCGCCACGCTCACATCCAGCAGCAGGTAAATATCCTCCCTGTCTGCTAGCTCCGGCGCGGCGCGCGTGAGTTTCCATTCCGACGTCTGGCTGTGGCCGTGCTGTATAGGTGCCGTCAGTTCGTGGAAGAAAGCGGTGCGTTCCTGCTCAGACCCAACGCTCGCCGGAGCGAGGCGATCAGGCGCCGTGCGCACCAGCGGGAACAGACCATTAATCACCTGAGGGGCCGTGCAGCCGAGCAGTCGCCCTGCTTCATGATTGAACAATTGCACCCGCCCTTCCGGGTCGGTCGCGATCACTGCGGCACCGGCGTTCTCGATCACCGCGAGGTTGAACGCATCCTGCTGACGCCGCTCCACCTCCGCCTCTACCCGCTCAGTGATGTCATGGATAAAGCCCGCAATCAGACGACGTTCACCGTTTTCAATGAGGCTACCGGTCACAATGACCGGGACTAGGGCCTCATCCCGCCGGTGCAGCGTCTCCAGCGAGACCCGCTCTCCGGCCTTAAGACGCTGCCATATGCGGTCGAGCGCCGTCACGTCCGTGTTCGGATCGAAGTCCACCGGCGATAACTCTGTCAGTTTTTCCCTGTCCATTCGGTAATGCCGGCAGGTGGCATCGTTCACATACGTGAAGCGGTAGTTGTCTTGCGGGTCGAGCACATAGACAGGATCGTCGACCATGTTGACCAGATCGCGAAACAGCGTGCCAAGCTGCATGTAGAAACCGGCGCGCTGTTCGGCAGCGTAGCGCTGGCTGGCATCGCGCAGAATGACGGCGTAACCCGCGAGTTCGTCCCCATCACCGGATAGTCGTGAAATCGAAGTGACCAGCGGAACCTTCGAGCCATCTTTACGATGGAAAAATCGGTCCGTGTTGCGGTGCTCGGATGTGGCTTGGAGCAGCCCGTCCATGTCGAGCGCGGGACTGCCGCTGCCTTCTTGTGCTGTAACGGCGGCGCTCTGAATCGACCCCGCATCAAGAGATGGAAACCTGCGCTGGCCGATAATCTCCAGTCCCGAGTAGCCCAACGTCTCCTGAGCGCATCGGTTGAACAGCTCAATCGTTCCATCCGCGTCTGTCATCACGAAACCGAGTCCAGGATGGCTGTAGAGCATCTCAAAAATGTCGGTCTGCAGACCCGCGCTCTGCGTCCCGGACAGTTCAACAAAAACCCCCTGAGTGCTCAAAAGGCGATCATCTTCGCGGTTGACAGCTACAGAGCCCGTGCAGGGCACCCGGTGTCCATTGCGGGCGACGAAGGTAACCTCAGCCGTAGCGTGATCCTCGGCACCGGACATCAGCCGTTCGAACAGGTCGTAACAATGCGGTAGGCAGTCGGGATGAAGCACATCAAAAACGCGCAGCTGCTTGATTTCATCCACGGAATACCCGAGAACAGCTCGCCACCTGCGGTTGGTGTACAAAAAACGTCCATCCGGGTCGACGCTCTGAATGAGTGCCCGGCCCGTCTCGAATAATCCGTCGGTTAGTGGATCCGCTCCTGAGGCGACTGAATTCATGGCGCTGCAGGCTCGTTGCGCGACCGTGCATCGCTAGTGTGCGCTCTACACACGCCTGTGCCCAGTAACCCCAGCCGTCGATTCGTCATCCCGCAGAAGCTTTGCGCATGCTGGGGTCAGCTATGGCCTGATACTCAGCCTTAGACACAGGAAGTCCGCTGAGCGCGGCGGTGACCTGGCGCGCGACGAAAGGCTCGATCAGCACGTCGTCATAGCCGAGCTTGCCCAGTTCCGAGCGCCGCTTTTTCAGGTCCCGGTTTTCGCTGCACAGCACGAATCTAGGCCTGTTACCTTTCCAGCGGCCAGCTTGCATGGCGCTCATAGATTCACCTAGCGAGGCCCAGCCTTCTTGGTCAGCGCCCACCAGGACAGCGTTGAAAATATCGGTGCTTAACCGTCTCGGGAGCTCTTGTAGGTTTTCCGCAATTTCGACATCCACGTCCTGAAAGCTGAGCGCCTGGTACAGGTCCAATCTCGAGTTGGGGCTCAGCAGGACCAGTATCCGTGTTCCCTCGAGATGTCGTGGCGGCGTCGCGGCTCCCAGCTCCAGGCCAAACTCAAAGACCGTCCCCTCGCCAGCGCCGAAAAGAACGGGGGTGCGGTTCACGGTGAGTTCCCCGCCCATCGAAGCGACAGTCCGTGCGCTCAGTGGCAAGCCGATTCCGTCAGTACTGTCAGTGTCTGTCCTGTCACGAGTCATCGACAGGTCGCCCGCCAGCAGACCCCTGAGCCGCTCCAAACTGGTTTCGGACCCGTTATCCTGGACGGAGATCCGAACTCGCCTTTGCAGTCCGCGGCTAGCCTGGCTTCTCACCACGACTTCAACGATGCTTACCTGGTCCGCCTTCAGCGCGTTTTCTATCAGGCTCAGCAGCACGAGGGAAATTTTGTCAGGGTCGCCCAGGAACCAGCGCTCATCCGCGGTCTCAAGAGTCCATCGCACCTGTTGACCAGCTGCCAGGAATAGCGAGAGCGCCTCGTCAATCTGGGCGGCCAGTGCCTGGAGATCAAACAGCTTGCGCGCAGGAGCCTCGTGCTCTGTAGTGTCACGCACAACATTGACCAGTCGGGAGATGGTCTGGCTGAGGCGATCAGATGACGCCAGTATCACGCCAACCATGTCTCCGCCGGCCTGTCCGGTCATCATCGGCAACAGCGCCTGGGCCGCTGCCATCACACCGTTCAGCGGCGTGCGCAGTTCGTGGCTGATGGTTTGAACGAAGTCATCGCGGTCGGCTGTAGCACGCTTAAGATCAACCGCCATCTGAAGCAGCGCGCTTGTGCGAGTTCGGAGTTTGGCCCGCAGGAGCTCGCGTTCGCCGACCAGCAGTTCTTCGAGTGCTCGAGCGTCGCTCACATCGCGCAGGGTAACGAAGATGTTAGAGTCGAGTTCGTCCCCTTTTGTGAAGAGCGCCTCAAGCACGCGCTCTTTACCGTCCGGTGTCAGTACGGAGATAGTCTCCATACCCGACGTTTCTGCAGCGACCATCAGGGAGAATTCGGTCCCAGTCAGGTCCGAGCCTGAAACGCTTAGAAGCCGACGTGCGGCGGCGTTCGCAAAGATGACCACCCTGTTGGCGGTGAGTTCAACAACACCGTCAGCGACGGCGTTCAATATGTAGCGCCAGCGCTCCTCGGCACGTCGCACCATAGCCTGTTCATTGCTGATGCGAATTTCGAGGTCTACCTCTGCGGTTACATCTGCCGCAGACAGGTAGAAATACTCCCGACCCTTGCGATGACTGCGCCGATCGATCGCGACCTCGTAAGAACACGTCCTTGATTCCGCATCGCTCAGCGTCAATCGGGTGCGGTCACGCATGATGTTCGCCGACAGCATTTTACGGAGCACCGTCTGCAGCGACTCGGGCAGGTCGCGGGCGCTACGTCCGCGCACATCGCTGCCCTCCAGCGCGAACACATTGCGCCAGGCCACGTTCGCTGCGCGGTAGGTCAGGCCGTCTGGATAGACCACCGCCATAGGCACAACGGAGGCCTCGAGGGATTCAACCAAAAAAAGCTGCAGTCTGCGATTCAAAATCTCCATTCGGGCGTACAGAAGACACCCCGCTATGGCTACGAGCATCAGCAATCCGAAGGGCAGGAGGTGAACAGCGCCGTCACCCGATGTAAACAGCAGGTCTAGATTGACCTCCCCGGTCGACACCAGCAAGAACGGAATTGCGAGCGCCATCACGAGCGCTGAAAAAATCCCGGCCCAAAGTCCCCCGAGCCAGAGTGCGGCTACCTGAGCTGCCAAAAAAAGCGGCGACACATGATCAGCCCATTCGTTGTCGCTTGGGGCTGCGGCGGCAAGCAGAATTGCCAGCGCTGTCGGGATAGCGCACGCCGCAACAAATCGCCCATTGAGGCGGGACGAACCTCGGCCTGCTATGTGTTGATGGCTGTTAAATGCCATGACATCTTTCCGTAGCCTGGAATAAAAACAGACATACCGCCGTTATACATGTCGATGACGATTAAACTATGCTTATTAGTTATAAAAGATCCATTTATGCTGTATTTAGGAATTAAAAAGGCATGCCACTCAGCCAGATAGTTCACGAGCAATCGTTAGGTATCGCCTGCCGGTTTTAGTGAAAGTAAAAACCTATCATTTTGGCTCAACCTGGCTAAGGTGGTACACAATCACCGGAGCACCAGCGCTAGTCCAGGAATTTCGGTCGTCGCGGCATCGATCATCGGCTCGATCCGGGCAGAGGCAGGCAACCCGACCCACGCTCTCCTCGGACCTCTGCCAGACTCTTAACGCGATTACCTATGCAACAACATCAGTGGGCGCTCAACGACGGCGCCTGCCGCGCGAGCGGCACTTCAAACCAGAAACAGCTACCTTCGCCGAGCGTGCTTGTAACACCGAAGTCACCCTTCATCTGCTCGATGAGAATACGCATCAGCGAAAGAGCAATACCGGACCTCCTTCGTTCTGCTTGGTCGCCCGGGCGATCCTCATCAAAACGGTGAAACAGACTCGCCAGCCGTTCCTTCTCGATCCCGCGGCCGGTGTCCTCCACCTCGAAGCGGACGCGAGCAAACTCGTTGGTGGTTGTGGCTATCCTGCAGCGAACAGTAACGCTGCCGCGCACGGTGTACTGGTAAGCATTGTCGATGAGGATATCGAGCGACCGCATGATACGGCTGGTGTCCCCGTGTAACTGCACCGAGCATTGGCCACCTCTGCGCGACAAGGTGACCTTCGAGTCCTCGTTGCGTACGCGTCTGCGCCTCACCAGACTGTCCAGAAGTTCATCCGGGTTTAGAGGGTCGGCGCGAATCGGCTCTGCGCCGGTGACCAAACGCGTAACCCCCAACGCTTTCTGGATGGTGGACTCCAGATCTGCGGCTGACTGCGTCAGCAACTTGATAGACCTTTCGCGCTCCGGCCCACTGTCAAATAGCGAAAGCGTCTTCGTCAGAGTCACGACAGCGTTGAGCGGGCTGCGCAGATCCCGGCTGATCGTCTTGATGATGGCGTCTTTGATTGCGCTGGTCTGGCGGACCGATGTCAGCGCGGCTGCCAGGTCTGCTTCAATACGTTTGAGCTCTGTGACCTCAACCCTGATCCCAACCATCCAGACCGGTTCCCCGTTCTCGGCCCATTCCGACACGCCGCCGTGATCGCGCACCCATCGCCAGCTGCCATCCTTGTGCTGCATCCGCGACTCCAGTTCAGCGTAACCGCCCGGGTTGGCCACATAGCCTGCGATGAGGGAATCAAGTCGCGACACATCGTCCGGGTCCATCATTTTCCGCCACTTGGAAAGAGACATCGGCGACAACGTGTCAAGTTCATATCCGAGCATCTGCGCCCAGCTTTCGTCAACCTGCACTTCGCCGGTCTGCAAGTTCCACTCCCAGGTCGCGGCTTTGGTGCCCGTCAGGATCCCCTGGAGGCGGTCACGGCTCGCCTGTAGCTGCTTCTCGGCGCGCTTACGCTGGGTAACGTCCTCGACGGCGGTAAGGGTTCGGAGGGGTTTGCCTCCAGCATCGCGCTCCATCGCCGAAGAAACAAGAACATCAATAACTTCGCCCGCCTTGGTCACATACTGGTATTCGACATTTCGGGCAGAACCCTGCTCAAAGAATCCCGGCCACGCGGACTGCTCGGCAAATTCAAGTGAGTCCGGCGTCAGGAAAATGCTCGGATGCTGACCGATAATTTCATCCCGGGTGTAGCCCATAACCTCGAGCCAGTAATCACTGACCGCAACCATACGCATGTCCGAATCCATCGAGTGGAGCATGGCCGGCGTGAGACGATAAAGCTCGACCGCCCGCCGGCGCTCGAGCTCCACCATTTCGCGCGCGAGCTTGCGCTCCGTGATATCAATGTGGATGCCGGCCATGACCGCGGGGCGACCGTCGCCCAGGCGGCTGATTAGAGAGCCGCGGTCCAGGATCCAGACCCAGTCGCCGTTCCGGCGCCGCATGCGGATTTCGAGTTCGTAGAAATCCCCCAGGCCGTCAAAAATCCCCTGCAGCTTACGATCGAACTCGGCGAGGTCGTCCGGGTGCGCCAACTGCCGCCACGTATCCATAGTGATCGGCATCAGGTCATCCGGCTGGTAGCCAACCATCTGGCGCCAGCGCGCATTCACCGCCAGCGCGCCGGTCTCCACGTTCCACTCCCACGTTCCAGCCCGGGTGCCTTCGATAATATTGCTCAGCTGCTGTCGCTGCCTCTCGATTTCTACGCCCAGCTGTTCGAGCTCAGTTATGTCGACCCCGACACAGCCTAGAAACGTTTTGCCATCCGCCGTTTTGAACGGGAACTTGACGGTGCGCCAGACCATACCCTGGCGCTGGGGCAGCCGCAGCGCCTCGTTCGATTGGATTACCTGACCGGACGCAAGAACGGCCTGATCATTGCGCTGTAGATCTTCCGCCACTTCAGCGGGCCAGATTTCCGCGTCGGTCTTGCCCAGCCAGTCCTCGGTATCTTTGCCGACCTCCCGCCTGAAGGTCTCGTTCAGGTATACGTGACGCCCCTCATCATCCTTGATACAAACAAAGACCGGGCTGTTCTTCATGAACTGCGAAAAACGCTCTTCGCTGGCCGCGAGCTCCGACTGATAATGTTTAAGCTCAGAGATGTCGACAAAGGTCAGCACGACGCCGTCAATATGATCATCTGCTGTGCGGTAAGGGAGCACACGGGCGATGTAGCAGCTGCCATCGTCCGCGAACACCTCCTCCGAGTACGGCTGCAGAGTGCGCAAGACCTGACGGGCCCGCGTCAGCAGATCGTCGCTCTTGAAACGCAAAGCAATATCCGCCGCCTGCCGCCCGACGTCGGTCGGGATCAGGCGGAAGAGCCGGGTAGCGCGCGGTGTGAACCGACGCACGCACAGGCTGCGATCCAGAAATATGGTTGCCACTTCAGTGCTGTTCAGCAGATTGGCAATGTCGTTATTGGCTGCTTCCAGGTCTACGACACGGGCCTGAAGCTCGTTGTTGACCGTGGTGAGCTCTTCGTTGAGAGACTGCAGTTCTTCCTTCGAGGTTTCCAGTTCCTCGTTGGTTGACTGCAGCTCCTCGTTCATCGACATGACCTCTTCGTTCGAGGCCTTCAGCTCTTCGTTCGATGTTTCCAGTTCTTCAATGGTGCTCTGGAGGTCTTCCCGGGTCGCCTTGAGTGCGTGCTCCAGCTGGCGCAACTCTTCCGGTACCTGTTCAGTCGCCAGTGGCACCACGGTTTCTTCTGCCGCTTCGGGCAGCGTTTCGAAGGTCACCAGCAGAATGCCCTCAGCGCTGCCCACCTGCAGCGGCCGGGCCTTGATTTCGACCAGGACCTGGTAATCGCTCTCGCCCAGACGGGCGGTCGATTTGACCGTTTTGTTTTCCACTATCGCGTTATGCAGCGTGCTTCTTACTTTGAGGCTCAGCCCCCCGCGAGCCATCTCTGCAATGTCCCGGGTCGGTTCCCCGGGGATTACCTTCAGGTAGTTGGAAATAGGGCCGTGGAAGTAGAACGCCTCCCCGCGTCTGTCCACCAGCGCACAGGCCGGGACGTACTCGTTCAGCAGCACCTCATGCGCCAGGGTTGTAATGGACTTGCCGGTGGGCCCCTTGACCAGGGCGGGCAATAAGCGCTCGCCGCGTTCCCCCGACCCGCCCAGATGCGGGAACTCGGAAAAATTACGCTGCGATACGCCAATGCGACGGAAAATCCGCCAGCGCTTGCTCACCGGCTCAAACAGCTGGTCCTGGTGCGAGACCGACTCAGAAGGGCCGAGAAAAAGGAAACCGTTGTCGATAAGGGCAAAGTGCATCAGGTTGATGACCTGCTTCTGCACCACCCCGTCAAGGTAAATCAGCAGATTGCGACAGGAGATGAAGTCGAGCTTCGAAAACGGCGGATCGCGGATCAGATTCTGGTTGGCGAACACGATCATGTCGCGCACCCGCTTGGTGACGCGGTAAAACCCACCCTCGTGCTCGAAGAATCGCTGCAGCCGACCGGGTGAAACATCGGCCACAATGCCCTCGGAGTAGAGACCGTTGCGTGCCGTCTCGAGCGCGTGTTCATCGATATCCGAGGCAAAAATCTGCACCGGGCAGTTAATCTGCTGGCGGTCGAGCGCCTCCAGAATAAGAATCGCCAGGGAATACGCCTCTTCGCCGGAACAGCAGCCCGCGACCCAGATCCGAACCGGGTTGGCGGCATCCTTGCCGCTGATCAACCTTGGGATGACCTGCTCCTCGAGCGCCGCCCAGGCGTCGGGGTCGCGGAAGAAAGCCGTGACCGAGATGAGCAGATCGCGCAGCAGCGCGCTGACCTCGTTGACATCTTCTTTGAGAAGCTCCAGGTAAGAAGCGTAGCTGTCCATCTGGCGCAGGCCCATGCGCCGATGGATACGCCTGATCAGCGTGCCCTTTTTGTAAAGCGTGAAATCATGGTTAGTACGCGCCCGCAGCACGGCGAGGATGGACTGGAAGTCGTCCGGCTTCACCTCTGGAACAGCTTGTCCGCTGTCATTGAACCACGGCGAATGACTGACGAACCCAACCAGGGCGCCAGGCAGCGCAGTCACCGGCAGGATGAAATCGACCAGACCCGTCGCCACCGCATTGCGCGGCATGCCATCGTACTGTGCGGTTTCAGGCGCCTGCACCAGCGCCGTGCCACCCTCGCCCTTGATCGCGCGCAGGCCCGCCGTACCGTCAGCCCCTGTTCCGGAGAGGACAATGCAGATTGCTCGCTCCTGCAGCGCCTCAGCCATAGAGTGGAAGAAGTAATCGATGGGCATGCGCATGCCACGCCGTGTCACGGGCTCAATCAGGCGTAGTCGTCCGTCCTTGATATGCACATACTTGTTAGGCGGGATCATGTAGAGCATGTTGGGGGTCACCACCATGCCGTCCTCGATCTCCACCACGCGCATGGCCGTGTACTTGCTGAGCAGGTCGGTCATCATGCTTTCGTGGGTGGGGTCGAGATGCTGCACCAACACGAAAGCCATGCCTGAATCCGGCGGGGTCGCCTGGAAAAAGGACTTGAATGCGTCGAGTCCCCCCGCCGAGGCGCCAATACCCACAATCGGGAAAGCGCCAGTCGCCTCGCTCGGACTGTCTTCCCCGGTGGCGACCGGCTTTGGCGATTTCCGTGGCTCGGGTTTTGATTTTCTGGTCACGGGCTCTTGTCCTTTATGGATTGGTGCAGTCTAGAGCTTTCACGGCTGAGGAACATACAACCAAAGAACACTAAAACGCGGCGTTTTATTCCCAGCCGCCAGGTGGGTCGGCGCTGCCGAACGCTGCGGTACCAGGCTGTCCGGAGCGCAGGAGGGTGCATCGAGTCGAGCGTGAGGTTTATGCTTTCGAGCTCCAGAAGCGAGGGGAGACGCACATGGAAAACAGCAACACTGAATTCGAGATCCTGGGACTG
>JAYODW010000043.1:0-2058 GCA_038116745.1 Gammaproteobacteria bacterium
CTTCCCCCCGGGCTTTGCCACGCTGTAATCGACGCAGGCGATATTCGCTGCGAGGCCCGCGGGGGTCCCGCTCATCCAGTAATGTCCTAGGATGTTGAATTGCGCATTAAATCGATCCAGTTTTTCGATAAGTTGCACTGATCATCTGACCCGCTAAGCCCAAGGCCCCGAGTGGTTCCGTTGCCCGTTTGGCGGGTCAAGATTCAATGCAACTGATGGGGCAGATTTCGGTGTAAATCAACAACCGGCGCTAAAAAGCGAACGACTGGAGAATTCCGGAATAACCAAAACCAGCCACTGTCGGGAGTTTAGTGTCCCATCAGTGTCCCGTCGAAGGGAGTAGGAGAGGTGGTTTTTGGGTAAGTATTTGAATGTGTTGGCTGGGGGACTAGGATTCGAACCTAGACTGGCGGAGTCAGAGTCCGCTGTCCTACCATTAGACGATCCCCCAAGAGGACCTACAGGCTATCGACTATGTGGGTCTGGTTCAAACCTGTTCCGCGTGCGAGGGATTCCTCGGCCGAAGCCTTATCGCGGGTGACTTCCAGAGGCCGCCTGTCAGCCTCTGCAGTGTCTCTATCAAGTGATTAGCGCTTGCTGTACTGCGGACGTTTGCGCGCTTTGTGCAAGCCGACTTTCTTTCTTTCTACCTCGCGGGCATCACGGGTTACGAAGCCGGCAACGCGCAGAGGACGGCGCAAAGTTTCGTCGTATTCGATCAGTGCGCGGGTAATGCCGTGACGAATGGCGCCAGCTTGTCCGGTGGTGCCACCACCTCTGACCGTGACCTTGATATCAAAATCGCTGGTCATGTTGACGGTCTCTAGCGGTTGCTTGACAACCATGCGCCCGGTCTCGCGACCGAAATAGTCATCCAGGGATTTGCCGTTGATGACGATATTGCCGGTGCCGCGCTTGAGGAAGACGCGGGCCGCAGAAGTTTTACGTCTGCCGGTGCTTGGTTGGGTGTCGGCTGCCATGTTTACAGTTCCAGCGGAATAGGTTGTTGCGCTATGTGCCGGTGCTCTGCACCAGCATAAATTTTGAGTTTACGAAGCATCTGCCGTCCCAGCGGACCTTTCGGCAGCATGCCTTTGACTGCGCGCACGATGATGGTCTCCGGCGACTTCGCGATCAGCTTTTCGAAGTTGATCGTTTTCAGGCCTCCGATGTACCCGGTATGCCTGTGATACAGCGTATCTTGGGTCTTGTTGCCAGTGACACGAACTTTTTCCGCATTCACCACAACTATGTAATCCCCGGTGTCCATATGCGGCGTGTATTGCGCTTTGTGCTTGCCTCGCAGCCGGTGCGCTATCTCGCTGGCAAGGCGCCCGAGCACTTTGTCGGAAGCGTCAACCACGTACCAATCTCGTTTGATCGTGGACGGAGTCGCAGTGTAAGTTTTCATGCGTGGGAAATGGCGGCAAAAAAAGAGGCGCAATGGTACGGATCGCACCTGTGGGTGTCAACGAAACGAGGCTGGCGACCGGTGCTTGGAGTCCTTAACACGTGAGCAGACCGCGACAACACTTCAGTGCACTCGACGAGGTCTTGCTACGGGCGGATGGTGTACTGCGTGCGCTGACCCGCACCGGGATGCGTCAGAGGCGGCCGAGCCCGGCACACGATGTTGATGACACTGCTCCGCTTGCGCCGGAAGAACGGCGACTGTCTGCTGCACTCATGCGTGTTAATCACGCTGGAGAGGTCTGTGCCCAGGCGCTCTACGTCGGTCAAGCAATATTCACCCGCGAGCCCCAGACGAGGGAGACGCTGCTTTGTGCCGCGAGCGAGGAAAGCGACCACCTGTTCTGGTGTGAAGAGCGACTGAGTGAACTTGACGACAGACCAAGCCGCCTGAACCCGGTCTGGTTCACCGGTTCGCTCGCAATCGGCGCTGTGGCCGGTTTGGCTGGCGACCGGTTGAATCTCGGTTTTGTTGAAGAGACCGAACGCCAGGTTGTAGAACACCTGCAGAGCCATCTCAAGCGCCTACCTGAGCGGGACCGACGCAGCCGCGCGGTCGTGCGGGCCATGCAGAAGGACGAGGCACGG
>JAYODW010000043.1:2158-36692 GCA_038116745.1 Gammaproteobacteria bacterium
GCGGGACCGACGCAGCCGCGCGGTCGTGCGGGCCATGCAGAAGGACGAGGCACGGCACGCGGATACCGCGGTTGCTCAGGGAGCACGCAGTCTGCCCTGGCTGATGCGCAGCCTGATGCGGCTCCATGCCCGGGTCATGACGACGGTCGCGCACAGGGTCTGATCTTAGTTCTGAGGCGGCAGAGCCCGCACGGTGGTGGGCTCGGCGTCGCTTACAATGCGAGCCATGCGTTCCTATCTGTTACTTACGGTGTTGCTGACAGGCGCAGCAGCCCCTGTGACTCAGCGTGTCGAGGCGGCTCTGCCGGCGGCAGTCGGGCAGCAGTCGCTGCCCAGTCTTGCGCCGATGCTGGAACAAGTCACGCCAGCGGTGGTTAACATTGCGACGGAGGGTCATGTTGAGCTGCAGACCAATCCGCTGTTCAACGATCCTTTCTTCCGCCGCTTTTTCAACTTCCGTGCCCAGCCTCTGCAGCGCAAGACACAGAGCCTGGGGTCCGGTGTCATTGTCGATGCCGCGCGGGGTCTGGTGCTGACCAACAACCACGTCATCGCAAATGCGGACACCATCACGATCAACCTTAGGGACGGACGGAACTTCAACGCGGAACTGGTTGGCAGCGATCCGGACACCGACGTCGCGGTCGTGCGCATACCGGCTGAGGATCTGACCGCATTGAAGCTTGCAGACTCGGAGAAGCTTCGGGTCGGCGACTTCGTGGTTGCGATCGGTAATCCTTTTGGCCTGGGTCAGACCGTGACCTCAGGCATCATCAGCGCGTTGGCGCGTTCCGGGCTCGGGATTACAGGCTACGAGGACCTGATTCAAACGGACGCCTCGATTAATCCGGGCAATTCCGGAGGTGCTCTGGTCGACCTCTCTGGCGAGCTGGTCGGTATCAACACGGCGATTTACTCGCAAAGCGGTGGCAACATCGGGATTGGTTTCGCGATACCCGCCAACATCGCGCGTGACATCATGGAGCAGCTCGTTCAGTTCGGCGAGGTGCAGCGCGGCTTTCTGGGCACGCAGTTTCAGGATCTGACGCGTGAGCTGGCCGAGGCCTTCGATCTGCCCGTCAGTCAGGGCGCCATCCTGACCAGCGTGGCGCCGGATTCTCCGGCAGCGGCGGCGGGGCTCAAGCCCGGAGACGTCATCACCCGGTTCAATCGGCGTGAGGTCAGCAGTGCAGCTGATCTGCGAAACCAGATCGGGCTGGCTCGGGTTGGCACCGAGGTTGAGCTGAATTATCTGCGCAATGGGCAGCCGCATACGGTGAGCGTGAGCGTCGGTGCGCGCGATGAGGCTGCCCTCAGCAAGGCGTTCAAGAATGAGCGCCTGGCGAATATGACGCTGGGTGATATCCCGGAAAACTCGCCAGCCTACGGGCGCGTCGGCGGAGTCATCGTGTTCGAGATTGACCGGGCTTCTCCGGCGTATCGGGCGGGTTTACGCGAGGGCGACATTATCAGCTCGGTGAACCGCCAGGCAACGCCGAATCTGCAGAGCTTCCTGCAGCTGGTTAACCAGATTCCGGGAGAGCTGCTGCTGAGCGTCCATCGCGGCAATCGAGCGGCCTACCTTGTTATCCCCTGAGCCGGTCCTGGCTCACGCGCAGAATTTGACCCCTTGCACGCCGGCCTCGCGCACAGCGCGGGCAATCAGGTTGATAAGCTCCGGGCGGGCGAACCCTCTGCGGTAGAAGACAGCGACAGTCCGCGTCGGTACGGGGCGCCGGAAGGGCAGCAGCTTGAGATGCGGTTTGAGGTCCTCGTTTATGCGCAGCGTTGACGGCAAAATCGTGATCCCGGCCCCGGCGGCGACCATCTGACAGATGGTTTCCAGCGAACTGCCCTCGAGTGTTTTCTGCAGTTCTGCCGGCCGCGCTGGATGACACTGCGGGCAGATCTCCAGCACCTGCTCGCGAAAACAGTTGCGCGCGCCGAGCAGCAGCAGGGTCTCATCGGCGAGCTGTGCGCTCGAAAGGCTTTTACGATGGGCCAGCGGGTGGGCAGCGGGTACGGCGACCACAAACGGTTCTTCGTACAGTGGTCGGGACACAATCCTGGGATCTGAAAACGGTAGCGACATGATGGCTGCGTCCAACTCCCCACGCTTCAAGCGTTCTGCCAGACCATCCGTAAAATCCTCGGTCACCGTGAGCGACAGCTGCGGCGCCAGCTTCATAAATCCCGGGATCAGTCTGGGCACGATGAGCGGACCGATGGTGTAGATAGCTCCCAGATTGAGACCCTGCCCCAGGGGATCCTGTGCAGCGCTGGCGGTCTCCTTGAAGGAGACGGCAGCATCGAGAATGGTTCGCGCCTGTGCGACGAGATCCCGACCGATGGGTGTTATCAGAACGTCGCTGCGACTGCGTTCGAAGATGCGGACGCCGAGCTCTTCTTCCAGCTTGCGGATCCCTACCGAGAGCGTCGGTTGGCTGACGTAGCATGCCGTCGCCGCTCGACCGAAGTGCTGGTGCTCTGCAACGGCAACGACGTAGCGGAGTTCGGTCAGGGTCATGGCAGTTTCAACCAGCCTGCGGTGCAGCGATGCTACCGCCGCATGAGGCGCGCGCTGCGCTTGTGGTTGTGAGACAGGTCAAGCGGACGCGCGGCGTCGCTCCTGAGGGCTGTTCGTGTCCGCGTCGCACAGCAGCGCATCGAGCAAATCCAGCGTCAGCCAATCTCGGCCGTGGGCATTGCCCTGCGCCACGGTGAACGGCTGTTCCGGTTCGCCGGCCGAATCTGCAACGAGCGCTGCGCCGGTGAAGTCATCGTCCTGTGTATAGCGATGCGTAGTGATGACAGTCGTCAGCCCTGCGGCACGAGCAGCAAGCAGCCCGTTGCGGGTGTCTTCGAGCGCAACTATCTGATCGCGGTCGCACTGCAGGTGCTTCAGCACCGCCTTGTAAACCGCTGGGGAAGGCTTTTTGTCTGCGACGGAATCGCAGGTCTCCACAGCAGTAAACCAATCCTGCCAATCACCGTCGAAGTTGTTGTTCATCAGGGTCTCAAAATTTGAGCGTGCCGATGAAGTTGCCACCGCCATGGCTATACCGTTTTTCCGCGCCGCGTCTATCAGCCGACGAATGCCGGGGCGCAGCACCACGCCGCCGCCAGTAAGCCGCGCTGCGTAACGCCGGGTTTTCTCTCGATGCATGCCAGCCACGAACTGCTGGAATTCGAGTTCAGTGTCGAAGCGAGCTCTCAGCTCCCGACCGTAAGCGGCAATGCGCTCGCGGCCGCCCGAAATAGCCAGTAGATCTGTATACAGCGCCGGCGACCAGTGCCAGCCAAGCTGGTACTCATCAAACACCTCGTTGAACGCCAGACGGTGCACTTCTTCAGTGTCTGCGAGGGTGCCGTCGACGTCAAAGACGATAGCGCGGAGCTTTAACATTGCTCTGGCTTTGAATCCTGTTACGCGATTTATCTAAGATAAAAGATTATAAAAATAAATTAAACCATTGATTGTTATCGGTCTAATTATCAATATCCGCAGTCAGGGGTCCTCTCCCAACAGATCCGTACCGTTATCTGGGCTCTCAAGCTCCACGCGCTCTATTTTCTCGAAGCGATCGGCAATCTTGCGGGCTGACTTGTTCACCTCGCTGACGTCCCGGTTAGCCTGATCAATATGGACGGCGAGTTTGTCCATGCGCGAACGAAAGCGCCGGAAGTCATCCGCGAGGTGACCCAGATGCGCCTGAATGATGTCGACCTGCTCGCGCGTGGCGGCATCCTTCAGTACGGCACAGGCGGTATTAAGGATCGCCCAGAGCGTGGTTGGCGATGCCAACCAGACCCGAGCGGCGTGGGCGATATCGACCAGATCCGGGTGATGTGCCTGGATCTCGGCAAACACCGCCTCGGCCGGGATAAACATGATGGCGCCGTCGGCGGTCTCGTCGCGCAGGATGTAGCGGCTGGAGATGTCTTTGATGTGTTTCTTGATGTCCTGTTTGAACTGCGTCTCTGCTTTTTTTCGGTCTGCCTCAGGCGCATGGATATCGGTCATGACGCGGAAAGATTCGAGCGGGAACTTCGCGTCGATGCACACCTTGCCAGTGGGCGCCGGCAGAAACAGCGCGCAGTCAGCAATGCGCTCATTGGGCAGAGTGTGCTGTAGCTCGTAGCTGGTGGGCGGCATGATGTTCGCCACCAGCGCAGACAGCTGCACTTCGCCGAACGCGCCGCGCGAGCGCTTGTCCGCAAGCAGCTGCTGCAGGCCGACTACTTCTGCGGATAAGGCCGTAATTTTTTTCTGCGCCTCGTCAATCAGCGCCAGACGCCGGACGATGTCGGTGAATGTCGCGGTTGTTTTTTCGAAGCCGTCTGCCAGCCGCTTCTCGACCTGTCCGGCGATATCCTTCAGCCGGTTGTCGGTGGTGCGATTCAGCGTTTCCACGCGCTGGCCGAGTTCGGTTGCATTACGGAGCAGGGACTCGCCAAGCTGCTTGTGCAGGCTGTTGAAACCGATCTGCATACTGTCCTGCAGGGTCTTGAGCGTGCGGGCGCCTTGCTCTTCGGCACGGGTCCGCTGATCACCCAGCGCCTGACTGATCTGCTCACGAAGCTCGGTCAGCATCTGCTGCATTCGTGTTCGAGTTTCGACCTGAGTTTCGTTCACGCTGGTACGGGAGTGCTCCAGCCGGTCGGCAATCTGTTCGCGGAGCTGGGCATTGTCCCGGGTGAACTGTTCAAGCAGCTGGCCATGCCGTTGGTCGATCATTTCGAGCCCCGTACGAGCGGCGGTGAGCTGCTGGCCAAGCTCGGCGAGGATTTTCGCGGTATCGTCATTCGCGCGGGAGCGTTTCAGCAGCAGACCGAGTTGGATACAGGCACCCACGAGCAGGGTCACGATCAGGCTGAGAAAGATGGCTGAGTCGAGCATGTTGGTCATGTCCGAGGGCTGGCGACGGGAAGCATTGGCGTTCTTCGGCGCCTTTGGGGAGGCGACGTTGATTCTACCTGTGGCCCCGTTGCCGCGCGCGGGTCAATGACTGAGCGTGAACGACCAGGGCCAAAGGGCCGCGGCGCTGCGTTCCGCCCTGATCCGCGCTATCTCGAAACCACGCGGAGCGCGGAGGATGATGGCTGGGGAATCCAGGACGAGCTGCCGCCGCCTCTGCGCACCTCTGTCACTGCTGAGCGCGTACGTAGCGTAATCAACCGCAATCGCTCGCCCGACCTGCCGTTTACTGCGTCCATCAACCCTTACCGTGGGTGCGAGCACGGCTGCATCTACTGCTACGCGCGACCGGCGCATGCCTATGTCGATCTGTCGCCGGGGCTGGATTTCGAAAGTCGTCTGTTCAGTAAACCGGATGCTGCTGAGGTGCTGGTCGCCGAGCTGGCGCGTAAGGGGTATCGCTGTGAGCCCATCATGCTGGGCGCGAATACTGATGCTTATCAGCCCGTCGAGCGCCGCTTACGGATTACCCGCGAACTGCTTGAGGTGCTCGCAGCTTGCCATCATCCGGTCACGATCATCAGCAAGTCGGCTCTGGTGGAGCGCGATCTTGATCTGCTGGCGCCGATGGCTGCGAAAGGTCTGGCGCAGGTATTCATTTCCATCACCACGCTCGATCGTGAGCTTGCGCGTCGCCTGGAGCCCCGCGCTGCGGCGCCGGAGCGGCGGCTTGAAACCCTCGGTCGAGTCGCTGCAGCGGGCGTTCCGGTTGGTGTCATGTTCGCGCCTGTGATCCCGGCTTTGAACGATCAGGAACTCGAGACAGTCCTGACGGCGGCGGCCGAGGTCGGCTGCGAGCGCGCCGGGTACGTGCTGCTGCGTTTGCCGCGCGAGGTTTCCGGACTTTTTCAGGAGTGGCTCGAACGTCACTATCCTCTGAAAGCTGCTCGGGTCATGAGTCGAATACGGCAGATGCGCGGCGGCGCTGACAGCGACGCACGTTTTGGTCGCCGTCTGGTGGGCGAAGGCGTCTTCGCAGCGCTCCTCAAGCGCCGCTTTGAGCGCAGCTGTCGCGCGCTCAGGCTCAATAGTGTTCGCCGGGAGCTGGTCACCGATTTGTTCGTGCCGCCCCGGGAGCGCTCGGCGCAGCTGGAAATGTTCGCTGAATGATCGGCCTCAGCGACGCAGGATCTGGAACCAGCGCGCGAAGTTCAGCAGTCCGCTAAGAGCTGCGGCAACGTAGGTGAGCGCGCACGCCATCAGGATAGTCCGCGCTGAACGGAGATCGCTCTGATCCAGGTAGCCGCTGCTGAGGATCGGGAGGGCACGTTTGAAACTGGCGTCGAACTCGACCGGCAGCGTCACCGTGTGCACCACGATTGGAAAGAGCAGTATCGACAGGCCCGCCAGCAGACACGCGGCGCCGACCCCCGGGGCGCGGGTAGCAACGGTGAGAAGCGGCATGGCCACGAGCAGCAGGGAAGCAATCTTTTCGGCAATGAAACTGACCCGGACGAGACGCTGCCGAATAAAGAGTGGGCGAAAGCCGATGTGGTGCTGGATCGCATGCCCCACTTCATGCGCTGCGACGACAGCGGCGGCGAGTGAACGCCGGTCGTGATGGGCCGGGCTGAGAACAACCTGGCGGCTTTCGGGGTTGAAATGATCCCCCATGGTTCCTTCAGCGCAGGCGACTGAATAGTCCGCCATGCCGGCCGCTTTCAGCAGATGGCGGGCCAGTTCGGCGCCGCTGCCCGGCAGGTCGGAGCGCACCCGACCATAGCGTCGAAGCACCCTGCGGGCCCAGAGTTGCGGGCCGAAGATCACGGTCAGCGCCAGCAGGAGAACAAAGAGCGGCACGAAGCGCTGACCCGGCGATACTGCCGCTCAGTTGTATACCGCCGGTCGCGGCTCGTCGGTCGCGCGCGAGTCGGGTGCTGCACGCAGATTCCAGTCAGCCTTGGCGACCGCACTGTCGAGCAGCACGATCAGAGAATGAACCAGCTCAGCGTTCAGATTCAGATTGACCGTCTGGTCCTTAGGTCCGGCGACCAGCAGGCGGGTGGCGGAGGATTCCTGGTTCTGCAGCCGGAAGCGGGTAAGCAACATCGGCTCTGCTCCGAGTGGCAGCGTGCGCGGATCGGTATCGCGGTAGGGCGTGGAGAAATCTGCGCTTTGTTTAACCTTTTCATGTTCGAAAGCCAGCAGCTCCCGGCGTGCCTCGGCGGAAGGCTGATGCGCGATATGTGTCTGCCTCGCGAGCTCTTTTTTAAGTGCGGGGTACAGCAGATTGACGAAGCGGCGGGTGAGCCAGAAGCGAAACTCCTGCGCATCCTGCGTTGAGACCCGCATCAGCAGCCGATCCTGCTCGGGTACGAAAGCGACTTGAAGTTGTTGCAGCTTGGACATGATGAGAAGCGCCGGAAAGCCATCGCTCGTCGCGGGCGTGGTTTTATTATGCAGCAAGCGTTGTATTGAGCGAGGCGCGAACAGCATCGCGTGTACACTGCGCGCCACGCAAATTGAATGATTACTGGTCGGGCGCAGCAGAAGTCGCCCCCAGGCCCGCCGGTCGCGCGCCGGCAAGCGCAGGTTTTAAGAGCTAAGGATTTTGCGGGATGGGGAAGACCCCGCTCGAACGCTATCAAAACGATCTTGAGCAGGGACGCATCGTGCCGGATCCCGGTCAGGCCGAGGCGGTCGAATTGCTGCAGCGACTTTTTCTGGAGCTGACGACAGCCCCCGCACGCCCGACTCAGGGCCTGGTGCGTCGTTTGCTCAAGGGCCGCTCTCAGGGTTGGCGACCGGTGCACGGTCTCTATCTGTGGGGGCGGGTCGGTCGCGGCAAGACCTATCTGGTCGATACTTTCTTCGACACTCTTCCTTTCGCTGAAAAGCGACGGATTCATTTCCACAGTTTCATGCGGGCCACTCACGAAGCCCTGCGAAACGTGCGCGATCAGAGTGACCCGCTAATTGTCGTCGCCGGACGTTGGGCCGATGAGCAGCGCGTGTTGTGCCTGGACGAATTTCATGTCGGCGACATCACCGATGCCATGCTGCTGGCCGGGCTTCTGGAGGCGCTGCTCGAGCGAGGTGTCGCTATCCTCGCAACATCCAACGACGCGCCCGACGAGCTGTATGCGGGCGGGCTGCAACGGCAGCGATTTCTGCCAGCCATAGCGCTAATCAAGCGCCATCTTGGAGTCTTTGAGCTTGCTGGTGCCAACGATTACAGACTGCGCACGCTGGAGCGCGCGCCGGTCTATTACGTTGCGGAGGCGGGTGGGGCAGAGCGCGAACTCAGTGAGCGTTTTGATGCTCTGACTCGTGGCATGGGCGCCACGGGTGGCGTCCTGTCGGTCGAGGGGCGGGTGGTACCCGTTCAACGGGTAGCAGATGGCGTTGTCTGGTTTTCGTTCGAGGTCCTGTGTGGGGGCGCGCGCTCGACGGGGGATTACATTGAAATTGCGCGTTGTCATCACACTGTCATCCTGAGCGACGTGCCGCGGCTCGGACACGACGACGCCGATGCCGCGAGACGCTTCATCAATTTGGTCGACGAACTGTACGACCGCAATGTGAATCTCGTGCTCTCGGCTGAGGCCGAACCGGAGCAGCTGTACCAAGGCGCCAGGCTCCAGAAGCCGTTTTTGCGGACGGTCAGTCGACTGCATGAAATGCGCTCGAGGGAGTATCTGGCGCGGTCTCATCTGAGTGTGTGAGGAGCGCGCCTGTATTTTTAAAACGAACTAAATTCTATATAAAACATTAAGATATACAATTATCTTGACATTTAGATTTATATATCTAGGATATGTCGATAATTGAATTGAATTTAGGGCGTTGATGAATGGCTGCGGTTCTCCGACTACCGCCTGAAGACGAGCTTGAGCGCGGCATCGCGCGACTGCTTTCGTACCACTACGGCGATGGCGGCATTTACGTGCCACGCGGCGCTGGCGGCAGCGATACGCTGCGCGCTGCGGTCGCCGGCGGTTTCGTCAGTCATGACGGCTTCATCACCCGCAAAGGACGCCAGCTTCTGGCGCGTTTGATCCCATAGGAACCTCCGTGGGTGAGTTGACGGGTTTCGACCTGTCACCAGCGTTTTAGGGCTGCTTTCGCAGCCCTCTTTTTTTGTATCCCGTGAGCCCAGCGAGCGTGCGCCGCAACAACCAAACTGAAGTGCCATACTGGAGAGAATGGTGGAAAACCATCTGATTAAGCACGCGGCATGCGGCGCGCGACGGCGCAGTAATGTTCCCCTGTGCTTGAGCGTGGTGCCTGATGTCTGAAGTGATGCCGAAAGACGGTTCTGGTCGGGTGCGTCTGATCATCATCGACGCCTCGCGCGAGTTCATGGGGCTGGTGCGACGGGTGCTGGCGGCCCGTCTTCCACAGGCAGAGATTTCGGAATATGACCCGGAGCAGCAGGGTAAGCCCGGGCCCGGGTTTGACTGGTCGCTCTACGATATGGCGATAGTCGGGCAGAACCTGGAAGGGCCTGAAACGGGGCTCGAGTGGATAGCCGCGCTGTGTCGGATGCCCTCTTTCCCACCTGCGCTGCTTATGGCCGAGGGTGATGAGTATCTCGCCGCCCGGGCGATCAAACTCGGGGCCTGCGACTACATTCGCAGACAGGATGCCCTGACGAGCCGCATCAGTGACACGGTGGTCGAGGTGCTGGACGCGGGGACGCGGTCTCGCTCACGCTCCCGGGCACCGCTGGTACAGCTTCCGGAACGCCATCTCGCGGTCCTTGAAAAGCTGGGCAGCGGCCCGGCGCCAGAGCCGGATGATGCGGTTGCCGTTCACTATCGATTCGTGCGGCTCATCGGGCAGGGAGCACACGCCCGGATTTATCTGGCGGAACGCGCCTCTGACGCGACCGCGACGGTGCTCAAGCTGATCGATTTCGGCGCTTCTCTTGATGGCGTTACGGCGCGCCGATTCATGCGCGAAGCCGAGCTACTGTCAGCTGTGACCAGCGCCCAGGTGGTCAGGATCCACGACTATGGTCTGACCGCTGATTACGGCTACATCGCCATGGAGTTCTTTGCGCGTGGTGATCTCAAGCAGCGTCTGGAGCGCCCACAGCGACCTGAGGACGCGTTGCGCTATCTCGAGGCTATTGCGCTCGGCCTTACCGCCATTCACGCGCGTGGCATTGTTCATCGCGACCTGAAGCCCGGCAATGTGATGTTCCGGGGAGATGACAGTCTGGCGATCGCGGACTTCGGCATCGCCCGGCGTCTGTACGAAGAAAGCGATCTCACCGTTCATGGCCGGGTTGTCGGCACCCCGAACT
This sequence comes from Gammaproteobacteria bacterium, assembly GCA_038116745.1. Taxonomy (GTDB): domain Bacteria; phylum Pseudomonadota; class Gammaproteobacteria; genus JAYODW01. Next base: position 12,388 of record JAYODW010000043.1, read on the forward strand.
ACCTCAGCCCCGAGCAGGCAAAAGGTGAGCCGGTTGATGCCCGCAGCGACCTCTACAGCGCCGGCGTGATTGCCTACGAGCTGCTGTCGGGGCGCAAGCCTTATCGAGCCGAGAACGCGGCTGCTATGGTCTACCAGCATGTCCACAAACCGGTGCCGCGACTGCCGGCGGCGGTAAGTCGCTATCAGGGTCTGGTGGACAGTCTCATGGCTAAAAATCGCGATGAGCGCTGCGCGTCTGCTGAGGAATTCCTCGAGGCGGTGCGGCGCCTGACCAGCTGAGCTGCATAAGGCGACAGGTTTTTCCGTGCTTTAGTAAGCGCTCCCGCCTGGCTCTTGAAAACGCTCAGGCAGACCCCATGTCCACTATCCAAGCCGCTGGTTGCTGACGCTATGAACGAAGACGAAAAAGTCCAATCGACAGTGCTCGATGAGGAGCGCTTGTCTGCGCAGAGCACCTCCCTCGCGCGGGTCTCAGAGGTGCTTCCGGAGCAGCTGTTGGTGCTGCCAATCCGTGGAAGGCCGTTCTTTCCGGCCCAGACAATGCCGATAGTGATCGACGACGAGCCGTGGCGCAGCACGATGGAGCGGGTCGGGAATACGCCGCACAAGCTGGTTGGACTGGTTTACGCAGCGGGGGCGGGAGAGGCTGCAGTGCCGACGACAGTAGAGCTCGCGCGGATGGGGACCGTCGCTCGAGTTCACCACGCGATGCGGGAGGACGGCCGGATTCAGTTCATCGCTGAAGGCGTCGCGCGCTTCGAGGTCCTGGACTGGAAACAGCAGGCGCCGCCTCTGGTCGCGCGAGTCAGCTACCCGCAGTCAGCGGCCGCCAGGAGCCAGGAAGAGCGCGCGTATGCGCTCGCCATCATCAACAAGATAAAAGAGCTGCTGCCTCTCGATCCGCTCTACAAGGAAAGCCTCAAGGCGTTCCTCGACCGCTTTACGCCGGACGAAGCATCCCCACTGGCGGATTTCGCGGCGGCTATGTGCAGTGCAGACGGAGGGCAGCTGCAGGAAATCCTGGAGACGGTGCCACTCCTGCGCCGCATGGAAAAGGTGCTGCTGCTGATCCAGCAGGAGCTCGAGGTCGCCGGGATCCAGACCGAGATAAGGAAGCGGGTTGAGGAGCGGATCTCTGAGCAACAGCGCGAATTCTTTTTGCGGGAGCAGCTGAAGCAGATCCAGAAGGAGCTCGGCATCTCGAAAGATGATCGAACCGTCGAGATCGAACGTTTCAGAGAGCGTCTGGCAGGCCGGGTGGTGCCCGCTGCGGCGCGACAGCGCATCGATGACGAGTTCGAAAAATTCAGCGTGCTCGAGCCGGGGTCGCCCGAATATGGGGTAACCCGGAACTACCTTGACGCGCTGACCGATCTGCCGTGGGGCGAACTGTCCGAAGACAATGTTGATCTCGCACATGCCCGGATGGTGCTTGATCGGGAGCACTCGGGGCTCGATGACATTAAAGAGCGCATCATCGAGTTCATTGGCGTGGGGCGTCTGAAAGGGGAAATCTCAGGTTCTATCCTGCTGCTGGTCGGGCCGCCCGGTGTCGGTAAGACCTCGATCGGGCAATCCATCGCAGATGCGCTGGGACGCAGGTTTTATCGGTTCAGTCTAGGGGGGATGCGCGATGAGGCCGAAATCAAGGGTCACCGGCGTACCTACATCGGTGCTATGCCGGGTAAGTTCATCCAGGGCATTCGTGAGACCGGCGTGGCAAATCCCCTGATCATGCTCGACGAGATTGACAAGATCGGGGCCTCCTTTCAGGGCGACCCTGCGTCCGCGTTGCTCGAGGTGCTCGATCCCGAGCAGAACGCAAGCTTCCTCGACCACTATCTCGACGTCCGCTTCGATCTGTCGAAGGTCCTGTTTGTCTGTACAGCCAATCAGCTAGATTCGATCCCGCGGCCCTTGCTCGACCGTATGGAGACTATCCGTCTGGCGGGCTACCTGAGCGGCGAGAAAGTCCAGATCGCGAAGCGACACTTATGGCCCAAACAGCGCGCCCGCGCTGGACTTACCGCAGCCCAGGCCCGGGTCAGCGACAGTGCGCTAAAAGCGATCGTCGAGGGCTACGCGCGTGAGGCAGGTGTGCGCAATCTCGAAAAACAGCTGGGACGCATTGCGCGAAAAGCGGTGATGTCCACTCTGCGCGACCCCACCGGCCGGGTGTCCGTCAACGCCGGCAATCTCACGGAGTACCTCGGAGCCCCGCCGTTCCGCAAACAGGTGCCGCAGCGTGGGATCGGTGTCGTCACCGGTCTGGCCTGGACTGCGATGGGCGGCGCTACGCTGGATGTTGAGGCGACGCTCGTCCACAGCCGCAACCGTGGGTTCAAACTGACCGGGCAGCTGGGCGATGTCATGCGCGAGTCGGCGGAGATCGCCTACAGCTATATCTCGGCCAATCTTGACACTTTTGGCGGCGTATCGAGTTTCTTTGACGAGGCATTCGTGCACCTCCATGTCCCTGAGGGAGCGACGCCCAAGGACGGACCCTCCGCCGGAATCACCATGGCCTGTGCGCTGCTGTCCCTGGCGCGCGGACAGCGCATCAAGCGGGCGCTGGCGATGACCGGAGAGCTGACGCTCACCGGGCGCGTGCTGGCGGTGGGCGGCATCCGGGAAAAAATTATCGCTGCATGCCGGGCCGGTCTGCGGGAGATCATCCTGCCCGATACGGTGCAGAGCGAGTTTCAGGAGCTGCCGGCCTACCTCAGCAAGGGGCTGACCGTGCATTTTGTGAGCACATTCGCCGAGGTGGCGCAGATCGTGTTCGGCTGAGTCCAAGCCAGTCGCGCACAGGCTCTCAGTGCCGATGGAAGAATCGCCGCAGGCGACTACCGAGCTCCGGAAGAGCCGCCATGGCGGCGCCGAGAGCAAGCAGATTCAGGCAGGCCACGGCACCGAACACATCGGGTATTGCTGCACCGAGGGCGAATAGCCCCATGGTAAAACCCGCTGAAATAACCATGAAAAGCGCGCTGACTATGTTCAGTGCAGCCAGCACGCGAGCGCGGAGACGGGGCTCAGCGCGAGCCTGTAGCGCGGCGTAAAGCGGCACGATGTAGAGTGCACCGCCGAAGCCGATCAGGCAGAGGTCAGTAAAAAACCGGACCGCAGCCGGGAGACTCAGGAACGTGCTCAGTCCGAGGACAGCTTCTGATGGTGCGTGCGGCGACGCGAGCCAGACGTCGAATGAGGCCAGGCTGATCAGCAGTGCCGCCGGGGGCACCAGTCCTAGGTCAATGCGGCCGCGTGACAGTCTTTCGCACAACAGGGCACCGCAGCCGATGCCGATCGTAAAAGCGGCGCTTAATAGCGTCACGCTTTGTTCATCCGCATTGAGCAGGGCGCGCCCGTAACTCGGAACAACACTGAGATAGGTGGCACCGGTGAACCAGAATCCGGAGATCAGCAGGACGATGGTCGCCGTTGATGAATTCCCCAGTCCGGCTTTCGCGATGGTCCAGCTCGATCGGACCAGGTTGAAGTCGACGACAAGCGTGGCGTCTGATGGTAAAGCCGGAGGGATTCCGCTGCTGATCCAACGCCCGGCAACGGCCAGCAGCATGACTGTGAGGATGACAATCCAGGGGTGCTCGCCAGTCAGCCCGGCGAGGAAACCGCCCGCCATGCCGCCGGTCAGGATCGCCACATAAGTACCCATCTGCATGAGGCCGTTGGCGCCGGTGAGCTCATCGTTGTCCAGATGCTGAGGCAGCATGGCGTACTTCAGCGGGCCGAAGAAAGTCGACTGTGTTCCCATCAGGAAGAGCACTACGAGCAGGAAGGGATGGCTCTCCAGCCAGAAAGCGGTAGCGCCGAGACCCATGATCAGGATTTCCGCACTTTTTATCCGGCGTATGAGTGCAGACTTTTCAAGTTTGTCGGCGATCTGTCCCGCCAGTGCCGAAAAAAGCAGGAATGGAAGAATGAAGATTCCGCCTGTCAGCACGACCAGCATGCGGCTGTCGGCACCGCTGCGATCGGCAAGTTCGAAGGTGACAAAAATGATCAGTGCGAAACGGTAGACGTTGTCGTTGAACGCGCCGAGAAATTGCGTCACAAACAATGGGGCGAACCGCCGCGAGCACAGCAGGTGCCACTGGCGGGTGGGGGGCGATGGCGACGTTTCCGTCTCCATCAGGCACGAAAACCGGGAAGGCCGTGTGCGATACTTTCGCTCACCGGGCATTGCTCAGGGACGTCCAAGTCGTGGCGATCGTAACCGAACTAGACCTGCTCAAATATCGCCGCACCAAGATAGTGGCGACGGTGGGGCCGGCGTCTGCATCGCGAGAATCCTTGGTGTCGCTGGTCGAGGCCGGCGTCAATGTTTTTCGGATTAACCTGTCTCACGGCTCGCAGGCCGGCCATGCAGCGGCCATTACACTCATTCGTGAAGTTTCATCCTCTCTGAAGACTCATACCGCGGTGCTGGCCGACCTTTGCGGTCCAAAAATCCGCACGGGTAGATTCGAAGGCGGGCAGGCTGAACTGCGGGCCGGTGCATCGGTCACGCTCACAGTGCGCGATGTCCTCGGGCACCCTGGCTTGATCCCGTCGCAGTACGCCGCTCTGCCGCAGGATGTCAGCCCCGGCCAGCGGATCCTGCTCAATGATGGCGCGATTGAGCTCAGCGTCGAGGAGGTTACTGTCGAAGAGGTGAAATGCCGCATCGTCAATGGCGGCGTCGTGAGTGATCACAAGGGCATAAACCTACCGGATTCGCAGGTGTCAGCCCCCGCGCTGACGGAGAAGGATCGTCGGGACGCAGAGTTTGCGCTCGCGGCAGGAGTGGATTTTCTGGCCCTGTCTTTTGTGCGCAAAGGGGCGGATGTCATGGCCCTGCGCGAGATTGTCGATCGGTCCGGGTCCCGTGCTGACATCATCGCCAAAATCGAAACGCCCGAGGCGCTCGAAAACAGTGCGGACATCCTGCACGCGGCAGATGGCATCATGGTGGCGCGCGGTGACCTGGGCGTTGAGCTCAACCCTGAACAGGTGCCTCTCGCTCAGGCGCAGTTGATCCACCTGGCACGTAGTCTGAACAAGCCGGTCGTCGTGGCCACGCAGATGCTTGAGTCCATGATAGTCAGTCCCCGACCGACGCGAGCAGAGGTATCAGATGTCGCCTTTGCGGTCGCCAGCGGCGCAGACGCAGTCATGCTGTCCGGCGAGTCCGCCGTGGGTGCTTATCCAGTGGCGGCTGTACGCATGATGGATCGCGTCGCGCGACAGACGGAGAGCTACCACTGGTACTCGGGGCTGGACTTGGTGCCTGGATCGGCGGCGGCAACTTTGAGCGAGGTGCCATTCGGAGATGCGATCGCCGACGCGACGGCAAAACTGGTGGGCGATCTGAAAGCTCGCGCGGTCATCGTGCTATCGCTGCAGGGCATGTCGGCAATCACGCTCAGCGCGGCGCGGCCGTCGGCGCCATTGGTCGGGATCTCCAACGATAGCGGAACGTGCCGTCGCATGAGCCTGATGTGGGGTGTGATTCCCTATTGCACCGACGCTGCGGGGCGGGAAAACCCCAACGAGGTTGCGCGTGCCGTTGCAGGAGAGCTGGAGCTGGCCGTCCCGGGAGAATTTATCGTGTTGGTGCGCGGGTTCAGTGCTGACCCGGCATTGAATTCACCGTCGATTACGCTCCTGCAGCTCTAGCAGAGAGGAGCGCCGTAGCGGCTGGCCGTATCCGGCTGCGAACCACCAGCCGCTGACAATCCCGCGGCTCAGAACGGGATATCGTCGTCGAAGTCGCCCATGGGAGGTTCCTGGTAGGCGGCTGCAGGCGCAGCGGCCGTTGCTGCGCGGGGCCTATCCTCATCCGATGCGGGCATGCCCGCGCCACCGGCACCACCGCCGCGCCCTCCCAGCATCTGCATCTCGCCAGCGACGATTTCCGTGGTGTATCGCTCATTGCCATCGCGATCCTGCCACTTGCGGGTCCGCAGCTGTCCTTCGATGAACACCTGAGAGCCTTTGCGCAGATATTCGTTAACGATCTCCGCGAGACGGCCGAAGAAGACGACTCGGTGCCATTCGGTGCGCTCCTGCTGCTCACCGCTTTCACGGTCGCGCCAGGACTCCGCAGTTGCCAGCCGTATGTTGGCTACTGCGCTCCCGCTGGAGGTGTAGCGTACTTCCGGATCAGCACCGAGATTACCAATCAGCATTACCTTGTTCAGACCACGTGCCATGTTTATTTCTCCTTTTGTTCTAGAAAAACCAACCGTCCTTGGTTGAGCCCGAAGCCCCTGATTCTACCGGACCGCACAGCAAAAAGTCGCCGCGGCGCGCGTTTCGCTGATGAATTCAGCGGGCGGTCGCGCGCAATACCGAGCTTTGACGGCTGCACATGCAATGTACCCACCACACTGCGCCGAGCAGGGCGCTTGCCAGTGGAACGCAGGTGTAGCCGAACTGGCCGGCGATGACGCCACCGAGCATCCCACCGAGGAACACGCCAATGAACTGGAAACTTGAGTAGGCGCCCAGGGCGGTGCCTTTCCCTGCGCTGGGTGCGGCCCGGGAGATCAGTCCGGGAAGAGAGGCTTCCAGGAAGTTGAACGCGGCAAAGAACAGAGTCAGTGCTGCCAGAAATCCAACAACGCTGTTCCAGAACAGCCAGAGAAGCAGTTCGGCGATGCTCAGCAGCCCGACCGAGATATAGAAAAAACGCTCTCCTAGCTGTTTTCTCGAAGAAAGGCCGATCAGCGGTCCGGCAAACAGGAGTGAGAGCGCCAATACGGGGAGGTAGACCTTGTAGTGCTGTGCCGCGGCAAGATGCATGCCCTCGACCAATCCGATCGGGATCGCGACAAAGCTCGCCGCCAGGATCAAATGCAGGCTGAGGACGCCGACGTAGAGCACTCTCAGGTCTCGGTCAACGATAATCTGAGCGATGCGGCCTGACTGTGCATGACCCGTCCTCGGGCTCACGCCGGGCACAACAAAAATCACGATCGGGATGGCGGCGCACGCCAGGACAGCTACAGACATAAAAAGACCGCGCAGGCCAAAAACGGCATTCAAGGCGGGGCCGAGAACGAACGCGACCGAGAAAGCGGCCCCGATGCTGACCCCGATGATGGCCATGATTTTGGTGCGCTGATTATCCCGCGAGAGATCCGCTGCCAGAGCAAGGCTCGCGCCGCTCACGGCTCCAAGCCCCTGGATCGCTCTACCCGCGATAACCGGCCAGATGCTGTCGCCCCACGCGGCCAGCAGCGCACCGAGGATGAACACCACCAGGCCACCGACGATTACCGGTTTGCGGCCGATGCGGTCGGACAGTGAGCCCAGGGGGATCTGCAGCAGCGCCTGGGTAAGGCCGTAGATCCCGATGGCGGTCCCGATCAGGAAAGGCGTCGCGTCGCGCAGCGTGTCGACATAGAGCGCCAGCACGGGGATTAGCATGAACAGTCCGAGCATGCGCAGAAAAAAAACCAGGCCCAGCGCCAAAGCAGAGCGTTTTTCCAACGAAGTCAGACGGAGGGGGTCGGTCACCTGGGCAGCAGATTGAGGGTGGCTGAAAAAACGCCGTATAGTACTCGCTTGCCTTATTTTTTTGCGTCGCGCGCCGGCTGAAGGCGATGCATTGCCCTGAGACCGAGTAAGCGGACCGACCCATCATGGACACCATCTCCCTGCGCGGCGCACGCACGCACAATCTGCGCAACGTTGATCTCGATCTGCCCCGTGACCGCCTGATTGTGATCACCGGCTTGTCCGGCTCGGGTAAGTCGTCGCTGGCGTTTGACACCATTTACGCTGAGGGTCAGCGACGTTACGTCGAGTCACTGTCTGCTTACGCGCGTCAGTTTCTCTCGATGATGGAGAAGCCCGATATCGATCACATAGAGGGACTTTCTCCCGCGATTTCCATTGAGCAGAAGTCCACATCGCATAACCCACGTTCGACCGTTGGCACAATCACCGAGATTTACGACTACCTGCGCCTGTTGTTTGCCCGGGTAGGGGAGCCGCGCTGCCCGGATCATCAGGAGATTCTGGAGGCCCAGACGGTGTCCCAGATGGTCGATCAGGTGCTCGCGTTGCCGCCGGATTCGCGCTGGATGCTCCTCGCGCCGGTCATCAGGGGACGCAAGGGTGAGCATCAGCAGGTTTTCGCGCAGCTTGCCCGTCTGGGATATCTGCGCGCGCTGGTTGACGGTGAGGTCGTCATGCTGGACGACCCGCCAGTCCTCGCGTTACGCAAGAAACACGACATCGACGTCGTGATCGACCGCTTCCGGATCCGCGACGACCTGCGCCTGCGGCTGGCAGAGTCTCTGGAGGCTGCGCTTGAGCTGGGAGAGGGCGTGGCGCGGCTGGTGCCGCATGAGGAGCAGGGAGCAGAGCTGTTGTTTTCAGCGAAATTTGCCTGCCCGGCCTGTGGATACAGTCTTAATGAACTGGAGCCGCGGCTGTTCTCCTTCAACAATCCGGTCGGTGCCTGTGGTGCCTGTGACGGGCTCGGAGTCGTGCAGTACTTTGACGCCGAGCGCGTCGTGCAGCGACCCGAGGTCAGCCTGCCCGCGGGTGCGATCCGGGGCTGGGATCGGCGCAACGCATACTATTTCCAGCTCATTAATGCGCTTGCCCGGCATTTCAAATTCGATATCGATACACCCTTCTGCGAGCTGCCTGAAAAGGTGAAGCAGGTCATCCTCCACGGCAGCGGAAAAGACCCGATCGAGTTTACCTACCTGAAGAGCGGTGGTCGGAGCTACACGCGCGCGCACCCCTTTGAAGGGGTCCTCCCGAACATGGAACGGCGCTACCGGGAAACCGATTCCAACATGGTGCGCGAGGAGCTCTCACGCTATCTGGGCAATAAGCCGTGTCCCGAATGCTCCGGGACCCGTCTCAACCGCGCGGCGCGCAACGTATTTGTCGGCAATCACGATCTGGCGCAACTGACGTCAATGCCGATCGGGACCGCTCATCATTTTTTTTCTGAGCTCACGCTGCCCGGCCGGCGCGGTGAGATTGCCGAAAAAATTATTAAGGAAGTGCAGGCGCGTCTCGAATTCCTGATCAATGTCGGACTTGATTACCTCACGCTGGACCGCAGCGCGGATACGCTCTCGGGCGGTGAGGCGCAGCGTATACGCCTCGCAAGCCAGATCGGGGCTGGACTTGTTGGTGTGATGTACATCCTCGACGAGCCCTCGATCGGGCTGCATCAGCGTGACAATCAGCGTCTCTTGAGCACCCTCGTCAGGCTGCGCGATCTTGGCAATACGGTGATCGTTGTGGAGCATGATGAGGAGGCTATCCGGGCGGCCGATCATGTTGTCGACATGGGACCTGGTGCCGGGGTTCATGGCGGGCGCGTGGTGGCGCAGGGGCCGCCGGCGGCAATCGTCTCGTGCTCCGAATCGCTGACAGGGCAGTACCTGTCGGGTCGTCGACGCATCGCGGTGCCTATGCTCCGAAACCCGTTTGATCCGAAGCGCGTTATCCGGCTCAAGGGAGCGAGCGGCAACAATCTGCAGGGCGTCGACGCCGAGATCCCGATCGGTCTGATGACCTGCGTTACCGGGGTCAGCGGGTCGGGTAAATCAACGCTGGTCAACGATACGCTTTACCATGCCGCAGCCCGTACCTTGAACGGCGCCGCGGTCACGCCTGCGGCGCATGTTGAGCTGGATGGCCTTGAGCATTTTGACAAGGTGGTCGACATCGATCAGAGCCCGATCGGCCGCACGCCGCGGTCTAATCCGGCGACGTACACGGGGTTATTTACGCCGATTCGCGAACTTTTTGCGGCGACACCTGAAGCGCGTTCGCGTGGCTACCAGCCTGGCCGCTTCAGTTTCAACGTTAAAGGCGGTCGCTGCGAGGCTTGCCAGGGCGATGGACTCATAAAGGTTGAGATGCACTTCCTGCCCGATGTCTACGTGCCGTGCGACCAGTGCAAAGGTAAGCGCTACAACCGCGAGACCCTGGAGATTGCCTACAAGGGACGCAATATCAACGAGGTCCTTGAAATGACGGTGGAAGAGGCGCGCGCGTTTTTCGACGCGGTGCCGGCTGTCGTCAGTAAGCTGCAGACCCTGAGCGAGGTCGGACTCTCATATCTGCGTCTGGGCCAGAACGCGACCACCTTGTCCGGCGGCGAGGCGCAGCGCGTGAAACTGTCACGCGAGCTCTCGAAACGCGATACTGGGAAGACGCTCTATATTCTTGATGAGCCAACCACTGGCCTGCACTTCTACGACATCGAGCAGCTTCTGCGGGTGCTCCATCGCCTGCGTGACCACGGCAACACGGTTGTTGTCATCGAGCACAACTTAGACGTTATCAAGACAGCCGACTGGGTAGTCGATCTTGGGCCCGAAGGGGGTAGCGGCGGTGGTCAACTGGTGGCTTGCGGGACGCCGGAAACCGTCGCGATGGTTCCTGGCTCGCATACGGGTCGCTTCCTGGGCCAGGTGCTGAAGCAGAGTCTGGCGGTCCCGGAGACGGCCTGAGCCCGAACGATTTTTTCGGTCACGTCAGATACCCAGCTGCTGCCCGAGCAGGAAGCCGTAGCAGACCAGCAACGGCACCTGCGCGAGCAGGGCGCCGAAGTGTTCGAAAAGCAGGTCAAAACCACTGGTGCGGAGCTTTTCGTTCAGCAAGGTGCCGAGCACACGACCGACGCGCGCGCCCAGCTGGCTCGCCGTCAGCGCCATAACCATCAGCAATGCAGTCGCAAACAGACCAGGCCAGGCGCTCGCCGCCGTGATGCCGAGGTAGGCGGCGAACCAGTGGAAAACCATGCTCAGGCAGACAGCCCCCTGAGCCATGGTAAGCGTCGTGGTGCGCCGGCGCAGTGCCGGTACGAGTCCGCCGAGCATGCCGACGACAAACAGCACGTTGAACAGTGTCATGGCTGCAGCGTTGTCGAGTAATGCTTCCAGCGTGGGTGCGACGCTGGCGCCAAAAATCGTCGGGTAGCCAATCAGAACGAAACTGACCAGCGCCGCCGCGCGCAGACCCGGCGCTGCCATGGCCTCCCAGAACCAGCTCAGCACCTGATGTCCGGTTTCGCGCGAGCCGATGAATTTTCCGAGCGGTATTTCCAGCGCGCCAAGGAGCACTAACGTGGCCGTGGCGGCCATGACATCGGCGCTGAAGAAGATTGTCTGAAGCGGCACGGTCAAGGGGCCATGAGGACTGTAAAAGTTGAAAAAAACCGATCGGGTATTATCGCCGCCCTCTTAACTGCGAGGTCGGACCGACATGCCTGCACTGATCTGTGGCTCCATCGCTTTCGACAACATCATGGTGTTTCAGGACCGGTTTAAGAATCATATCCTGCCGGACAAGATCCACATGTTGAACGTCTCTTTTCTGGTGCCGGAACTCCGTTGCGAGTTCGGTGGCTGCGCCGGAAATATCGCGTACAACCTCTCGATGATTGGCGGGGACCCGTTGCCCATGGCGACGGTCGGGCGCGACTTTGCGCATTACGGGGCCTGGATGGATCGTTGCGGCATCGATCGGCGTTGTATCCGCGAGGTCCCGGACACACTGACCGCGCAGGCGTTCATCACCACAGATCTCGATGACAACCAGATTACTGCCTTTCATCCCGGCGCGATGAGTTTCTCCCATGAGAACCAGGTAGCTGACGCCGGCGAAATCGAGATCGGCATCGTGGCGCCGGATGGGCGCGACGGGATGGTTCAGCATGCAGCGCAGCTGCGTGCGGCAGGGGTGCCGTTCATCTTTGATCCTGGTCAGGGTATGCCAATGTTCGATGGTGAAGATCTGCTGCAATTCATCGAGCAGGCGACCTGGGTTGCGGTAAATGATTACGAGGCTCAGATGCTACAGGAGCGTACGGGGCTCGAGCCGGAGGCGGTAGCGCAGCGCGTGGAAGCGTGTATCGTCACCCGGGGTGCAGAAGGCGCGTATGTCTATACAGCCGGCGAGCGCATCGAGATCCCACCGGCGAAGCCCCAGGCAGTGACCGACCCGACCGGCTGCGGGGATGCCTTCCGCGCGGGCCTTCTCTATGGATTGATGAACAAGCTGCCGTGGACCACGACCGGGCGTATTGCCTCGCTTCTTGGGGCTCTGAAGATCGAGCAGAACGGGACGCAGAACCATGCTGTCACCCGGGATGCCTTCGCGCGTCTGTATGAGCAGAATTTCGGGCAGTCGCTCAGTTGGTAGCCGGGTTTGCTGGGCCCGACTGTGCTCGTGAGCCGAGAGTGACGTAGGCAAGCCTGCTGCGGCCGTTGTGATTGCGTTTCCTGATATCAATCCGGTTGCGGTACAGCTCGGGCCACTGGCCATTCACTGGTACGGGCTGGCCTACATTGCCGGGATCGGACTGGCCTGGTGGTTGCTACTGCGGCGGGTGCAGTCTCGAAACGTAGCCTGGACAGAGAAAGATGTCGGCGACCTGGTTTTCTGGGCGGCGCTCGGCGCGGTCCTCGGCGGGCGAGTCGGGTATGCGCTTTTCTACAACGCAGACGCCTATCTCGATGATCCAACCGCGGTCTTCGCGGTCTGGCGCGGCGGGATGTCGTTTCACGGCGGAGTGCTGGGTTTTATTTTCGCCACCGCCTGGTTTGCACGCTCCCGCCAGCGTCGTTTTCTTGAAGTGAGCGACTTCCTGGTGCCCGTGGTGCCGGTCGGACTGGGCCTGGGAAGGATCGCCAATTTTGTGAACCAGGAGCTGTGGGGTGCGCCGACAGAGCTGCCCTGGGGTGTCGTTTTTACGAATCCCGCCGCAGGGCTCGTCGCACGGCACCCTTCTCAGCTCTACGAGGCGATTCTTGAGGGCGCTGTGCTATTTGCAATCCTGGCCTGGGTCACCCGTGTGCCGCGCCAGACCGGCGTTGCGTCCGGTGTTTTTCTGCTGGGCTATGGGTGCTTCCGCTGCCTGGTCGAGTTCGTGCGCGAGCCTGACGCCCATATCGGTTTCCTCGCCGACGGATGGATGACCATGGGGCAGGTCTTATCAGCGCCGATGGTCCTGGCTGGAGCAGTGCTGCTGGCGCTCTCTCTGCGCCGCAGCGAGCCGCGGTGACCTGTCGCTGAATAGCCGCCGCCGGTGCGCACGTTACAATTCCGACCATGGAAACTTACCTTGAGCTGCTGCGCCACGTACGTGATCAGGGTGTGCGCAAGAGCGATCGCACCGGTACGGGCACTGTCAGCGTTTTTGGTTACCAGATGCGGTTTCCTCTGGAGCACAGCTTTCCGTTACTGACGACAAAAAAGCTGCACCTTAAGTCGATCATTCACGAGCTGCTCTGGTTTCTCAAAGGCGAGTCGAATGTCGCCTACCTGCGTGAGAACAAGGTCACTATCTGGGACGAATGGGCCGACGAGGCGGGGGAATTAGGGCCGGTCTATGGCGTGCAGTGGCGTTCCTGGCCGACGACAGCAGGCGGCAGCATTGACCAGCTGGCTGAGGTCATTGCAGAGATCAAAAGCAATCCCGATTCACGCCGTCTGCTGGTCAGTGCGTGGAACGTTGCCGACATCCCGCGTATGGCCCTGGCACCCTGCCACACGATGTTCCAGTTCTACGTTGCCGACGGGCGTTTGTCCTGCCAGATGTACCAGCGCAGTGCGGATATTTTTCTTGGTGTCCCATTCAATATCGCTTCGTATGCGTTGCTGACTCTCATGGTGGCCCAGGCCTGTGGACTGCGCCCGGGAGAGTTTGTGCACACTCTGGGCGACGCCCATCTCTACCTGAACCATCTTGAGCAGGCGGATCTGCAGCTCAGCCGCGCGCCAATGTCCCCTCCAAGGATGAAGTTGAATCCCGCCGTCAGCAGCGTGTTTGATTTCACCTACGATGACTTCGAGCTTGTGGACTACGCCGCACACCCGCACATTCCCGCGCCTGTAGCTGTGTGAGCAAGCACCTAGAGAAGCCCACCTCGACATCGTCGAGCTGGCGGATTCCTGGTCGTTGCAGACACAACGGACGCTGAACGGATGATGACGGTCAGCCTGGTGGTCGCCATGGCTACAAACCGGGTGATCGGTCGTGACGGGACGCTGCCCTGGCATTTGCCGGCCGATCTGCGGCGCTTTCGAGAGATCACCATGGGCAAACCGATCGTTATGGGCCGGCGAACGCACGAATCGATCGGCCGACCGCTGCCTGGACGTCGCAACATAGTGCTGAGCCGCGACACGGGCTTCCAAGCGCCGGGCTGTGAGATTTGCGACTCGCTGCCGGCGGCGCTGCGCCGGCTCTCACCGTGTGCAGAAGTGATGGTGATCGGCGGCGTAGCGCTGTACGAGGCGGCACTTCCTGAGGCCCGCCGGATCTATCTCACCCGCGTGCACGCCGAGGTGGCGGGCGATGTGAGGTTCCCTGAGATTGATGCGAGCGAGTGGCGTGAAATCGTGCACGAGCGTCATGAACGGGATCCGAAGCACGACTTCGACTATGCCTTCTGTGTGCTGGAACGCCTTAATTGAAAGGTGCGCTGCAGGAAGAGCTGACGCTCGTCGCAGTCCGGTCCTCAAGACGGACAGCCGTCAGACTGCCGCCCCACACCGCGCCGGTATCCAGCGGGAATACGAGGTGACGGTCCCGCTCCCGCGCGCTGAGGCGCAGCGTGGACCAGTGACCGAAGAATATCTCGACGTCGGTAGAGCGACGCCCCGCGATCGAGAACCAGGGCTGGAGATCGGTCTGCGGTTCAGCGAGCGCTGATTTCTCACTCAGCTCGAGTGCGCCGTTGGCCTGGCAGTAGCGCATCCGGGTGAAGCTGTTGGTGATGTAGCGCAAGCGTTCCATCCCGGCCAGATCGTCATTCCAACGAGTCGGACCATCGCCGTACATAGCGCCGAGGAACGATATGACCTTAGTGTCGTCGCGCAAATGTTGCTCGACCTCGTGCGCCCGGACCAGCGCATCGCCGATTGACCACTGTGGTGGAATGCCTGCATGCACCAGAGCCACGTCGCGAGTCTGATCGACATGTATCAGCGCTTGTTGTCGGAGCCAGCGCAGTAATTCGTCCGCGTTTGGCGCACTCAGAACACCGCTCAGCGTATCCCGCCGTCGCGGCTTGAATTCGGGTACCAGTGCCAGCGCCAGCAGATGCAGATCGTGGTTACCCAGCACCACGGTTGCGCGGTCGCCGAGATTGCGCACCTCTTCCAGCACGAGCAGGGATTCAGGCCCGCGGTTCACCAGGTCACCCGCCAGCCACAGGTGGTCTGTGCGGGGGTCGAACTGGATGGCTGCCAGCAGAGCTTTGAATTCGCGGTAGCAGCCTTGAATGTCGCCGATGGCGTAGGTCGCCATGGCTCAGCAGAGCGGCACGGTCAGTGCAGCGTGCGCGGAATCGAGAGGCTGAAAGCCGGGATGGCTGCATCGAAACGCGACCCGTCTGCCCCGACCATACCGTAGCTGCCACGCATGCTGCCAACGGGAGTTTTGAGGACGGCGCCGCTGGTGTACTCAAAGCGCTCGCCGGGTGCGATCAGGGGCTGTTCGCCGACGACGCCTGGCCCCCTGACTTCCTGCACCTGTCCGTCAGCGTCGGTGATGATCCAATGGCGATCGAGGAGCTGGGCGCTCTCCGCGCCACAGTTCTCGATGGTTATAGTGTAAGCAAAAACGTAACGCTCCGCTTCCGGGTCTGATTGCTCCTCGACAAACTGCGTCGCCGCCTGCACTCGAATATCGAATTTCATGTTCTGTTCAGCATGCCTTGTTAAATGTCCAACTCGTCTCTGCGCTCAGTCAGCGACAGGGCGGTCAAGCATACGGTAGGAGCAGGCTTCGGCGATATGTGAGCTGTGCAGGGTATCGCTCATGTCGAGGTCAGCGATGGTGCGTGCGATGGCGGCGATCTTGTGCAGGCTGCGGGTGCTCAGGGCCAGTTTGCGCCCGAATTCCACAAGACAATAACTTGCCGCTGAAGTCATCTGGCATTGCGCTTTCAGTTCCGAATCGCGCAGGGCAGCGTTCAGAATCCTCTGGCGTCGGTGTTGATGCTCGCGGCACTGTTTGACTCTCGCGGCGACGACAGCGCTCGATTCACCCGTGGTCTCAGCTGCAAACGGGTCAACGAACTGGCGCGGGAGCTCCAGGTGGATATCGATACGCTCACGGAGAGGTCCTGAGATCCGCTGACGGTAGCGTGCAATCGCCTGAGGCGTGCAGCGGCATTCCATCTGCGGGTCGCCAGCATAGCCACAGGGACAGGGATTCATCGCCGCGACCAGCTGGAAGGCGGCAGGGAAACGCACCGCACCGGACGCGCGCGCAATATGGATTTGGCTGTGCTCGAGAGGTTCTCGCAGTGCTTCGAGTGCACGCCGATCGAACTCGGGTAATTCGTCCAGGAACAGAACACCTTGGTGCGCGAGGGAGATCTCTCCCGGTCTCGGGTGTTGCCCGCCACCCACCAGAGCCACAGCAGAAGCGGAGTGGTGGGGTGATCTGAATGGCCTCCGGCCGTGCAGGAGACCTTCCAGGCTTTGTCCCGCGACCGAATGTATCGCCGCTACTTCGAGCGTTTCCTGCGCATCAAGCGGCGGTAACAGTCCGGGCAGACGCCGCGCGAGCATGGTTTTACCGGTCCCCGGTGGACCGAGCATGATGACGTTGTGTCCGCCCGCCGCCGCGACTTCCAGCGCGCGTCGTGCGCGGCTTTGCCCAACGATGTCACAGAGATCCGGATAGTCATCGGGGGTGCAGCCGTGCCGGCTGCGTGCGATGCCCGGAAGCGTCAGCAAACCATTCAGGTGCTTCGCAACCTCAAGTAGGCTTGTCGCAGCATGTCCGGACGATGATGCAACGAGTGCAGCTAAGTCGCCATCTTCCGCCGCCACGATCAACGCGTGCTGGTCAGCGCCAGCCGCCAGGGCGGCGGCGATCACCCCCTGGATCGGACGCAGTTCACCGCTGAGGCCCAGTTCGGCAAAAAACTCGGTTCGGCCCAGCGAATCTGGTTCGATCTGTCCGGAAGCAGCCAGGATCCCGACTGCTACCGCGAGATCGAAACCGGTGCCTTCCTTGGGAATATCGCCCGGAGACAGGTTGACGGTGATGCGGCGCAGCGGGTACTCGAACCCTGAGTTGGTGATGGCGGAGCGGACCCGCTCGCGACTTTCGCGTACCGCGGCGGCAGGCAATCCAACGATCGTGCAGCCGGGTAGCCCGTTTGCGATATGCGTTTCGACACGAATCAGTGGTGCTGAGATGCCGACAAGGGCACGGCAGTAGGCAACGGCGATGGGCATGGCGTCCCTGCTCCAGTCTTGCCCGCATCCATGCAGGCTGGCCCGCTATGTTAACGCGTTCCGCGCGGCTCAAGAGTACTGACGGCAGAAGCCTGTACGTGGTCAGGGTGGTCCAGCATTCTCCAGTTCCTGGAGCTGGGCTTCCAGTTGTTCCAGCCGCTCCCGGGTGCGTGCCAGTACTCGTGTCTGGGCCTCGAATTCTTCCCGTGTGACCAGATCAAGCCGGTTGAGCAAAGACTCCAGAACCGGACGGATATTCGCTTTTAGTTCTTCACGCAGCAGACGCGCGTCTTCTGGCAGCAGGGCCGCGAGGCGCTCTGCAGCAGCTTCGATAGAGCGCAAGTCAAACATCATCGTCCTTTCTCCTCTCAGAGGGTTCATCTCGCCGGGGCTGTGGTGGGCATAGCGCGAGAAATTGGTGCATACCTCCCGTTTGGCGCTTCGAATTGGTGCGTGGACGCCGTGGCGCTCGGAGGGCAGCAGAGAGCTTTCGCATCTTTACCTTGAATAAGTGCTTGATCAGAGCGTTCCGCAAGAGTGGCACACATGGTGCATTCGGCTGTTTTGCCGTGTCCTCGAAGCAGTTCCGCTATGAAGGGCACTCAAACGACTGAGGAGGACTCCCACGTGGACGCATCTGTTATTGAACTTAAGTATGCCCTCGACACGTTTTATTTTCTCGTGATGGGTGCAATGGTCATGTTAATGGCCGCAGGCTTCGCGATGCTCGAAGCCGGGCTGGTGAGGGCGAAAAATACGGCTGAAATTCTCACCAAGAATATCGTGCTCTACGCAGTGGCGTGCATCATGTATTTGCTCTGCGGGTATGCGCTGATGTATCCGGGGGATGGTGTTACTGCCCTGTGGCCAGGATTGCCGTCGATTCTCGGCAGTACCGACAACGCAGCTGAGGCCGTGATAGCCAGCGACGGTGAGACCTACTACTCGGGCCTGTCAGATTTCTTCTTCCAGGCTGTATTTGTCGCCGCTGCCATGTCGGTCGTATCGGGAGCAGTGGCGGAGCGCATGAAGCTGTGGGCTTTTCTCGGCTTCGCCGTGGTGATGACCGGTTTCATTTACCCGATAGAGGGCTATTGGAAATGGGGCGGCGGTTTCCTCGATCAAAAAGGTTTCCTCGATTTTGCCGGGTCTGGCGTGGTGCACATGACGGGTGCGACCGCGGCGCTGGTCGGAGTGCTCTTTCTTGGAGCGCGGAAAGGAAAATACGGTGCAGACGGCCGGATAAACCCGATGCCGGGCGCCAATCTGCCTCTCGCAACGCTCGGCACCTTTCTCCTCTGGTTCGGGTGGTTCGGCTTTAACGGCGGCTCTGAGCTCAAGGTATCTGATGTCGCAGAGGCGAACGCCGTAGCTTTGGTGTTCGTGAACACAAACACGGCGGCTGCGGGCGGTACGGTTGCGGCTCTAATCACGGCGCGGCTCCTGTTCGGCAAGGCTGATTTGACGATGGCTTTGAACGGTGCTCTGGCCGGTCTCGTTGCAATAACCGCCGAACCGCTCACTCCTACTCCTCTTCTTGCCACGCTGATTGGCGCAGTAGGCGGAGTCCTTGTAGTGTTCTCCATCGTCTGGCTGGATCGCCTGAAGATCGATGATCCGGTTGGCGCTATCTCCGTGCACGGGAGCGCAGGTATTTGGGGACTGCTGGCGGTATGCCTCTCAAACGAGGACGCCAGCCTGGGCGCTCAGCTGCTGGGTATCGCGATGATCTTCGGATGGGTTGCGGTAACCTCTGCCATCGTCTGGGGTGCCCTGAAGGCTACCGTAGGGATTCGTATCAGCGAAGAGGAGGAAGCAGCCGGGTGCGATATAGGAGAATGTGGGCTTGAGGCCTATCCGGAATTCGTTAAAACCTGAGGTGTCAGGCGCGCTACGCCTGAAACGTTCTCGATACACAGAGGCGGTAACAGGCGGACGTCGAGTTACTGGTCAAAAGAAGTGTCCCCGGTGAGCAGCGCCGGGGACAATCGTCGCGAAAAACGCTAGTTCAGAACTTAACCAACAAGATCAGTGGGAGAAAACCGATGAAACTTGTTACAGCGATAGTGAAACCATTCAAGCTAGACGACGTGCGGGAGGCCTTGTCCGAGCGCGGGATCCACGGAATGACAGTCACGGAATTAAAAGGTTTCGGACGCCAGAAAGGGCACACGGAACTTTACCGTGGGGCGGAATACGTGGTGGATTTTCTGCCGAAAGTAAAAATTGAAGTCGCGGTCAGCGATGAACAGATGGACGAGGTGGTTGACACCATTCGCACCGCCGCGAACACGGAGTCCATAGGAGACGGCAAGATCTTCGTGACGGAGCTCATCGACATCGTCCGGATCCGGACAGGGGAGACCGGCGCAGACGCGCTCTAAAACTCTGCACGGGCGCGGCGCCTCGACGCCACGCCTGATTTCTTTGGGGGAGTTCGGGGGAAGACAACAATGAAACCGATAAACTTGATATCGGCGCTGCTGCTTGCAGCGCCTCAGCTGGCTTTCGCGGATGGGCTTGACTCCGGAGACAGCGGCTGGCTCCTGACATCGACGGCCTTGGTGCTGCTAATGACGCTACCCGGGCTTGCCTTGTTTTATGGTGGACTTGTGCGCAGCAAGAATGCGCTGTCGGTACTGATGCAGTGCTTTGCTATCACCTGCATTATGTCCATCGCGTGGATGGTTGCCGGTTACGGTCTGGCATTCGGCGATGGGGGTGATCTGAACGCATACATCGGCGGTGGCAACCTGTTTCTGAGCAGCGTTGCGCGGGATTCCATGAGCGGTTCGATCCCGGAGACGGTATTCGTCATGTTCCAGATGACGTTCGCCATCATCACGCCTGCGCTGATCGTGGGTGGCTTTGCGGAGCGCATGAAATTTTCGGCAGTGTTGTTGTTCAGTACGCTTTGGCTCTTCTTGGTATACGTCCCGGTCTGTCATTGGGTGTGGGGCGGCGGCTGGCTGGCCGAGCGCGGGCTGCTGGATTTCGCCGGCGGCACCGTCGTTCATATCAATGCCGGTGTTGCGGCGATTGTCGCTGCCATCGTAATCGGTAACCGGCGAGGGTTCCCACAGACCGCTATGCCGCCGCACAACATGACGATGACGGTTACCGGGGCATCGCTGCTCTGGGTTGGCTGGTTTGGATTCAACGCCGGGAGCGCGGTAGCAGCAAACGGCGATGCTGGTATGGCGATGCTGGTGACCCACATCTCCGCCGCGGCCGGTTCCCTCGCCTGGGTGAGCGTCGAGTGGCTGAAGCATGGTAAGCCCAGCGTTCTGGGGATCGTCACCGGCATGGTGGCGGGGCTCGGGACCATCACACCAGCTTCGGGGTTCGTCGGTCCGGCAGGCGCGCTTGCCATCGGGATCTCGGCCGGTTTGGTGTGTTACTTCGCGACCCAGGCTGTTAAACGAACTTTTCAGATCGATGACTCCCTGGATGTTTTCCCCGTGCACGGAGTTGGCGGAATGCTGGGAACCGTGCTCGCCGGCGTCTTCGTCGCAGAGAGTCTCGGCGGGGCCGGTCTGGCAGAGGGACAGACCATGATGTCGCAGGTCTTCACGCAAGTAATTGGGGTAGTCGCCACGACGGTGTGGTGCGGGGTGGTTACTTTCGTGCTGCTGAAACTCGTGCAGGCTATGGTCGGTCTGCGTGTGACATCAGAGGCGGAAACCGAGGGCCTCGACCTTCGGGAGCACGACGAGCGCGGATATATCCTCTGAAGCGTCTTTAAAGACGCTGTGTAAAGTTTCCGGGCAGCGCATCCGTGTAGATGCGCTGCCTGGCACTTCCCGCTGGGTCCCGGAAGGATATGTTCGGACGACATTCCTTTACCTCGAGGCTGTGCTTAAAATGCAGCGCGGGTTTGCGGCGTGAGCCTCAATCTCTTCCTAGCGTCCAGTAGTTTGCAGCCATGACAGATGTTCAACTTGTAGACAAAAACATCCTTAAAACCCTGGTTCCCCCGAACGCGCTGAACGCGGAGAATTTCCAGGAACTTGCGAGCAAGGCTCGGGTAGAAGAGGTGGCCGCAGGTCGCGTCATCTTCAAAAGTGGCGACCTCGATCGGAAGATGGTTTACCTGATCGAGGGCGAGCTGACGCTGACTGACGAGGCGGGTGCTGCGGTCACTGTGAAAAGCGGAACGGACGCATCGCGGCATCCCCTGGCCAACCTGCAGCCGCGGAAACAGACGGCGCGATGTGATTCCGACTGCAAGATCACGCGGTTCGACAGTGATCTGCTGGATATTCTCTTGACCTGGGATCAGCTCTCAGGAATCGAAGTCAATGAGATATCGGTAGAAGAAGATGACGACGACAGCGACAGCGACTGGATGACCAGGATCCTGCAGTCCCAGGCTTTCATGCAGCTGCCTCCAGCCAACATCCAGGCGCTGTTCATGCGCATGCAGGAAATGCCCGTACGCAGTGGCGACGTGATCCTCAAACAGGGAGAGGATGGCGATTTCTACTACATCATCAAGAGTGGACGCGCCAAGGTGACCCGGGCGTCCAGGACCGGTTCGGAGTTAACCTTGGCAACGTTGAAAGACGGTGATGCTTTCGGCGAGGAAGCGCTGCTGTCTGAAGCCAAACGAAACGCGAACGTGGTCATGGACAGTGACGGTACTTTGATGCGGCTGTCGAAAAGTGATTTCAACGAGCTGCTGCGTGAACCCATGCTCACCTGGGTTTCGTTTGATGAGGCCAAAAGCCGGGTAGCGTCCGGGGCTAAGTTTCTGGATGTGCGTCTGGAAAGCGAACATGCGAATAACGGGCTGCCTGAGAGTATCAACATCCCGCTTTTCATGTTGCGCATGAAAACAGATGCGCTGAACCCGGATGTTCCGCTCATCGTTTACTGCGATTCCGGGCGCAGGAGCTCGGCGGCTGCGTTTCTGCTGAACGAACGTGGGTTTGAAACCTCTGTTCTGAAAGGGGGACTTGTGGAGCAGGGCGGCGAAGCTGGCTGAGCAGCCGGCTCAAGAACGGATTGCGCTGACAGATCTTCGAAGACAGCTGACGCTCTCTTCCCCGGACTTGCATCCCCGACTGATACGGGTATGAGCTGGCTGTGTTCCTCTCCGCGAATTTCTGAATGAATAACAGCTCGGAAGCACGTGAGGCCGTTGCCGACCGGCTCAAATTCTGCGTGGTGGGCCAGCCGATCAGCCACAGTAAATCGCCGCAGATTCACCAGGCTTTTGGGGAACAGCTTGGGATTCCTTTGTCTTACGAGCGGTTGGAGGTCGCACCGGGCAATCTGCGCGAGGCGATCAAGACTTTTCGTGCTCGCAACGGGCGCGGTTTGAACGTCACTATTCCTCTCAAGGAAGAGGCTTTTGCATTAGCGGACGAAAAAACTGCCAGGGCGGGGGCGGCAGGTGCAGCCAATACACTCTGGTTCACTGACGATGGGCGCACCGTTGCGGATAACACGGACGGTGCTGGCCTTGTCCGAGACCTTGAGGTGAATTACGGGTTTCTGCTCAGTGGTAAGAGGATCCTCGTTCTTGGCGCCGGTGGTGCTGCGCGGGGGGCGATCCCAGCCCTTCTAGAAAGAAAGCCGCTGGGTTTGTGGGTCAGTAACAGGACTATGCGCCGCGCCAAAGAGCTACAAGATTTTTTTGCGGCGCAAAGTGCTTTGCAGGTCTGCCCTTGGGGACAGCTTCCTGAGGTTTTTCCGGATCTCATCCTGAACGCAACGTCGCTGAGTCTTAGGGGTGGTGTGCCCGGCTTGCGCTTGCCAACAGCTTGCGACGCGCTGACGTGCTACGACATGGCCTATGCAGACGTCGATACAGCGTTCGTCTCCTGGGCAAAATCCGCTGGTGTTGTTGGGGCATTCGACGGGCTAGGGATGCTGGTAGAACAGGCAGCGGAAGCGTTCTATCAGTGGCACGGGCGGCGGCCGGAAACTCGGCCAATCATCGCGGCGATGCGAAGTGAGAAGCGCGGAGGCGCTCTACAATGAGGCGGCTGTTGCTTTTATGCACATCCCAGCGGAGTCGCTAGTGATTGAATGGGTTTAGCTCAGTTATCCCATGCGCCTTATCGATAAAACGCCGTAACTAATTGTTTTTTAAGAGTCTGAAAAGATTGGCTATAACTTAATCAGTTTTGCAGAAATTGGCTCGCATCAGGGCCAGAGTATCGCTCCTCACGACTCGTACACAGCTTTATCCACAGATATTGTGGGTAAGTAATCAGCCAGTCGTATCGTTTTGCTTCTTTGGCAGGCACGGTGTTCTTCCCGCGCTCATGAACGGTCATTGAGCCTGCGGGCAAGCGCTAGATATTCATCTATTGAAATGTTTTCCGCCCGCTGCGTTGGATCGATTGCGGCGTCGCTCAGCTCTGCCGCGCTGAAGAGGCTACGCAACGCGTTCGCCAGGGTTTTCCTCCTCTGATTGAAAGCGCGCAGGACAATCTGCTCGAAAGACCGTATCTGATCGCAACTGATCTCCCGCGCCAACGGGTAGATCTGTAGAACCGCCGACTGAACTTTAGGCGGCGGCCGGAAAGCGCTCGGCTTAACCGCGAAACGGTGAAAGATCTCTGAACGCAGTTGGGCCATCACGCTGAGCCTGCCGTAAGATTTTGAGCGTGGAGAGGCGGCGAGACGCTCGCCTACCTCAGCCTGGACCATCACTGTGAGTGAGTGCCAAAGCAGATCGGCGTCGACCAGCTTCAGCAACAGCGGTGTTGATATGTTGTACGGCAGATTGCCAACCAGCTTGACCGGTTTCTTACGGTCCGTAAGAGCGCCAAGATCAACTTTGAGAATGTCTGCACTGACAATTTTTACAAGAGGATTGTCCTCATATCGAGCCTGCAGACGGCTGACCAGGTCAGTATCTATTTCAATGGCAACTATCCGCGCGCCCGACTCCGCCAGACGGTCGGTCAAAGCCCCTTCACCCGGCCCGATTTCTATGATTGTTTCGCCTGCAGAGGGCGAAACCAGTGCAAGAATTTGATCAATGACATCTTCGGCGATCAGAAAATGTTGGCCGAATTGTTTTCGCGGACGATGACGTTC
>JAYODW010000044.1:0-36380 GCA_038116745.1 Gammaproteobacteria bacterium
TCCTTGAATCTCGCGATCTGCTCGACCTCCTCCTTCGGCATGACGAGGCAGAGCCACCACTCCATCATGTTGAGCATCTTGCGGCTGGCGTCGGGAAAATCCTCGAGGTTCTGCGTCGCGATCCAGAACCAGGCGCCGAGCTTGCGCCACATCTTCGTGATCTTGACGACGTAGCGCGCGAGCAGCGGATTGGTCGTGATGATGTGCCCCTCGTCGGTAACGACGAGTGTTGGTCGCGCGTCGCTCTGGTGGCGTTCGACCAGGTCGTTGATGTGACTCATCATCGAGATGTAGGCGACGGTCAGCTGATCCTCGTAACCCTCACGAGCGAGGATGCCCATTTCCAGGATCGTCACGTCCGCCGCCGGCCAGGGCTTGCCGGGTCGGTCGAAGAACTGCCCTGCGAGCCCCGAACAGAAGAGCGCCATGCCGTCGCCCATCTCGAGTGCCCGGTTACGCCGGTGTTCCG
Organism: Gammaproteobacteria bacterium; assembly: GCA_038116745.1. Classification (GTDB taxonomy): domain Bacteria; phylum Pseudomonadota; class Gammaproteobacteria; genus JAYODW01. The sequence goes on from JAYODW010000044.1 coordinate 470, forward strand.
GCAGGCCGGTATCGCAACCGATGCTGTTCAACGCCGCGACGACATCCCGGGTCAATACCTGGTCGCGACCTTCCTCCGCAACAGCCTTGGCCGCCAGCAGGATGGCGTTCCGGATCAGGAGTCGATCCGCCCGGGTCATGCGCGCATCTTCGCGCTCGTCACCACCGGTGATCATGATCCGTGCGGCAATTTCCATCTCGCCCAGGATGTCGCGTCCCGGGCCATCGCCTTCTTCGTCGTCGTCCTCGTTCTCTTCGAGCGCTTCCGTGTCGGTCACGAGCTTCACGCGCCGGTCCTTGTCCAACAGCCGTAACGCATCGGCGAACGGCGGCAAGCTCACATCGGCACCTGGGTTGAGCGTCACCTGGTTGACGTCGAGCCCGTGGCTGGCGAAGTGCTGCCCGAGCAGCGAGAACGAACCGCCGGCCTCGATGATGAAGATGCGCGGACGGTGAATCGCCGCCATCTGCTGCAGCAGGTAGACCAGCAGCGCGGATTTGCCGGCGCCGGTCGGGCCGAGGATCAGCATGTGCGCGTTCTTCTTGCGATCCGCCCTGTGCAAGGGGTCGAACACCAGGGGTTCGGCACCCCGGTTGAAGAACACGAGCCCGGGGTTGCCGGTGCCGCGCGAGCGGCCATAGAGCGGCAGCAGGTTTGCGATGTGCCTGGAGAAGACCAGGCGCGATCGGCGGCTGACCCGATCGAGTCGGGCGTCGTAGGCCATGGGCAAATTTCGCAGGTAGCTGTCGAGTGCCAGCAGGTCCGCCTCGCGGGCAATCGGCTGCAGACCGTTGGGCAGTAGCAAAGCATTCAGCTGATTGACGTTCGTCCGCAGGTCCGCGAGATCCTCACCGCGGATGTAGAACGCCAGTTGCAGGGGATAGAGCTTGTTGCCGGTCGCCATCTCACGCTCCACCGCGCCGGCGTCCTCACGCGTCAGTTCGGCTTCCGCCGAATCGCCCACGGCGGCGCGCTTGACCAGCCCGATGTGGTTGCGCACCAGATCCTGGGGCTTCACCGTGATGTTCAGCGCCATCACGGCGTGCTCGGGCAACCGGTCGAACAGGGAGAACACATGATCCCCGGAGGGGCGTTCTGCCGTCATGTGGCCGATGTCAGGCGCTCGCCGTAGCCCCTGCACCGTAACGAGGGTGTGCGGCAGCCCATCGAACCACCAGGTGGCTGATGCGTTGTCGGATTTGGGCGCCGAGAGCGTCAGCACCTCCCCAAGATCCGCACCGAACGGCAGGTCCTCATCGCCCGGATACGGTGACGCGGCGAGAAGCCTCTCTACATCGCCTTCAGCGCAATCCGGCCACGGGTTGAACCAGGGCAGGAGCCAGCGGTAGAGGTCCTCCCCCGAGCCGCGGCGGCAGCGGATCCCGGCCGCTGCGAGCGCCGCCGTCCATTTCGTGGCGACGTCGTTGAGCTCGGCCTCCACCTCGACCGCACTCGGCACCCGGCCGCGCGGGTTCAGTCGCCGATAGAGCGCCGCCCGAACTCGCCGCACCTGGCCACGCCAGACGGTGCCGGTCAGCGCCGAGTCCTCGAACAGACCACCGGGCCGGCTGATACGGGCGCAATGGGCCGTCAGCAATTCGAGGTAGTGGCGCGTGTACGTGCTCTCGTTGGCTCCCGGAGGCACGTAGGCCTCGACCTGGCGCAGCAGGTCCGACAGGCTCGGCTCGTCCTGCACGTAGAGCTGGAGGATCCAGGGGGCATCGTCGAGCTCCGGGATGGCTTCGGTGATTGCGGTCTGGATCGCGTCGCGCAGCTCCGTCATGAAGCCCGGCGTCCGCGCCTCAGTACCTGCCGGCGTCAGCTCGAACAGCGCGCCGACACTGACCCCGTCCTCGAGCAGGAAGCAGCGGCTGTCCGGCAGGTACTCGACCCAGGGCAGGAAGTCGGTGAAGGACGGCGGCCGGGCGTACAAGGCCTTCACGTCGGTCATCGTGAGCGGGCGTGGCTCGGTCGAAGATTCCGATGAAGCCAGGCGGAGCGCGGTCAGGGATAACCCGGCCATGCTCAGCGCTGCCCGCTCGGGACTTCACCCGGCAGTGCGTACTCGATCCGCTCGTAGAGCGTGAAGGTCGTGGCATAGCCCGGGACCGGGACCCGCTCGGGCCCCGCGAGGTGGGGGAACACGTACATCACCAAGGTTGGGTTGGGCAGCCGAGGGAAGATCGTTTCGAGTTCGGTGTGCGCGGTGCGCGAGTAGCCGGCCAGGTCGACGTCGTCGTCACCCAGCGGACGCGTGCCCAGTTCCCGACGCAGGACATAAGGATCGTCGGCGCCCATGCCCTCGAAGTGCGCGTCGTAGATCGCCTTCATCGACGGCCCGTCCTGCGGCAACACCGACTCCTTGGTACTGGCGCAACCGCCGAGCGCGAGGCTAATCCAGGCGATGGTGACGATCGGGCGCAGTCGCGAGTGCATGATTCAGTTTCCTGCCTTGGGGATCGAGGTCGATGGCGAGCTCGCGATCGACATGGATGGCTACCGCGGTACCGGCTGGTACGAACACCGCATCGAAGCTCTGGGACTGACGTTCGAGCAGCCACTTGGCCACTTCCTCGCTGCCGCCGGCCACGGTCTTGCCGAGCACATAGGTACCCACATCGCCAGTGACGCTGTCGGTCACGCTGCCGAGGTTGCTGACCACCGAGGTCGTCTCGGCGGCGGCTGCCGCGTCCGCTGCTGCCTGGATGGCTTGCACGCCGATCCGCTGGGTCAGAAACGACGCGGCATTGGTCTTGCGGTCGCCGCTGATGCACGGGATCCCCTGGGCATCTGAGATCCAGCCCAGCGGCTCGTCGCGTCCGCCTTGCCCGCCCGCCTGGGCGCTGCGGTCGTCGCTCGAGATCGTGCGGATGGTGCCGTCGTCGAATACGAACGTGACGGACTCCAGCCGACCGGTGACGCAGGACAGCGTCCAATCGCCGACCGCGGTACCGCTCCACACCATGCCTTGCACGCCGGGCACCGTCAGGCCGTTGGCGGCCAGGTTTTCGCTGCCTGTGATCACCTTGAACGGCATCGGGTCGCGCACCTGACCCTGGATCGGGATCCGGCCGACGAGCGCGGTCATTGCCGTCGAGCCGATGAGTGTGGCGTTGCGGGGGACCGTATAAGCGGGTCGACTCTTGAGCGCGTCCACCTCTTCTCGCGCGTTGGTCACGACTTGCCCGGTGCGAGTGCGGGCACTGTCGAGATACCCGCCCGCAGTCTGTCCGGCTCGGTCCAACAATCCGGTCTCTGACGCGGCCGCGGCCGGCGCGTCGAGCGGCTCTACCCAGATCAGGCTCGGCGTCGGCCCTTGCGTACTGACACCCTCGAGACCAAGTCCCACCGGGATGTCGCTACCATCGCCGGGCTGCACGCGCGCCACCGACTCCGCCAGCCGATCGACCCGGTCGGTCAATGAGGCGAGCACGCCGGAATCGATCCGGCCCTGGTTCTCCGCGTCCCGCTCGCGGGACAGCAGCTCACGGCGCAGCCGCGTGGCGACGTTCTCCTCGATCTGGGTGCGGTTTGCGACGAGGGTCTGATTCTCCCTGGCGAGGGTCGCGTTCTCCCGGCGCAGCGCCTCAACCTCCGCGGTCATCGCAGCGACGTTGGCCGTGAGGGTCTTGATGGTGTCGGCCGGTGTGTCGGCATCCGGGGCGGGCGCTGTCGGTACATTGTCCAGCACCACGCCGCTGTCCTCGTCCTGCGAACAGGACTTCAGCGTCACGAAGGCCAACATCAGCACCACGGCGCCGCCGAGAATCGGCAACAGGCGATTGGAGGTTGCGGCAGGCATATTCGGCTACCGCAGCGAGGCCGCGAACGGCCGGTCCGAGATCAGGTACACCACTGTGCGATCGGCCTCGCTGCCGGCCTCGTGCAGCCGGTTGTGTTGGAAGGCCGCCGTGAGCCAGCGACCGCGCAGGGTCCGCGGGTCCAGGGTCTGCGGTCGCTCCGTCTTGTTGGTGAGCTTGGCCGCGGTGACATAGAGATCGCCGGCCCGCCAGGAGACGAGTGGCACAGCCTCGACTGCGTCACCGCGCACCAGCGCCACTGGCTCCCGCTTGATCGGCAGCCGGACGACGCCGGGAAGCTCCTGGAGCAACCGTGCCGGGGCGTACATTTGTTGGGCGGCGAAGCGCGTCAGAGTGACGTAACCGTATTGCGGTGGACCTGACGCCACCGTCGGCTCTGAACCGTTCGCAGGCGCCTCGTCCGGCAGATAGATCTCAATCGGGCTACTTCCGTCGCCTTCGGCCACCGCGGAGAGGTCGAGCAAGTAGACCTGGCCATTGTTCATCCCACGCACAATGACGCGGGTCGCGGCGAATGGCTGGCTTGCCAGCAGGTAGAGCGTGCCGTCGATGCTCTGTACGCGCAGCGCCCCCTGGAGCTGTGGTGGCACGCCGACCTTGACCGCACCCGGGAGATGGACGAGCCGCTCGGCACCGACTGCCAGCTCGACGGCAATGGGCGTCTTGCGCCAGGCGATGCGTTCCTGCGTATCGGGTGCCGCGTCTACTTCCATTGCGTGCAGCAGGAGGACTACCACGAGCATGGCCCTCATCCACCAGCGCCACTCGGGCGTATCGGCTCGAAGCGCGCTATGCGCCACCATCGGTGCCTCCCTCGTCGTCAAGTTCGGCATCAGTCAGCCGCCGCGGCCCCTCGGCGCCGAACCCGTCGAGGGCCAGCCCCCAGGGATTGGCTTCGAGGTCGACGGCGTAGCGCACGATGCGCAGCGGGTAACGGATTGCGGTGCGTTTGACGGTCATGCCCTTCACCGATTCCAGGAGATCGAGGTCCAGCCAGACAATCCAAGCATCCTCGTTCAGCATGTCGACGCGCCGTTCCTCGTAGCCATGCCCCGGGATTTCCTGGACACCGCGCACGCGGTAGGCGAGCTCGCCTTGGCGGCCCTTTTGCTCGAGCTCGGCGATCAGATCGGCGCGATAACGGGGCGTGAGGTAAGGCGAGACCCGGAAGATGGCCCGCCCATAGTCCGTGGCGCCGTCTTCCTGCCAACGGTTGAGCTGCTGGAAGATGTAGAAGGCGAAGGCGTAGACGTTGGGTGGCGATACCTCGTCCACGGCCAGCGTCGCTCCGGAGCGCAGGTCAGGTGGGATGTGCACGGTGAGGCGCTCGGGCGCGTGGCTCCAGCCGAACCAGAGCGCGGCGATGACGAGCACCTGGATGGCGATCACCGCCCACAGCGAGCGCAGGTGCGCGCGGACGTTATCGATCTCGTACCGGTAACGTCGCATGCGCCGTCCTGCCGATATCCCATGCGCCGCTTCGACGAACGAAGGGCGAGCGTCGTAACCCGTGGTCGTCGAGCCAGAGCACGATACGCTGCTGGTAGTAGCCGTCCGGGCGGTTCCTCTTCAACCGCTGGAACAGACTCGCCATGAGCAACACGGTGGCGACGATACCGACGCCCGCGATGCCGAAGCCCATCGTGACCGCACCCGCGAGCCCCGCCAGGATCAGACTGACGGGTAACCACACGAGTGCGGCCACGCCTACGATGACGCCAAGTTCGCTCGACGAGCAGCCCTTGAAGATCGCGGGTTCGGCATTCAGCCGATCGGCGAGGATGTCCTGACGGTCCGCCATGCCGGATCAGATGACGCCGGCCGCTTCGGTGAGCAGATAGCTCGCGAAGATCAGCACCACTGCGCCGACAATGCCGAGCACACCGACCTCGGCCCACTCCGCCTTCCCCTGGCGCGCTTCGTTGAACTTCGCGAATGCCAGATACGCGACCCAGAGGAAGCCCAGTACCGCGATCGCCAGACCCAGCACCAGACCGCCATCCTTGATGTAGCCCTGGATCAGGGCGATCCAGTCGCCGGCCGCCGGCGCAGTACTTGGCGCGACTGGGGTCGGCAATGCCGCCCACACCGGCGGGTTGGCGGCGAGACCGAGGAGACCCAGCACGGCCACCGTCCTCTTCTTCACTTGTGCAGACATCATCATTTCTCCGAAGTTGCGGGGCGGACCCCTGATCACCACATCCCGGGCTTCGCACCCGGACCGATACGGTTCCGGTCACCCCGTCACCGCAGATAGAAACCGAGCACGAGCAGCACGATGCTGGCCCGCAGCGCCGCCCATACGAGGTCGAACAGCGCGACCTGCCCGTCCTGCCAGGCGCGGAACGTTCCGACGGTCACCCACATCACCCAGACAAACACCAGGACCAGCACGACGCTTGCGATACTGGTGAGCAGCGTTCCCGGAGTGACCCCCGACCCGGCTTGGAACGCGGCGCTTTGTGCGGGCGTCATGGTTGGGCGTCACTGCCGGTAGTCGCCGCGCAACGGCGGAACCTTCCGCGGCTCGTTGCGGGGTGCGTCGATGTGTTCCTGGACACCGGCGCGGATCCGCTCGAGGTCCTGGCGGAGCCAGTCGTAGCGGAAGCGGATGCGGGCGTCGGGGGACGCCTGGGATTCGGCCGTCGCGATGAGGGGCTCGAGGGCTTTGATCTCGTGGATCAGCCGCGCGAGAGCTTCGCGTTCGGCGTCGGGATCAGCGAGGGCTTGCGACGCGCCAAGCAGAAGGCCCGTTACGATGACCGCCGCTCGCCAGGATGCGTGCATGTACTTGTGGGATTGGCCGTGCATGACGCGCATGCTCCGGCACGGAGAGTGATGTGACTATGCGAAACCCAGTCACATCGGTGCTCGGTTTTCGGCTCAACATCATCGACCGCTACTTGAAACGCGGTGACTCGAGAGTGTTCCGTTCTTTCGTTCGTTAGTCGCTTTTTACGAATTTTCGGAACATAATGTTTTGCATGGCGCTAAATACACACAGCGAAGCTGTACTTCAACTTGCACGGGAGAAAGGTCTCCTTCGTCCGCTCGATCTGGTAGGCGCCGGGATTCCGCGCATCTACCTGACGCGCCTCACGAACAGCGGTGAGCTAGAGAGGGCGGCACGCGGGCTTTACCGGCTTCCCGAGCGACCACCTTCCGACCACGACGGCATGGCGCTCGTAGCCGCCCGCGTGCCTCAGGCCGTCTTCTGCCTCCTGACCGCTCTACATTTCCATGAGTTGACCACGCAAACGCCCGACGCGATTTGGATTGCCATGCCGCGAGGAAGCCATGCGCCCCGGCTAGAACATCCAACGGTGAAGATGGTCCAGTTCTCCGGCGCTGGCTACGAACGCGGAATAGAGGTGTTCGAACGGGCGCGAACTCCAATACGGGTCTACGGCATAGCGAAGACAATCGCCGACTGCTTCAAGCACCGCAGCAAGATCGGACTCGACGTGGCACTCGAGGCATTGAAGGACGCCTGGAGTCGTCGTCAGGTCACCGCGGATGAACTATGGGACTACGCGCGACAAATGCGCGTTGCGAGCGTCATGCGACCCTACCTGGAGGCCGTCGTATGACAGTCCCACGCAGCCCAAATCGGAGGGTCCGCTCATGATTGACCCCGCAACCCAAGCCCAGCTGAAGGAAGCTATTGCCGACTGCATCGGCACCGATCAAGGCATCCTAGACGAACTTCGTGAAGAAATCCGTCCATTGCGTGGCTCGACACGACGAATACAGCCTCGCGCAACCACGTCGATATCGATCGTCGGAACCGATGGCGGCAATAACCAGCTACAGTTCGATCCTTTCTTGATTCAGCTCGTGCGCGTCGTCGACAGCAGCAACAACGAATATTGCCTCGAGGCGGTCTCACCAACCACGCCAATCGCGAAACTAAACCACCGCCAGCTATCTAGCGACGGATCACCACAGACTGCGCTTGGCGAGATGATGCAGTTTCTCGGCGTAGAAACTCTCCCAGCGCTCTCCCACATGATCCGCCCCGCAGACACTGGCAAGCCTGTTTCTCCGAGCTGGGTTCAGGTTTATAGAGAACTCGTTGAGTGGGCCATACTGTTTGCGATCCTGAAGAAGGACTTCGGCACGGACACGCTAATCGTCTGTGACGGCTTGCTGCGTAGCAAGGTATTTGCAAAAGACCTCTTTCAGCGCCTTTTGCAAGGCATGCGCACGCGAATTGAGGAGCAATGGCAACGGAGTCGGCGTCATGTCTATCTGGCCGGCGTCGCGAAGCACAGCAAGGTGCTTTCCAGATACCGGCTAGCCATGGCCCTAGAGGGGGTCCTGCAATCCGACTATCCCGCTTACGTGGAAGTGCCGCGCGAAGTCGAAGAGCGGGCCTACGTCTGGTCTGAGTTTGCGCGAGGCGATGATCGTGCTGGCGAAGGCGGCGAAATCAATAAGTTTGTCGGTGGAAAGATGTTTCTCGTGAAGTTCGGTGCGCACAGACGCGACCCTATCTGGCCCGTCGACATCTTCGTGCCGCAGGTATCCGAGGCGCAAGCAATACTGGGCTCGTTGCTTGCAGACACTATCAACGGGTTTCCGGTTCCGCACTATCCACGCTGCCTACAAAAAGCGCACGAGAACGCAGCGCTAGTGGACTTCGACTTCGACATCCTGCAGGACTTCATCTACGAAGGCGTACGCGCGAGTCTCAAGGGCGACGCGTCGACACTCGATGTGTTCCAGCTTCAAGACGCCGATCCTGCTCAACGACGTTACGGATGAGGTCCGCCATGTCCGCAGAAATACAGCTGTTTCCGAGAGAGAAGGTCGTAGGAATATTTCGCGGCTTCCAGCAAGGAGGCATGGAATTCCATGCGGATCTCGTACTGCCTTATCGAAACGAGTTTCAAAACATCCCAATGCACGGCCAGCTTCTCCTCGTGCAGCTTGAGACGCCGGATGAGGCTGTACTCGGACGAATTGCCTCGTTCTCGTCGGAGGGAAAACTCTCCTTCGGTTCCGGTGAAGAGTTCAACATTCGAGCCGTCCGGGAAGATCGCCCTATCCCGGAGGACCTCAGGGAGCAGTATCTCAAGTATCGTGTGAACATCCGCGTGCTTGGCGTACTTCGTAAGAACGGCACAGGGCTTACATTCGTGCCGTCACACCGACGCCTGCCACACGTCGGAAGCCAGGTCGCCTTCCCCTCCAGCGCGGTACTTCGTGAGATTGCCGGACACAATATTGACGGCGCGCCCATTGGGCACCTTGCATTTGGTGAGTACATCTACACCTCTGGCAATTCCGATTTCGAGGCACAGGAATGGATGCAACTCGTACAGCCCGAGGTCCTCGTCAAGTTCCCGGTTGAGTCGCTGGTTTCACGCCGCAGTTTCGTATTTGCCCGCGCGGGCTTCGGTAAATCCAACCTGAATAAGCTCTTGTTCAGCAAGCTCTACGAGACAACCCCACACGTAGAGAAGCGTGGCGGTCGAAAGGTCCCTGTCGGCACTGTCATCTTTGATCCCGACGGTGAGTACTTCTGGCCTGATGACAAAGGACGTCCTGGACTTTGCGACGTGCCTGCGCTCGAGGACAAGCTCGTCGTATTTACGGAACGCCGCAATCCAAGCCCGTTCTATCAGTCTTTCGTGGCGGGCGGCATTCGCCTTGATATTCGACGCCTCCGCCCAGGCGACGTCATTGCCATCGCTCTTGGTCCTGAGCGTCAGGAACAACAGAACGTAAGAAAGCTACGGGGCCTGTCGCAAGACCGTTGGGAGTCTCTGGTCAACCTCATTGACGTAAACGGAAACGCCACTCCACTTGAAGACGTATGTCGGATCCTGGACCTCGATCCTCAACGTCAGGAGGCGGAGGCGCTTGCTGCTCGCGGCAACATGACCGCGATCGTCCGCATGCTGCACGACAAGAGTAGTCAGCTCATGGACATGCTCGTACATGCTCTGTCCGAGGGGAAATTGTGCGTGATTGACGTATCTCAGATGCGCGGCGGACAATCGTTGGTCCTTTCCGGGCTGATTCTCCGCCGAATCTTCGACCGAAACCAGCAAGAGTTTACGGCCGCTGAACCGAAGACCATTCCGACTATTGCCGTGGTCGAGGAAGCACAATCAGTTCTCAACGAAAGCGCGCCGGCTGCGGAACCATATATCGCATGGGTCAAGGAAGGTCGAAAGTACGATCTCGGCGCACTACTGATTACCCAACAGCCCGGCAGCATTCCGGTCGAGATCCTGAGCCAGGGCGATAACTGGTTCATTTTTCATCTGCTCTCCGCGGCCGACTTGACATCGCTGAAGCGCGCAAACGCGCACTTCAGCGACGATCTGCTGAGTTCCCTACTCAACGAACCGATTCCGGGACAGGGCGTCTTCTGGAGTTCGGTCGGGGGCAAACCCTATCCAGTAAGTATCCGTGCTCTCTCCTTTGAGCGTCTGTTTTCGATGCGTGACCCTGGCTACAACCTGCCCAGGGGCAACACTCATGCGAAGACGCTCCGCAGTACGTTTGGAAGAGACGCTCAATTGGACCTCGTGAGCACACCAGGTGGTACGACTACGCCAGCACCGTCCGAATCTCAGGAGGAAGAACCGGAACCGATCGACGTAATGGCGGGGATTGAAGCGCGCATGATTGAAGCCCTTCGAGCAGAAGCCAGATTGATGACCAAGCTTGAATCGGTTGAGGGTGCCGCGTGGGGTTCGGTAAAGGCATTCTTTCTTGAACAGCTCCCTGAACACCTCGATGACAGAGACCAGTTGTCTTATCGGCTAGTCAAGAAAGCGATGGATGAAATCTTCGGTGGCCAGGACCATGCGTGGGAAACTTTCAAGAATCCATCGAATGTCACATATATTCGGAAGAAGGCGTGACCCGAGATGACCACGCCCGCGGCAAACACGTCGTTAAACGGCATATGCCCGTACTTCACCATGTTCCCGCTCGAGTTTCCGCTACGCATTCTGCAAGGGCGCGCTAAGAAGCATCAAGCAGTTCTCGATCCCTTTTGTGGTCGCGGAACAACGAACTTCGCCGCTCGGTTGGTAGGCTTGCGCTCGCTAGGCGTGGATTCGAGCCCGGTCGCGACCGCAATCACGGCGGCTAAGCTCGTTCAAGTCAGCACCTCGGAGATATTGGCCGAGGCTCGCGACATCCTGTCAGGCACTGAACCCCGCGACGTCCCTTCAGAACCCTTCTGGCACTGGGCGTATCACGGCGAAATTCTTGTCGACCTTTGCCGCTTCAGAACCGCTTTTCTCCGAGACTGCTCAACACCGGCCCGCATTGCTCTGCGGGGAATTATCCTCGGCGCGCTGCATGGACCGAAACAGAAGACGTTCCAGAGTTACTTTTCCAATCAGAGCCCTAGAACATATGCCCCGAAACCTGCCTATGCGACCAAATACTGGCAGAGTCGTGATTTGCGGCCCTTCCGGGTGGATGTTCTTGAAATCATAGAGCGCAGAGCAAGGCGCTACTACGGTTCTCTCCCAGAAGGTGATGGCGAAGTCCGGCTTCGCGACAGTCGCGAGCTCGATTCACTAACGCCGAATTCGGAAGACACGAGGTTCTCATGGGTTATTACGTCACCACCCTATTACGGTATGCGCACGTATATCCCCGATCAGTGGCTTCGCTACTGGTTCCTGGGTGGCGCGGCCCACGTTGACTATACAAACGAGCATCAGGTCATGCACTCGAGCCCCGAAGACTTCGCTGCTGATCTTCGCAAAGTCTGGAATAACGTTGCTGAGGGATGCAAGTCGGACGCCAATATGGTCGTGCGTTTTGGTGGAATCTCGGATAGACGTACGAATCCTTTGGAACTCGTAAAGAACTCTTTCCGAAACAGTCCCTGGCGCCTATCGACCATACGCAGTGCAGGCTCCGCACTCGAAGGCAAGAGGCAGGCTGACGCTTTCCTACGAAGTCGCAGCAAGCCTGTCGTTGAATATGACCTTTGGGCCAAGCTGGCTTAGCCAAGCGGCCTTCTTTCAATCACAAGTACTTCTTGAACGTGCTTGCCGTCACCGCCACGCTCAACGCGAACAGCGTCGCGAAGGGCAGCACGACGAAGCTCGGGTGCAGACTGAATGGCAGCGCGAGATAGATCACCCACGTGAGAACGAGCAGTGGCAGCGCCGACCGCTTGGCCCAGTGGTAGACGAACGAACTCTCGCGTCCGCCGCCCCACCGGCGAAGATCCCGCTTCACCAGACCGTCGACGATGGCGACCAGCGTGAACATCACGAACACCGGCATGGCGAGCGCTAAAACTGCCAGCCGGACCGAGAAGACCTGAGTCACCTGCATCGCGGCGAGCACGTACTCTGCGACCGGCTGAAACGCGGCATACAACCGTGACCGCAGGCCCGGCTCACCGGCCGCCGGCGCATGCCCGATCCACTCGATGAAGTCGGTTATGCGGGTGAGCTCGAACAGGGCGTAGTAGGTCCGATCGGCGAAAGTCTTGGTGAACTGAGCAGGATCCGAGCTCACCAGGCTCCGACCGAAATCGGCCTGCAGAAATCCGATCTCGGCGGCCAGCATGTCGCGGCTGTGGTCGAGACCTTGCTCCGGCCACCAGAAGGCCATGCCCACCCACTCGGTGAGTATCGAGAAGACGAGCGAGAGCAGGAGCCACTTGACCCCCTGGGCGAGGGTCGTGAGGAACCGGGAGATGAGTCCTTCCCGAACCTCCCGCCGCCGCGGATCGGCGGTCGCTTCAGCCACCAGACTCGGTCTCCGGAGTCACCAGCGCATCGGTATCGGCGATGGTGTGCCACCAGGTCTCCCGCGTGCGATACCAGTGGTCGTTGGTGATATAGGTGCGATCCATCTCGTTCGCAATAGCGGCGATATCTGCCGGCATCGCCGGGTCGCCGCTGTCGTCTGGCAACGGCATGCGCACCTTCCAAAGCCGTCCACCCTCGAGCAGGGCGAAGGCCTGTCCCTTCGGTAACCGCACAAGCTCCGCCGGCGTCAGCATCGGTACCTCGGAGACGCTGACGCGGTCTTCGTTGCGGGACTGGAAATCGACGCCCGACATCGGATCCGACGAGTCGTTGACGCCCGAGACGTTCATGAGCGTGAACACCTCGACGCGCGGCAGCTGATCGGTGAGCATCTCGGCGGTCGCGAGCTCCTTCACGCGCAGCATGATCATGGTGTTGAAGTTGCCGGCCACCTGGCCGGCCTTGGCGCGGCTGCCGATCTTCGCTTCTACGTCGGACCAGGTCTGCGTGTAGGCGGTTACCTGGAAGCCTGCGCCGCCGGCTTTGTTCAAGAGCGGTACGAACTCGTCCCCGATCAGCTCGTTGAACTCGTCGGCGTGCATCGAGATCGTCGGGACGCGGGTTGGATTCGCGATTGGCGTATCGTCGGCCGGATCGACGACCCCATGCTTGTAGATGTGACCAGCTACGGACACCAGATCCGCGAACATGGAGTTGCCCACGGCGCTCGCGACGGTCGTGTCGGTCAGCGCGTCGAGACCGACGTAGACGATGCCGTTGCGGCGGATCACGTCCAGCCACTCGAAGATCGGACGGCTGTCATCGTCGTTCAGGTAGTCCGGGGAGATGAGCTCGGCGATCTTGCCGGTGGTCAACTTCTCCATCAGTGGGCCGACGGAGCTTACGATCTTGTCGAAATAGGTCTTGTCGTACTTGAATGCGGACACGAGGCCGTCGAGCACTGGGTCGTACAGGTCCTGCGCCTGCAGATAGCGCATCAGGGCAATGGCATCTCGGTCGCGGCCCTTGAGCGCTGACGACAGATTCCGCTCGCTGATCTTCCCGGCGATCTCCTCGACATCGGTCGTCCAGTTCTCCTGACCGAAGCGCCGGAGGTGCTCGCGAGCGTACTCGACGAACAAGGGCTCGATATCGTTGATGTAGCGCCGGATCTGTTGGTAGTCGGGCCGTCGCCCCAGCGCCACCAGCGCCCGGGCGATGATGTTGACGAAGCGCCAGGCGAACTCCTTGAAGGCGGCCGAGTTGCCCTCGCTGGGCAGCTGGTTCGCGATCCGGGTCGCCACCTCGGTGATCCGTGAAAAGCTGCCGATGGCGTTGTACCGAGCCGACACCTCGGGGAAGCCGAGATGGAACAGATAGAAGTCCTTGATCCGTCCCGCCCGCTTCGCTTCGGCGTACACGCGCCGCAGCAGGTCGGCATCGCCCTTCGGGTCGAAAACGATGACGACGTCACCACGACGGATGTCCTGGGTGATCAGGATCTCGGCGAGTCGGGTCTTGCCGACCCGGGTTGTGCCGAGCACGAGGGTGTGGCCCACGCGCTCGCCCAGGTCCATCCAGACATCCTGCTCGTCGGGCTCCACCGCGTGCATTGCGGGCGTGCCGCCCACCGCCGGTAGAGGCCTGAGCGGATTCCACCATCGGTGTTGGCGCAGCAGCCAGGCAACCACGTTGAGTGGGGGCACCGCTTCCCAGGCAACCTCTTTGCGCCTCGCCCACTGGTACAGCGCCCCCGGCTGCACATAGTGCTGCACTTCGGGACGGATGGTGTCGCGCAGGCGTTGGGTGTGGCGCTGGGTCCAGCGGAAGCCGCGCCCGAGAAACAGCTTGTGGCGGCTGAGCGGAATGCGATCGGCACGGAGCCTGTAGCTCGGCAGACGGCGCATGTTGCGCTGGTAGCGAATGACCCGCCACGCCTGGCGTGAGCGGATCCCGGCGAGTGTGAACAGCGCTGCGGCGGCCGCGTGGGCCACGCCGGGCGGCATCATCAGTGCCCAGGGCGCGAGGACCGCCATGGTGCCGGTCGCGGCCGCGACCAGGGCCGACCAGAGTTCCACCGGCGGGCGCAGGAGCACCTCGACCGGATGCGGATTCATTGCTGGATGCCGCGTCGGGAGATGAGGACCGGGATGTGCTTCAGCCCCAGGGACTCTGCGATGTCCGTCGCGGACGCGGGCAGGATCGGCAGGCCCCGCGCGATCGCGGCGATCGCCTCGAGGTCGGCTACGGACTCCGCGTTGACCAGCATACCGACCGCATGGATCTCGGCGAGCCGCTCACGATGCATCTCGAGCCAATGTCGCGACTGGGGATCCGCGCCAATCAGGAAGAGCGGCCGTGGCAGCGTCGCCCCGTTCGGGAGAGACAACGGACGTGGTGCCACTGGCCCCGGTGTCAGCGCCGGCGTCCGAACTGGTAGTAGGCGGCTCACATCGGCCGCACCCAGACTGTCGCCGGGCTGTGCCTCGACCGCGGCCGCCGCCGGCAGCTCACTGAATGCCTCCAGGTACGGCGCGAGCGACTTGGTGGCGCCACTGTCGTAGATGACGGCGAGCTCGGCGACCGCGAAGCCTGACCACAGGACGAGGGTCGCGAGGAGGAACCTTGGCTGTACCGCCGATCGCATCCGGGCACTACCCAATTGCCGTGACGCGAGACCAGATGCGCTTGACCCGCTCCCGGTAACGGGCCGCACGCTCGGCATTGCTGGGCGCGTGATAGCAGCCGACGGCCGCCCACCAGTCGCCCTGCGTTCGAAAGCACTCGGCCAGGATCCCCGCGCCCACGTCAAGGTTGTGGTAGGGGTCGATGGCTGCCTCGACCGAGCGCAGCGCCGTCGCGTGGTATGCCCAATTGACCTGCATGAGGCCGATGTCGACCGACCGGCGCCCCTGCGTGAGCGCCTGCTGCGCGGCAACCACCGCCGCCTGGCGACTGGGAAAGTAACGACCCTCGCCATGAATATTTAGAGTCCAGGGCCAAGGCCGCGTCGTGCGCAGGTGCTCAATATGTCTGCCGCTTTCGGCGAGCGCGACGGCATAGAACAGCTCATTTGGGATCCCGTGCGCCGCCGCGACGCGGCGGTACCCTTCGGGCACTGAGCTGGCGGCCAATACCGGAGGCGATGCCACCACCATCGCCGCCAGCGCAATAAGGAGGCCGACGTACCGCCTCACAGCGCGGAGCCCGACAAGGGCGTGACGGATTCGCCCCGCCGGCGCATCAGAACGGGGAGCTCGTCTCGGCTTGGTGCGACGCGCGCGAGCGCGCCGCCCTCGAAGTTCAAGGTCACCCGCCGCGTGGTGACCCACTCTGGACGGATTCCTCGCTCCATTGCCCAGGCTCGAATGGCGCCCTCGTTCCCCTCCGCGATGCCGGTCAGAAGGACATCGACGCCATCGAGACGGTCGAGCCTAGCGAGCACCCGTGAGAGCAGTGCATCACACGCGGCACAATCCGGACGCGCGAACAGCAACACCCGGTCGGTGCGACGCAATGTGTCGTCGCTGTCGGTCTGCAGTGGCAGACGCGCAACGTCGATGAGCGTCTCATGCGGGTACAACAGGCGACCCGCGTCGTCGTAGGCCCGCTGGAAGGCGAGGATGCGTTCCGCGTCCTCTCGCATCATCACGGCCCACTGCTCGGCGAACTTGCGACGTTCGGCCTCATCACGCGCGTGGATGCCGAGGACCTCTATTGGCGAGATGGTCCCGGGGCTGATGCTGCCTCGGATCCCTTCCATAAGCGTTCGGTAGCGCTGCCACTCCTCTGCCGACAGGCCCCAGAGTCCGGCCCGGGCGCGCTCGTGCTCGGTGAGCGGCGTACGCTCCAGGACGGTCGCGCTCGTCGTGGTGTTCGCCGCTGGGGCGTTGGTCGGCTCGGCGGCCCAGCTCAGGCTCGCAACCAGCGATAGCACCGCGGTCACAGTTCCAACGACTAATGCTCTATTCATCGCACGCGGCCTCGGTTTTGCCCGCAGCGTCGCCACCGGCGCGTTGCCCATAAGGCATGGTGAGGTCGCGATAAACCGCTTCGTGCTGATTACAGGCCGGGCGGATTGCCTTCTCAGAAGTCTCTAGCGCAGATGCGTTCGCTTCCCGGTCGGCCGTCGGCGGGGACTTCTCGGGCAGCGCGCCGCTTGCGGACAAAATGCCGAGGACGATCAGGATGGCGATGATGGCTTCCATGCTCAGCGCTTACCTGTAGCTTGCTCACATCGCTCTAACGAGATCAGCCGATGCACGGGATCTTCGACCAGCGTGAACGCTGGGCCGGCCAGGATCCTCAATGCCGTCCGCAGCGGCAGCGGACCGAGCGCGCGGTGGGCTTCCGGCAGCGGCAGATCCAGGAGCTCGGCCCGCTCCGAGTCGGCGGCAAGAGGTGGCGACAGGCGATATCCGGACGGCGCCAGGAGCGTCTCGACCGCTTCTCCGATCCGAATCACAGAAGCCGGCAGTACCGAGACCACCGGGGCTGCCAGGGGATCCCGTTGCACCAGGCTCGGCGCCGGCGGCACCGTCGAGTAGCGCGCGACGGTGACCTCGACCGCATTCGCCTCGAGGGACGCAAGCAGTGCGCCCAGCATGCAGGCGGCGACGGGGGCAAAGTGACGTTGGTGCGCTGGCGTTAGCTTCATGATTACCCGGACGGATTCAGAGCCTGCGCCCGAGTCTGCTGAGCGCGCTGTCCTAGCGAAACGGGAAACTCTCGCAGGTTATGCGTTCCTTTCAGCGGCTCAGGTACACACTCGTGATCTGCTCGCGTTCGTGCCCGAGCTCACGGCTGACGACGAGCCGCGCCTCGCGGTCGATGGCGCGCTGCTCTCTCGTGAGGGACCTCGAGGTCGGTCCGCCGGCGGCAGGCGCCTTCCAGCCGGTGAGCTCTTCGTAGCGTCCTTGGGCATAGGCGTGCCGGAGGCCGTGCAGCTTCGAGAGCCCGGCATTCGCTGTGTGTCGCTCGTACACACGCAACTGCTGCCGGTAGTTGCGCTCGGCCGGGATCAGCGAACCGCGTCCCGCGAGCCGATGCGCGCGATCCAGAACGACCCGCTGGGCCGCGGTACGGACGGGGATCTCGCGTGCCTTGCCGCCCTTTGTCCAGCTGTCCTTCAGCTCCAAGTGATCGCCCCGGTCGGCGTAGCTCGGCTGGAACTTGATGGCTTCCTCGCGCCGGAGCCCGAAGGCCTGCTGCAGCTCGAGGCTCATCCGGACGTGGTCGTCCTTGACGCGATCGAGCGCCGCGCCGTCGACCTGGCGCGCCTTCGAATCCGTGCTGACGAACGTCCGCTCGGGGATCCCATAGTGGTCGTTCTGCCGGGCGACGACGTTCTGTCGGTTCACCTTCTGCGCCCACCAGCGCAATACCGTCATCCGGTTCTTGATGGTCCCGACGGAGAGCGACTCGGCCTGCCATCGGTTCACCAGCGATTCCACATGCTTCGGCTTCAGCGACTGCGCGCCCATGCCCCGAAAGCCCAGTGCATGGAGCTGGTCCGCGATCAGCGAAAGCAGGCGCTCGCGGTTGCGCTGGGTCGCATAGCCACCGTCGCGGTTATGGCGACAGAGCTGTTTGAGTTGGTAGTTCAGGTCTCTCACGGTGTCACAATGCTCTGGTAAGTGTTTCTGACCACCCGGCGGGCCGTAGCCGACCAGGTCCGGAATCCGGCACGGGTCACGGGACACCACTCCCGTTCAACCTGAAGATGCCTGGTTGCAGGCGACACCGGTTCTCCCCTGTAGGGGATCGGTCCGGTGCGAACCAACGGGCCCGTTGCGGGCCGAGCTTCGAATGTGCATCACCTCCTTTTCGATGTGCTTGAGTTGAAGAAATGGATAGGCCGATAAGCGGTACCTCCGTTGAGTTGGGCGAATAGGACTTCGCGGGGTTGAAGAAGCGCTCGCCGGCGCCGTGCTGGCGATCGGGCGAGTGGATGTGAAACGACGGGCGGAAGCCCGTCCGCTGAATCGACCTTGCGGTCGATGATCTGGACGATGGACCGGCGACCTCTCGGTCGGCGCGCTGGATCCGGTCCTTGGCGCGCAGGCCCGATTCGACGAGACGTCGAGGGTGGGCGACCCTCTGCCACTGAGCCGCAGTGGCCACGGATGAATCGGTCTTGGGCGGCAGTTTAGGAACGCGTCATTCGCGCGTCACCATGAAAATCGGCGCCACTGCCGCGCCGATTACGGCAGAGACGCCCGCGTCACTACCCCGCTTTGCTCGCTAGTGACACGGGCGGCGTCGCGGCGTCGCAGCCCCGGCGCCACGCGTTCGCCTGTCACAGGGGCTGCATCAAGACGTCCCCGCGGACCTGCGGGGCGGTTTCACCTGCCCACAGCGGTCCACAGGCACCGCGCACAGCGCGATCCCGCCCTTGGCGACGCGAGTTCGATGCTCGCTTTGCCGTGGCGGGCAGGGCCTGTGGACTCTGTGGACAGCTGATTCGGGAGTGGGGGCGGCTTCGAGCGGTCGGCGAGCGATTATTACAGTGTAATAATCCGCGCCCGGCCCACGTTGGGGCGCGCCGTCGACGGACCTATCGACCCGGCACGGTGCCGCCCGCTCGCGGTTCTCGCATTCGTGCTCGCATCATCCAATCGGGATCGCCGACAGCACTTGGCTCACGTAAACCCATCCCGCATCGGGCTGACCCGTACGACCTCTTTCTCGAATGATGCGGATCGCCTCCGCGGTTCGGTTCTCGTCCTCACAGCCGAGCTCGAGCTTGACTTCGGAGATCACTTTCTCGCCGACTTCAATGGAATATTCCTGTTCCGTGCTGTCCAGCGCTCTGAGCATGCCTTTGACATCGATGACCGTCAGATTTCGGTAACCCGCTTGATCGAGCGCACGCACGACGTCGGCGATACGATTGCGATGAACGTACGCCTTGATCTCTTTCATGGCAGTTTCTCCTGATGGCTCTCGATCCATTCGTAGATAACTGGCAATAGCACGAGCGTGAGCAGCGTCGACGTGATCAGCCCCCCCACCACCACGGACGCCAGCGGACGTTGCGTCTCGGCGCCGACCCCGCTCGATAGCAGCATGGGGACCAGTCCGAGAATCGCAACGGACGCGGTCATCAGTACCGGTCTGAGTCTGAGCTCACAGCCTTGGCGAACGGCCTCGGCAACATTCAGTCCCTTGTGGCGCAGCTCGTTGATGAAGCTCACCAGAACAATCCCGTTGAGCATCGCCACCCCGAATACGGCGATGAAACCGATCGCAGACGGCACGGACAAGTACTGCCCTGAGATCCACAGCGAGACGACACCGCCGATGGTCGCGAATGGCACATTTGCGATAATCAGTGCGGCGTACTTCACCGAATTGAATGCTGTGTAGAGCAGCACAAAGATGAAGAAGATGGTCAAAGGAACGATGATCGAAAGGCGCGCCAAGGCGCGCTGCTGGTTCTCGAAGGCTCCACCCCACTCGATCCAGTATCCCGGTGGCAAATCCACCTGCGCCTCGATCGCTCGATTCGCGTCTTGAACGAAGCCGTCGACGTCGCGGCCGCGCACGTCCATCTGAATAACGGCGTAACGTTGCAATTGCTCGCGACGAACGAACGAATACCCTTCTGCGGTACTGACGTCGGCGACACGCGACAGAGGAAGGATAGCCCCGCCCGGGGTGCTGAGCGGTATGTCGCGGATCGCCTGCACGGAACGTTTGGAGCTGTCGCCGATCCGTGCGGTAATTTCGAAACGCCGAACGCCGTCGATCAGCGTCGATACCGGCTCGTTGCCGATACCCGTGCGCACGACGGTAAGTACGTCGTCAGCATTCAGACCGTAGCGTGCGAGGGCCTCGCGGTCTACCTGGATCCGGATCTGCGGTTTGCCGAGGTTCGCCTCCAGTGACAGATCGGCCACGCCGCGCACACCGCCGAGAACTTCCTTGATTTCCGCACTCAAGCGGTCCAGTTCGCCGAGATCTTCACCATAGACCTTCGCGGCGAGCGTGGCACGAACACCGGAGATCAGTTCCTCGACGCGCATCTGAATCGGCTGGGTGAATGCGACGACGGCGGTCGGAACCGTCTCCTCGAGCGTCTCGCGCATGGCGTCCGCCAGCTCCTCAACCGAGCGCGTCCGTTCCTCCATCGGCTTCAGGCCCGTATAGATTTCCATGTAATTCACATCCGCGGTCTCGCCCTTTTCTGCGCGCCCGATCATCGCAATGGTGGTTTCCACCTCGGGATACTCGGCCAGTGCAGTTTCGATCTTCTTCGAGATCTCGATGGATTCCTCCAGCGATGTCGACGGAATCGTCGTCACACGCCACATGATCGATCCTTCCCGGAGTTGCGGCATGAATTCTTTGCCGAGAAGCGGGAAGAGGGCGAGGCTCGCAACCAATGCCACCCCAGCACACGCGACTACCATACGCTTGTGAGCCAACGACCAGGCGAGCAACGGTAGATAGCCCCGCTTGACCCAGCGCATGAGTAGGGTATCGCGCTCGGCCTTGGGTTTGAGGATCAGCGCGGCGAGTACTGGAATAAGCGTCAAGGAAAGCAGGAGCGATCCCGCCATGGCGAAACTGATGTTGAACGCCATCGGCTTGAAGAGCTTCGCTTCCAACCCCTCAAGCGAGAACAACGGCAAAAACACCACGATGATGATCAGAATCGCGAACGCAATTGGATTGGCTACCTCGCGCGCCGCGGCGAGGACCGCAGCGGTTCGGTCAACCGGCTCGCTGTGCTCGCGCCTTTCCGCCATGATTCGAAAGGCATTCTCCGTCATCACGACGGCGCCATCGACCATCATACCGATGCCGATTGCCAGCCCGGCAAGCGACATCAGGTTGGCGGACAGACCCGCCTGCTGCATGAAGATGAACGCGATCAGCATCGACAATGGGAGTGCCGCGATCACGACCAGCCCTGAGCGTAGTTCTCCGAGGAAAAGAAACAGCACGATGGCAACCAGGATCGCACCTTCGAGCAAGGCTCGTTCGGCAGTCGTAATAGCTTTCTCTACCAGATCGGTGCGTTCGTAAACGGGTTTGAGTGTCACGCCTTCTGGCAGAGCAGTTTCGACGATGGTCACCTTGTTCTTCACCGCCTCGACTACGTCGGCGGCATTCGTTCCGATCCGTGACAGCGCCATGCCGAGCACGACTTCCTTGCCGTCTCGGGTCACCGCACCAAATCGCAACGACGGCGCCTGGCGGATGTCGGCGACGTCGCGCAAATACACGGGTGTGCCATCACTCACCTTGACGACCATGTTGCCAATGTCGGTTTCGTCGGCAACCAGACCCAGGCCCCGCACGAGATACTGCTCGGGACCCAGGTTGACGTACTGCCCGCCTACCTGACGGTTATTGGTTTCGATGACGTCGATCACGTCGCGATAGCCAAGCCCGTATTTGATGAGCCGCAGCGGATCGACGATCACCTGGAATTGCCGTTCCTGACCACCCCAGGACAGCACGTCGTCGACGCCCGGCGCCGTACGCAGAATCAAGCGCACAGACCAGTCCTGCACCGTCCGCAGGTCCATATCGGTGACCTGCCCCGCCAAAACATCGTCAGCACGCTCGACCGTGTACCAGAACACCTGCCCGAGTCCCGAAGAGTTCGGTCCCATTTCCGGCGTGCCGTAGCCCTCCGGGATCCGGTCGGCCACTTCCTGGAGTCGTTCCATCACCAGTCGACGGGCGAAATAAATGTCCACGGCGTCTTCGAAATAGACTGAGACGTACGACAGACCGAACAACGAGACCGAGCGGATCTGCGCGACTCCCGGTAAGCCCGCCATCCCGGACTCCACGGGAAACGTGAGAAGTTGCTCGACGTCCTCGGCCGCGAGCCCAGGCGATTCCGTGTAGATGTTTACCTGCACCGGCGTCACGTCCGGAAACGCGTCGATCGGTACGGTGTTCACGGCCCGAATACCCAGGAATCCGATGACCAGAAAGGCAACGATGACCAGGAACTTGTAGCGCAGAGAAACGTCAACGAGATGATTCAGCATGTCATGGCGCTCCTAGTGCGCGTGGCCTTCGCCCATCTGCGACTTGAGCGCGAGTGACTTCAGCAGGAACGCGCCCTGCACAACGACCTCATCGCCCTCCGTCAGACCCACCGCGATCTCGGTCCAACCGCCGCGCGTGGCGCCCGGTTCGACGGGTTGCGGATGCAGCGCGTCGCCCTCGACCTTGAACACCGTGGGGACACCTTGCATGAGGACCACCGCGTTTTCCGGCACCGCGACGCGCGCCTGGGCCCCGAGCATCTCGAGTGAGACGTCTACGTAGTCGCCAGGGTGTAGCACGTGGTCGGGATTGGGGACTTCGACGCGGACGCCGCGCGTCCGTGTCGTCTCGTCGAGCCGGTGTTGAAACTGCGCGACTTTCCCTTCGAGCCAGCGCGTACCATCGCGGGTTACTCGCGCCGGCGCGTCAATCGATACATCACCTGCCTGATCGGGTCGAAGTTGTGCCTCGACCCACAGGAGAGACTCGTCGCTGATCTCGAACAGGACCTGCCCGGGCTCGATCACTTCGCCGACCACAAACGGATCACGTATGACAGTGCCTGCACGTGGGCTCAGCAACGCGAACTCACCGGTCGCCCGGGAGGCGTCGCCATCGGCCAGCAGCCTGGAGACCTGAGCCTCGGTGAGCCCAAATGCGCGAACCGTAGCGTAGGCGCGTTGGCGTGCGACCTCGGCCGCGATAAATCGGGCTTCCGACACCACGCCGCGGCCGAGCCCACGTACGCGGCTCCAGTCCCGATCCGCCTCGATCAGTGCGCCTTGCGCAGTGGCCATTTCTACGCTCGACAATGTCACGAGCACGTGACCGGCTTCGACCCGATCACCGAGCCTCGCTTGCCGGCCAATGACCTGCGCCGGGATGCGCGGTGTTACCTGTGCCGTGCGATAGGCATTTAGGCGAACCTCGCCGGGGGCTGTGATCGTGTCGGCGATCACACGGCTGGCGACACGCTCAGTGCGGATCCCCTGCTCAGCGCGTTCGTGCGCGCTCATGACGAGAGCGCCTTCCTCTGCGTGTTGTTCCTCGTCATGCTGCTCCGTCTGCGCCGTCACAGTGGTCGTCACGAACAGAACGATCCCCAGGATGAATATGCTCAAATACTTCATGACCCGTTCCTTTTTCATTCCGCAGCATGGGCGCCCAGCGAGAGCCAGTCGCCAATTTGTCCCGACGCTCGCAACCATTCGAACCAGCCTTCCCAGAGCGCCAGCCGAAGCTGCAACGCGTTGTCCTGTACCTCAAAGGTCTGCCTCATCTGGACCAGGTAATTCGTCGTGCTGAGTTCACCGGCTTGCCATAGGCGCCCGAGCTGATCGGTCTGCAGCTCCAGGCTCGGTTGGCCCCCGCGCTCCCACTCATCCCAGGCGGCATGAAGCAAGGTGTAACGCTCATGCGCGCTCAGCAAGCGCGCTTGCGCACGTCGAACGGTCGCGTCGGAAGAGAACTGCGCCTCGTTGCGTTGCGCCATCGCTGCCCGCACCTCGTTGTCGAAGCGGTTTCGGACGAACAGCGGGATCGAGATACTTAGCCCGATCAGCGATTCGTCCGCTTCTTCTCCGCCCACCAAACTCAGCGTGGGATCGGGGCGCTGGTCCTTGCGGCGAACTGTGACGAGCGCGTCAGCCAGCTCGACGCGGCGCTGCGAGGCAACGACTTCCGGCAGGCTTCTTACCAGCGCGATGGAACCGTCGCCCGAAACAGGCGAGTCAATCGACGGCGGGGTTACCAGCACCGGCCAGGCCATCGGGGGTGAATCGACGCCGAGCGCGCGCACTTCTTGCTGCGCCGCCGCCAGCTCGCCCGTTCGCGTGGCGCGTTGGATCCGGGCATCTGTTGCCGAGAGCCTAGCGAGACTGAGATCGACCTGATTCAGGTCGCCGGCCTGGAAACGTCGCTCCGCCAGCGATTCGAACTCTGAGACCACGCGTTCGGAACGTGCGGTCAGGTCCTGGCGGGCGGCGGCGGTATGGTACCGGGCCAGACCGACCAGCAAGTCGGTGCTGACCGACCAGACGGCCAACGTGTAACGCGCTTCTGCGACCAGGCGCTCACGCTCAGCTGCGTCGGATCGTGCAGAACGCTTTCCCGCCCAGTCGAGCGTCTGGCTGATCCCGATGGTCTTGGGGTCATCTGCAGATCGTTGGACTTCCGCGCTGAGTTCAGGGTTGTACAGGGGGCGGGAGGCCGCGTCGCGCATTGCACCGCTCGCCTCAAGTGCGGCGCGCGCGGCTTGTACGTCCGGGTTGGTCAGCACGAGCGACCGGATGAAGCGTTGCAGTTCGACACCCGCCGGGTCGGAGGCGGGCACCGGAGACTCCTGGGCTCGCAGCGATATGGCCGGCAAGCTCAGGGTCGCCGCCACGAGGGCGGGCAGGATGGATCGTAAAGGCATAAGCGCTCTTCCAGAACGGGATTGCAATCGGCGTACGCGGCTAAACGTCGCGCACGCCGGCGTTCAGAATGTCTGGCTTATGCGTTGGGTGGTGGCGTGGGTGGTGCTTGCGCGAAGTTCGCGACAGAGGTGGGAACGTAAGCGATTTGGCGGCCGGAACCGCAGGCACTGAATGTGCCCAGTACGCTTGCGGTCACGACTGACGTATGACCATGACAGCAGTGTTCGCAGTGATCGTTGCTCGGCGTGTCGGAGTCCGTTTGCGTGCGTTTCGCTGACTCACTGGTTTGCTGCGAGTCGTTCAGTTGATGGGCAAGCGAATCCTCGTGTGGATGCCCCGCTTGCGCGATATCGATCGCACCGTCGATGTTCATCGTCAGCAGCGCGAGGATCGTCAACATGCACACACGTCGGTTCATCTGCTTATGCTACCCGACTTCCCATCAAGTTTTCTGAACGGCTATCGCATTTGAGGCGAATGGTGCCAAGTTCCGCGAGTGCCAGGCGCGTCACCTGGACGGCCGCGCGAACGTTCAGAGTCGCAATCAACACCGCCACGGCGAGGTCGGGCCACCGCGAGTTGCTCGCAAACACACCGGCCGCTGCCAGCATCACGGCCACGTTGCCGATTGCATCGTTACGCGAACACAACCAGATAGAACGGCGGTTACTGTCACCGCCCCGGTAACGGTAAAGCAGCACTGCTACAGCGACATTCACCGCGAGCGCCAAAACCGCCGTGCCGCTCATGACCACCGCGTCCGGCGCACTGTAGGTAAACGCACGGTAAAGCGCACTGCCAATCACCCACGACCCGAACAGCGCCATCGTCACGCTCTTGAACAGCGCGGCATAAGCGCGGTGGGCAAGGGACATGCCGAGCACTAGAAGACTGATCAAATAGTTGGCGGAGTCCCCGAAAAAGTCCAAGGCATCGGCCTGGAGAGAAAGAGAGTCGCCAACAAGACTCGCGACGACTTCGAACAGAAACATCGCAAAATTCGCGACGAGCGCGATCCACAGGATGCGCCGAAACGATGTATCCGAGCCCGCTACCATTGGGCTCGGCGAGCAATCAGCACACCCAACCATCAATCGGTCTCCTCGCTTTCAGTCGGTTCGCCGACGTGCGCCACCATGTCATCAATGACACAGGCGATGTGTGCGTCCATCGCCGAGTAGAACATCTGCTTTCCGCGACGCTCTGCGCGCAATAGCCGCGCGGCCTTCAGCAATCGCAGGTGGTGACTGACGAGTGACGGCGAGGAATCCAGTCGCGCCGCGATGTCACCGACACTGATAGGCCCTTCGATACATGACAAGATGATTCGTAGCCGAGTGGCGTCCCCCATCAATTTGAAGACGTCGGCAAGTTGTCCGACGGTGTCCTCAGTCGCTTCAGGTCGCACTATGTGATGGCCGGGCATCTTTATCCAACATATGAATACATGTTCATATGTTTATTGATATCGCTGGTCGTGTCAACTGTCGATGATCGGATGCCGTGCGCGGAGAGGAAATACCGGACATTGGGAGCAGCGGAAACCGTTCCAGAAAGGTGAGTGCCACTTTTACCCAAGTGGCCAGGGAGAAGATGCCGGCGGCTGCCGGCGTGCTCAGTCCTCGTTCGGCAGCAGGATGGTCATGACCGGCTCGCCGTCGTCACCCGGGCCCACCACCAGCTTCAGCCTGGTGAGCTCGGCTTCGGTGGCTTCGCCGTTCCGCGGCACACGGTAGAGCTCGAACAGGAGCTCGGAACCCGCAGTGGCATTGGTCCGTGCAGCGTAGGCAGCCATGAACAGCACGTCCCACAAGCGACCGGACAGATCCTGATGGGTCTGTCGCTCGCTGTCGGCGTCGTCCCAGGCTACGCAGTCTGCCCAGGCACCCGCCGTGATGGCTGTTGGCCAGCGGAAGCCTGCCTGGCGGGCCATGGACCCTGCATCGATTAAGACGCCGTCGGCCAGGGCCTGGGCGCGCGTGTAGACAGAAATGACCTTCCCGAAAAACGGGTGTTCACTCGGTTGATTACTCATCGTGGTTCTCCTTGGGATTGCGACCCCGGAGACGCACCTCCTCCCTGACGGGGAGGGAACGCCTCCCCGGCAGGTCGATGGTTGATGACAGATGGGCTCAAAGGAGCCCACGTTCGGCAAAGGACACGCTCTCGCCGGCAGCGACGACGAAGTGATCGAGCACTCGTACGTCCACCAGCGCCAACGCGTCCCGCAGCCGCCGGGTGATCGCCTCGTCCGCATGGCTCGGCTCGGCGACCCCCGAAGGGTGGTTGTGAAAGAAGACGACCGCGGCTGCATTGAGCTCGAGGGAACGCTGTACGACGACACGTGGATGAACCGAGGCGCCGTCGATGGTGCCCTGGAACATCTCCACCACCTGGATGACCCGGTGGCGGTTGTCGAGGAACAGCGCACCGAACACCTCGTGCTTGCGGTCGACGAGCTTCAGTCGAAGGAAGGACCGTGTCTGCTCCGGACTGCCCAGCGCACGCCCTGCACGATGGCGTTCGGCGAGCACGGACAGCGCCAGTTTGATCACGGATTCCTTCTCCTCACGATTGAGTGCTCTCGGCTTCAGCGCATCGAATCGATTCGCGTCCGGGAACGACTCCGCGTCCTGGTTGTTCATTAGGGTCTCCTCACGAAAAATGGGGAGACCGCCCGTCAGGGATGGCTCCCCGACGGGTTGAAGATGACCGGGTGACGAAGTCACCCGGTCGGTAGTGGCGGATTAGGCGGCCTGCTCGCTGTAGAACGGTTGGCCGTCGACCTTCGCCCAGCCGACTCGCAACAGGCGAGCCTTCAGGCTGACTCCGATCTCACCGGCCTTGTCGCCGTTCTTGTAGGTGTAGGCTTCAGCGAACAGGTCGCTGAGCGTGAACCCCACGAGCACCTTGAGCTTGCCCTCGACGGCCGGCTTGAGCTGACGCACGATCTCCTGCGCCTGCCTGCCGGACACGCGACACTCGAAGTAGCTGTACTGGGCGTCGTCAGTGCTGCCCCGAAGAGCAGCGATGGTGACGCTCCAGAAAGGCGAGCCTTCCTTCGGCGTCACTTCCCGGACACGGTTCAGATAACCGATACCGGTGGTGTAGAGGTCGAAATACTTTGTATCTTCGTTGGACATGACGTTTCTCCTTCAAACGGAACGGGATCCGGAGAACGCGCCATCCCTGTCGGGAGCACATTCCCGGCAGGGTGGGTTGAGTCGAGGTCGCGAACGACCTCTTCTGGGCTGACACCGTTGCCTTGCGGCGCAGGTGTGTGCATCGATTTCACAGCCCGACGATGCATCGGGTGTCACTGAGACCGCAGTGACCACGGATGAACCCGGCCTCAGGTCGGCTCCTGACAGACGTAGCGCAAGTACTTGAGCATCCCCCGTGCGTTGGCGAAGGCGGGATGCGGCGCAATGGTCTGATTCGGAAACCAGTTCCGGATGTCCTCGGCGAGCGCCACGGCGCCGCCGCCCACAAACAGGATCCGCTCGAGCTCGGCGCCACGCCCAAGCTGCCGCTGCGTCTCGGCATGCAGCCGCTGGACGATCTCTCGGCGCCCATCACGAACTAGCTCGGCGACGTCGTGCGTCTTGCCGAACAGGCGGACGCTGCCGCTACGCACGGCATCGTCGGTCGCGCGCTCGGAGAGCTCCTCGAGGTCGAACTTCGCGCGGATGGCTGCAGCGACCTGGCGTTTGAGATCCAGCAGACCACAACGCAGAGATCCGGAGCTGTCGTGGCGCACGGATTGGTCGGCGACCACCACGAAATCTGTGGTCCGTCCGCCGATGTCGATCACCGCGACGGGCACGCCAAGACGCTCGGCCTCGAGCTGCACGCCGCCGTTTGCCTCGGAGATGATGTGGTCGTACCAGGCCGCGAGCGCTTCCGGAATGACCTCGTGGAACGCAATCGCGGCCGGCAGCCTGCCGTCGATCGGCTGCACGGCCTGCTTCAGGCTAGCCCGCTTGCGCTCGATGAGCTCCAGGCGCTGGTCGCCGTCCTTGAGGTAGAAACTGCTGACCGGCAAGCCGGACACCGCATGCAGGGACTGACCGGCCAGGCCAGCTTCGTGCAAGGCATGCTGGACGATGGCGCGGTTCAGACCAGAGAAGGGATAGCCGTCGAAATGGGTCGGCTCGCCTTCAACCTCGCCGACGGCGAACAGCGTGTCGTCGGTCTCGTACTCGAACACGCGCTGTTCGCTGCCGTTCAGCCAGGTCACGTTGGAACGCCCGATCCGCGCGCGGGACGGGATCGCGATCAGGCGTCCGTCGGGCATTGCAACCTTGGTGAACGCAAAGCCATCGTCCAGGCCAATGCTGATGGGGTTCAGGGTCTCACTATCGGCCACGGTCACCTCCGGTTCGTCGGTCTTAGGGTTCAGCCGATCACCTTGCGGAGATGGGCAAAGGGCTTGGCATTGCTGCTCGTGCTGGGCGGCGTCGTTGGCGCCTCCGCAGAACGCGGCGCCGGCTTCTGGTCGCTGCCGCCGTTGTCGTGCGCGCCTTGCAGCCATCGAGAGAACGGTGTCGTTGGGACGGCGGGCTCGACGGGCTCAACGCTTTGGCTGCCGCCAGGCTCGCCGGTGCGAAGCCAGCGACCCTCCGCGAGGAACCCCTGCACCAGCAGCGACCGAATCCAATCCTGTCCCCGCTTGCGCTGCAGGTCGGCCAGCCGCCGCAAGATCAACCGTTCCAGCACCAACCCCGGGTCCAGGGTGATGCTGAGCCTCTTCGGCGTAGTGACTTCGGATACCGACACGGCGGCGCTCACGACGTTGATCGATGTCGTGATTATTCGGTTGGGAGAATTGGAGACCAGAACAAACGTGTTCGGCCCCTGCAGCGCTTCGGGCCACCCAGACCAGGGCGTCACCCGATGTTCGGCAATGCGCGGAGACTTGTCGGATCGGTGGTGGGGTTCGGGCTCGACTCACTCACGACCGCAGGCGCGTGCGGTGCCCGCCGGACACCCGCGAGGACGTCACCTGGCACTTCGCCCATGGCATCGATGGCCTGCAACGCCTTCGCCGTGCCGTGATTGACGTCGCGCCGCGTCACACCCAGGAATCGATAACCGACGGGACTTTGCAGCACGCGTCGCACAGTCCGTCCCGCATGATGCAGCATGCCTTCTGCTTCATCGCGAGTGACGAGACCGACATGACGCGCACTCAGGATCTGGCACGCCAGTGCGTCGAATGCCCCGATCACGCGCGCGGCATGAAACGCATAGGGATTGCTGAAGTTGAGACTTACTCGCGACGGTTTGGTTGAGACAGGCAAGGCGACCTCGAGGGCGCCCATGCCTTCGAGCCTGTCCGCGATCGCCCGATCCATGTCGGAAAGTTCTCGCCCCGCCTGGTCCAACGCATCGTGGATCTTCAGCATCCACCAGTCAGCGTACGGATCGTCGGCTCGGGCGCCGTGCCAGACGGACCGAACGAGATTGGCAAAGCCGATGAGTCCGATGATGGCCGGCTTGTCTGCGCTGTAGCCACGGCCCTTCACAAGCCGCTGCGCCTGACGGGTCTGCAAGGTAAGAACCGCGCCACCACGAAGAACCCCGGGATCCTCGTCGGATTGCGCACGCTGTGCGCCGGACAGGGCCATTGCAGATTCGGTCGTGGGTGGTCGGGTCACATTCACACGCGCTCGGTGTCCGATGAAATCGCGGCCACCATCAACGCACGGCAAGGATATGACTTGAAGCTCGAACGCCCGCAGGCAGCGTCGTGCTTCCGGGATTGGATTATTACAGTGTAATAATCACGGGCGCTGAGAAAGTACGATCAGCGAGGCTTTCGCTCCGGTGTCTTCGGCATGCCCAGCAGTTTCCGGATCTCCGCAAGCGGGTTCTCACCGGGCGGTCGTGCCGCACGCTCTTTGCGCTCTCGCTCACGCGCGGCCGCTTCCTCCCGCATGCGTTCCGCCTCGCGTCGGCGTCGATCACGCTCGGCCTGAATCTTGAGACCCAGGTTCGGTACGAAACCGCCGCGGTTCACCTGGACGCAGAGGTGATGCAGGTAGCGCAGTTCGTCGTAGACCGGCTTGGCGCCGTGTTGCTCAGCCAGGAAGCGACCAGCCAGCTCGTCCAGCACTGGCTGCCGATGTTCCACGGGGATCGTTTCCAGGTAGCGCGCCGCGAGAGCGCGCTGGTTGTCCTTGAGCCGTGGCGGGACGATCAGCGACTCGAGCGATACGGCCTCGCGCGCGGAGTCCTTGGAATCTGTTGGTGTTGTTGTAGTTGTATTTTTATATTTACTACTACTACGTAGTACCGATTTCGATTTTTGAGGTTCCGGTTTCACCGCCTTCGAATTTTGGTCCTGGTTGCTACGAACGTGAGCGCCCGAGTTCGCCAAGCTCTGAAGGACGGCGGCGTTGAAGCTGAAGTAGCGTCGGTTGCCCCCGCGCTGAATTGCGTGGATGGCTTCGAGACGGCGCTCCATTGGGTTGACCGGCGCCAGCACGTCCTTGCCTGACTGGATGTCTTCATCCAACGACTTGGAGACAGCCGCCGCCACTCGGCGCACTCTAGCGTGGTGATGACTCGCCGCGTCCTCCAGGAACGCCATGTACCCAGGATCCAGGTGCAGCGCGTCGGCCAGAGGTAGCGGCTCGTCGTGCAACGCATAGACGTTACCACCGAATCTCCCGTCCGCTTCTCTGCTGCGTGCACACAACGACAACCATCGCGTCGCACGCAGGATCGCGATGGCACGGGAGACAGTGGAAGTTGACGACACGTTCGCCAAGCGCGCGATGTCCGCGTAGCTCGGAAACACGGCCTTGGCGCCGGAGCCTCGGCCACTCTGGCAAATGACCATCCACACCAGCTTGTCGACAGGCTCCAAGATCGGATCCTGCACGACAACCACCGGGAAGGCGTGGTGCCAGTTGCCGAGGAAGAGCAGCGCGTCCGAGTTGGCGGCGCTGCCGCCGCGGTGTTTGCGGGTAAGGGTCTCGCGGATCAGGGCATCGAGGGCGTAGGTCTCCGGGCGGATTTCCGAGTCATCTTGCGCCATGCAATCCTGCGATCACTGTCGTTGGCCGCCAGCGGCGCGTTGCTCCGGCGGCGGCGAGGCCTGCGACGACGACGCCGTGTCCGACGGAACGTACACGTCGCCATACTCCAACCAGCGCTGAACCAAATTCCAGACAGCGCGCATAGAGGCACCGGACTCCTGCTGCACTGCCAGGTACTCCTTGGGATCGAGTGCTTCCTCGCCGGCCGATTCGAGACGCGCTGAAAGTGCACGCCACAAGCGGTGGCTAGTCTCCTCGTCCGGCTCCGGAGGTCGGCCGACGGCCGGGTCTAAGGCGAGCATGCGGCGTAGCCGGGTGTATTCGCGCGATCCGACGCCGAAGAGGCTACGCATCATCTCGAGCGGTGCGTCGGCCTGGATCAGATCACGTTGCAGCTCCTCGGCTTCGCGCGAGGCGCGCAGGTTGGCGATCATCGGCCAGAACACCTCGCGGTCGAGCGCAATGCTCAAACAATGAGCTTGCAATGCGCCGACTCGATACAGGTCGGCGAGATTCAGCTCGCGCAAGGCTTCGATCTCCCTCGGTCCGAATCGCATCGCGCGTAGGGCGTGCTGATCGCCCTCGGCCAGGCACCGCATCGCGTAAAGCAATACGGCGGTGACAAGATCGGCTTCCTTGGTACCTATCATGCGCGGCCCCACAGGGCCTGGTCATCGGTTGCGGCGTTCCGACGCAGCGCCCGGTAGGTGTCCATAAGACCCAGCAAGTCCTGCCAGTCTCGGTCATCCAAGCGGCGCCAGAGTCGGTAGCCCATGTGCCCGGGGTCGAGTGTCCATACGCTGGCAAAAAGTAGTCCGGCGTCCTGCTCGACCAGCGCACGTCTTAGAACAGACTCCTCCGGTAGCGCGGGCAAGAGAGCGTCGAGCGGCGCGACCGTGAGCTCAGAACAGGCAGCCAGGTGCCACCACACCATCGAAACTTGCGCCAGTGCATCCTCGTCGAGCTGATCGACCAGGGCTGCATCCGGAACGTCACGCAGCAAGAAACCGAGTCCGTGACCGGAGAGCGGTTGGACGAGATCGCCCAGCCCGTTGCGCTGGGCCAATCGGCTCGCAAGGGTCCAGAGCCGGGCCCGAAGCGATTTCAGATCTGCACGAGCGGGCGTACCGATGCTGACTGGTGGACTCTCGTCTTCGCTATCGTCTTCGGTTTTCTGGTCACCAACGGGATCGTCGTATCCGGGACTGGCCGCCAATTTTGCCGCGGCTCGGTCTGTGCGCTCAGCGGGCGACGTGGTTCCGTTTTGTGGCACAAGCGGCGCTTGGGCATTCTCATCGGAGGCCTTTCGGGCAGGCTCGCTAGCCTCGTCAATCGGTTCGTCAAGTTCGCCGGTTGCGTCTGGACCGAAAGACTCCTGGTAACGTCCGGATATCCGCGCGTCGATCTCGAGGCTGACCGCATGGATGCTGCTATCGGCGCGCTCGGCAATTTCCGCTTCGAGCGATCGGCGCAGGCTCGCGATGTCCCATTCCGGTGTGTCATAGCGTCGGCACAAGGCATCGAACACCTGGTCAAACTCGATTTCCGTGTCAATGCTTCGGGCCATCCAGATTGCGCGCGCAGCGCGTTCCAGCGCACGGATTTTGGCAACCTGCGGCCGACCGATGCCGCCTTCCAGGGCCTGTGACAGAATCGGACGAAGCCGCTCGACCGCGTACGCCATCTGAGAGACGAGACCCTGACTCAAACCGTATCCGCATTGCCGTAGCGCCTCCGCGAGTTGCGCCTGCGTGAAGGATTCTCCCGAAGCCTCCTCGAGAAACCGCTTCGCGTCGGCTACGGCCAGTGCCTTGTCGAGAAAGGTAAGGTCCCCGCGGAGGTCGTTCTCTTTGAGATGGGCGAGCAGGACGTCGGCCTCACGGGTCCACGATCGGATCACGCAGGGGACAGTTGCGAAACGCCGGTCGTCGGTCTCCTCAAACAGTTCCTTCAGGATTCGCAGACGAGTGTTCCCGCCGGCGTGCACGATGTAGTCGGTTTCGCCCGGTCGCTGGGTGACCACGAGCGGCTGGCTGAGACCATCCGCCCGAATCGAGGCCTTGATGCGGTCGTATCCGTTGTTGGGGGCACGCCGGGGATTGTGTTCGTACGGGTGGATCCGGGCGACGTCGAGGGTCACGAGCTCCAGGACGTCAGCGGGTGCCTCTCCGACTTCGGCGTTATGGCGAACCGCCTTGCGGGTCATGGCCGCTTTTCCGCGACCATGGGATACGGCTCCTCACGCTCGAAGATCTCCGGATAGCGCACGAGGCTCTCGCGGGGCACGGTCTTGAGCCGGCCTTCGGAACTGGCCGCGACTTTCCGAGTCTGGGCCTCGATGCGCGCGGCCATCAGGGCGCTCGCGTACCGGTGCTTACCCGCCAGCTGGTAGAGGTAGGACACGGAGTCGTTGCAGACGACGGCGACGTCCGCGCGCTCCCGCTTGCTTGCTGCTCTCAGAAAGTCTCTTAGCTCCATGCACAAGACATTAGCGCCATGCTCATCCTCTTGCCAAGAGTCTTTAGCAGACATATCTTTACCATCGTGCTAAACACGAACCCGGCGGATGCGATGAAGCGAAGGCATGAAACGGTTCGGCTGAGCAACCTCGAACTCCTGGTTGCCGAAGCCGGATCGGCGGCCGCGCTTGCCCGTCTCGCGAGCACGAGCGAGTCCTATCTCAGTCAGATTCGTAACCAGCTTACGACGCCGAAGGGCACGCCCCGCGGTGTTGGTGATGACCTGGCGGCGAAGCTCGAGCGCGCCATGGGCAAGCCGAACGGATGGATGGATGAAACACATCTAGTCGCAACGGAGGAACATGCGCACTACAACGCCGAACCGGGCCCGGACGTGCGCAGCCTGCACCCATTGATATCGTGGGTTCAGGCCGGCGAATGGTCTGAAATTGCGGGAAATTTTGAGCTTGGAGATGCCGAGGATCTATTGCCGTGTCCGGTCCGGTGTAGCGCAGATACTTTCGTGTTGAGGGTCCGGGGCGAGAGCATGGAGCCGAAGTTCCACGACGGCGATCTGATCTTCGTCGATCCGCAAGTCGCCCCGGTTAGTGGGCGGTACGTCGTCGTTCGCCTGGAAGACTCCCAGGAAGCCACTTTCAAGCAGCTCATCGTCGAAGAGGGGCGGCAGTATCTGAAGGCCCTCAACCCTGATTGGCCCCACCGCATCATTGAAGTGAACGTGGACGCGACGATTTGCGGCGTCATTGTGTTCAAGGGAGAGCTCGTATGACGCGCAGCCGCGTGGACGAGCTGATGAAGCCCGCGCCGAGTTACCGCGGTGCTAAAAGTTTTTTCTTTGTCGAGCACGTTAGCACAATGCTAATGTTTTGTGCATCGAGCAATCCGACCGAGAAACGAGCAACCGGCAGACCGCGACCATGCCTCGAGCACCACGACGCCAGCAGACCCCATCCCGGCGTTCACACCCGGTTGGACGTGATTCGGCGCTTCTCTTTGCGCGCCCGGCAGATGGCGGTCGCTGAACGACGCCATGTCGGTCAACTGGCTCACGATCAGGAAGTGCTCGGAGCTCACCGGCTACTCGGAGAACGCCATTCGTACGAAAATCCGAGACGGTGTCTGGCTCGAGGATCGGGTATGGAAGAAGGCGCCCGATGGGCGAGTGTTGATCAGTGTTGAGGGCTACCACCAATGGGTAGAAAGCCCCGCACCGGTGTCCGCGCCGTCAGCGCCTCGTCCATCGAGATCTCCTTCACCTATCAGGGAAAGCGTTGCCGCGAGAAGATCAAGCTCAAGCCCACCCCCGCTAACCTGAAGCGGGCCGAGCGCCATCGCGCCGCCATCCTGGACGCGATCGAAAAAGGCACCTTCGACTACGCGACCACCTTC
>JAYODW010000045.1:0-8268 GCA_038116745.1 Gammaproteobacteria bacterium
AGGGGATCGAGGAGGTCGGACGCCACGTGGCCCACGATCTGGGACGCTACCTCAACACCCTCGGCACCATTGCATCGCTGGCGCCCTTGCTGGGCCTGCTGGGCACGGTTGTCGGCATGATTAAAGTGTTCACCGCCATCTCGGTCCACGGCGTTGGCGGCGACGCTGCGGCGCTGGCTGGCGGAATTTCTGAGGCGCTGATCACAACTGCAGCAGGGTTGTCCGTTGCCATCCCGAGCCTGATGTTCTACCGCTATTTTGTCGGCAAGGTTGATGGCCTGGTGGTGGCAATGGAGCAGGAAGCTCTGAAGCTGGTCGAAGTGCTCCACGGCGACCGTGAAGCTGAAACCGAGCGCCCATCCGCAGTGTCGGTTACGCCATGAACTTCCGTCCGCCCCGCGACCGTGAGCTGGAGATAAATCTGACGCCGCTGATTGATGTCGTCTTCCTGCTGCTGATCTTTTTCATGGTCTCGACGACCTTCATCAAGGACTCCCAGATCAAGCTGACTCTGCCAGACGCGAGCCCCACGGCGCCGGAGCAGCTGCCAGACGCGATCAGGGTCGCTATAGACAGTCGCGGCAATATCTATGTCGACGACCGACCGCTGGTGAACCGCAGCGTAACGACCATCCGCGGTGCCCTGCATGAAGCGCGCGAGGGGCGTGAAGATCCGCTGGTCATCATCAGCGCAGATGCCGCAAGTACGCACCAGGTCGTGGTGGATGTCATGGACGCAGCACGGCAGGAGGCGCTGTTCCGGCTCACGTTTCCGACCCGGCACCGCGCGCAGGATGATTGATGGCGTTAGTCAGCGGCGAGACCCTTGTCTGTCTACGGTGAT
Source organism: Gammaproteobacteria bacterium (assembly GCA_038116745.1). Classification (GTDB taxonomy): domain Bacteria; phylum Pseudomonadota; class Gammaproteobacteria; genus JAYODW01. The sequence continues at coordinate 845 of JAYODW010000045.1, forward strand.
GCGCGACAGGCTGCGTAATCAGGACGCTGCACGCGGCCGGGTTGCGGCGACGCTGGCGTTAGCTGAGCCCCAAGACTAACGGTGAAACGATTTCTTCACAGACTGGCGGAAGAGATCTGGTACGGAAAACACCCCGCGCGATTGATCCTGCTGCCCTTGAGCTGGGTATTCCTCGCAGGTGTACGCTTGCGTCGACTGATGTTTTCCACCGGCCTGTTCGGTACCTTCCGGGCGCCAGTGCCGGTCATCGTGGTGGGCAATCTGACGGTTGGCGGCAGCGGTAAAACACCGCTGGTGATCTGGCTCGCGCAAAGACTGCAGGCCTGGGGTTTTAAACCGGCAATCGTTGCCCGTGGATATGGCGGGCGGGCGCGTAGCTGGCCGCAGCAGGTGCGTCCGGACAGCGATCCGGTGACCGTGGGGGATGAGGCGATTGTTCTTGCGCGCCGGACTCAGGCTGCTGTTGCGGTAGGACCGAGACGCAGCGATGATATCGAGCAGCTCCTGCTGCACAGCGACGCTAACATCGTTATCTGCGACGATGGGCTACAGCACTACGGTCTCGGGCGGGACATCGAAATTGCGCTGCTGGATGGCGTGCGGCGTCTCGGCAACGGACTGTGTCTGCCGGCCGGACCGCTGCGCGAGCCGGAGTCGCGTCTGGAGGAAGTCGACCTCATCGTCACCCAGGGTCTGGCAGGCCGGCAGGAGTTCGCCATGCAGTACCAGATCCGTGAGGCGCGGAGGGTTAAGCGGCCGGAGGAGGTCTGCCCGCTGACGGAGTTCCGTGCCCCGCGGGTGCATGCGGTCACAGCGATCGGGCACGCGGAGAAATTTTTCCGCATGCTGCGTCAGGCCGGCCTGACTCTGGATGAGCAGGCCTACCCGGATCATTTCTTTTTTTCGCGCCAGCACTTTGTTTTCGAGGATAACTACCCCATCCTGATGACAGAGAAAGATGCTGTGAAGTGCGAGGCGTTTGCAGACGATCGCTTCTGGTTCGCGCCGCTGGAGGTCGAACTGCCCGAGGTTTTCGACCGCCGTTTAAAAATCCTGCTGAAAAAGGTGATTCATGGACAGGAAACTGCTTGACCTGCTCGTCTGCCCGGTAACCAAAGGTCCTCTCGTCTATGACCGGGCGAATAAGGAGCTGTTGTCGAAATCCGCGCGCCTCGCCTACCCGGTGCGCGATGGCATCCCCATCATGCTGGAAGACGAGGCGCGCGAACTGAGCGATGAAGAAGTCGAGCGCCTGCGCGCTTGAGCTTCAAGGTTTATATCCCGGCGCGTTTCGCGGCTACGCGCCTGCCCGGAAAACCGTTGCTGAATATCGCGGGTAAACCGCTCATTCAGCACGTCTGGGAACGCGCCTGCGACAGTGGCGCATCAGAAGTTGTGATCGCAGCTGATGACGAACGTATCGTACGCGCGGCGCAGTTTTTCGGAGCAACGGCATGCCTGACCAGTCCCGAGCTTGCGTCCGGCACCGACCGTATCGCGGCGGCCGTCAAGGACCGCGCGGAGGCGCCGGATACAGTGATTGTCAATCTTCAGGGCGACGAACCGCTGATGCCGGCTGCGGTGATCCGCCAGGTCGCCGAACGCGCCGGCGATGATGACTGCCACATCGTTACCGTGTGCGAGCCATTGCGTGAAGAGCAGGTTTTCGACCCTAACGTGGTCAAGGTTGTGCGCGACTGTAACCACTACGCGCTCTACTTCAGCCGGGCCCCGATCCCCTGGGACCGGAATGCGTTCAAAGCCTGTGTCGAAGGCCAGGCCGTTCCGAATCTGCAGCAGTACCGGCGCCACGTCGGGATTTACGGCTATACAGCAGACTATCTGGCTCGTTTTGTCGCGCTGCCGGCTGCGGAGATCGAGCAAATTGAGCTGCTTGAGCAGCTGCGCGCACTAGCGCAGGGCGCGCGGATTGCGGTCCCTGACGCAGTGGCAGATTGCGGAACCGGGGTCGACACGCCCGCTGACCTCGCGCGCGTGCGGGCATCCGGGATGCTCAGCGAGCGCGGTAGGTGATGCGACCTTTGGAGAGATCGTAAGGGGTCAGTTCGACGGTGACAGCGTCACCGGTCAGGATACGGATGTAGTGCTTGCGCATCTTCCCTGATATGTGGGCGATCACCACATGCCCGTTTTCCAGTTCGACGCGGAACATGGTGTTGGGCAGAGTCTCGATGACCTTGCCCTGCATTTCGATATGGTCTTCTTTTGGCATACGTGTGGGTTTTATCCGCCTGATTTCCGGGCCCCTGGAGCAGGGCGCGCGCAATTGTGCCCTAAAGCCCTGACCTCGGCAAAGAAACGGCGGTGTCCCGTTTGAGTGCGCTGGAAGTCCGCATCAGGCGTCGCGCCACGCGTCGTCCTGCAGACGCTGCTGGGGGCGGAATTCAGCTTTGTAGCGCATCTTGCGCGATTCAGCGATGTGATAGCCGAGATAGAGCCAGCTCAGGCGGGCCTCCCTGGCCCACTCGATCTGCTTGAGCACGGCGAAGCGGCCGAGGCCACGCGACGCCTGTTCAGGCGCAAAGAAGGTGTACACCGCAGACAGCGCATCCTCGAGGTGGTCCACCACGGCGACGGCAAGCAGTTCAGCGTCGGTGCGGAACTCGTAAAACCGGGTATCCGCCCAGCTGCAGCTGAGAAAACCAAGATACTGCTCCGGGTCGGTAGGACTCATCCCGGAACCGGGATGACGGGCTTCGATATAGCTGCGATACAGAGCGAAATGCTCTTCGTCGAACTGCGCCGGACGTTCGGTTATGAGGAGGTCCTGATTGCGTTGCAGGGTGCGCCGCTGCTGCCGATTCGGCACAAAGCCTCGTACCGGGACGCGCACCGCGGTGCAGGCCTGGCAATTAGCGCAGGCAGGACGGTAGACGTGTGCGCCGCTGCGGCGGAACCCCATCGAGGACAGTATTGAGTACGCGCTGACGGTCAGCACTGCCTCCGGATCTGCAAAGACGGTTCCCGCGGACCGTGCCGGCAGGTAGGCGCAGTCGTGCGCTGGTGAGCGATAAAAATCCAGCTTGGACAGGTGCGTGGACACGACCGTTACCCCCAGGCCTGGCTCGACGGGTTCCGCACGCTCAACGCAGCGAGCGCTGTTTCAAAGCGGTCGCGCGACCATAGACTCGCACCAAGGCTCATGAGGTGCGCTGTCTCCATCTGGCAGTCAATGAGCTGATAGTCCCACGCCCGTGCGAGCCGGCACAGATGCACCAGTGCGACCTTTGATGCGTTGCTGCGCAAGCTGAACATCGACTCGCCGAAGAACACCTGCCCGAGCGCGACGCCATAGATTCCTCCGACCAGGCGTTGTTCATGCCAGCACTCTATGGAGTGAGCAAAGCCGGCCTGGTGGAGTCGGATATAGGCCAGCGCCATCTCTTCGGTAATCCAAGTTCCTGCTGAGTCTCTCCTGGGGGTATTGGCACAGGCCGAGATGACAGCGGCGAAAGCCTGGTTGACGCTGATCGAGAACTCCTTGCTGCGCAGTGTCCGGGCCAGACGCCGCGAAACGTGAACCGCGTCGGGAAGCAGTACGGCTCGCGGAGCGGGCGACCACCACAGAATGGGCTGTCCAGCCACGTACCAGGGGAAGATCCCCTGACTATAGGCCGTCAGGAGGCGTTCCATGCTGAGCTCGCCGCCGATTGCCAGCAGCCCTGGCGGTTCTGAGAGGGCGTCCGAGGTGGGTGGAAAATCCGGGCTGAAACGCCCGTCTGAGGCCCAGTACACTCCCTCTGAGGATCGCAGTTGACTCAAGCAACCGCTCCGGAGAGGAGCGCGACGGCAACGTTGGCGTCGCGTGGAGCCAGCCGGCGCGAGGCTGGGGTGCGCATCAGCTGTCCGGGTTTCTGAACGCCAGATGGCTGTCCAGACTTGAGATGTAAGTTTCCATGGCGTCACGCTCGCGCCCGACAAATTCGCTGACTGCGGCGCGGAAACCGTTGTCTCTGATCCAGTGCGCAGACCAGGTGCGGACAGGGACGAAACCCCGTGCGATTTTGTGCTCTCCCTGGGCACCTGCGTCGAGTCGTTTCAACCCCAGCTCCAGGCAGAGGTCGATGGTTCGGTAATAGCACAGCTCAAAATGGAGGTGGTCTGCGTGGGCAGAGCAGCCCCAGTGACGACCGTAGAGCGTATCGTCTCCGATCAGCCCGAACGCGCCGGCCAGATAGTCTTCGCCGCGTCTCGCCATAATCAGAAACGGCGCGCCTGGGAGGCGGTCGTTGAGCTCGAGAAAGAAACGCTCTGTCAGGCGTGGCTCGCCCCACTTGCGATGAAACGTCGAGCAATAGAAGCGGTAAAAGACAGACCAGTGCAGCTCAGTGATGGCATCACCGATGAATGTTTCAACCGACAGATCCTGCTCAGCCACGAGGCGCCGTTCGCGTTTGATCTGCTTGCGCTTTTTTGAAGTCAGGGCGGCAAGGAAAGCATCGAAATCCGAATAACCGGGGTTCAGCCATTGGTACTGACAGCCCAGACGGGTGACGAGACCGGCGGACTCGAGTTCGGGCAACTGCTCAGATAGGGGAAACAGGCAGTGCCAGGAGCTGAGCTGGTTGTCGTTGCATAGCTGCACGCCAGCAGCACACAACCGTGCGCGTAGCGCCGACGGATCCGGTACATCGGGTGTGACCAGCAGGCGCTGACCGCCAACGGGTGAGAAGGGCACGGCGGTAACAAGCTTGGGGTAGTACTTCCCGCCTGCGCGCTCGTAGGCGTCTGCCCAGCTCCAGTCAAAAACAAACTCACCATAGGAATTGTCGCGCACGTATAGCGGCAGAGCGGCGCGCAGCGCACCGTCCTCGCGCAGCAGCACGTGCTGCGGATACCAACCCTGCGGGCTGAGACAGTCGGTGGCTTCCAGGCCGTGGAGAAACCCGTGGCGCAGAAAGGGATCGCCGCCTGCCAGCCGATCCCACTCGCCGGGGCTTATGGTGGAAAGTGAGTCAACGACCTCGAGTTCCATAGGCAGTGGATGAGTGCGGGTTGCTAGCGCGGAGAGCTCAGAATCTCGAGGTTATCGCCAAGCGCTTTGGCGATCGCCTGTTTTGAGCGCGAGAGAGAAAAAGAACGTTCGTGATACGCCCCATCCTGCGTGGTGAAGCGGAAGGCAATGCGGGAACCGTTGATGAACTCGTATAACACCCGGGATTCCAGAGTCCGCCCTGACAAAGCGGCAATTTCAACCAGAGCCTGATGCCCCTCGACCCGACATCGCTGACCGACTGGGAAGGAATGCGGCGGTTGGCGCTGATCGATTTGAAAGGTCGGGCAGCTGGTTTGATTCAGCGACACGGGCGAGGCGGAATTGAATTGCGTCATGATGTGTCCGTCTTGGTCGGCAAACACCAGCAGCTTGTCGCCGTGCGGGTTGGTGACGGTCGCCTGCGGTCGCGGGGCGGCAGGGTTACCCGTCTCGGTCGTCCATCTCTCGCCTGCAGCCCTCAGCGGCAGGGCGGAAATCGTCATTAACAGGAAAACGCAGGCTCTGCGCGGGTGCCAGGGGCTTCGCAGACGAGAGCGGGCTGGTCGAGAAACGCCTGAGAGCGTGGATTTCCGCAAGCTTGGGCCTGGACCCATGTGGTCAGCGCTTCAGTGCCCTGGAGCTGGCGTTCCCGGGCTCAGGATTTGGTGGTTTCCTGGCCGGGGGTGTAGATCGGAAAAGGCGTAACCTTGCCGGAGCTGCCCTCGACGTTGGATATTTTGCTGTGGCCTGTCTTTTCCACCTCGTCGATGCGGATCACAGAGTGGATCGGCACGTAGGTCCTGCGCACGCCGGAGAATTCCGATTTCAGACTTTCTTCCGACGGGTCGACAAGCAGCGCCGAGCGCTCGCCGAAAACGATTTCTTCGACCTCGATAAAGCCGAACAGCCCACTCTGATGGACGCTGCGGGCATAGATCTCGTAGACCTTGCCCTGATTATGAAAACAGATCCGGTAGGTGCTTTCTTTGGCTGCCATAGTGCGCTGCGACCAGCGATGAGCGGGGCGCGAATGCTAACACACCCCCTCTGACACCTGAGCGGGCGATTGTGGTCTCAGTCCAGCGTGACGTAGCGCCGCGCGTCAAAGCCGCTGACAGGCTGTATCCCGTGGTATCCGCGAGGGTTGCAGACGACTCGCACGTGGTTGGCAAGGTAGTCAGAGCGGGCGTGAACGTGCCCGTGGATCCAGAGCTGCGGAGGATGTTGCAGAAGCAGCCGGCTCAGGTCATTGCAGTAAGCGTCTTTCAGCAGTGCATCCGGGTCCGCTCTCCAGCTTGCCGCCAAGGGAGCATGGTGAGTCACGACTACGGTGGGACCATCAAATGGGACGCTGAGCGTTTCCTGTAACCAGGTTACTGACCCCTGGTTAAACGCGACCACGTCTGCAGCGCGCAGGAAACGCTCGCCCACACGGATCTGGCGGAAGTCATTGATATGGCTTTCGAACAGTTCAAGCGGACGCGATTCCGAGTGGTTCAATGCGGTCCACAGGGTGGCGCCGACGAAACGGACACCGTCAATCTCGACGCTCTCCCGCTCGAGAAAATGTACCTGGGTGCCGTCGCAGGCGGCGCGGATATCGCGTTGTACGGCGCCGAGTTCCCCGCCGTAATACTCGTGGTTGCCAGCAATGTAGATGGTGGGCCGCTCCAGGCGCTGCAGCCAAGGCACGGCGCGTGCACCGAGATGGATATCGCCTGCCGCAACAATGACGTCTGCGCGGGTCTGCGGCACGTCCAAAGCCCCGAACTCGAGATGGACGTCGGAAAAAAACTGGATATTCATGGTCTTCAGCAGGTTTCGGCAGTGCCAATGTGGCAGAGGCCTTGCCATGGGTCAAACCATCCCGAGCGCCGTTACCAAACGGACGCGATCCACGAGCAGAACCGCCGATTGCATTAAAAAAACCTTTTCTTGGACTTAAAGAAAAATAATAACTGTGCTATTTTGGCTTTATTAAACATTTAGTTATTAGATCAATCGAATAAATTCGTTTAGCTATGTCTCACGCTATCCGTAAGCCTTCAGAGTTTGATGTGCCGTTTTCGCAACAGCTGGCCCAGAGACTGCGTGACGCGTCGCTGATTGTGAGCGGCGGGCTCGCATTGTTCATGCTGGTGGCCTTATGGACGTTCAATCCGACCGATCCCGGCTGGTCGCATGCCGGCAGCGCCGAGGTCATCCACAATCAGGGCGGTTTCATCGGCGCCTGGTTCTCGGATGTCAGCCTTTACCTGCTGGGAGGTTTTGCTTACCTGCTGCCGTTAATGGGCGTGTACGCGGTATGGCTCGTTTACCAGGAAGGGGTCGAGGAATTCTTCGGCGATTATTACCAGCTCGGCGTACGCGCGGTTGGTGCATTCATGGCGTTGGTTGCGGGTTGCGGGCTGAGTTGGGTGCGCGGGGG
>JAYODW010000045.1:8368-15146 GCA_038116745.1 Gammaproteobacteria bacterium
AGTCCTAGAGTAGAGCAGGAAAAACAGGAACCGCTCTTCGAACGCGACCTGCAGGACGGCCTGCCTGAACTGAGCCTGCTCGATACGCCCCGCGGTGCGGGTGGTGGTTACTCAGCGGAAGCCCTAGAAGCGATGTCGCGCCAGGTGGAACTCAAGCTGCGTGACTTCAATATCGAAGTGGAAGTCGTGGCGGTGCATCCCGGTCCGGTGATTACGCGATTCGAACTCGAGCCGGCGCCGGGTATCAAGGCCAGCAAGATTACCAATCTGGCCAAAGATCTGGCGCGGTCGCTGTCGACCGTCAGCGTGCGGGTGGTCGAGGTCATTCCGGGCAAGACCTGTATTGGCCTTGAGATTCCGAATGAGCAGCGAGAGCTGGTGGCTTTGTCGGACATCCTGAAGTCCGCGGTCTACGAGCGGAGCACATCTCACCTGACGATGGCGCTGGGCAAGGATATTTCGGGAGCGCCAACCGTCGTCGACCTGGCGAAAATGCCGCACCTGCTTGTCGCCGGCACCACCGGGGCCGGTAAATCTGTAGCCTTGAACGCCATGATCCTCAGTCTGCTGTACAAGTCCACGCCGGACGACGTGCGCATGATCATGATCGACCCCAAAATGCTGGAACTCTCTGTCTATGAGGGTATTCCAGCGTTACTCGCGCCGGTGGTCACCGATATGAAAGAAGCGGCCAACGCGCTCCGCTGGTGCGTGGCTGAAATGGAGCGACGGTATCGGCTGATGGCAGCGCTCGGCGTGCGTAATATCAGTGGGTTCAACCGCAAGGTGGAAGAGGCAGCGGCGAAAGGTAAGCCACTGCTCGACCCCATCTATCGGTCCACCGGCGAGGAAGACCCTGCGCCCGAGCTGAGCGCTCTGCCGTACATCGTGGTGGTCATCGATGAGCTTGCCGATCTCATGATGGTGGTCGGGAAAAAGGTCGAGGAACTCATCGCAAGGCTGGCGCAGAAGGCGCGCGCCGCGGGGGTCCACCTGATCCTCGCGACACAGCGTCCCTCCGTCGACGTGATTACCGGGCTGATCAAGGCGAACATCCCCAGTCGCATTGCGTTCCAGGTCTCCTCCCGCGTTGATTCGCGCACGATCCTCGACCAGATGGGCGCTGAGACCCTGCTGGGACACGGCGATATGCTCTACCTGCCGCCGGGTACTGCCATTCCCAACCGCGTGCACGGCGCGTTTGTGTCGGATGAGGAGGTGCACAAGGTTGTCGAACGGCTGAAATCTGCCGGCGAGCCTGAGTACATCGAGGCCATCCTATCCGGACCGATGGAGGGGGGCGATGACGGCATGTCCGGTTTCGATGGTGGCACCACTGGCGGTGATGAACAGGACGAGCTTTATGACCAGGCGGTGCGCATCGTGACCGAAACGCGGAGAGCGTCGGTATCCGGAGTGCAACGACGCCTCAAGATTGGCTACAACCGTGCGGCACGCCTGGTGGAGGAAATGGAGCGCGCGGGCCTCGTCGGCGAACTGCAGTCGAACGGGTCCCGCGAGGTTCTGGCACCGCCACCACCGAAGGACTGAGGGCATGCTGCGACAGCTCGGGCTGGCGCTGGGACTGGTCCTGGTAGCGGCACAGTCAGCCGTGGCGCAGGTCGGCGCTACGGATGATGTCGTGACTTATCTCAATGGTCTGCAGTCCTTGTCAGCCCGGTTCACGCAGATTCGGTACGGCGAGCAGGGGGAACAGCTCGAACAGTCTAACGGCTCCTGTGACATCGAGCGCCCGGGACGCTTTCGGTGGCAGTATGCAGCGCCCTATGAGCAACTTATCGTGAGCGACGGGAGCCGGATCCAGATCTACGATCCGGATCTTGAGCAGGTCACCGTCAGCGCGATTCCAGAGACCGGTGTGGCCTCGCCGGCTGCCCTGCTCGGTCGCGCGGCTGACATCCGCGTGCACTTCGACATCACCGACCGCGGCATGGTTGGCGAACTGCATTGGTTCGGGCTGGTGCCCCGTGAGGGCAGCGATCCCAGTTTCTCCGCGATAGAGCTCGCCTGGCGTGGTGTTCAGATCGCGCGCATGCGGCTCACAGACAATCTGGGCCAGCTGACAGAGATAGAGTTCGAAGCGGTTTCTTTGAACCAGCCGCTCGATAGCAGCCGGTTTGATTTTTCGCCACCTGCGGGCGTCGACATCATCGATGCCAGTACGCTCTGAGAGAAACGCGTCGGACAGGCGCCATGTTCGGCGCAGGCGCGGCTGACGTTAGTCGCAAGTCGCTTTCCCTGCCAGGGTCCATGTGTTATCCCATGCAGCCATGACAGCACCTCTCGCTGAACGTATACGCCCGAGCTCGCTGGAAGAATTTGCGGGTCAGTCGCACGTGCTGGGTCCCGGCCAGGCATTGCGTCGCGCACTCGAGGAGGGCCTGCTTCACTCTATGGTCCTCTGGGGCCCGCCGGGGACAGGCAAGACTACCCTGGCGCGGATGCTCTCCCAGCGCAGTCAGGCGGAATTCGTCAGTCTGTCTGCGGTTCTGTCCGGCGTGAAAGAAATCCGGGCGGCGGTTGAGCAGGCCGAACTGGCGCGGGCAGACGGGCGTCGTACGGCGGTGTTCGTCGACGAGGTGCATCGTTTCAACAAAGCACAGCAGGACGCGTTCCTGCCGCATATAGAAAGCGGAACGATCGTGTTCATCGGTGCGACGACCGAAAACCCGGCGTTCGAGCTCAATCGCGCCCTGCTATCCAGAGTCCGTGTTTATGCGCTCAAGGCGCTCGACACGGCGGAGGTGAGACAGGTAGTGGATCGCGCGCTGACCGCACTGGGAGGCGCGGGCACCGGGCGGATGAAAGAGGCCCTGCGCGACCGCCTGGCGCGAACAGTGGATGGCGATGCTCGCCGCGCGCTGAATCTTCTGGAACTTGCGCATGATCTCGCAGCAGGAGGAGAGATCGATGACGCCATCCTTGAGCAGGCTCAGGCCGGTGTCACCATGCGGCAGTTCGACAAGGGCGGTGATAATTTCTACGACCAGATCTCCGCGCTGCACAAATCTGTCCGGGGTTCAAATCCTGATGCGGCGCTCTACTGGTTTGCGCGCATGCTTGATGGTGGCTGCGACCCGAACTATGTCGCGCGCCGTGTCGTGCGGATTGCCAGCGAAGACGTGGGCAATGCCGATCCTCGGGCCTTGTCTCTGGCTATGGACGCGTGGGAAGCCTGGCGGCGGATGGGCTCCCCGGAGGGAGAACTGGCGATTGCGCAGGCGCTGGTGTATTGCGCCTGCGCCCCGAAAAGCAATGCGGTTTACACCGCCTTCAACGCGGCAACGCAGGAGGTGCGCGCGCGCGGCTCAGATCCCGTCCCTGTGCATCTGCGGAACGCGCCCACGGCCCTGGCGCGTGCGCAGGGTCACGGCGCCGATTATCGCTACGACCACGATGCGGCAGACGGGGTGGCGATCGGGCAGACCTACTTCCCTGATGAGCTCGGGGAGCGGGTTTATTACCAGCCCGTTGAGCGCGGGCTTGAGATCCAGATAGCAGAAAAACTACGACGTCTGCGTGGTATGCGCGACGCGGAACGGCCCGCGTGATTCAGCAGCTGAGTCTGGTTGCGGCGGGCGGCGCGATCGGCGCGATGCTGCGTTTTTTGATTTCCAGCACCGTGGCGCAGCTCTTCGGGCGCGATTTTCCCTACGGCACGCTGCTGGTGAATGTGCTCGGGTCTTTTTTGATCGGCGTCACGTTCGTGCTGCTGACTGAGCGGATCGCGGACGGGTCCGCCTGGCGGGCGTTTCTGGTCGTCGGCGTGCTGGGTGCGCTGACGACGTTCTCGACTTTCTCGATGGAAACGGTGCATCTCCTGCAGGCGGGGCTTCTCGAGCGCGCGCTGACCAACGTGCTGGCGAATGTCGTGCTGTGTCTGCTGGCGTGCTGGTTCGGCCTGCTCCTGATGCGTCCGGCCTGAGACGGCTCTGGTTGCTGCCACGACGCGCGAGCGGAGTTGGATCGGTCTGCTAAAGTACGCGCCACGTCGCGGGTGGTATCCCCCTGAGCAGGCCGTACAGGCTCACAGCCGGCGCCCGACTGCGTTTTTTTCCGTGTTCCCTGCAGTTGACGGGGCCCGTTCCGAAAGTATCAGACCATGCTTGATCTTCATTTATTACGTCAGGACCCTGGCGCTGTTGCGGCGGCGCTCAAGCGTCGCGGTTTTGACTTTGACCAGGACGCCTTCGAGCGTCTCGAGCAGGACCGCAAAGGCCTGCAGACCGAGACGGAAAGTCTTCAGGCCGAGCGTAATCGGCGCAGCAAGGCTATCGGCGCGGCGAAAGCACGCGGAGAGGATATCGAGGCAGAAAGGCAGGCAGTAGCGGACCTCGGCGAGCGTCTCAAGGCTAACCAGGCGGCGCTTGAAAAAGCGCTGCAGGCGCTCGAGGACTTTTCGCTCGAGGTCCCGAATCTGCCGCATACAGATGTTCCTGAAGGACTTAGCGAAGCGGATAACGTCGAGCTGCGCCGCTGGGCTCAGCCGCGAACGTTCGATTTCGCGCCCTTGGATCACGTTGCGCTGGGGGAGCAGCTGACCGAAGTCGATTTTGAAACCGCGGCGCGGCTGGCGTCAGCGCGTTTCGTGGTCCTCTCTGGCGGTATCGCCCGGATGCAGCGGGCGTTGACCCAGTTCATGCTCGATACGCATGTCGCGGAACACGGCTATCGTGAGGTCTATGTTCCTTACCTGGTGAACGAGCGGACAATGCGCGGCACGGGGCAGTTGCCCAAGTTCAAAGAGGACTTGTTTGAGATCGGGTCGCATGGTCTGTATCTGGTGCCGACCGCAGAAGTGCCGGTGACGAACCTCGCGCAGGATGCAATTCTCGATAGCACCGCTTTACCCGCGCGCTACGTCTGCCACACACCGTGTTTCCGCAGTGAAGCCGGCTCTTACGGCAAAGACACCCGCGGCATGATTCGTCAGCACCAGTTTGAAAAAGTCGAGCTGGTCCAGCTGGTCTCCCCGGAGCGGTCGTATGCAGCGCTAGAAGAGCTGACCGCACACGCCGAGACAATTCTGCAGAAGCTCGAATTACCCTACCGGGTGATGGCGCTCTGCGCGGGCGATATGGGGTTCTCTGCGGCCAGAACGTATGACCTCGAGGTGTGGTTGCCGTCGCAGAATTGTTACCGGGAAATTTCCTCGTGCAGCAATTTCGAATCCTTTCAGGCCCGGCGCATCAAAGCGCGCTGGCGCAATCCCGAGACGGGGCGCCCTGAACTACTGCATACCCTGAATGGTTCGGGCGTTGCCGTTGGTCGCGCGCTGGTCGCTATTCTGGAGAACTATCAGCAGGCTGACGGTAGTGTTGAGGTCCCTCAGGTGCTGCGTAGCTACATGGGCGGGGTTGAGCGGCTTTCTCTCCCGGCCTGAATCGGCGCTTCTCAGACCAGCCACATCAGGAGCGCGACGAAACCGCTTACGGCCAGGATAGGCAGAATAAAGCTGCGCCAGTCTCCGGACTCCGGCGCTGGGCTGTTGCGAATCATGTGCATGGCGGAGGGAAAGATCATTACGATCATCGCTCCCAGCAGGACCGCGGATCCGATTTTCATCCACAGTTCCATGGACTCTCTCCTGCCTGGTGCCCTCGTCAGGCGAGTAGAAAAAACACGGCCCCGCGAGCGGGGCCGTACCAAACACTTTGCACGCTGACTTCAGTCGTCGCTGGCGAATCCCAACAGATGCAGCAGACTGATGAACAGGTTGAAGATGTTCATATAGAGCTGCACGGTTGCGAGGATGTAGTTATTTATGCCGCCGTGAATCATCCGGCTGGTATCGAACAGGATGAAGCCACTCATCAGCATGACGATCGCCGCGGACATGGCCAGCGACATAGCGGGGATCGCCAGGAATATATTCAGCAGAGCAGCCCCGAAGACGACCAGCAGGCCTACAAACAGGAAGCCGCCGAGAAAGCTGAAGTCCCGCCGGGTGGTGAGGGCGTAGCCGGACAATCCGAGGAAAATGACGCCAGTGCCGCCGAGGGCAGTCGCCACTATCTGCGGTCCATTGGGCAGCGACAGATACATCGACAGAATCGGGCCCAGCGCAAATCCAAGAAGTCCGGTGATGGCGAAAACCACGCCAAGACCAGCGGCTGAGTTTGCTGTCCTTGGCAATACCAGCCACATCAGCAGGAAGGCGCCGCCGAGGCCGAGCAGGTAGGTCATCGGAGGCATGCGCAGCAGCACTGACGCGCCGGCGGTGACCGCGCTGAACAGCAGGGTCATGGAGAGCAGCGTGTAGGTGTTACGTATGAGCTTGTTGGTTGCTAGGACGTTTGTCTGAGCACGTGTTGATGCTATCTGGATAGCCATAGTTACCTGATCCTCCGGTTATTCGAAACCGTTGTGAGTGTGTATTTTTGACCGCGCCGACGGCCAGAGTTCAATAGCCCCAATAATAGGGGCATCTCGCGTAAATTCAACAAATCCCCCATTAATTCTGGGCGCTTAGGCATGTTTTTTCGTTCCTGTCTCATGGTTTGCCAGTGCCGAACAGCGCATCATTCGTAGGGAAAATCGACCAGCCCCGTGTTCGGGTTGTCGCGGTTGAAGGTCCAGTACTGGCGAATTTCAGCGATCCGGTCCTGTGTAACCCGATAGTGTTCAGAGCCATGGATCGAAAAGTTTTTTCCGTCATGTGTTCCGGTCATGGTCCACTCGATGGCAGCGCTGTCGCCTTCAGAGACGCAGCTGTCGACCCGCCAGACGGCACCCGCCCACTGTGCCCGGATCTGTA
>JAYODW010000045.1:15246-35951 GCA_038116745.1 Gammaproteobacteria bacterium
CCGCCGGCGTAGAACAGGAAGCCGCGCTTTTTTCCTTCGACGTTGCTGCCCATGAACCATGAATCCGTTTTGGTGAACAGCATGCCTTCGGTGAGTGACGCGGCGTGGTCTGTCCATTCACGCTCGTGTTCCGGGTCTGCTTCTATTCGCTGGTAGCCTTTGTCCTTTAGATAGCCGAGGCACTCAGCGACCCATTCGGCAACCACTTCAGCGCAGCGCGTGAAATTACAGAACACAGCGCCATTGACCATGAAGAAATTCGGAAACCCCGCTGTCTGCAGGGTCAGATAGGTGCTCGGCCCTTCCGGCGCCCACTTGTCCCGCAGCAGGACGCCGTTCTCACCTTTGATGTCCATCCGTGTCAGCTCGCCGGTGATCGCATCGAAACCTGTTGCGTAGATGATCACGTCGAGCTCATGTTCGGCGCCGCTCTCAAGTCGGATTCCGGTCTCGGTCACGCACGCAATCGGGTCACTTCTTACGTCGACCAGAGTGACATTCTCGCGGTTGTAGGTCTCGTAATAGTTAGTCTCCATCGGGATACGTTTGGCACCAAAGGGATGGTCTTTGGGGCACAACAGTTCGGCAACGGCGGGGTCGTTCACCCTTTGGCGAATTTTCGAGCGCACGAATTCGGCGTAGTCCTCGTTAGCCGCCTCGTCGGTCATGATGTCGTGGAAGCAGCCGAACCATTTGGTAAACCCCGGCTGTGCCCAGATCTCTTCGTAAAACGCGTAGCGCTCTTCCTGCGGCACATCAAAAGTCCGGCGAGGATCAAAGTCCTGCATGAAGCTGGCAAAGGTCTTGCGGCAGCGCTCGAAAATCTCCTCATAACGGGCTTTGATATCGGCCTGCTCCTCGTCGGTGACGCGGGAATTACGCAGAGGGCAGCAGTAATTCGGTGAGCGTTGGAAGACGCTCAGATGCCCGCTCTGCTGCGCGACTATCGGAATGAGCTGCACGGCGGTTGCGCCGGTGCCGATCACACCTACCCGCTTGCCGCTGAAGTCGACGGGTTCGTGCGGCCAGCGCGAGGTGTGGAAAGAGCGTCCTTTGAACTTGTCGATGCCGGCGATGTTCGGCATGTGCGTTGCCGACAGAATGCCTACAGCTGAGATCAGGAACCGGGTCGAGGCGCGGCGTCCGTCCTCGGTTTCGACCTCCCAGCGCATGGTGTTGCTGTCGTAGATTGCGGAGCGGATCCGGGCGTGGAAATGAATATCGCGCTTCAGGTCGAACTTATCCGCAACGAAATTCAGGTATTTCTCATTCTCGGGCTGAGCTGAGTAGTGCTCAGACCAGTCCCATTCCTGCAGGAGCTCTTTAGAGAAGCTGTAAATATAGGAGTAAGACTCGGAATCGAAACGGGCCCCCGGATAGCGGTTCCAGTACCACGTGCCGCCGACGCCGCCCCCGGCCTCGTAGATGCGCGCATTGAAGCCTCTCTCCCGCAGGCAGTGCAGTTGGTAAAGCCCGCTGACACCAGCGCCGATCACCAGCGCATCAAGTTCTTCAACCGGGTCGTCCTGCCGGGATGAAATTTGTTCTGCTGTCTGTGCCATGGAGTCCCCCTCTTGGCCGTGATCGGTGGCTGGAGCCCGATTGTCCCCTCCGGATAGGGTCCCGGGTCAAGTTGCGATGAATTCTGCTGCTCGGTTTTCGCGAAAGCGGCGGTGTGTTCTCGCGCTCCTTCAGCGAACGCTTAATAAAGAGTAGCTTTCGCGCCCTGATATTGTGAGCAGGAGCTGGGGAACCATGGATGATTTGATTTCACCCACGCAACCGGTGCTCGTCGGGCTCGGCGTGGCATCTCAGCGTGAGGACGATTTCCGGGAAGCGGTCGAGCCGCTGCAGCTTATGCTCAAAGCGCTGCGCGCGGCGGGCGACGATAGTGGACAGCCGCAAGTGCTGACGGAGATCCAGGATATCGCTGTGCCGCACGGGCGCTGGCGCTACCGTGATCCGGCCGGCGCGCTGGCGCGTGCGGTGGGTGCGCACGGCGCTCGCAGCACCTTTGCCGCCGTCGGGGTGCTGCAGCAGTCACTCATCGGAGAAGCGTGTCAGCGCATTGCAGCGGGGGAAATTCATACCGCAGCCGTAGTTGGCGGAGACTGCAGCTATCGCCTGCTGAGGGCGGGGGTGGCGGGAGAGCGGGTGGTCGATACGGCACTGGAGGCCGTGCCGGATCGCCAGCTGAACCCGAAGGAAGAACTGTTTCATCCGGTTGAGAGCGCCCTCGGGCTGGTCATGCCCATCGGGCTATATGCCATCATGGAGTCGGCCTACCGCGCGCGACGTGGCCTGACCGTGGCTGCGCACCGGGATCATCTGGCCGGTCTGTATGCCCGGTTCAGCCGAATCGCGGAGGCCAACCCTGACGCCTGGAACCGTGATTCTCTTGCTGCAGAGGAGATCCGCGAGCCCGGACCACGGAATCCCATGCAGGCGTTTCCGTACACGCGACGGATGTGTTCGACCCTCAATGTTGACCAGGCCGCTGCGTTGCTGCTCTGTTCCGCTGCACGCGCAGAGGCGCTTGGCGTGCCCCGGGAGCGCTGGATATTCCCACTGGCCAGCTCTGAGTCGAATCATATGGTTCCGGTGTCGGCGCGCGCTGACCTGACTCGTTGCCCCGGTGCGACGCTGGCCGGGCGCGCCGCGCTGGACAGCGCGGGGCTCGCGATCGAGGAGGTCGATCTGCTGGATCTCTACAGCTGCTTCCCGATTGCCGTTGAAGCCTATGCTGAGGCGCTGGGGATCGATTTGCAGCGCGAGTTGACACTGACCGGCAGCATGGCGTTTGCCGGAGGTCCGTGGAACAACTATGTGTACCAGGCGACCTGCCGCGCGGCAGTGCTGTTGCGCGCAGGAGGCGGTTGTCACGCGCTGATTTCCAGTGTCTCCGGCATGCTGACCAAGCAGGCCTTCGGTCTGTGGTCGCGCGAGCCGCCGCGCCAGCCTTTCCGCTGGCTTGATGAGACTGCGGCCGTGTCGCGGGCACAGCAGACGGTAGATGTTGTGCCGACGTATTCAGGAACGGCTACGGTGGCTGGCTACACAGTGCTCTATGCGCGCGACCAGGCACCCTATGCGCTTGCGGTAGTCGATACCCCGGATCAGCGGAGAGCGCTGGTCACCAGCCGGGATCCTGAGAGTCTCGAACGGCTGGAAGCAGAGGAGTGGGTCGGTCGCGAGGTTCTGGTCGATGAGAACGTGCTCTCCCTCCGCGACCTACTTGCCTCATAGTCGTTTCAGCCCACCAGCGCCCGCTTACTTTCTTTCCGTACGGTAGTCGCCGAACTCCTGGTCGCGCTTTGACAGGGCGGCGGTCAGGTTGGCGCGGATCTCCTCCATGTGCGCCTGGGTCGATTGCGTCAGCATGCCCATCTGTTGTAACTCGGTACCCGCCCTGATCCCCGCGCGCAGGCCCATCGCTTCCATCTGTCGATGGACCGCACGTTTGTTGATCTGCTGAATGTCCGGGGGGATGCGCGCTACCCGTGCAGCAATCTCAAGCACCGCGTCTTCCAGCGCCGCTGCCGGGAAGGCCCGGTTGGCGAAGCCGCATGCCACGGCTTCCAGACCGCTGATGGAATCGCCTGTCAGCATCATCTCCATGGCCCGTCGCATGCCGACAATCCAGGGATAAAACTGATTGTCCGGCGGGCTCATCGCGCGGACCGGCGGGTAGCCTATCTGCGCGTCCTCTGCGACGTAGACAAGGTCGCAACCGGTCGCAAGCTCAGTGCCGCCGGCAAGGCAGTAGCCATGAACCTGGGCGATGATCGGCTTGCCCAGGTCCCACATGCGGAAGCAGCCTTCAACCACATGGCGCGGCCAGTTGCCGAGACCACTCGCGGTGTAGAAAGGTTGGCCCTCCCGCACATCGCTTTTCAGGTCGTATCCGGCGCTGAAGCTGGGACCCGCGCCGCGGATGATCATGACCGCAATCTCAGGGTCCTGGTCAGCTCGCTCCAGGGCATCAAACAGCTCCCCGCGGAGCGCATTGGAGAGCGGATTGCGTTTTTCGGGGCGGTTCAAGGTGATGCGTCGGATCTGAGGACGCGGGTCGTCGACGAGGATCAGTTCATAGGACATGGCGAGAGCTCCGGTTAGCGGTCGTTAATTTGACCGGTTCCGCGCGCCGCCTTGCAACGAAGCCCTCTATGAGTCCGGGCGATGGTTGTCCGCTCAGTACGCCACCGGAAGCGACCGTGCTCCACGCACCCACAGCGACGGGAGCCAGTCGATGCGGTCCTGAATTCGGCGGATCGCCGGCATGCGCTCGAGCAGGATTTCGATAGCAATCGCGCCCATGCGCCGGCCCAGCGATGCGCCGGGGCAGTAGTGCGGGCCGTGCGCGAAAGAAAGGTGGCCCTGAGGATCGCGCTGTAAGTCAAACCTTTCGGGATCGGCAAAGCGACGCTCATCGCGGTTGGCTGAGGCAATGTAGGAAAGCACAAACGCGCCCTCGGGGATGGTCGTGCCATGCAGGTCGATATCGCGGGTAGCCGTCTGGAAGACCAGATTGACGGGGGACCAGAAGCGCAGCGTTTCGTCCACCAGGTTAGCCGCCAGTGCGCGGTCGGCGAGTACCGCGCGATGCACGTGGTCGTGTTCGAACAGGGCGCTCAGCGCGCTCGAGATCAGATGCGAAGGCGTTTCCGAACCGCCGAAATGGGTGAGGATGGTGACCGATAACACCTGGATCGCGGACAGCATGTCGCCCTCAATTTCGGCGTTGAGCAGAATCGAGATGAAGTCGTCGGCGGGTGCTGCGCGGCGTTCCTCGATCACCCCTTCAAGATAGGCACGTAGCTCGGCGATGCTCGCGCGGATGCGCGACACCTCGTTTGGCGGGAGGCTTGCGCGATTGGCGGCGTTGAGCAGATCTGCCGTCCACAGCTTGAAGTTCTGACGCTGCGCGGGATCGACGCCAATCAGCGCGGCGGTGACGCTGACCGGAATGTAAGCAGCGAAATCGTTGACGAAATCAAATTCACGTCCGCGCGTTTCGATATCGTCCAGCAGCGCATTGACGATGCGACGGATCTCCGGCTCCATGCACCGCGTGACCGCAGGCACAAAGGCGGTCGCGGTCAGCCTGCGTAACGGGGTATGTGCGGGCGGGTCCATGGCGATGATCGACGTTGTCTCCGGGACCGGGTCGAGATCGCCGAACGCCTGGCGGATGAAGTCCCGTGCGGAATAGTCCTCCGGGTGCAGAAAGGTGTTCCGACAGTCCTCATAGCGGAACAGTCCCCAGGCCTGCAGGGGCTCAATGAAGTGCACCGGCGCGTCGTCGCGCAGCTGGCGATACCAGGGGTATGGATCGTTCTGAACGTCGCGGCGGGTCGGGTCAAAATCGATCCGTGACATTGCGCGTGGTCTCCGTGCGTTGCGAGCAGGTGGGTCCCTGTGATTGTCTGCTTGTCAGCGGGAACGGTCGAGCGAACGTCCCGGGTATGCGTATAACTGCCGGCTATGCGCTCGCGGTGCGCAACACAGGCAACGACAATGATCCGGCTGAAGCGGAGTCAGAAAGGTAAAACCAAGCATGTTCAAGAAAATCCCTGGTCGCGCTTTTCGGTCGATTTCGATGGCCGCCTGCTTTTTTCTCGCACCCCATCCAGCCGTCGCGGATGGAGCGCCCTGGGATGGCTACGAGGTCATCGACATGACCCACAGTTTCGACGCCGATACGATCTACTGGCCGACCGAAGCGGGTTTCACGCTCGAGGTCGTGTATGAGGGCGTCACCGAGGGTGGCTGGTATTACGCGTCGAATCACTATGCAGCAGCCGATCACGGCGGGACGCATCTAGACGCCCCGAAACATTTTGCCGAAGGGCGACTGGCGGCTGACGAGGTGCCTTTGACCCGCCTGATGGGCCCTGCCTGCGTCATCGACGTGCGTGAGAAGGCCGCAACAGAGCGCGACCTGCGGTTGTCCGCCGCCGATGTCGAAGCCTGGGAAGCCCAGCATGGTTTGATCCCTCCCGGGTGTGTCGTGTTCATGAATACCGGCTTCGCCCGTTTCTGGCCTGATCGCGCGCGCTACATGGGTACGGATGAACGCGGACGGGAGGCCGTTGCGAAGCTCCATTTCCCGGGTTTCTCGGTGGAGGCAGCGGCCCTGCTGGCAGCGCGCGAGGTCGCGGCGGTGGGCCTGGATACGCCGAGTATCGACTACGGGCAATCCAGCGATTTCGTCGTCCACCGCTATCTTTATGAGAGGAATATTCCGGGGTTTGAGAATGTCAGTCAGCTCAACCAGCTCCCGGCTAAAGGTGCGTTTGTGATAGCGCTGCCGATGAAAATCGCCGGCGCCAGCGGTGCGCCGCTGCGCCTGATAGGCCTGGTGCCCCAGGCGCGCTAGTGTCGACGGCGCTTGCAGCGCCCGTTGGCTCAGCGCTTGAAAGCAGGCGCTGAGAGCAGCAGCGGCGTCGCTGCCAGCGCCGTCGCGGGCAGCACGAAAAAGACTTTTCCGCTGACGCCGAACCAGAGCGCGATGCCGAGGTCAAGCAGCAACCAGGCTTGGCGCTGGGTGAGTGTCTCTTCACGCTGCGTTAGGGCTGCTTGCACAAATTAACCAGCCGCGCTCTCGCAGTCGATAGCTAGCTGTGAGCAACGCTGTAGAGGGCTTCTTTTCCCGCGTGTGCCGTTTCGCGTTCGCGGCGAATACTCATCGTGATGAGTGCCGCGCTGACCTGATACAGCGCTGATTTGGTACACTCCGCGCCGCTCGCAGCTGAGCGCCTTCTCCACAGCGAGAAGCATCTGCATCAGGGACAGCTGCAGGCGTTAGACGGGTCTGTTCCTGTCCCGTTGATTTCCAGCCTTGGAGAGGTGGCAGAGCGGTTGATTGCACCGGTCTTGAAAACCGGCAAGGGTTAACACCCTTCGAGGGTTCGAATCCCTCCCTCTCCGCCAAAACAATATCTTAGGTGGGCTGCCGCAGGCGGTCCGGGCTGTGTTTTGGCTGTTTGCTAACAATTTGCTAACGCGCTTTCGCCAGTCAATCTAACTCCTGCCAAATCGAGTCAGCAGTGCGTCAGTTTTCCTAGCCACTTCCTACTGAAGCGTCGGCATCACATGGGAATAAAGGTCTATGGTGATGCGCACAGTAGAGTGACCGAGGCGCTCACTCACGACTTTCCGCGACGAACGGGCACTTCGTGATTGACGATACGTCGCGTGCGACGGATCTGTTCTTCGGCACGCTGCTGCATCGTGAAGTCCTATCGAGGCTGTACGGAGTGAGGGCCGCACCATTGCGGGATCTCAAGCGCGTTGCTGAGTCAATCGTCGACGAATTCCTTCGCTGTTACGGCGCTCGGTGAGTAAAGGGCCGCGGCCCTATTGGGCCGAGCGAACTGAGACAACGGGAGGGATGTTTCGAACTAGCAGGGTCGGCAGGCTCGATCGAGGTTGATGGTGCGGCCGGCGTCTGGTCCCCGAACCGGCGTGAATCCCCCCCGATGTTTCCGGAGACGACGTTGGTTGCGAGGACGCTGCTGGTGTTGGTGAACGGGGTCTTTTTAACCTGCGAAGGTGGCAGTGAGTGATCGGCTACGCGGCGCTCTCCAGGGGTTTTGCACGCTTGATGCGCGCAAGCTCCTTCGGGTCGTGCATTGCGTTCCAAATTTCGCTTCGGCGCTGCACGTTCAGCCAGAAGTCCGGACTATTGCCGAACACTCGAGCCAAGATCAGTGCCGTTGCGGCCGTGACGTTGCGGCGATTGTTACACAGTTCATTGACGTGCTTGCGCGGCACGCCCATGGCCTCGGCGAGCGCGCCCTGGGTCAATCCCAGCGGCTCCATGAATTCCTCCGTGAGGATTTCGCCCACGCTGACGGGTTTGCGCTTCGTCATTAACATAGGTCTTGCCCCCCTTCGGGTCCTGCTTCAGCGGTAGCTGTGATCATCCAGATAGACGTCTGCCGCTTCACCGCGTCCGCCATCCCATCGGAAGACCAACCGCCATTGTCTATTGACGCGAAGCGAATGGAAGCTCGCCAAGTTGCCGCGCAGCTTCTCGAAGTGATTGCTGGGCGGCGTGCGAAGATCCTGATCGGTCGTCGCGTCATCGATCATCTGGAGCGTGCGAAAGAGGCGTGCTTCGATATCCGTGGGGATCTTTTTCGATGAAACATCCTCGACGAAAAAAGTGCGCAGCCACTCGTCCCTAAAGCCGACGATCATCCGCGCACTCCCATAGAGGGTCATTGTACCACTCTATGGGTCATTCCGCAAGGTTGATCCCGACGGTCGTCGGCTGTCGTTATCCGGGTTGTCAAAAGGGGCCTGTGTGCGATCCGCTCGCGCGCAGTCGGTCGGCGTATGTCAACTTCGAGCCAGCGGTTGCGGCACACTGCAGACAACGGATTCCTCGCTGCAGTAGTTCTTCACCTTGGTAAAAACGTTGCAGCCGGTCAGGAATCCAACTACGGGGGCGGTTATCAGCGGTTTCACGACAGACATGGCGAACTTCGATAGGGCTGCCACTTGGATAGTTGTTTATGGATCTGGGCAAGACATTCGTTTTCAGCCTGAGGCCGAAGTTTCACGAAAAAACTTCCCTGGCCTGACGGGACAAAATGCCAAGGTCTGGATACCAGCACATCTCACCCGTCCGTCTGGTTGCCTACGAGCGTAACCGCTACAGTCGCCCGGGTAGGCGTGCATTCGGTCAATACGGGAGAGCCAGATGATAGCTGCCAGCGAAACTTTCAACGGTACTTTTCCATTCGCACCGCATTTCACCGCTAAACCGGGTTTCCAGATGCATTACGTCGATGAAGGCACCGGCGACCCGATTATCTGCCTGCACGGCGAACCGACATGGGGCTACTTATACCGAAAATTCATTCCGCCCCTGTCTACTACGCATCGTGTGATCGTGCCCGATCACATGGGGTTCGGGAAAAGTGAAACGCCGCAGCATCGGGAGTACACCTACCTTGGCCATGTCGGGAATCTTGAGGCCCTGCTAAACGAAGAGCTGGATCTGCAGGACCAGACCTTGGTTGTTCAGGACTGGGGCGGTTTGATCGGGGGAGCTTACGCTCTGCGCAACCCGGACCGGGTAAAACGCATCTTCGTGATGGATACGATCCTGCCCATTTATGCTCCTGGCACGGAAGAGCGTATGGCCGAATTGATGGCGAAATCACGCTGGTTTAATTGGATTGGCGCAGCAATCGCCGATGGCTCTCTGGAGCACGTCCTGGGTAGCTTGCGGGTGACCGTGCTCAGCATGATGAAGCTGATAGGTTTCGAGAATCTGGCTCAGGTGGACGAGACCTGGCTGGCAGCCTACAGCGCGCCGTTTGAGACCCGCGCAGAGTGCAAGGGCGCGATCGAGTTCCCGATTGATCTGTTTACAGGCAGGGCCAAACTGTTCGAAGTCGGTACGCCCGACGCCATAGCTGCAATTCAAGGTAAGCCCATCATGTTTGCTGCCGGGATGCAGGATAAGGCGGCAGATCCGCGTTTGTTGATCGCTCAATTCGAGGCCCAGTTTCCGGGCGCCCCCGTCGTCAAGCTCGAGCATGCCGGGCATTTTGTTCAGGAAGATGCTCCCGAGACTGTTGTCGCACTGATTCAACAGTTCATTCAAAGCACCAGCTGAGCGCCTCTGTGTCCAAAAAACTCGCGACACCAGATTTCAGAGACTTTTGCTGAAATGTCAGGAGGGAAGAGGGGCATGGGACGTCCTACGGTTTCATCAGCGCCCAAAATCTACCCATGTAGTAAATCTATGTATTCCCCACCCCATTAGCGGCGCGTCTGATCGCGGGAAATAGATGCTCGTTCAGCGTCACGAACCCAGCCCCGCCCCGATAATTCGGACTATGAACCTACCCCTGCAGGCATCTGTCTGCCCCTTTTCCGGCATCAAAAGCCGCTGGATTTGATTCGTCGCACCGCGTTCTGCACTCTTGAGGAAAGCGCGCAGTCCGGACTGCGCGCGTTTGAAAACGCTTAACAGGAGCTCTTCCCATGAACGCAGTTGAACAACTCACCGCTCGCCTGGCAATCGCCGAGCTTTTCGGGCGTTACGCTCACACGGTGGACGGTTACGACAGTCCTGGCTGGGTGTCCTGTTTTACGCCTGACGGGATCTTCGAGGTGACTTCGCCAGCAGGTGGGGGCGTATGTTTCAAAGGTCACGAGGCGCTGAGCAGGTTCATGGAAGCGCACATCAGACTCCTGCCCGGCACGCGTCATGTGCAGACTAATCATGTCATCGAGTTTGTGAATCAATCCTCAGCGGACCACCGATGCACCCTGAGCGGCACACTCAGCCGCCCGGAGAGTGTTTATGTCTTCGCGAACGGCTATTACCAGAGCCGGGTAGAGCTTCACGACAGCGAGTGGAAGATCCGCCATCGCACCGTCTGTCTTGATAACGGGGAGGCGCTCAGCACGGGTGCGCTGGCTGTCCACATGCAGCCGATGATGTCCTGGATCCAGGAGAATGGCAGTCCGGTCTGAGCGGTATGCTCGTGCGGAAAGCAGGCGGTTCGACGGTATGACCCTGCAACGGGGTGCAGCTCTTTCCGCGCCTCGGTGCCCCGTTCGCAGTGGGCCGCCGCGGTGCTCGCGATGGATCCGCGCCGATTACGGACGCTCGACCTCATGAGGCGCCGGGTTCGGCCAATGGAAAGGGTTTATACGGCAGCTGAATTTGAGGCGCGCTGAGCGCACGCGCTAGGCTGATGAACAATCGCACATAGCGGTTACAGCCAACTCGATGCCGGGAAGGCCATAAAAAGCACCTGAGACCGCCCATGACACTTCGATATTTCGATTGCGACGCCTCCCCGGACGCCGTATTCCAAGCCATAGAGGCCGACGGCGGCGCCGTGCTGGAGGGCGCCCTTGATCGCGCCGGGGTTGTGGACTTCCAAAACGAGCTGGCGCCCTATTTGCGCGTAGCGCCGTTCGGGCGTGATGATTTTTCCGGCCGCAAAACGCAGCGCACCGGAGCGCTGGTTGCGCGTACGCCGAGCTGTCACAAGATGGTGACCGACCCGCGGATTCTGACGCTCGCTCACCGCTTTCTGTCGCCCTACACGGAAAAATTAACCGTGCACCTGACGCAGGCCACCACGATCCATCCTGGCGAGACCGCGCAGACGATACATCGTGATCGTGAGGCGTTCGGAACGCATATCCCGCCGCAGATCGAACCGCAGTTCAACACGCTGTGGGCTATTTCGGACTTTACTTCGGATAACGGTGCGACCCGGTTCGTCCCCGGCTCGCAGCGATGGGCATGGGATCGTGCGGCGCGGCCGGAAGAGATAGTGGAAGTAGAGATGCGCAGCGGATCGGTGCTGCTTTACACCGGCTCGGTGCTGCACGGCGGCGGCGAGAATCGGGCCGATGCGCCGCGCACAGGGCTGAATCTGACCTACTGTCTGGCATGGCTGCGGCAGCAGGAAAACCAGTACCTTTCCTGCCCCCCGCATATCGCAAAAAATCTGGATGAAGCCCTGCAGGAACTTCTGGGCTATACACAGGGCACCTACGGGCTGGGCTATTTTTCCGACCCGGAAAATCCGCCCGGTGCATTCGACCCCATGGTCCCGGAGCTCGCGCTGGGTCGAGGCCCGAGGAGGCGTGTAAGTTTCAACAACGCGCAGCTGTCAGAGTGGGGCAGTGGAGATCGATAGGCCTGGGCAGGGCCCCGTGGGCCAGGCTGAGGAACGGCATCTGACCGCGCACGGAAACAGCCCTTTCCGGGGAGTTGTGAGGAACGCCACACGGCGGCGTGAAACGTGACGAGCGGGATCGCGTGGTCGGCGTTTGAAAGAGGCAGAAAAGGAGAGGTGGCTTGCACCTTTTCTGCATGACGCATCATCACAACGGGCGCGTTTCCGTCAGGGAACCCGCGGTCTGATCGACGCGTGTCGGGCCCCGGGCTGCGAGCAGGAACCGCGCCTGAGCTGTGTCCCGCATCGATCAAACGGAAGACGGGGTCAGCAGGAGGACCAACGATGTTTTTCAGTACAGACGAAGATGAGGGCTTCTATTGCGATGCTCTAAAGAAACTCCTGTCGGCGGCGGCGCCGGTTCAGCGGGTGCAGAGCCTTGATAACGATAAGGCGTTCGATTTTGAGCTGCATCAGGCATTAGCCGATCTGGGTGCGTGGGGAATCGGCATTGATGAGGCACTTGGCGGGAGTGGTGGCGGACCGGTGCTGCAGGTGCTGACTCTGGAGCTGCTCGGCCACCATGCAACTTCCATGGCCGTGTTCGGTGTTATTCAGTACATGGCAACCCGTCTGGTTCATCAGTACGGCTCTGAGCAGCAGCGCCAGAGGCTGCTTGGGTCTCTCTGCGAGGGCAGGATTCGTGCTTCGTTCTGCATGACGGAGGCAGGCGGAGGGACTGACATTCTCGCGAGCATGAAAACGCGCGCGACGCGCATCGACGGCGGCTGGCGTCTCAACGGGACGAAGTACTGGATTAGCGGGGCTTCCCGGTCGGATGTGCTGATCGTTGTCGCGAGAACCTCTGAACACCGTTCGCGCGGCGTCACGCTGTTTTTGGTGCCGGCGGATGCGGCCGGGGTTGCTGCGAGTCCGCTCGATACGTTTGCGATCAACGGATACGACACCTGCGAAGTCAACTTCAGCGATGTCGAGCTGCCAGAGGATGCTGTCCTCGGTACAGTCGATCAGGGGTTCATGCAGGTTCTCGGCACGCTTAACTCTGAGCGACTGAACGCGGCCGCGGTTGCCGCAGGAATAGGGCGGGGTGCGCACCGGCTCGCGCTGGACTATGCCAGGGAACGCGAGGCCTTCGGGAGACCGATCGGTCAATTCCAGGCGCTGCAGCACAAACTCGTCCACAGCGGAGTGGAGCTGGAGGCGGCGTGGACGATGACGGTGGGCGCAGCGCGTCTGGAACAGGAGGGGCGCGATGTCAGCATAGCAAGCGCGATGGCGAAGCTGGCCACGTCCGGTGCCGGGCAGCGTGCAGCTGAACTCGGCATGGAGGTTCTCGGTGCTGCGGCGTTTGACCAAAGTCTTCCGATGCAGCGTTACTACCGCGATATCCGTCTCTACTCTTTCGCGCCGCTGACCGACAACATGATCGCCAACTTTCTGGGCGAGCGGTGGCTCGGCCTGCCGAGGTCGTATTGACGCACGCCGCGACCGCTGGTCAGTTCGGTATTTTTGCGCACTCGAGAGCCGGGGTTCGGCCTCCGCTAGAGGCTTGCCGGCTGGCCTCTCGCTGTCGGCCCTGGCAGCGAAAACCGCATTGAGCCGGTCGGCTATCTGACCCTTCCGTATCCCCCCAATGGGCACGGCCTGGTGTGGGGCGCAAATGCCTGGGCGCGCACAGCCGGCGCGGTCACACCGGAGCTGTGGGCGGACAGTCAGCCAGACCGATGACCTGTCCGATTATGCTGCTTGCCGGCAATGGTCGCGAAAGAACGTCCGGGTGCGCGGCTGCGTTGCTGCCGGGAGAGGTCGCGCTTCAGCGGAACAGGCGGACGAGCTCAGGGATATAGCTAGTGCGGCTGGCGTCGTCTACGACGGCGTCGAGGGCGCTGGACACGCCGTCGGCAATGGCGCGGCTGCCGCCCGTTTCCTGGACCATCATCCTGTAGTAATCGATATCTTTCTGCGCATTGCCGAGCGCGAACGGCACGTCGCTGGGATCGCCCGCAACAATGGACGAGCGCAGGCGTTCAAGCGCGGCACCTGCGCCACCGCCCGAGGCCAGTACCTCAATAAACGTACTGGCGGCCACACCAGCGTTGGCGGCCTGCGCAGCGGCCTCGGCGATAAGAGCCATCGATCCGAGCGAGACGAAGTTGTGCAGAAGCTTCATGCGATGCCCGGAGCCGACCGGGCCGACATGCAGGATCGACTCAGTGAAGGAGGCCAGTACCGGTCGCACGCGCTCAAGCGTGGCGGCGTCGCCTCCTACCAGGAGATTCAGTGTGCCGGCTTCGGCGTGGGTGGCGAGGCGTGTCATCGGGGCATCGATGAAGGCACCGCCCGCGCGTTCGACCTTTTCAGCCATGCGCAGGGTCGATTCCGGCAGCGCCGTCGTGCAATCGACGATCACCGTGCCCGGCCGCATACCGGCCAGTACGCCGTCCTCGCGGGTGAGCACGTCTTCGACCTGCGCCGAACCGGTGACACAGAGAATAATCAGATCAACGGTCGAGGCCAGTTCGTCGGCGCGCGCAGGGTAGCGCCCCCAGGGCGATGAGGTCGTCGACAGGCCGGTTCCCGGGATGCTTCAGGAACTTGAGCGGATAATCGCCGCGGAGCCGCAAATTGCGCGCAATCCCGTGACCCATCAGGCCGACGCCTACGATTCCGACTTGCATGAATAACCCTTCCTTGTGTTGTGTGGCTCGGATACCTGAGCGGTTACATCGGTCAGCGAGCGCGCAGAAACATAGCAAAATGGCAGCTTCGCGCGCCGCTCCCGATCTGTCCTGAGCTCTGCGCCGTTCTACGCGTCGAGTGGCATCCGCTTTTCAGACGTCAGCGATGTTCGAGGACATGCAGAGCCCAGTCGTGAGTGACCCGTCCAAGACCTACTATCAGAACCATCAGCAACCTCGTGAAGCTTCTCGAGCGCCATGCGGACGGCTGGCCCTTCTCGCAGTCCGGGGCATTTTCGTTGTCGCGTGGGTATTTTGTGGGTGCCGGGCTTGAAGCCTCTCGTGGACGCGTCGCGTATTGTTTACCGCGGCTTACAGCAGCGGGCCTATGAGGCGCGCCGCATTCTGCAGAAAACGTTGTCCCCGCGGTCTTTTCGTCCACTCAGCGCTATCCATGAACGCCGACTGCGCCAGGTACTGTGTCTGCAGTGCCGCTATCTCTGCCGAAAGCGCCTGGTCGTAGATGAACAGTGAAATCTCAAAGTTCAGCCAGAAGCTGCGCATGTCGAGGTTGACCGAACCGAAGATCGTGATCTCCTCATCAACCACCATGCTCTTGGTGTGGAGCAGGCCGCCATTGAACAGCGCAATGCGGATCCCCGCGTCCATCAGGTCGTCGAAATGGGCCTCGCTGGCATAGCGCACCATGCGCGAATCGTTGTGGGCGGGCACGATGACGGTGACTTTGACCCCGCGGTGCGCGGCAGAGCAGAGCGCGGTGTGGATGGCTTCGTCCGGCACAAAGTAGGGTGTGGTGAGTGTGAGGGAGCGCCGGGCCGAGTAGATCGCTGTCAGCAGCAGCTGACGAATGGCGTCCGGAAATGGGGAAGGGCCGGATGGGACGACCTGCATAAGACTCCCCGGGACCGCCGTTGGTGTTTCGTCAAATGCGTCCAGGTCTGGTCGCGCGAAAGCAGAAGCCCGCTCGACGGCACGGTCGTGCTCGAATACCGACGCAAGCATCGGCGCAACAGGACCCTCGAGGCGCATGACCGCATCAACCCACTGGCCGACGCCCGCGTCCTGCTTGAAGAACCGCGGATCGACGAGATTCTGGCTACCGGTATATGCCACGCGATCGTCGATGACGACGATCTTGCGGTGGTTACGGAGATCGGCGCGGCGCCCGAACGAGCGTGGCAGGGACACGATAATTTCGACGCCCGCGGCGCGCAGCGCCCGGGAGCACGGACCGCGAATAAATTTTGCGCTGCCGAGCGCATCCACCAGCAGACGACACTCGATCCCGCGGGCTCGGGCGCGCAGCAGCGCCGCGCCGACGTCATCAGCGCGTCCGCCGTCGTGCCAGATGTAAAAGCCGAGACGACAGCACCTGGTCGCGCGGTCAATATCCTCGACCAGCGAATTAAACACGCTCGTGTCGTCCTGAAGCAGGCGCGTCTGGTATGCCGGTAGCGCGGGCATGAGCAGCAATCCCAGAGCCTGCCGATAGAGCGCAGCCCCGGCGTTGCTCATGTCGGGGAGCGGTGCGTTGAAGCGTTCCCGTGCGCTGGTCAGGATGTCCTCGATATCCGGCTGCAGGGCGGTTTGCAGCGCGAGCCTCTGGCGACCCAGTCGCTTGCCGCCGAAAAAGAGGTAAGCCCCAGCGCCGACAAAGGGGATGGCGTAAAGCACAGCCAACCACGCCAGCGAAACGCCGACCGGAAGACGTCGTGCGACGACGCGCAGTGACAGCAGAACCACGAGCAGCCAGTGCAGTGCCAGAGTGGCTGTGGCCATGGTGCCTGTATCCAGAGGGACGTTCATCCGGACATTGAGATTCGGAGCATCGGCACTGGCCTGCGCTCAGAGCCCGGATTCAAGCGGCGTCTCTGTTACCGCTTCCACGGCTTCCCGCGCCACCCGGGAAACCTGAACCATGACGAGCAGGGCCACCGCAAGCCCGCCGAAGATCATCGCGTCGTGCAGCAGCACGGAGCTGGTCGACTCGCCCGCGTTTTTCGCCAGATGCTTGCCGGCGTAACCGAAATAAACTTCCAGGCACAGGTGGGGCGCAAGCGCGACGCAGGCCATCAGGAACGGCGTAAAGCGAACGCCGGCTGCGCCGAACAGATAGCTGGTCAGCGCGCGATTCAGGGGCGTCAGACGGAGCAGCGACTGCAGCTTGAACTCCTGGAGAAGCACCGCCCGTTGTACCGCTTTTAAACTCGGCCTGCTGTCCAGCATGCGGTCAATGGCGGGCTTGAGCAGGTTTCTTCCCAGCCAGTACTGCAGGACAGCGCCAAGCACGCAACCGGCCGCTGCAACCATCAGTCCCTGGGTAAACCCGAACGAAGCGCCTGCGATGATGCCAAGCAGCATGTCAGGTACGAAAACGGTACTGAGCATCGCGTACAGAACAACCGCAATCAGCAGCGCCCAGGGACCAAGGCCGGCGAGCCAGGTTTCAAAGGCGGCAACGTGCTGGGCTATTTCCTCGCCTATCAACACGACCGCAGCAATGATCAGCGCGGCACACAGGGCGTAGCTGAGCAACGTCCGCAGACTCCAGGAGCGCCATGCTGCTTTCATCCGTGTGAGATCCTTTCTGATAACGGTGATTCGGCCATCGGCGCGGTCCGCGGCGCGTCCGAAAGCCCGCATAGGCATCAGCGGATCGCGAGTTTTGTGCAGCCGAGTGTGCGCGGTCGCCGCAGGAGATGGGCGGCGCGAAGTCTGGCAAAACCCGTGCGGCAACGCCAGTGCTGAGCGATGCCGGCAGTACGTTCTCGGGGTATCGGCTGCACGTATCGCGCGATGCATCCAAGCACGCTTCACCGGCGTGGCGAGCCGCGCAGGGCAGCACCTGGCCCGGCGCTATACTCGCCCTGCACAGCAAGGGTAGGGAGAGAGCATCGATGACAGTTGAGGGACACTGCACGCAAAAGTTCGAGGAGCTGCGCGACGTGCTGGGCGCCAGCCTGGCATCTGGGGAAGACCTGGGGGCATCGGTCGCGGTCATTCTGGAAGGTGAGACAGTGGCCGACCTGTGGGGTGGCTGGGCCGACGAAGCGCGGACCAGGCCGTGGCAGGAGCACACCCTGACCAACGTGTGGTCAACGACCAAGACCATGACCAGCCTCGCCGCGCTGGTGCTTGCTGATCAGGGTGAACTCGATCTGGATCAGCGCGTAGCGCACTACTGGCCGGCATTCGCCGCGGCTGGGAAGCAGGACGTCCGCGTACGGCATCTACTGTCCCATACCTCCGGGGTGTCCGGCTGGGCGCAACCGGTTGCGGTTGAGGACCTCTACGACTGGGACAAATCCACCGCCATGCTTGCGGCTCAGCCACTCTGGTGGGAGCCGGGCAGCGCCTCTGGCTACCACGCGCTGAATCAGGGACACCTGGTGGGGGAAGTGATCCGATGCATCACCGGTCGCCGCCTTGGCCGGTTTTTCGCTGACGAAATCGCCGGCCCTCTTGGCGCTGATTTCTATATCGGACTGCCGGCCGAGCACGACGACCGGGTTGCCAACGTCGTGCCGCCGCCGCCCCTGCCGTTTGATCTCGACACTCTCGACCCGGAGAGCCCGGCCTACCGCACCTTCACCGGGCCGGCGCCCGAAGCCAGCGTAGCCTGGACCAGCGCCTGGCGGCGAGCAGATATCGGTGCGGCCAACGGTCACGGCAACGCACGCTCGGTCGCCCGCTGCCAGGCGCTGGTAGCCAATGGCGGCGAAATCGACGGCGTGCGCCTGCTGTCCGAAGCGACGATCGCGCGGGTCTTTGATCAGCAGTCGGACGGTATTGACCTCGTGCTCGGGATCCCGGTGCGCTTCGGCATCGGTTACGCCCTGCCGGAACCGACCACGCTGCCGTTTATCCCGGCTGGAAAGGTGTGTTTCTGGGGTGGCTGGGGTGGTTCTCTTGTAGTCGTGGATACCGAGCGCCGTATGGTCGTCGCATACATGATGAATCGCATGGGCGCCGGGATCATTGGCGGCCCACGCGCCGAGGCCCTGGTCAGGGCAGCGTATGCAGCGCTGAGCTGACGCCGCAATTACCTACAGCAACACAAGAGCCGGACTGAGCATGAAAATCACGATCTGTGCCGCGGGCTTCAAACGCATGCGCGACGCGCTGCAGGCGGCGCTGCCCCGCGACGAGATAGCGGAGTGCGCGCCGGCTGACGCGGCACTGGCAGCGGTGGACAGCGACGTCCTGATCCCCATCATGGCGCCGATTACCGCGGCGGTCTTTCAGTCGCAACGCCTGCGCCTGGTTCAACAATACGGCGTGGGGCTTGAAGCTATCGATATTGATGCCGCCACGCGGGCCGGTATCCCGGTGGCCAATGTGCCCAGTGGGGGGAGCGGCAACGCGGAGTCGGTGGCAGAGCTCGCAATTGCCCAGATGATGATGCTTGGCCGCGATCTGCCTCAGGCCCAGGCTAACTTCTACCAGCGACGCTTCGGGGCGCCGATCGGCCGCGCGCTGTGGCAGTCCTGCGTGGTAATCGTCGGTTATGGCGGTATAGGCCAGGAAATCGCGCGGCGCCTCGCCGGCTGGGGGGTGCGCATTGTGGCTGTGTCCAGGCGGGGTCCGGGCGCCGGACCGGCACAGGATGGAAGCGTGCACGTCGATCGCCACGTGGATGCCCGCGGTCTGCGTGCCGCACTCGCCGAGGCGGACTATGTCGTGGTTGCCGCGCCCGCCAGCGCGGCCAACGTCGGGCTGATCGGACGCGAGGCAATCGCCGCGATGAAACCCGGGGCTTTCATCGTCAATATCGCGCGTGGCGCGGTCATCGACTACGACGCCCTGCTCGAAGGCCTGCGCTCTGGCCAGATTGCCGGGGCAGCGCTCGATGTCTTCTGGCAGGAGCCGTTCGATCCGGACGATCCTCTGCTGCGGGAGCGGGTCATTCCTACGCCCCATATCGCCGGTGTCACAGAAGAGTGTTTTCGAGGTGTCGGGCAGGCTGTGGCCGCTAACATCGAACGTCTGCGCGCGGGAGAGCAGCTGGCTAACTGTGCCAATCCGGAGGTGCTGTCCTAGCCCGGGGACGCGTCTTTATCCGGTACTCCCGAGCCCGCAGGGAGCAGGGGCGCCTTGCGTCATCAGGCGCTCGGCGCACCTTTGTATCCGATAAGACCACGACGCCGGCCGCTGTGGGCATCAAGGCGCCAGGCCAGCTGCCCGCAGAGAATCGGGATCTGTTGGAAATGAGAATGCAGCGCGTAGAGCAGCCGGGTCACGCGGCTTGGGGACTTCCATGCCGCGCGACGCATACTGCTGTATTTCAGGGGTTCCCAGCACAACCACGGATGCATGCAGGTTCGGGCACTGCGCCTTCAGCCGAGCAAACGACCACAACCGCCGCGCCTGCCCGGCGAGCGGCACAGAGCGACGGAAAACCGGAGCAAGTGCTGCACCGACAGCGCGCTTCAGCAGGTTTTCAGGATAGGAAGGATCTGTCACGTGTCGGTATGCCGGCCAGGGATGTGTATTGAAATCAACCGGCAGCGGGCGGTTGTGTCGGCAATGCAAACTTTCGTTTTCCAGCCTGCCCAGGCTGAGCAGGTCGCGACAAGGCAAGAGGGCGGGTCGGGTGCGCCCATTGGAGTGACATTGGCACCTCTCACCAGTTTCTACAGGAACACTCATTAGGCACACTCATTACTTTTGTTCGGCGACGCGCCAGGGACAGCGATGAAGACTGGCGTCGTGTCCAATCGGGTGTGTCCCCGACGTGCGGATGTCTGCAGAATCGATGGGAAAAAATTAAGTTGGGCGTAAAAAAAAAATAATGGTTTATAGTCAGTGCGACTCGTCTAACCCGGATTTTGGTAAAGAGGTCTGGAAATGGCTCAGGCACGAACTAAAACGCTCGAGAAACGGCAAATACTGAGCGCGCTCAAGGCAATCGGGAAGGGACAGAAAAAAGTCTCATTGCCCGCTGATCTGCCCGGTATTGACGGTGAGATCGTCGAAGCCCTCCACGCAGTGATAACAAGCTCGAGCGATTTAAACACCGCAATTAAAACCGCCGCGAAGACCGTTGGCCGCGACGGTGTGACCGGCTACCGACTTGACGTCGAGGAGCGGGAGGGACTGTGGGCTGACAACATCAATCTACTCAATCAGCTGATCGGAGATCTGGTTCAACCCATCAACAATGTGGCTAACGTTATCGCTGCAGTCGCGGAAGGAAACCTCTCCGAAACCGTTGATCTGAAGCTGGAAGGCCGCGCTTTGAAAGGTCAATTCCGGCGCATGGCTGAAACCATCAACACGATGGTGAGTCAGCTGTCGACGTTTGCGGCTGAGGTGACGCGTG
>JAYODW010000046.1:0-35561 GCA_038116745.1 Gammaproteobacteria bacterium
CCCAGAATCCAACGGGTCTTCCGCATCAGGGAATCACAGATTGTGTGACCAGCACGTTGCGGATTCGATTCGCCGTTTCCTGTTGAGTCCAAGCACAGCTCGCATCCCCAACCAGGCTCGTGACCGATCTGACTCCAATTAAGGAATTCGTTAAGAAGAGCTCTTCACTACCGAAAAAATCGTCCAGACGGAGTGGTTTAATCGTGAGTCTTAATCCCAGGTCCGCTGCAAGCATCAGGATCGCAGCGCGGACAACACCGCGCACGCCGCACATCGTCAGGTCTGGCGTCAGCAACTCCCTGCCCTTAACAGCAAACAAATTGCTTTTTATCCCCTCAATGACGTGGCCCTCTTCATCCATCATCAAGCCATCCAGATAAGAGTCGTCGGGTAATTCGCGGCTCGCCAGGACCTGTTCAAGTCTATTCAGATGTTTGAGTCCGGCAAGGGCAGGACTGCGACCAAGTTGGATTCTGCTTAGACAGACTCGTCCGGAATCGAGCCCCGCTTCCTCCATCCAAGGAGATACCGATGCGATTCTTCGCTGCACTGAGTCAGCAATCGGCAAATATCCTCTGCCCCCATCGCCTCTGGTCAGCAGCAGTTTAATCACGCCATTGTCGAATTGCGCCAGTCGCGCTACGTCGTTCAGCAGCTGTTTTTCGGGGAAAGGCTGAATGCCCAGGACTTCGGCACCCCGTCGGAAGCGATGCAGATGCTGGTCCAGAGCAAGTGCTACACTATTCTGCAGCGCCATTGTTTCGAACACGCCGTCCCCATAGGAAAGCCCGCGGTCTCTTACAGACAGTGCGTTCTCGGCCACACCGTCAACAAGTATCAGGAATGCCTTAGAGACAGTGCTCATGCGTAGAACAACACTACCGATTCCCAACAAAGGTGACTAGCCGTAATGAGAGTAGCTGCGCCATTCAGTGGCAACTGTCGAGCGAGGTTGAGAGTGAGACCGCCGGTGATTGGGCCTGCGGATATCTACTAGAGGTGAAAGGGATGGCCTCTTTCTGAGTCAAAAAATTTGTGCAAGGCTCAGAACGAGCGGAAAACGAGGGTGCCGTTAGTGCCGCCAAATCCGAAAGAATTCGAAACCGCCACGTCAATTTTCATCTGTCTAGCGACATTTGGGACATAGTCCAAATCGCAATCCGGATCGGGCACATGCAGGTTGATGGTTGGCGGCGCAACCTGGTCTTTGATGGCCATGATCGAGTATACCGCCTCGGCTCCGCCGGCAGCTCCCAACATATGTCCAACCATCGATTTGGTCGAACTCATTGCGAGAGACCTTGCGTGTTGGCCGAAAACAGCCTTGACCGCATCCGTTTCAGCTTTGTCTCCGGCAGGCGTGGACGTTCCATGCGCGTTGATATAAGCCACGTCCTCTGGATTCAATTTCGCGTCAGCAAGAGCGAGTCTCATGCAATCAGCCGCCCCCTCCCCGTTAGGAGACGGAGCTGTCATGTGGTATGCATCACTATTCATTCCGAACCCGATTAGTTCAGCATGGATATCGGCGCCGCGACTTTGGGCATGTTCAAGCGACTCAAGCACGAGCACACCAGCTCCGTCGCTCAGCACAAAACCGTCTCTTTCAGCGTCCCACGGGCGGCTGGCGGCGGTCGGGTCATCGTTTCGAGTGGATAACGCTTTAGCCGACGCAAATCCCCCAATCCCAGTCGGGCAGGTGGAGAATTCCGCCCCCCCCGCAATAATGACATCCTGCTCTCCGCGTTCGATAGTCCGGGCCGCTAGCCCGATGCAGTGCGCACCAGTAGAACAAGCGGACACAACAGCGTAGTTCGGACCTTTGATTCCAAACCGGATGGACAAATTGCCCGCGATCATGTTGATGATGTTGCTAGGCACGAAAAACGGTGATATCCGTCTCGCACCGCCGTCCAGGAAGGATTGATAGCCCTTTTCAATGCCCGGGAGCCCGCCGATGCCGGAACCGATGATGGTTCCTACGCGCTTTGCGTTGTTCTCGGAGATTTCGAGTCCTGAATGCTCTATAGCCTCAATCGCGGCAGCCAGTCCGTAGTGAATGAACGGGTCCATCTTGCGCGCGTCTTTGGCTGAAACGAACTGGGTCACATCAAAACCCTTGATCTCGCCTGCAATGCGGGATGCAAATTCTGAGGCATCGAACATTGTTATTGGGCCGATCCCGCTGACGCCGTTCACGATATTCGCCCAGGACTCAGCTACCGTATTTCCGTTCGGCGCAACCAGCCCGAGTCCTGTAACCACTACCCGATGTGTCAAAACTTAACCCTCACAGCCTCTTATTGAAGAGAAACAAAAAAGGGCCGCGTTTCATGACGAATCGCGGCCCTTTTTGATGACGGTGATCAGGATTCAGGCTTCCAGGTGCTCGTTGATGTAGTCAATCGCCTGCTGGACGGTCGTAATTTTCTCGGCTTCCTCATCCGGGATCTCGGTTTTAAATTCTTCTTCCAAAGCCATTACCAGTTCAACCGTGTCAAGTGAGTCCGCGCCTAAATCGTCTACGAAGGAAGCTTCATTGCTAACTTCGTCTTCCTTTACGCCAAGTTGCTCCACGACGATTTTTTTTACACGCTCTTCAACGCTGCTCATCAGATAAATATCCTCCCAGATAAGGGCCACCGGCACGACGGCGGCTGTTAGTGTATTGAAAACAAATCAAACTGCAAGCCGACAGCGTGGCCTGAATAAAATGACAATAAAATCAATTTGTTATTATAAATTTCCAGTGTTTTGAAAGCATCATTCAGAACCCGCCGAACTGGCTATTCAATGTACATCCCGCCATTGATATGAAGCGTTGCTCCTGTGATATACCCAGCTTCAGTGCCTGCCAAAAAGCCTATAGCCGCAGCTATCTCTTCCGGGGTACCCATACGCCCGCACGGAATTCTAGACATGACAGCTTCACGTTGATCGTCATCCAGCTTACGAGTCATGTCCGTGTCTATAAACCCCGGGGCAACTGCATTCACTGTCACGCCCCGGTTAGCTATTTCCAGCGCCAAAGACTTCGTAAAGCCGACCACCCCCGCCTTCGCCGCGGAATAATTGCTCTGCCCGGCATTACCGCTGCTGCCCACGACTGAAGTGACATTGATCACGCGCCCGTAACGGGCTTTCAACATTGGACGGATAAGTCGCTTGGTGAGTTGAAAAATTGCAGTGAGATTAGCGGCGATGACTTCATCCCACTCTTCGTCTTTCATTCTCAGAAGAAGATTGTCCCTGGTAAGGCCTGCGTTATTTACAAGGATGCTTGGATGCTGCTCCTGTTGTTCAATTGCCGCCAAAAAACTTGCTAGCGAGTCTTTGCTGGTGACGTCCAGCGGTACAGCATCCAGCAACATACCAGTGGCTGACAACGAGCTTCGGATTGTCTCCAGGCCAACCGGCGACGTAGCGGTGCCGATTACTCTGACCCCATTACGCGCCAACCTCTTAGCCACCGCAAGACCGATTCCCCGGCTTGCACCTGTCACGACTGCTATCGCGCTTCCGCTCATACTTGTTTACCCGCCCGACCGTGAAGTTTCGGCAGCAGCTTTTTGAATAGCAGCGACGTCAGTAAAAGCAAGGCACTCCAAGCTTCGATCTATACGCTTGTTAAGAGCCGACAGGACCTTGCCCGGACCACACTCGCACACTGATGAAATTCCGCTTAATGCCATGAATTGAACTGTATCGACCCAGAGGACCGGCTTAAAAAGCTGTTTGCGCAGCACTGTCCTGATTTCCTCAGGCGATTCATGCACAGCCACGTCTACGTTATGAATAACTTTGAAAGCCGGGGGAGCGACGGGAGTTTCGGCCAGCCTTTCTTTGAGCCTCTCCGCTGCAGGTGTCATGAGTTCGCAGTGCGCTGGAACGCTGACAGCCAGCATCAACGTGCGTTTCGCGCCCCTGCTCCCTGCCAGCTCACATACAGCTTCTACAGCAACTTTTCTCCCCGAGACCACAATCTGCCCTGGTGCGTTGAAGTTTGCACACTCCACTACCCCGAATTCTGATGAGGCGGATTGGCAGATTTCCTGTAGAGCCTGAGTTTCCAACCCCAGAATCGCCGCCATGCCTCCTTCTCCTTCGGGCACTGCCTCCTGCATGTAACGCCCGCGATCCGCAACCAGTTGGATTGCATCTTCGTACCGTAAGCTACCTGCACATACCAACGCGGAATACTCGCCGAAACTGTGTCCGGCCACCATCGCGGGCAGCGCTCCACCTAGCTCTGACCAGATGTCCCAGGTTGCGAGGCTTGCTGCCAACAGCGCTGGCTGGGTGTTCTGAGTCTGGTTCAGACTTGCCTCCGGTCCCTGTTGTACCAAGGCCCAGAGGTCAATGTTCAAGACATCTGACGCCTCTTCAAACCGCTTTGCGACAGCTCCAAATTGCTTTGCTAGTTCGCTCATCATGCCGAGATGTTGCGAGCCTTGACCCGGGAAAACCATGGCCAGACTCGATGATATTTGCCTTTGTTGCGGCGCAGTGTTGATCATCCGTCTTCCAGTACAGTAGCCAGCAGGTCGGTGATCTGAGCGGGTATATCTTTTGCGGCCTCTGCTATCGCAACTTCCACGGCGTTGGCGAAAGAGACCGCATCTGCCCCGCCATGGCTTTTAACGACGGCGTTTCTCAATCCCAGGAGACTTGCGCCGTTGTAGCGACGCGGGTCCGCGCGCTCCTTGAGTCTACGAAGCGTTGGCAGCGCCCCGAGGGCACCAAGGCGTGAAAGCCAAGAACGACGAAATTCCTCGCGAGCTATGTCAGCCAGCATCCGGGCCGCGCCTTCACTGGCTTTGAGTGCAATATTGCCAACGAATCCATCACAAACGATGACGTCATATTTCCCAGCAAATATGTCGTTCCCCTCGGCGAAGCCAACATAGTTAAGTGTGCTTTTTTCCAGTAACAACGCCGTTTGTTTGACGCAGTCACTCCCCTTGATTTCCTCTTCGCCGACATTAAGCAAGGCTACCGCTGGCTCCTGTCGCCCATGAACTGCTTCTGCGAGCACAGCTCCCATGACAGCAAATCGGAAGAGCTCCGCTGAACTAGAGTCGACGTTTGCGCCAAGATCAAGAACCAGCGTCGGCCTCACCGATCCTGGCATCGCCGCGCAGATTGCAGGGCGATCTATCCCCGGCAGTGTTTTCAGTACGAACCGGGCAATAGCCATCAACGCACCTGTATTGCCCGCGCTCACACACGCGTCCGCGTGCCCTTCCCGTACTAGGTTCAGGGCTACACGCATGGATGACTCTCTTTTGTTACGAAGAGCTGACGAGGGTCGCTCATCCATTTCCACAACCTGCGGAGCGTGAACAAGCGAGACGCGGTTATCAGCGGCAAGTCCGTTTCTAGCGATTTCAGGTTCGACGAGGTCACGAACACCCACCAGCTGAAGCGAAACCTCCGGATGCTTCTGCAACACCTGAGCGGCCGCCGGGACAGTCACAGAGGGGCCCGCATCGCCCCCCATAGCATCAACGCTGATTCGCATTACCTTACCTGGAGCCGGGCTGATTACTTAAAGCAAATCACGCGCTGTCCGCAATCAAGACGGACGGGCGCGCGCTGCAACCTCGGGAGTTCGCCGCGCGCGGCCGGCCGAATTGCTATTCGCTGTCTTCTAAGACTTTCTTGCCGCGATAGTAACCGTCAGCGCTGACATGGTGTCGGCGGTGAATTTCCCCAGTCGTCTGATCTTCCGACAAAGCCGCTTTTTTTAGGCCGTCGTGCGAACGACGTTTACCACGTCTTGAAGGAGTCGATTTATTTTGCTGCACAGCCATGGCGAGTCTCCCGATTCAGCTTGAGCCACATCAGCTCAGGTTTTTTGGTTTTGAGTGTGCAAAAGAACCCTTAACTCGGAAAAGGGTTTCGTTTGATCTTTTGTTTCGGTGGAAGCGCCACCCTTTTTGCCCGCGCACGAATCGTCCTTGTGAACTGGTGCCATGGGCAGGTTGAGCATCAATTCGTCTTCAAACAAGGCGAGAATATTTAGCCTGAAATCGCGCAGCTCTACTGAATCCCAGGTGCTTTCGTCCGGCGTGTTTCGCTCACTCTTGCTACCTTCAGAATCAATCTTCAGCAAGAACGATTGCTCAACTTCGAGAGGCATCCACTCAAGGCATCGTTGACACTGCGAGTTAAGAGTAGCTTTCAGGGCGCCTTCCGCAAAAACACCGTTGTCGAGTTGCTTAAGTGTCAGATATCCGCAAACCGCTGAGGTCAGTTCGAAAATGTCTCTTAGCCGGCCGAACTTTGACGCCGGGATAGCACCCTCAAGAACACGTTGCGTCGCGAGCAGAGCACGGCTATCAACGTCCAGTGGGAGCTCCGCTTTCATTGGGGCGCGGATTGTAAACTAGTTTTCCGAGGGCGGCACACCTTCAACGGGGCATGCTCTGGTCCATTGGGGAAACGCTTTTTAATGCACTAGAACGGCTGTGGCGATATGTGCCTTGCAAAACCTCCGCAATCCGATTGCATTGAACGCAAGCATCCCTGCAGCGACCGGTTTCCCAGTTTGCAATCATCTCCATTGCCATTGCTCAGCAATCGTTTCCATCATCAGCACAGCACCTCGCTTGAGTAACTCGGAGAACGAAAGCTGCCGTGGCGTAAAGTCAATGATTTTTTCAGCCTTTAAAACTTCGCGCGCTACGTAGCCGGCGGAGCCCAGTTCATCGACAAGCCCCAGCCTCAGACTCTGCTCTCCAGTCCAGACCAGACCAGAGAAAATTTCTGCATCAGCATCTGCACTGAGCTGCTCTCTACGTCCTTTGAGCACCGTATTTATGAATTGTTGATGGATTTCCCTCAGCAACTCTTCCGCGTGCGCTTTCTGTTCCGGGTCTGTCGGAGAAAACGGGTCAAGAAAGCCCTTGTTTTCACCCGCAGTGAGCAAGCGCCGTTCGATCCCTAATTTTTGCAGCGTGTCTACGAACCCAAACCCATCCATGCGAACCCCGATGGATCCGATCAGGCTGGCTTTGTCTGCAAAAATCTTGTCCGCAGCTGCGGCCACGTAATACCCACCCGAAGCGCCGACATCTTCGATCACCGCATAAAGTTTTTTATCCGGATGCTCTGCTCGCAGGCGGTATATCTCATCATTGATGTAGCCCGCCTGCACCGGGCTACCCCCTGGGCTGTTGATTCGCAGAATGACTCCCGAGACTTTTTCCTCCCGAAAAGCCGCTCTTAAACCAGCCACGACGTTGTCCGCACTCGCGGGTCGATCGCGACCGATAATTCCATTCAACTCGACCAGCGCGCTGACCGGCTCGTCGGACCAGCGCTCGGCCAGCATCCCTCTCTGGGCTGCAATCAGCAGCAAAGCAGTCAGGTAAATAAAAACCAGTAGTTTGAAAAAGACGCCCCACCTCCGGGCGCGTCGCCGCTCGGCCAGGAACTCGAACGCGATTTTCTCAGCCAGAGATTCCGCAGCTGGCTGGTCCGGACCTGAAACAGGGTCAAGAGAAGACTCCGGCCTCTCCTTTGAAGGTAATTCATCCCAGGACATGATGCTCTAGCCTTGGATAGCCGCAGAATTAATCAGGCCGTTGAAGGCGAACTTCCGCATAACGCTGCAACAGCGCGCTCAAACTCGACAGGCAGTGGCGCCTCGATGTTCCGTGTCGCTCCTCCTGAAGGAAGGCTTATTCGATTTGCATGCAGGAACATACGTCGCAGCCCCAGTTCAGCCAGCTCCTTGTTAAAGACCGGATCCCCATACATCGGGTCTCCGCCGATAGGATGACCGATGTGGCTGACATGCGCGCGGATCTGGTGCATCCGCCCTGTCAGCAGCATCAAAAACACCAGACTATGTGCGCCGACCGTCTCGGTTAGTTCAACTATCGTAGTCGCTTTGCGCCCTCCCTGCGTTGTATCGACATTTCTTTTTCCGTGTCGATTACGCTGGATGCTCAGCTCCACGTCGATTTGTCTGCGTCGATTCGGAAGGTGGCCTTTAACAAAAGCCACATAACGTTTGCCTAGTTCGCCGGCATGCATTGATGCTTGCACTGCCCGCAATGCGTCAAGATTTTTGCAGACTACCAGGCAACCCGAGGTCTCCCGGTCCAGCCGGTGCGCAAGGTCCAGACGTTGAGCTCCTGGTCGTCCTGCACGCAGAG
This sequence comes from Gammaproteobacteria bacterium, assembly GCA_038116745.1. Lineage (GTDB taxonomy): Bacteria > Pseudomonadota > Gammaproteobacteria > JAYODW01. Next base: position 8,166 of record JAYODW010000046.1, read on the forward strand.
TCTCGATCACGCCGTAGGCAATCCCGGTGCCGCTATGACACGCCATCCCCGCGGGCTTATTGATGACCACATAGTCCTTATCTTCAAACAAAATGCGGCGCTCGAGGTCTTCAATGAGATGACTGGAGGGCGTGGCCGCCCCACCACGATTTACGGCATGCATAGGTGGCAGGCGCAAATTATCCCCTGCTCTCACCCTGTAATCCGGGCGCACTCGGCTACTGTTCACGCGGACCTGTCCACTTCGCAGCAGCTTATACACAAGACTCCTAGGGATTGGCTTAAGTAGGGCTAGAAGTACGTTATCGAGACGTCTCCCCTCGTGCTCTGCGTCCAGGGCCAAGACGTGCACTTGGCTTTTTTGAGGAAACTCATCGTTTCCCTGATTGCTTAGAAGTTTGCTGGCCTGATGCAAGATTGTTATATTCCGCGCGCTAGTCCCACACATCCTGACGGTGGGGCGAAACTTGGGAAACATCCACGTTATTTCGGGAAGCTACAACTGCCGAAAGCGCAGTTTAGCAAAGGAAGCGATTCGTCTTTCCTGACGGAGACCGACTTAGATCCTCTCTTCAGTGCAGCTGCCCCGCCCTACAGATTTTCCGGTTCCCCCTGATTGCGCTCTGACCATCGTCCTGACGCTGTGGCTGACTTAGCGGGGAAGCACGCCCTTTCTAATACGCGCGCCTACTAAACACAAATGGGGTTGCTCACTTATACAGTGACACTCCCAACCGGCCTGACGGCAAATTATCGGGTTCGACCACTGCACACACCCAGCACCACCCGATAGAGACGTCAAGCTGTTCTCAACAGGAACATTTACATGAAAAGAATGCTGGTCAATGCGACACAGCCTGAAGAGCTCCGAGTAGCTCTTGTGGATGGACAGAAGCTCTACGACCTTGACATCGAAGCGACCGGAAAAGAACAGAAAAAATCGAATATTTATAAAGGCAAAATCGTCCGAATAGAGCCGAGCCTGGAAGCCGCGTTCGTAGATTACGGCGAATCACGGCACGGATTTCTCCCACTAAAAGAAATCGCGCGCAGTTACTTCAAAGAGAAGGCGCGCAATGAAAACGGGAAAGTTGAGATCAAAGAGGCAATCAGCGAGGGACAAGAAGTTGTCGTTCAGGTAGAGAAAGAAGAACGGGGCAACAAAGGCGCTGCTTTGACAACTTTCCTAAGCCTGGCAGGAAGGTACCTCGTTGCGATGCCCAACAACCCTAGAGCGGGCGGAGTCTCCCGTCAGATTGAGGGGGAGGATCGGGAGGAAGCTCTCTCGGCGATGTCTGGTTTGGAGATCCCCTCGGACATGGGGCTGATCCTGAGAACCGCCGGTGTGGGAAAAGCAACCGAAGAGCTGCAATGGGACCTCGATTACCTCGTGCAGCTGTGGCGGGCGATTGACGAGGCCGCAAAAGAAAGAAAAGCGCCTTTCCTGATTTTTCAGGACCGGAACGTCATTATCAGGGCCGTAAGGGATTATCTGAGGAGCGATATTGCGGAAATCCTCGTTGACGATCGTGAGCTTCACGAGTTGGCGCAGGATTTTATGGGGCAGGTTATGCCTCATAACCTCAGCAAGCTGAAAATTTATGAAGATAGCGTTCCACTCTTTACGCGTTATCAGATAGAGGGGCAGATCGAAGCAGCGTTCAGCCGCTCGGTCAGGCTTCCGAGCGGTGGCTCACTGGTTATTGAGACAACCGAGGCCCTCACAACAATCGATATCAATTCGGCAAAAGCCACTCAGGGTGGCGATATTGAAGAAACCGCGTACAAAACCAACCTGGAAGCGGCAGAAGAGATCGGCCGCCAGCTGAGACTCCGGGATCTGGGCGGACTTATCGTCATCGATTTCATCGACATGCTTGCAAATAAGAATCAGCGCGCAGTCGAGGGCAAGCTGAAAGAAGCCGTCAAAATTGATCGGGCGCGAATTCAGTTCGGGCGCATCTCCCGATTCGGCTTGTTGGAGATGTCCCGCCAGCGACTGCGCCCCTCTTTAACTGAAACAAACCATGAGACCTGCCCTCGCTGCGAAGGCGTCGGTTCGATCCGTGGAGTTAAATCAACCGCGCTCGCAGTTCTTCGTATGATCGAAGAAGAAGCCATGAAAGACTCAACTGCGAAGGTTACAGCGCAGGTTCCTGTTGATGTCGCTACTTTCTTGCTGAACGAAAAGCGACAGGACGTTACCGGGATTGAAGTACGGCAGGAAGTGACGATCCTGCTCATTCCCAACCAAAATCTTGAAACGCCGCATTTCGAGGTCACTCGCATCAGAGGTCAGGACGTTTCAAAGCTAAATGCCGGCGAAAGCTATGAAATGGTCAGCGAAGTTGAAAACGCTAGTGTGGCGGTCAACATCCACGAGAGGCAGAAACCCAAGGCCCAGGAACCCGCCGTTCGAGACGTTGTACGGCCTGCTCCACGTACCGCGCAACAGAAAGAAAAAAGCGGCGTTCTGCGCCGTATCCTGAGAGCTTTGTTCGGCCCTCGAGAGGGTGCTGGAGAGAAACAAAAAACCTCTCAAGCGCATGGCGATTCAAACAGTGCCTCGCCTAGGAAGGGCCGGAATGCCTCCGACCGAACCCCGGGCGATAAGAATTCACGACCCCGCGGAACCGGACGGAGGAGCCAAGGAACGTCGAGTGGAAGAAATGAAAATAACGAGCGTCGACGCGGCAGCGGCAATCGCCGGCCACGTCGTTCGAAGGAGAATAACGAGAGCTCGGGAAGCGGACAAACTGAGGGCTCCCAGACGCTCAGAGACAACACAGAGGATGCCGCTCAAAAGCAGTCGACTGAGCCGACCACGGTCAACCAGCGACCAACGGAACATTCTCCCGCCCGGGACGATACGTCTTCTGCAACGAACGCTTTAGCGGGAACTACTGTTGAGCGAAGGACTGATGATGTTGGGCGCAATCCGAACCTTGAGCGTCCCTCGGCCCCTGGCACGGCCGTGGTTGAACGAGCAGTCCCTACCTCTGCGTTTAGCAGCTCAGAGGTCGACAAAAAAGACAGCACAAGCTCCCAGGCGGCGAGAGAGCAACCGAGCAAAGTCGACTCGTCAAATGTTGGCAATGAGATGGCTGAAAAACACGGAGCACATGACCTTTAGAAATAAATATTCGCCGCGCATGAGCGAGCCCAGAGAGTCTGACTAGAGGCGGCTTAGAAAAGAGCGCTACGCTGGAGAGAAATACTTGGACGCACTCCGGCGCTCTCTACTCTCCGCCCGGAGCACGATAGGGCCTGAGGCGCACACCGACTCCGAGGTTGAAAGCACTCGCTCAGTTGCAGATCATTTCGCGCGTCTCGGCAAACCTTATTTGCGGCCACTTCTCCACCGCCAGCTGGAGATTTACACGGGAGGGCGCCAGGTATGCCAGGCGCCCTGCTCCATCAAGCGCAATGTTGTTGGGCGCATGCGCCTTCAGCTTATCCAAGTCAGACGGGCGCTCGGCATCCAACCATCGTGCTGAATAGATTGGGGCCGGCTCGTAAATGCACTCAACCCCGTACTCGTGCTGCAGCCGCCAGGCGACGACATCGAATTGCAACAGCCCCACCGCACCGAGAACAATATCCTTCTGAGCTATCAGGCTGAACACCTGTGCCGCGCCCTCTTCGCACAGCTGGGTCAGTCCTTTTAATAGTGCTTTGCTTCTCAGCGGATCTGCGGTGCGAACGCGGCGAAAGAGCTCCGGAGCGAAACTCGGAATACCCGTAAAAACAAACCGCTCCCCATCCGTGAAGGTGTCGCCAATCTGCATCGTGCCGTGATTATGAAAACCGATGATGTCCCCCGGCCATGCCGCATCTGTGCTGTCTCGACCCTGCGCCATGAATCGGATGGCGCCCGCTACCGTTGTCTGTCGCTCCCGCCTCACATTGAAGAGCTTCTTGCCCTCCTCATATTTCCCGGAGCAGACTCGTAAAAAAGCGATCCGATCGCGATGGTTCGGATCCATATTTGCCTGGATTTTGAAAACAAATCCCGAGAAACTCCGCTCCTCTGGCCGGATGTCGGGGCCAGAGGTAGCGCGCGGCTGTGGCGGCGGCGCGACCTCTACGAACCGGTCGAGTAGCTGCCGCACACCAAAATTTCTGAGCGCTGTCCCAAAGAATACCGGGGTCTGCTGCCCTGCCCGGTAATCGCTCAGATCGAATTCTGTGCCCGCACCTTCGACCAACTCAATTTCTTCGTCCAGCATTTCAATCGCTGAGCATAATTCCGGATCCTGCCTGGCCTCATCAAGCGGAATGGATACTCCGCGTTCGGAAAGCTCTGCTCCCTTGCGCTCATATCGCGAGATTGAGCGGCTCCGAAACTCGAACAGCCCCTGGAAATGTTGTCCGGACCCTAGGGGCCAGTTCGCCGGTGCGCATCTGATCTTCAGGACCCGTTCGATTTCGTCTAACAAATCGAGCGGGTCTCTGGCGTGCCTGTCCAGCTTATTGATGAAAGTCATGACCGGTGTATTTCGCAGTCGGCATACTTCTAGAAGTTTTATCGTTCGGTCTTCCACACCTCTCGCAGCGTCAATAACCATCAGAGCTGAATCGACCGCGGTCAAAGTCCTGTAGGTGTCCTCGGAGAAATCTGCGTGGCCAGGCGTGTCCAACAGATTGATGACATGCCCGCCGTACTCGAACTGCATGACCGAAGACGTCACTGAGATACCGCGCTGTTTCTCGATCTCCATCCAGTCGGAGGTTGCATGACGAGAGGATTTCCTCGCTTTCACCGTACCTGCCACGTTGATCGCACCGCCGAGCAGCAGCAGTTTCTCAGTGACAGTCGTCTTTCCCGCGTCAGGGTGAGAAATGATTGCAAAGGTCCGTCGCTTCGCGATCTCGGAGTTCGCATCAGTCATATTTTCGAGGTCTCTGGTTTAGCCGGAAGTTTTGAAAGCGTTACGCTGGCAAGGTAGGGGATCGACGCGGAACACGCGGAGTAAGCGGCGGGTTTAGTGTCTTTACTGGGTTTCGAGAACCACCATCGCGACCGCGAAACCACCGTCATCAGAGAGGCTGACATGACCGGCAACAACGCTCTTTTCGGCAAACAGTTCAGCCGCCCTACCATTAACGACCAGGTTGGGTTTGCCGCTGCGCTCATGCACCACCCCTATCTGGCGCGGAGCGACTCCCTGTTTAAATCCTGTCCCCAGCGCTTTCGCTGTGGCCTCTTTAGCTGCAAACCGCATAGCCAGAAAACGGAATTTATTGGCAGCTGCAGGGAAAGACCGTATCTCGTCGTCGTGCAGGATCCGGGCCGCGAAACGTTCCCCCCAGCGCATGTAGGCACGCTCGAACCGGATTATCTCGGCGATGTCCGTACCGATCCCTACAATCATCAGCACCGAACTCCTGACATTACCCGCCTCATTTCGCGCACAGCCGACTCAAGACCGCAGAACAATGCACGCGCCACGATAGCGTGTCCGATGTTGAGCTCCCGAATTCCGCTGATCTGCGCTACAGCGGTCGTGTTGGAGTAGTCCAGGCCGTGGCCCGCGTTCACGTATAACCCCATTTCGCGCGCAAGCCGGCAGGCCCTGCTCAAGGAATCCAGCTCCCTAAGCTGTGCCTCTGGGTCATTTTGTGCCGCATAACTACCGGTGTGGAGCTCTATACCATCAACGGCCAGGGCTGCCGCCCGTTTTATCTGCGTTTCGCTCGGGTCAATGAACAATGACACCGAGATCCCTTGATCCCGCAGCCGCTTGCAGCCATCAACCAGCTTCGCGTGAACGATGCGCAGATCAAGCCCGCCTTCGGTTGTCAATTCCTCTCGCCGTTCCGGCACGAGACAGACAGCGGCCGGCTTTATTGCCAGGGCAAACGACTGCATTTCTAGCGTCATTGCCATTTCGAGATTGAGTGGTCTCTCGATTGTCGCTTTCAGCCGTTTTACATCGGCATCCTGAATGTGACGCCGGTCCTCGCGAAGATGCACAGTGATCCCATCTGCCCCGCCTGCGACAGCCGCCCTGGCAGCTTCAACGATATCCGGCTGGTCAGCTCGGCGCGCCTGTCGAACAGTGGCAACATGATCAATATTGACGCCCAATTTCACTGGGCCTGAGGACATACTCTTCTCCCGAGCCTTCAGCAGGCGCGCATTCTAAGTCACAACCGGCGCATGCTGCGCAGAGCAATGGCAAAGAAGTGGTGGGCAGCGCTGCCCCTCCTCTACCAGATTTCAGGGACGGCGTGACAACTTAGCGTCGCGAAAGAGCTCCCTGGCCATGACTGGACGTCCGTCAAGGTAATGGTCGAGGACATGTCGCGTAAGGCGTTTAGCCTGCCTCGCCGTATCAGCATCGGGGTAGGTGCCGCTGGAGAGCGCTTGGAGTGTTCCGCCGAGTACAGGGATACCTGCTGCGGACGAATCCGCAGCCACCACGCCGTATTCGACAATGAAACGGTAGCGCTGCTCCGACTGAACCGCTTCGCCTGAATCTGCAGTCACCGTCAACGGCACGTTGACGCCCATTGCCTGCAGCAGGTCAATTTCAAATTTCCTTAATCCTGGAGCGATTCGGGCATCCTCTGTCATCGCCTCCAGTAATTGAGCATAGCTTTCAAAAAGCTCAGGGACCGGCTCATTAGGCACCAGTAATTTCATCAGCAGCTCATTCGCATAAAGCGCTGAGAAGAGAGCTGTGCCAGCCAGCTGAAACGGTGGGTCCGCAGGCTCCGCCCTGACAAGCGTCTGCAGCTCACCTCGACCCCGCGTTTCTATCGTCAGTGGTATTAAAGGCTCAATGCCAGCGCGTAGAGGCGATTTATTTCTCAAAGCCCCTTTCGCTACCGCTGACACTCTCCCGGACGCGGCACCGAACAGATCAACAATCAGACTGGTTTCGCGATAGCGCCTTCGATGCAGCACAAATGCCCGTTCCAGGGGCACGTTAGTTACTCGCTCAGACCGACAACCGTCAATGCCTCAGGGCTATCAGTCCATCCACGTTTGGCTTTCACCCAGACCTGCAGAAATACACGCCCTCCGACCAGCGCCTCGATATCACGTCTAGCTTCACTGGCGATTTTTTTCAGCATCTCACCGGCCTTGCCAATAACGATGGCCTTTTGACTCTCTCGCTCGACCCAGACGGTTGCGGCTATTCGCGTGCAGTCACCCTGTTCCTCGAAATTTTCGATGACGACCCCGGTACGGTATGGCAATTCATCCCCCAGATAGCGCAACGTCTTTTCTCGAATAATTTCCGCACTGAGAAAACGTTCGGTTCTATCGGTTATCTGATCGGCAGGAAAAACATGCGGCCTGAACGGCATCTGCTCAATGAGAAATTCCACCAGCGGTCTAAGCCCGCCCCCTGTTCGCGCACTTATCGGAAAAAAGGCCTTGAACTGCGGCCGGGCCGCAGATAGTTCAGCCAGAAAAGGAAGCAGCTGCTTCTTTTCGTGAAGCCGGTCAACTTTATTGAGCACAAGTGCAGTTGGCACAGACAGTGACTCAATCAGGTCAAAAATAGGCTCATCTTCTCGTGTCCAACTGCGGGCATCGATCAGCATGACGGCCACGTTCACATCGCCGAGCGCGTGCTGGACCTGACGATTCATCAAGCGGTTCATTTTCCCCCGTGGTTGCGTCTGCCATCCTGGGGTGTCGACAAAAATCAGCTGGTCATCGCCTTCGGTTACCACGCCTAGAATCTGATTCCGCGTTGTCTGCGGTTTCCGCGAGGTAATGCTGATTTTCTGGCCCAGCAGGCGGTTGAGCAATGTCGACTTGCCTACGTTTGGCCGTCCGACGATCGCGCTAGTTCCGCATCGACTGGATTCCGCGTTCACGATTGTTCTATGACCTCAAGTGCCGACGCAGCTGCAGCTTGCTCTGCTCTGCGTCGGCTGGTCCCCGATGCCTTGACCGGCTCCGGCCAACCGGGGACCGAACAGGAAACGTGGAAAGTGCGGTGATGAGGTGCCCCTTCTACCGCGATCGTCTCGTACCTGGGCAACTCACGCCTGCGGGACTGAAGATATTCCTGCAGCCTTGTTTTCGCGTCTTTCTGCGCTTCCAGTGAGGCCTGAGCATTCATCGCATCCTTGAAGAGGGATTCGACGACAAGCCGACACGCATCTACACCCCCGTCCAGGTAACAGGCGCCGATAACTGCTTCCAACGCGTTTGCGAGAATCGAAGTTCTACGCCAACCACCACTCTTGAGTTCCCCCTCTCCAAGAATGAGGTATGCGCCCAAATCGATCACACGCGCGATGCCGGCCAGATTCTCGCGATTAACCAGCGCTGCACGGGCACGGGTCAACAATCCTTCATCGGCATCGGGATGGCGATTGAACAGGGATTCAGCAATGAAACACCCAAGTAGAGCGTCACCCAGAAACTCCAGGCGCTCGTTGTTTACTGGCCTGGCACTACGATGGGTCAGCGCCTGTTCAAGGAGGGAACCATCACAAAATGTGTAACCCAGTCTGTCCGTCAGCTTATGAACATCACGGTTCCGCGTGCACATCAGCTCATGCCATCCGCCTGCAGCATGAGGCTCTCTAGAAGAGCACCATTTGCGACGCGCCCATCCTTCGGGAATCGCCCGCCATTAGTCGGTACGTGCTCCGCCAAGCTCAACGGCGTTGCTGTATCGCAGCACGCCATCCAACTGCCCGTACAGAGGCGAGCGGATTTCATACTCAAGCAGCATAACTTTCCCGTCCATGCCCTTTACTTTCCCTACTTTTAACAATTTCCGCACATCCGCTTCGCTTAAAGAGTTCATGTCCTGGACCTCGAAGTTTCTGGATAAAAGCTTCGCTGCTTCATTTTTGCCTAGCTTAGCCGCCTCAGGACTTGAGGCCACGGACTTCATCGCCATGTCAACTTTCATTTTCTCGTTATAAATCGGCCAGAGTTTCATCCCGCCGACCGCGAGGGCACCCAACACGACACAAGCTGAAATCATTCCACTCAGGGTGATTCCGCGTTGACTTTCCTGGAAGTGACGCATGGTTTCTCTCTCCTGCTTATTCGTAGATTGAGCCGATTCTTGAGAATACCGGCCCTTGGTCCCAGTTGAACCAGATATAGAATGCTTTACCTACCAGGTTTGCATCCGGCACGAACCCCCAGAAACGAGAATCGCGGCTGTTATCCCGGTTGTCGCCGAGGACAAAATAATGCCCATCAGGCACTGTAAACACCCCATCAAGAGTCCGCGCGCCCGGGGTAATCAAGAGCTCATGTTCCCGTTCACCGAGCTTTTCCCGGAATTTCGCCGCGCCAGTTTGCGGGGCTGCTGACCGCACACCAACGAATGTCCCCGATGGACGCAAAGCCACTTCAGCGCCGTTTATCAACACTCTCTTATTACGGTAGGTCACCACATCGCCAGGAAGTCCCACGATGCGCTTGATGAACGGTGTTGAGGGATCAAGCGGATAGCGAAAAACCACAACATCGCCTCGCTCAGGTTCCCCGATAGCTATCACCTTCTGGTTGAGGACCGGCAATCGGATGCCGTAGGCGAACTTGTTGACCAGAATAAAATCCCCGACCAGCAAAGTCGGGATCATTGAGCCGGACGGAATTCGGAAAGGTTCAACAAGGAACGACCGCAACAGCAAAACGATTAAGAACACAGGAAAAAACGACTTCGCGTAGTCCACGAGCACCGGGAGCCGTGCCCCACCCTCTGCGTCTTCGTGTCCAGAGAGAAGCGCAACTCGCTTAGGGGCGAAAAATATCGCGTCCGTGAGCCAGATAAAGCCGCTGACGAAAACCAGCATGGTGAGGATCGCAGCGAAGTCCCAGATCATGGATTCTTCCCAGTTCTCAGAACCGCCATGAAAGCTTCCTGGGGGATTTCAACTGCGCCGAACTGCTTCATGCGTTTCTTTCCCGCTTTCTGTTTTTCGAGAAGCTTTCGTTTGCGCGTGATGTCACCGCCATAGCACTTGGCAGTGACATTCTTCCGCAACGCTTTGACCGTCTCGCGGGCAATTACTTTGGAGCCGATAGAAGCCTGAACCGCGATATCAAACATCTGACGGGGGATAATTTCCCGCATTTTTATCGCGAGCTCCCGGCCGCGTCTCTGCGATTGGTCCCGATGCACAATGGTTGAAAGCGCGTCGACACGCTCCCCGTTCAATTGAATGTCGACTTTCACCATATCTGCCGGAATGTTCCGCGTGAAATTGTAATCCATCGAGGCATAGCCTCTGGTTGCTGATTTCAGCCGATCGAAGAAGTCCGTGACCAGCTCGGCCATAGGCAGTTCATAGCTCACGGCAACCTGACTGCCGGCGTAGTGAAGCCTGATCTGTGTTCCGCGTTTCTCTATGCACAGATTAATCACGTTCCCCAGGTGGATCTGGGGAACGAGGATATCGACGGTGACCAGAGGCTCTCTGATTTCGTCTACCAGCGTTGGCTCGGGCAGCCGCGCGGGATTATCAACGAACTGCACCTCGCCCGAGCGGAGAAGAACCTCGTACACCACCGTCGGCGCCGTCGTGATGAGTTCTATTCTGTATTCTCGTTCAAGGCGCTCCTGGACAATTTCCATATGCAGCATGCCCAGAAAGCCGCAACGGAATCCAAAACCCAGCGCTTCCGACGTCTCAGGCTCAAAACTCAGCGCAGCATCGTTAAGCCGCAGTTTGCTCAGAGCCTCTCGAAATTGTTCGTAATCACTGGCGTTGATGGGATAGAGACCCGCAAAGACATTGGGTTTCGATTTTTTAAATCCGGGCAGCGGTGACTCTGCGGCCCGCCTCGCCAGCGTGATAGTGTCTCCGACGGGTGCGCCATCAATATCTTTAATGCCGGCCACCAGATACCCCACCTCGCCCGCCGACAAGCCATTGGTCTTGGTTCGACGCGGCGTAAAAACGCCAACCTCATCTACTTCGAACTCGCGACCGGTTGACATGATTCTGATCCGTTCGCCAACACTCAGATGACCATCTACTACGCGAACCAGCGAAACCACACCCAGATAGTTGTCAAACCACGAGTCAATAATTAACGCCTTTAAAGGAGCTGCGACATCGCCTACGGGCGGAGGAATGCGCTCGATCAAGCGTTCAAGGAGATCGGAGATGCCCAGTCCGGTCTTTGCGCTCACCTGGAGCGCATCAGTCGCGTCTATCCCGATGATGTCCTCAATCTCCTGACTGACGCGTTCCGGCTCCGCGGCAGGCAAGTCGATTTTGTTAAGCACCGGGATGACTTCGAGCCCCTGATCCACTGCCGTGTGGCAATTTGCCACCGACTGGGCCTCGACCCCCTGCGCGGCATCTACGACCAGCAAAGCCCCTTCGCAAGCAGCAAGTGAGCGCGACACCTCATAGCTGAAATCGACGTGGCCGGGGGTATCAATGAAATTAAGCGAATAGGTGCGCCCGTTTCCGGCGGTGTACTTCAAACTGACGCTCTGCGCCTTAATCGTGATGCCACGTTCGCGCTCCAGGTCCATCGAATCCAGCACTTGGGCCGCCATTTCCCGCTCGCTCAGACCGCCGCAGGTCTGGATAAATCGATCGGCGAGTGTCGACTTGCCATGATCAATGTGCGCGATGATCGAGAAATTCCTGATGTGTTCCACGGCGAGTCAAAATACTCCGAGGCCAGCCTGGCGAGGGGCGCGAATTCTAGCGCGTAATCATGACCTTGGAATTATTCATAGCGCACCGATTTTGCAGGTCGGCTTAGCCAGTGAGACATGAGGCGTGGATACTTAACCCAAGGCGCTGCCGAGCAGCGCCGGGCCGCCCGAGTTTGCATGAGTCAAACCTGAAAGGTTCGCAAAAACCGCTCTACTGCGGACGCATCAAAATGCCCGAAAGCTATCTCTTCATGTCCGCACAGCAGCACCGGCACCTTGAGCCCATATCTCCGCATTAGCGCAACATTGTCGTCTATGTGGATAACTTCAAGACAGCCATTGCGGCCAGCGCTGTTCCATTCATCGAAATCGCGCTGGAAGTCGTCGCACAGGTGACAGTCAGCGCGGGTCAGCAGCTGAAACGTGGCTATACCGTGACGCATTCATCTCATCCTTCACCAGAAATCAAGGAGTCTTGATCGCCAGGAACAGCGGTGCGCCCTGGCGTTGGATAAGGATCGGAATTGTTTTCCCGGATGGCAGATCGGACAGGATCTTATGAAAGTGCGACGTATTTTCGATTTCAGAGTTGTTCAGCTGCAGGATCACATCACCACGGCGCAAACCCGCAGTCTGCGCCGGCCCATTTTCGATTTTCTGGATCATCACCCCACCCTGCGGCACCTGAAACTGCTCTCGCTGTTCGGGGCTCAAATCTTCCACACTGATTTTGAGGACCTGATCAACCGCAGAGGGCGCTGCTATTCCTGCAGAAGCAAGTTTTTCAGGGTCCTCAGGCAAAGCGCCGATCGTTAATTCGACTGACAATGTGCGCCCGCCGCGGATCAACTCGACAGCAATGACGTCGCCCACCTGCGTGGTGCCGACCACCGGCGGAAGATCTGACGAATGGTCAATCGCCTTGCTGCCGAAGCGCACAATGATGTCTCCCGTTTGAATCCCGCCCTTGGCAGCTGGACTCTCGTCGAGCACTTTAGAAACCAGCGCACCACGTGGCTTGTTCATGCCGAAGGATTCTGCGAGTTCTGCGGTCACATCCTGGATCAGTACCCCGAGCCATCCCCGCGTAACGCTGCCCTTATTCTTGAGCTGTTCGTAGACGTTGACGACGACATCGATCGGGATGGCGAAAGAAACACCCATGAATCCGCCTGTGCGGCTGTAGATCTGAGAATTCACCCCGACCACTTCGCCGTCGAGATTAAATAGAGGGCCGCCTGAATTACCTGGATTTATGGCGACGTCGGTCTGTATGAACGGCACGTAGTTTTCGTTGGGGAGACTGCGCCCTTTTGCACTCACGATCCCCGCAGTGACGGAGTAATCAAATCCGAAAGGGGAGCCGATGGCCAGCACCCACGCGCCGACTTCGAGTGCTTCCGAACTGCCCAAGCTCACTGCTGGCAACGCACGTTCGCTCTCTACTTTGAGCACCGCGATATCCGACCGCGGGTCGCTACCGACCACGGTTGCGGTCAGCTCGCTTCTGTCGGACATTCTGACAACGATCTCATCGGCGTCCCGGACAACATGGTTGTTCGTGATGATGTAGCCATCTTCAGAAATAATAAAACCAGAACCCAAAGAGGCCCTTGGATCGACGTCGTCGGGCATTCCAGGCCCAGGCTCACCAAAAAAGCGCCGAAAAAAGTCGGACAGCGGACCGTCCTCCGGCACATCATCGGGGGATATGCCCGGTGGCAACCGGTCGTCCTGGCGAGACGCCTTGACGGTAGAACTGATATTGACAACTGACGGACTGTTGTTGCGCGCGAGTTCGGCGAAATCGGGCAGTGCAGCCGCATCAATCTCGAACGAAGCCACCAGGCAGAGCAGAGCCGGCAGCAACATAAGCCCACGCCCCCCTGTGTTTTTGAGGAACCTGCGACCTTCAACCTGTCGTGAGTGTGTCATCGTCTTTGCTTTCAGTCTTGTCTGGGCACCTGCCTGATGGCAGCCGAGATCCTTTGCACAGTAGCCATCGGTAGATCGCCCACGACAGTCACCTCGTTTTCATCTATCGCGCGGCTGTAGACATTCACGGCGCCGCGCACCGCGTAGCTCGGCTCAGTGTCAGCGTGTTCCAGTGAGCTTTTCACGTAGACCGACACCATCGCCAATCCATCCGAGTACATGAACGAGGTCAAATGACCCCCTCCCCTAGCAATCCGGGTGGACTTCTGCTCTGCCATCTCAAATCCCGGGGGCAGCCAGGCCACGTTCCAAGCAGGCTCTGAGACCTGGTTATCGGTTTCGAGCATAGCGTCTGCGTTTTCGTTCCGTACTGACACGGCCGATGTCAGCGCGGCAATCATATCTTCCTCGACCTCCTCAAGAATATTGAGCTGCGCGAATTCCACCTGCTCAAGAATATCCCCGTCGACACTCGCTATCTCCGACTTCAAAGGCAAGCGTGTTTCAACATCCAGCCACAAGCGATGAGCGTAACGATCCGCATACTTGGGGGTCATGCTAAGGAAACGCGCTACGCGACCTGCTACCCGCTCGATATCACCAAGTGTGAAGTCGTAGTTCTGACTCAGCGTCGAGAGTGTCGCTGCGGTAAATTCGCCTTTAAACGCCTGTGGGGCGGGCGCGAATTTTCCTTCCGCAAGAGCGCCATCGCGAAATGCCACAAGGCCATCGTCCCGAATCAACTCGCGTTCAGGGCCGCTCATTGAGACCAACCGTTCTTTCTCTTTTTCGGCCTTGAAAATATGTTCCAGGCGTATCGTGTCTGACAGTCCGTCACGCCGATAAACGAACACCCCCTCATAGTTAAGCTGCCGGCTGGCATGACTCATACCCATCAGCAGGTCCGACGCAGTTTCCTGTGCCGCATCACCCATCGGCGCAGTAAGCGCCGATACAGCCAGAACCAGCATCAGGGTGCGCATCCTTGAGATCCCGCTATTCAGGCTCAAATCCCACAATCCTCACGTAGGGATTGACGCCTGGTGCGCTCAGCCGACTGCGTTGCTGGTTAAAGTTGACTAGATACTCATTAAGACGCGGATCAGGTCTCGCCGTTCCTCGCAAGCGGGGGTCGACCTCAGATTCTGTGTCACGCAGCATCGCCCGCGTTTCCAGAGTGAGGGGTTGTTCAGAGCGCACCGCAAGCGACGGCAGTGGAACCGCACGTTTATCGGCGACCGCCCCTTCCTGCTGTGTTGTCTGCCAGACGCCAATCGACAGTACGCAAAAAACCGCGACAGACGCCAGGCTCAAAGTCCTGAAGGCACGCCCGTGTTTCTGTTTTGAGAACCCTATCGCGACCGGTCTGACTCTGGTTACGTTTTCTGCGTTTTCGCGGACAACGGCTCCGATCATGTGGTAACGCCCCCACGCTCTGCGAGCGGCACCGTCAGTACAGAGGGTGTCGATCACATGGCGGCGCTCAATATCAGTCACCTCTTCATCGACCAGCGCAGAAATCTCCGCCTTACTCATAGCTTTACCACCCTAATTTTCCAGCAGGGGTTTCAGTTTTAAATCGATTGCTTCACGGGCTCGAAAAATACGGGAACGGACTGTACCGATCGGGCATTCCATGACGTCAGCAATTTGTTCGTAGCTCATGCCATCAATTTCTCGCAGCGTCAGAGCCTCCCGCAACTCATGCGGCAAGCCTTCCATCGTCTCTACTATGACGCTTCTTATCTCATCGGAGATGAACAGATGCTCCGGCGTTTCCAGGCTTGGCTGAAGCTCTTCAAAACTCATCGGTTCACCGGAATCGTCATCCCTCGTCGTGCTGAGCGGACGCCTGCCTGCCGACACCAGAAAATTCTTCGCGGTGTTAACTGCGATCCGATAGATCCAGGTGTAGAACGCGCTCTCGCCTCGAAATTGAGGAAGCGCTCGGTACGCTTTTAAGAACGAGTCCTGGACAACGTCAAGCGCATCGGCAGGTTCATGCACGTACCGTCCCACGAGTTTTATAACGCGGTGTTGGTACTTCGAAACCAGAAGATCAAATGCACGTTTGTCTCCGCCCTGCGCTCGTATTACCAACTCACCATCAGTGGGGTTATCTGCCATCGCGGTCGTCTCCCTGTATCATGACCGCGTCATTGGGTGAGTCTGACTGAAATAGACCACAGTGGCGGGATTTAGTTTCGAGATTTGTTCAGAACAGCGGCAGCCGAGTATAGCAATGAGGCACTTTTAAGGCGGAACCAGTTCGCCACGCCGAGGGTCCTACCGCGCAATTCAGCGCTCACCACAAAGTTCAGTTGACGTTTCCGCCGCCGCATCACCGGGTACTCATCCATGTTGAAAGACAGCGAGTTTGACGTGCTGATTATCGGCAGCGGTGCTGCCGGCCTGTCTCTTGCGCTCTCTTTAGCCAGCTCCCTCCGCGTCGTGGTGTTGAGCAAAGCCGCGTTACACGAAAGTGCAACCTGGTATGCACAAGGCGGGGTCTCGGCGGTGATGGACCCGAGCGATTCTGTGGAATCCCACATTGCCGACACCCTGAGTGTCGGCGGCGGCCTCTGCCATGTTGACGTGGTCGAACACATCGTCCGGCACGGACGAGAGCGTATCCAGTGGCTGATAGATCAAGGCGTGCCGTTCTCTACCCGTGTGTCTCGCTCTGGACGCGTAGAGTGCCATCTGACACGGGAGGGCGGGCACAGCCATCGCCGGGTCGTGCATGCAGATGACGCGACAGGCCGCGTAATCGAGACCACGCTGCTTGAGCAGGTGCGCAACCACCCCTCAATAACGTTGCTCGAGCGGCACATCGCTATAGACCTCATTACAACAGGAAAACTTGGGAAAACGCCTGACCGCTGCGTCGGCGCCTACGTCCTCGATCTCGAACAGCGCGAGGTGCGCGCGCTCTCGGCGCGCTGCTCAGTGCTTGCCGCGGGTGGCGCCGGGAAAGTTTACCTCTACACCAGCAACCCTGATGTGGCGACGGGGGACGGCATAGCCATGGCCTGGCGCGCAGGATGCGCCGTGGCCAATATGGAGTTTGTGCAATTTCATCCGACCTGCCTGTATCACCCACACGCAAAGACATTGCTGCTAACCGAAGCGCTGCGCGGAGAGGGAGCGCATCTTGTTCTCCCCAGCGGTGAACGGTTCATGTTCAAGTTCGATGAGCGGGGCGAGCTCGCGCCCAGGGACGTGGTGGCCCGCGCCATCGATCATGAAATGAAGCGTCTGGGTCTCGACTGCGTTTTTCTGGACATAACACACAAGCCGCAGGATTTTGTCAGTGAGCATTTCCCTAACGCCGTACGTGAATGTGCCAGCTACGGAATCGACATCACTAAGGACCCAGTACCCGTCGTACCGGCAGCACACTATCTGTGCGGTGGCGTGGTGGCAGATACCGAAGGCCGCACAACTGTTCCGGGTCTCTACGCTATTGGTGAGTGCGCCAACACCGGGCTTCACGGCGCCAATCGTATGGCGAGCAATTCCCTGCTTGAGTGCCTCGTGATGGCGAATTCCTGTGCTGAGTCCATCTCCAAACACATCGGAGGTCTCAGCAACATCAAAAATCTACCCCCCTGGGATGAATCACTGGTCACTGACGCTGACGAAGAAATCGTGGTGGCCCATAACTGGGACGAGTTGCGCCGCCTGATGTGGGACTACGTAGGGATCGTGAGGAGCACGAAACGGCTGCAGCGTGCACGACGTCGTGTAGAGCTGCTGCACAGCGAAATCAGCGAGTTCTACGGAAATTTTCGCGTCTCTGGCGACCTGATCGAGCTGCGGAATCTGCTCCAGGTGGCAGAGCTGATCATTCGCTCGGCAATGAAAAGGCGTGAAAGCCGCGGGCTTCACTACACCATCGACTACCCGGAGCGTGACGACGCCAACTACGCAAAGGACACAATCCTGCGGGCAGGAGATTTCAGCTGAAGTCAAAGGAAACAGGACGCACGCTGCCGCGTGGCATCAGCAACCCAGTTCACGGACACATTCATGACAAGCAAAGACGACAATGCGCTCAAGGGGCACACCATCCTGATCACCGGCGCAAGCCGCGGGATCGGGCAGGCTGTATCCCGCGCCTGCGCGGCAGCAGGCGCTTCCGTTCTCCTTGCCGCGCGGGATGTACGCGCGCTCAGCAAAACCGCCGAATTAATAGCCGCCTCGGGCGCAGCTGAGCCGGTTCTAATCCCGATCAACCTGGAAAGCGCGACTGTGGACGACTATGCCATGGTCGCCGCCCTGGTAGAGGAGCAATTCGGACAGCTGGATGGACTGATCCTGGGCGCGGCAATGCTGGGCCCGCTCACACCTCTGAGCCACTACGACCCGCTCATGTGGGCTCGGGTCTTTCAGGTCAATCTGCACAGCAACTGGCTGTTAATCCGCGCCTGCTTTTCTGTCTTAAAAAAATCCGGGCGTAGTTCGGTCATCATGACCCTGGCTGAGGAAACCGGGCAACCCAACTGGGGTGCTTACGCTGTATCCAAAGCTGCGCTGCGTGCACTTTTTGAAACCTGGGCAGCTGAATGCCGCTCACAGGCCGGCATTCGAATGAACGCTGTCATACCACCGCCAACAGCCACCCGTCTGCGTATGGAAGCGTTCCCCGCAGCACTTGCGTCGCAATTTGCCACACCTGACGCGGCTCCCCCGCTCTATCTCGGACTGCTGACCGATACACGCCAGGAACGGAACGGTGAGATCGTCAGCTGGCGTGACGCTTCGACGGACTCGTGACGCGACACTCCATGCGGTGCGTTGAGCGAGTTTCTCTAGCGTTTTGGTAACGCTCACATGCTGCAAGCAGGGCACGCAGGACGCCGGCCACCCTCCGTAGCCCGCAGAACCGGGATTCTCGCCCAGAAAACCTGGAACTGGCTTGTTTCTAGCCTCACACCGTGTCTCCGTAGATGTTGATGCCCCCGCAATGCATCGCTACACCATGACCGAATGCGAGACGCTTAATGTGCCCCCCTCGCAACGCCAACGGCCAGAGCAACAGCCCCGATATGATCGATACGCGTCTTACCGGCGCGGGTACACGACGCCTCCTTCTTCCCGTTCTGAGAAACCCTCATAAATACGGGTTTGCGCTGAGATCGGCTCTTGAGGATAAGTGGGCCATACCCGGCAATCGCGTGGCTTTGGAAAAATTTCTCGATCATCACATCGCACTGGCCCAGCGACACGCATTGCAGCTGCGTGCCTTGCTGCCGGATATAGATTTTTGAAATCAGGTAGCGACCGTTTCGGGCATCTTGTGGGCGACGCGGTACCGCAACGAATCTCGAGCCGCCTCGCTGAGCTTGTGCGCACCTTGGACGGTTTCTTTCGCTACGGCAGCGAGGAAATTTTAACCGTCCAGCCCGCGACGCCGACTCAGGGAGCGGTAGTGCTCGCGGAGCGTTTGCGCCTGCGCTTGTCCATCAAGTCGTTGACCAGGCTCTGCTATGCGTCAAACGCGAGGGACTAACCTGGATACGGTCCTAGGGACATTGCTGACGCTCTGACACAGATCCTCTAATCTGAAATTGCGACCGTTTCTAGGCTGACGACAGCAGCGTTCTCAAACGCGCCGGTTCCTGCAGAATCACCAGCAACTCGGTTTCTCCAAGCACGGGGACGCCCTGTTCCCGTGCTTTTTCGAGCTTGCTCCCCGCTTCGCTGCCCGCCACCAGAAAATCCGTTTTCTTGGATACTGTGCCAACGACACGCGCCCCCAGGGTCTTCAATGCATCTTTCGCTTCATCACGTGTCATCCCGCTCAGAGTGCCCGTTAACACACAGCTGAATCCAGCCAGGGGAGCACCGTCGATCTCCGCGGTCGCAGGCGTGCGCTCTGGCCAGCGAACACCGAGCGCCCGCAAACGCGCAATAAGCCTTTGGTTGTCCGGATTTTCGAACCAGTCGCGCACACTGCCCGCAACGACCGGCCCGACGTCCTCTACCTGTTCGAGTGTCGCTTGGTCGGCGACTGAGAGAGCGTTGATACCACCGAACCGCAGAGCCAGATTCTCAGCGGTTACCTCCCCCACTTCTTTGATGCCGAGGGCGTAAATCAAACGGTTCAGGGCGATATCCCGGCGGCGATCGATAGCGGCAACAATATTTGCCGCGGACTTTTCGCCCACACGCTCCAAAGGAATCAGCTGTTCAGCCGTGAGTTCAAAGAGATCTGCTGGCGATTGCACCATGCCGCTGTGCACCAGCTGATAAAGAAGTTTGTCACCCAGACCGTCGATATCCAGCGCCCGCCGCGAGGCGAAATGCGCCAGCTGTTGAACAAGACGCGCCGTCTCCTGCCCCGGAACCGCATCCGGCAGAACAAAAGGCACCGTGCCGGGCGGTCGTCTTTCCAGGTCGACCCGCACAATCTCGGGGATCACATCCCCTGCGCGACGCACGACAACCCAGTCGCCGACCCGGACGTCTTTACGCTGTATTTCGTCAGCGTTATGCAGGGTCGCGTTGGTGACTGTGACGCCGCCGACAAATACGGGCTCAAGTCGCGCCACTGGGGTCAGCACCCCGGTGCGTCCCACCTGGACATCAATCGCCAGCACCCGCGTCGTGCGCTCCTCTGCCGGAAACTTATATGCAATCGCCCAGCGTGGTGCCCGCGAGACGGCCCCCAGCCGTTCCTGCTGTGCGAGGCTATCCACTTTAAAGACGAGTCCGTCGACATCAAAGGGTAGCTGCAGACGGCGCTCACTGAAGCGACGGAAATGCGCGAGACTCTCGGCACAACCGGAGATCTGAACCGAATCTTCAGAGGTCTTAAAACCAAAGGCCTGCAGCAGTAACAGAACGTCTCGTTGACTCTCTGGAAGACGCATTCCTTCTACGTATCCCAGCGCGTAGGCCATCAGCGTCAACGGTCGCCGAGCCGTAACTGCAGGGTCCAGCTGCCGCAGGCTACCTGCCGCAGCGTTGCGCGGATTCGCAAAAAGCTTTTCCCCGCACTCACGCTGCGCGCTATTGAGCGCCTCGAAACCCTCGCGGGTCATGAAAATTTCGCCGCGGACTTCTACCACAGGCGGAGGCGACGAGGTCTGCAGTCTGAGCGGAACCGTCGGGATCGTCCGCACATTCAGCGTGACATCTTCTCCCGTTGTGCCATCACCTCGCGTGGCACCCCGCACCAGGCGCCCTTCCCGGTACAGCAGGCTGATGGCCAGGCCGTCGAATTTGGGCTCAGCTGTCAGCGCAAACGTCTCACCCGACAGTCCTTCCTCACTCCGGCGATAAAACGCCGAAAAGTCATCTGCATTCAGCGCATTGGCCAGGGAAAGCATGGGCTGCAGGTGCTCTGCTGCATTGAACTGTGCGGCGGGTGCGGCGCCGACACGCTGAGTCGGCGATAACGCGTCGCGTAAGTCCGGGTGCTGCGATTCCAGCTGTTCGAGCTCGCGCATGAGCGCATCGTAAGCAGCGTCATCAACGACCGGCGCATCCAGCACGTAGTATCGGCGGTTGTGCTCTTCGAGCAGCTGTCGCAGTTCGCCCGCGCGCGCGCGGGCTGCCCTCTCAGATGTCGCTTCCATCTGCGGAGAACTGCGCGGCGCGGCTTCGCAGTCGAGAGATATCCCGACTGGTTAACGGTGATTTAGGCGTGACGAACAATTCCCCACCCAGCAGCTCCGAGAGACGTTGAGCCGTATTCAAAAGCAGTTCGAAGGCCACTGCCCCCTCAAAGCTGGTCGGCAGCTGCAGGAAAAAGACAATCCCCGAGGTACGAAAAGCTTCGATACGGGTGAGATCGAATGTGCCAGGCTCGAACATATTCGCTGCACTGAACAGCGTTGTTCTGCTGCGCAACTCGCCTGCGCCGAAGTGGTGAAAAATAGACATCTCGCCGTGCTTCATGCCCACGGCATTCAAGCATCTCACGAGCTCCGGACCGCGGAACTGCTTGCCTTCAACCGAGCGTACAAACAGCGTGATCAGGCCATTGTCCGGTGTATGTGCCGCTGGCTCTCTCGGTTGAACATCAGCAGTCGACGTAGTCGGCTCGCCTGCAGCTCCAAACAGATCCATCTGGTCACTGTTCAGACGGGCATTCCCTGGCTCATCGTCTGCAAACGCATCGTTTCGGACCTTTGGCAGGTCTTCGAGCGCCTGATCTTCTGGAGGCAAAACGAATTCCTTCGGCAGCGGGGCACGGGCACGCTTTCTGGGCAGCGCGGGCGCACCGGCGCCCGGCTCCTCCAGGCGCGATATTTCCGGGGTCGAAAGTTTTCTCTCGTGCGTCTGGGTGTCTTTTAGCGTAGGGAGTTCTCGCTTCTGCCCTGAGGCTTCCTCCTCGAAAATCACGTCAGGAATGTTGAAACGGGTGAAGCGTCGCTCAACGCTTGCACGCTGATCCCGCCGCCGCTTAGCCGCAGTCACAACGTAAACCAGAGCAACAATCGCCAGCCCGATAAGCAGAAGCGTCAGTCGCAAGGACATCGTTAGTTCAGGCGGCCGTAGCGGCCAGCTCCACTGCCTGATCCACATTAACGCTGACCAGGCGGGAAACGCCTGGTTCCTGCATGGTGACCCCGACGAGCTGTCCGGCGATCTCCATCGTTATCTTGTTGTGCGACACAAACAGAAACTGCACCCGCTCAGCCATCGCACGCAGCATTTCCGTCAGTCTCAGCACGTTGGCGTCGTCCAAGGGGGCGTCGACCTCATCCAGCAGGCAGAACGGCGCAGGGTTCAGCTCAAAAATGGAGAACACGAAAGCGAGCGCAGTGAGCGCCTTTTCTCCGCCGGACAGGAGGTGAATTGTGCTATTGCGCTTGCCCGGAGGCCGCGCCATAACGCTGACCCCGGTCTCAAGGAGATCATCGCTGGTGAGCTCCAGGTAGGCGTGACCACCCCCGAAAAGCACCGGGAACATGGCCTGCAGGCCGTTGTTCACTTTGTCGAAAGTTTCTCTGAAGCGGGTCCGCGTTTCACGATCAATTTTTCGGATCGCGTCTTCCAGAGTGGCAAGCGCTTCGCTCAGATCCGCATGCTGCCGATCAAGATATTCCTTCCGCTCCGAGAGTTGTTTGAATTCATCAATGGCCGCCAGATTGATCGCGCCCAGCCGTTGGATCCTGGCTTCGATCCTGGACAGCCGTTCCTGCACCGCTTCTTCAGTATCACCAGACTCCAGAGTGGCTTTGACCTGATCAAGATCAGCCCCAATCTGGTCAAAACGGGTTTTCAACTCCTGCTGGCGCACTTCAATCGTGCGCGTTTCAAGACGCGCCTGCTCCAGAGCTGCTTGTGCGTCTGCCACGCGCTGCTCTATCTCTGCGCGTTCGGACTCAGCTTTACGCGCTGCGTCATCAATTGCGCCGAGCGCCTGCCTCGCCGACGCCATTTCCTGGGAAGCGGACAGCTGGTTTGCAAGCGCTTCGTCAAGCTCGGCACGCATCTGGACGCGAGGC
This sequence comes from Gammaproteobacteria bacterium, assembly GCA_038116745.1. GTDB lineage: Bacteria > Pseudomonadota > Gammaproteobacteria > JAYODW01. The sequence continues at coordinate 31,177 of JAYODW010000046.1, forward strand.
TGCGTCAGTGCCTCGAGGGCAACCGAAAATTCATCGCGGCGTCTCTGGAGCTGAGCCGCCGCGTTCCGATTACGTTCTAGCGCGTCGGTCAATGCGCGCAACTCGGATTGCTTGAGTTGCAGTTCAAGCTCATGCGTATGGGCAATACGCTGCATGTCCTGCCACTGCTCACGCGCTGCGTCCACCTGCTGCTGACGTGTCGCACGCTGCTGACTGAGCGTGTCTCTTTGCGAGTTCTGGGCCACCATCGCGCTGACGTTGAGCGCCTGTTCTTCGCGGGTTCGCGCGATTTGTCGTTCGGCTTCAGCCAACTGCTCACGCAGCCGCAGCTGCTCCGTTTCGATATCGCTCAACCGTGCGGCGCGGCGTTTGCTCTCCGCTTCGAGAGCTGCGAGCTGATCGCGTTCTTCATTGTGACGCGCTCCGGCAGCTTCCTGCTGTTCGTTCAGGTGAGACTCGTATTCTTCGAGGCCACGCTGATGAGCCTGCGCACGCGCTGCGGCCTCCTGCGTTTCTGTCGCATCATGCTCTAATCGCTGAACTTCCAACGTCAGCTGCTGCAGCCGGCGTTCTCGCGCCAGAACGCTTTCCTCTCGATCCTGCCGGCCGGCAAGCTGAAACCATCCCGCGCCGAACACACTACCGTCGGGCAGCACGACGCATTCGTGAGGCTTGAGACCCACAACCTTACGACGAGCCGCAATTTCGTCTTCTGCCCAGAACACTCCACTCAGCAGCCCATCGAGCGCCAGCTCTGACTGCACCTTGTCGAGTAGAAGGCCGCTTGCCCTGCCCTCTCTGCTCGATACGCTGAGATCGGTGTTCATCACAGCAAGCTGTCCGTTCGATAACGCCCCTGGAGTCTCCAGCACGCGATCTGTCAGGCCTGCAGCGCACCAGGCACCGAGGGGAAGGCGCAGTGCCGCTTCCAGCGCGCGCTCCCAGCCGTTCTCGATTTCAACAAGCTCGGCGAGCCTTGACAGGTTTTCCATACCGTTGTCGCTCAGCCATTGCGCAGCGTGGTCCCCTTCATCTCCGTAGGCAGCATCCTGCAACGCACGGAGAGAAGAATAGCGACCCCGCTGCTCCTCGAGCTGCGACTGAACGCTGTGAAGATGTTCACCGGCCTGGCGAACGGCGTGTCTACTCTGCTCGATCTCTCCCCGCAACGCGCTACGCTGACTAGCCCATTGTGCTCTGGATGCTTCGAGTTCCTCGACCCGCTGCCGCGCTTGCGCGATATCCTCAGCCAGTGTGCCGAGCGCGTTCTCTACACGCTCTTCGTCCAGTTTCGAGTACCGCCGCTCGTAGTCCTGTACGGTATTCGAAAGATGATCTAGACGGACCCGCCCACTTTGTTCCTGCTGACTCAGCTCGCTGTGTTGACGCTGATGCGTGTCCCACTCTGCCTGCCATTCGCCAAGAAGCACTTCTGCGGACTGCAGCTCCGTCGCGAGTGCATCCCTGTTGTTCTGAAGTTCTGAGAGCCGGGGCACCAGCTCGCTGACTGCGTCCTGCGCAGCGCGCTGTTGGTTTTCTTCCGCTTCAATCGCAAGCCCTACATCACCCAAAGTAGCGGCCGCGTCATCACGGTCAGCGCGCAGGTCGCGTTCCCGCTGCTCGTTGTTCTTGATGGATTCCTCGAGGCGGGAAATTTCTGCACTGCAGCTGTAGTAAATACCCTGGATAGCGTTCAAGCGCTCTGTTGCTTCAGCATGCATGCCTCGCCCGGCCACCTGACGCGCCTCAAGTTCGCGCAGACTGGCTATCTCGCGCTCAAGCGTATTCGTCCGTTGCTCCGTGAGCTGCTGTCCCTCAGATCTTGCGCGCTCCAGTTCGTTCCAGCGGATTGCCAGCATGCGTCCCTGCTCGACACGTTCTTCAGCGCGAAGCTCCTGATAGCGTTCCGCAGCTTTTGCCTGTCGGTTAAGGTGATTGAGCTGCTTGTCCAGCTCCTCCCGAATATCGTCAAGCCGCTCTATATTTTCCCGCGTGTGCCGCATGCGGTTTTCGGTCTCATGCCGCCGCTCTTTGTATTTCGAGATCCCCGCCGCCTCCTCGAGGAAAGACCGGAGCTCCTCCGGCCGTGCCTCGATCACGCGTGAGATCGTGCCCTGCGCGATAACGGAATACCCACGGGCTCCGATCCCTGTCCCGAGAAAAATCTGCGTGATGTCTTTGCGCCTGCAGCGGGTGTTGTTGAGATAGTAGTTCGACACCCCGTCGCGGCTGACGGAGCGTTTGATCGAGATTTCTCCGAAGCCCGCGTACTGACCGCCAATGGTTCCGTCTGCGTTGTCAAAAATGATCTCTACCGTGGCCTGCCCTACCGGCTTACGCGTGTTTGAGCCATTAAAAATGACGTCAGACATCGATTCTCCGCGCAGATGCTTGGCCGAGCTTTCGCCCATGACCCACAGCAAGGCGTCAATGATGTTTGATTTTCCGCATCCGTTTGGCCCCACGATTCCGGTCAGGTTGCCGGGCAAGGTCAAAGTCGTGGGATCTACGAAAGATTTGAAGCCGGCGAGCTTGATTCTGGTAATACGCATGGGGCGGAAGCATACCCTAAGCGGATCGTGCATGACAGAGCACGATCACGTGAATAAAAATTTCATAACTGTTTGTTATATAAGACAATTAATTGAATTATTGCGCCGCAATACAAGCCTCGGGCGAACGCCGGAAACACCCCCCTTTGTGCTAAGGTTTCGGCCCGCATCCGACGAGCGCCATTATGCCAAGTTCACCAAGCCGAACCCTCGAAACGTTCCCGAATCCGGCCCCTGAACGGGACTACCGCATCACTATCCGACTGCCGGAGTTCACCTGTTTATGCCCGCTGACCGGTCAGCCGGATTTTGCGCAGATGGTGCTCGATTACATCCCTGCTGAAAAATGCGTCGAGCTCAAGGCGTTGAAACTGTATCTGTGGTCCTATCGCGATGATGGCGCTTTCCACGAGGCCGTCACGAACAGCATCCTCAGCGATATCGTCAGTGCCTGTCAGCCGCGGGCGGCCCGCCTGACCGCGGCCTTTAATGTTCGCGGTGGCACCTACCCGACCATCGTTGCAGAACATCGACAAGCAGACTGGACCCCGAGCGCATCAAGCCAGTGGCCACCGGAATGAATCCCGGCTCTTCTGGATTTTTCGACGGCCTCAGGCATGTGGTCGAAGGTTTGCGGCTGCTATCCAAACCCGGAATCAGAATCCTGGTCCTGATTCCCCTGTGCCTGAATGTTCTGTTTCTGATCGGTGCTTTTTTCTTGCTGGACAGCGTGCTGGAGGTGCTGCTTGACCGCTATCTTGGCGGCTGGCCGGGCTTCATTCGGACGATTGTTGAAGTTCTCGCCACTATCAGCCTCCTGTTTATCCTCTGCTTCTTGAGTTCGCTGTTAGTCAACGTGTTTGCCGCGCCGTTCACCGGTGCTCTCTCGGCTGCAGGCGAGAGGCACCTGCGCGGCGAGGCTGCGGCCGTTGATGAAGGGGCAACCTGGCGGGCTTTACTGACGGAAATCGGCCACGGTTTCGCTGCGGAAATAAGAAAGCTGAGATACATCCTTTTGCGCGCGCTACCCCTGCTACTGCTGAGTCTGATCCCGGGTCTGAACCTTGCGGCTCCCTTCCTGTGGATTGTTTTCGGCGCCTGGATGCTGTGTATGGAGTATCTCGATACACCGCTGACCAATCACGGGGTCGTGTTCCCCTCGGTCATGCAGGAGATGCGCAGACATCGGCGTCTGGCTTTCGGCTTTGGTGCCGGCATGGTCGTCCTGACGGCAATTCCAATCCTGAATTTTGTCGCGGTGCCGGTGGGCGTACTCGGTGCAACCAGCCTTTATTGCAACTCACTCTGCGCACACGGCTGACTTGGAAAACGGCGCCAGGGTCACAGGACGTTTCGCACCCTCGCCTACCGGGCCGCTGCATTTCGGCTCAGTTGTCGCGGCAGTGGCAAGCTACCTGAGCGCGCGTAGCGTAAACGGCCGCTGGCTGGTGCGCATCGACGACCTGGACGCACCGCGCACGGTCGCGGGCGCCGACAGCGAAATTCTGCGGCTGTTGGAGGCGCTCGGCCTGCTCTGGGACGGCCCGGTCACCTACCAGAGTCAGCGCAACGAAAGCTATCAGAAAGCGCTGTCCTTACTTGTCCAGCAGGAAGCGGTTTATCCCTGCAGCTGCACGCGCGCGATGGTGGGCAGGCGCCCCTACCCCGGGACGTGTCGAGCTGGCAGCGTGACAAAACACAGGGCGCGAGCGCTGCGCGTCAGAATCCCCGAGACTCCGGTTGAATTCATCGATCGCGTCCAGGGTCCCGTCACGCAGGATCTCAGTCTGGTCTGCGGCGATTTCGTGGTGCGGCGGTCTGACGGTTTGTGGG
>JAYODW010000047.1:0-33876 GCA_038116745.1 Gammaproteobacteria bacterium
CAGCTGTTTGTAAGCCGCACCGCGAAAGAGCTGTTGATAGAGCTATTCCGATTGGAAGTACCCGAGATCGGTGAGGGTGCAATAGAGGTGTTGCACGCGTCCAGAGATCCTGGGCTGAGAGCGAAAATAGCGGTGCGCAGCAAGGATCAGCGGATTGATCCGGTCGGCGCCTGCGTAGGAATGCGCGGTTCCCGGGTCCAGGCGGTTTCCAATGAGCTGGGCGGGGAGCGGGTTGACATCATCCTCTGGGACGAGAACCCAGCGCAGTTCGTGATCAATGCCATGTCTCCGGCAGAGGTGGTATCTATCCTGGTAGACGAAGATACCCACAGTATGGATGTCGCAGTTGTTGAGGATCAGCTCTCGCAGGCTATCGGACGTAACGGCCAGAATGTACGGTTGGCCAGCTACCTCACGGGCTGGGAGCTGAACGTGATGACGGAGTCCGAAGCTGAGCAGAAAAGTGAGGAAGAACTCGCTAAGAACCAGCGCATGTTCATGGAGCTGCTTGATGTCGACGAAGAGGTGGCAAACATTCTCGTTCAGGAAGGGTTTGCGTCAGTCGAGGAGGTGGCGTACGTCCCTGAGCAGGAAATGGTCGATATAGAGGAGTTCGATGAGAGCCTGGTGCAGGAATTGCGGCAAAGGGCAAAGGACGTCCTTCTGACCAGAGCTATCGCCAATGAGGAACAGATCGGTGACGCCCGACCGGCGGAAGACCTGCTGGGCATGGAGGGCATGGACGAGGATCTGGCCTATCGATGCGCGGCCGCTGGGATAGTCACGATGGAAGATCTGGCGGAACAATCCGTCGACGAACTCTTGGAATTGGGAGAGCTGTCAGAAGAGCGGGCGGCCGCTCTGATACTCAAGGCCCGCGAGCCCTGGTTCGCTGAAGCAGCTGCGGACGGTCAGATGAAGGAGCAGGTCGATGGCTGATGTTACCGTCCAGCAATTTGCCGGTGTCGTGGGGATATCGGTTGAAAAGCTGCTGCAGCAGCTGAACGAAGCCGGTCTGCCAGAAAAGGGCGCTTCCGACACAATCTCCGATGATGAAAAGACTCAGCTGCTCCAGCATCTGCGCAAGATGCACGGCAAGAATGAAAGTGCCTCTGAGCCGGCCAAGATTACGCTGAGACGCAAGACGGTCAGTGAGCTGAAGGTGCCCGCAGAGCGAGGGCGGGCGCGGGGGGTCCGCGGCGTGCAGCCTGCCAAGACTGTGAGCGTGGAGGTGCGCAAGAAGCGAACCTACGTTAAACGCAGTGTGGTTGCGGAAGAAGAGGCGGCCCGGGTTGAGAAAGAAGTCGCAGAGCGGGACCGGGAGCGCGCAGCTGAAGAAGCCGCGCGTCAGGCCGAAGAAGCAAGAATTGCTGAACAACGCGAGCTGGAAGCGAAGGAGAACGAGGCTCAGGAACGCCGCAAAGCGGAAGCTGAGGCCGCGCGGCTAGCCGAAGCGGAGCGCTTGGAGGCGGAGGCTGAAGCTGTGGAGGCGGCACGCGTTGCGGCGCTTGAGGCCACTCAGAGTATTGCTCCTCCGGCGGCTGATTCGACCTCTGCAAATGCCGCTGATAAGAAGAAAGGCACGCACAAAACCAAGGGTCGGGAGCGCGAGGGGCGGGACAAAGAAACCCGCTTTGGTCGTAAAGAGCTGCATGTCGCTAGTGACAAGTCCGGGCGTCGGCGAAAGAAGCCCACCGCAAGAAAAGTGGTCGCGATGGGCGAGGCAAAGCATGGCTTCGAGCGTCCGACCGCGCCGGTCGTGCGAGAGGTGCTCCTGCCCGAAATGATCACGGTGGCGGAGCTTGCTCAGCGAATGTCGATCAAAGCGGCTGAAGTGATCAAGGTCATGATGAACTTAGGCAGCCTCGTAACCATTAACCAGCCGATCGACAGGGATACGGCTGTGGTTGTCGTAGAGGAAATGGGACATCGTCCTAAGATCGTGCGCGAGGACGAGGTCGAGGCATCACTGCTTGAAATTAACCAGGACGACGCAGATCTGGAACCGCGCGCGCCTGTCGTCACGATCATGGGTCACGTTGACCACGGTAAGACTTCCCTGCTCGACTACATTCGTAATTCTCGGGTGGCGGCAGGCGAGGCCGGAGGGATCACTCAGCACATCGGTGCCTATCGCGTGGACACAGCGTCGGGCCCGATTACTTTTCTGGACACACCTGGCCATGAAGCGTTCACCGCGATGCGGGCGCGGGGTGCCAAGGTGACAGACATCGTGATTCTGGTCGTGGCTGCCGATGACGGTGTCATGCCTCAGACTGAGGAAGCGATCAAACACGCTCACGCTGGTGCTGTCCCGTTGATCGTTGCAGTTAACAAGATCGATAAACCTGAGGCGCAGCCGGATCGCCTGAAGCAGGAACTCGCTAACAGAGAGGTGATCCCTGACGACTGGGGCGGTTCAACGCAATTCGTGCAAGTGTCGGCCAAAACCGGAGAGGGCATAGATCGCCTGTTGGAGGCGATTTCTCTCGAGGCTGAAGTTTTAGAGTTGAAAGCGTCCCGCTCTGGACCAGCAAGGGGCACCGTTGTGGAAGCCCGTTTGGACAAGGGACGCGGACCGGTGGCAACCGTGCTTGTTCAAAGCGGTAGTTTGAGTCGCGGGGATATTCTCTTGGCCGGTTCCGAATACGGTCGTGTTCGAGCAATGACCGATGCTCGAGGGCAGCAGGTCAACACGGCTGGGCCCGGAGAACCCGTCGAGGTCCTGGGTCTGTCCGGCGCACCGAATGCCGGTGACGAAACAACCGTCGTCGAGGATGAAAGACGAGCGCGCGAGGTTGCATCATTCCGGGTCGACCGTGATCGGGAACTAAAACTGGCGCGTCAGCAAGCGAGCAAGCTTGAGAACATGTTCGCGCAGATGAAAGACGGCGAGCAGTCGTCCGTGCGTGTTCTTTTGAAAACAGACGTGCAGGGGTCGTGTGAGGCACTGGCAGAATCGCTGCGCAAGCTCGGGAATGATGAAGTCAGGGTCGATGTGGTTGCCAGCGGGGTCGGTGGCATCAGTGAATCAGATGTGAATCTGGCGATGGCGTCTCAGGCTACGATTATGGGCTTCAACGTTCGAGCGGACTCTGCCGCCCGCAAACTGGTTGAAGAAGAGGGCCTTGAACTCCGCTATTACAGCGTCATCTATGACGTCATAGATGATGTCAAAGCTGCAATTAACGGCCTGCTTTCACCCGAAGTGAAAGAATCCATCATCGGTATTGCTGAAGTACGAGACGTGTTCAGGTCGTCCCAGTTCGGTTCCATCGCGGGATGCGTTGTCAGCGAGGGAGTAGTCAAACGGACAAACCCCATCCGGGTGCTTCGTGACAATGTTGTGATTTACGAGGGGGCTCTGGAATCACTACGGCGATTCAAAGAGGACGTCGGCGAGGTTCGTGCTGGAACCGAATGTGGCATTGGCGTCAAAAATTACAATGACGTTAAGGCTGGCGACCAGATAGAGGTTTACGAACGCACGATAGTCGCGCGGACAATTTAGTGGGGCGTGGCGGCAATCAAAAACGCCCTTTCGCGAGGACGGATCGGATGGCCGCTAACTTGAAGCGGCTTCTGGCGCCACAGATCAGTGAGTTAGGACGCGCTCAACAGGACGCTCTCGTCAGCATCACGCGAGTAGATGTGTCGCCGGACTTGCGCGTATCCAAAGTGTTCTTAAGTGTCATGGGGAAAAAGGACGGTGCCGAAACCGTTCGTCAGATTGCAACGCATGCGCACGAGCTTCAGAGAACGGTTGCAAGTTCGTTGCAGACAAAACAGACACCTTCCCTCAGGTTCGCTCTAGATACCCGCATGGCGGATAGCGACCGCCTCGACCAGCTCATCAGCGGCAATCAAGGTACGTCAGCGCTGGATGGCTGATCAGAACTTACGCGCTTCGGCGGGAAGCCGACGAAGTGTCAATGGCATCTTGCTCTTGGACAAGGCTGTGGGCGAAAGCTCAAACGCTGCTCTCCAGCAGGTCAAGCGATTGTTCAATGCACGCAAAGCGGGACATACCGGGAACCTTGATGTTCTCGCGAGCGGGCTGCTACCTATCTGCTTTGGTGAAGCGACGAAAATCTGCCAATTCCTGCTGGACGCGGACAAGAGCTACCTCGCAGAGGTTACGTTCGGCGCGCGGACCAGTACAGGAGACTCTGAGGGCGAGATAATCAGTCGTGGCCCAACTCGGCACCTGAGTCCGGAGCTGCTGGCCTCCGCCATGGGACAGTTTGTCGGACAGATTTCGCAGGTGCCGCCGATGTACTCGGCGCTCAAGAAAGCAGGGCAGCCGCTTTATCGCCTGGCACGGCGCGGCATAGAGTTGGAACGTGCTCCGCGGCAGGTCCGAATTAGCACCTTCCAATTACTTGATCTGATAGACGATAAAGCGCAGGTTCGGGTCCGCTGCTCCAAAGGCACGTACATTCGTGTGCTCGCCGAAGACCTTGGACAACGCCTGGGCACTGAGGCGTTCTTATCCGCGCTCAGGCGAGAAGAGGTTGGAACCTTTCAGTTGACGAAGGCCCAGACTTTCGCAAACCTGGCGGCGATGGCGGCTCGAGAACCCGAGTCGATTGATCAGCTGCTGGTCCCGTTGGACTGCGCGCTGACTCACCTCCCGCGTTTCGATTGCGACATTGGGCAGACCAGGCGACTTGCAGATGGCCAGAAATTAGCTTGCGAAAAGCCATTTTGCAGGGGGCGGGTGCGTCTCTATGGACATTCAGGGCAGATTATCGGCATCGGTGAATATGGGGCGGACGGATCGATTGCACCGATACGGATGTTTCGCTCCCATCCTACTGAAAGTAATGAGTAAATTTTTTCGCTGCGTGTTAGAAATTTGTTGTGGGTATGTAGAGGCGCGGTTAGAATGCGCGCCACTTTGCGTCGGCAGAATCAGCAGGAAGTTCGAGGAACAGTTGCATGGCATTAGGTAGCGAGCAGAAAAGCGCCATTATTAGTGAGTATCAATTAAGCGGTAGCGATACCGGATCTCCGGAGGTTCAGGTTGCCCTTTTGACCCACCGTATCAACGATCTATCCGGGCATTTCAAATCACATAACCATGACAATCATTCCCGACAGGGACTGCTGCGCATGGTTAATCATAGACGCAAGCTCCTCGATTATCTCAAAGGGCGCGATGTCGGCAGGTATCGCGAACTTATTTCCCGCTTAGGGCTGCGCAAGTAAACAGCCTTCTCATGCGGTCCGGGGTGCAGGGGCATCTCCGACCGCCTGCCGCGGCCAGTCGCGCTGCGCCTCTCTGTACGACCAGGAAACTAATATGACGGTGTCAACGGTAAGGTTCGAGTTCGGCTCGAACAGTGTCTCAATTGAAACAGGTAAGGTTGCTCGACAGGCCTCAGGGGCTGTGGTGGTGACCATGGGGGACACCGTGGTCCTCGCGACAGTTGTTGGCGACAAACGGTCGGATGTCCAGAGAGACTTCTTCCCGCTGACCGTTGACTATCAAGAGCGCACGTATGCAGCTGGGAAAATCCCCGGAGGGTTCTTCAAACGGGAAGGCCGGCCTACGGAGAAAGAGACTCTGACATCGCGGTTGATCGATCGGCCGATTCGACCACTTTTCCCGAAAGGATATACGCAAGAAGTGCAGATCATCTGCACTGTGCTCTCGCTCGATCCTGCGGTGGACCCTGACATTCCAGCCCTACTTGGGGCGTCGGCCGCGTTGAGCATATCCGGGTTGCCTTTTGATGGGCCGATCGGAGCAGCGAGAGTGGGTTACCGCAACGGTCAATACATTCTGAATCCTAGCTTCGGGGCGTTAAAGGACAGTCAGCTCGACCTGGTTGTCGCGGGTACGGAAACCTCTGTTCTGATGGTGGAATCTGAGGCCCAGGAGCTCAGCGAAGACGTCATGCTCGGCGCTGTGCTTTACGGCCACAAGGAAATGCAGGTCGCGATTGAAAAGATTAAAGAGCTGGCGCAGCTGGTGCGGCGTGAAGCTTCGCAATGGTCAGCACCCGAAACAAACAAGACCTTGGTCGGTGCGATAAGCGACGCGTACCGCAGCGCGATGAGCGACGCCTACTGTATCGTCGACAAGCTTACGCGGCGGGATAGTGTCAGTGCTGTGAGACAGCAGATTTTTGCGCAATATGTGCAAAGCGAGGAACCCGCAAGTTGGACCGAAAAAGATGTTGCTGCTGTGGTCGACGACCTAGAGCACGATGTAGTCCGGACCAACATTATCGACGGAAAGCCGCGCATAGACGGACGCGATTCCACGCAGATTCGACCAATTTCGGTAGAAGTTGGGGTGCTGCCCCGCACGCACGGCTCTGCGCTATTCACGCGGGGCGAGACTCAGGCGTTGGTGGTCACAGCTCTGGGAACAGAGCGGGACGCGCAGATCATTGACGCGATAGAGGGGGAGCGGCGCGAACCCTTCATGCTGCATTACAACTTTCCTCCATTCAGCGTGGGTGAAACAGGGCGAGTCGGTTCGCCCAAGCGTCGTGAGATCGGTCATGGCAGACTGGCAAAGCGGGCGATACAAGGCGTTTTGCCCGATATGGCTAAGTTCCCATACGTCGTCAGGGTTGTTTCGGAAATAACCGAATCCAACGGGTCAAGCTCAATGGCGTCGGTGTGCGGCTCCAGCCTGTCATTGATGCACGCTGGCGTCCCCATCTCAGCACCCGTGGCGGGTATCGCGATGGGCCTGATTAAAGAGGGAGAGCGCTATGTGGTGCTCTCAGACATCATGGGCGACGAGGACCACCTGGGAGATATGGACTTCAAAGTCGCCGGAACTGAGCACGGCATCACTGCGCTGCAGATGGACATCAAGATTGCTGGTATTACTGGCGAAATTATGGAATCTGCTTTGGCGCAGGCGAAGAACGGACGTCTGCACATCCTAGGAGAGATGAACAAAGTCATCGATAAACCGCGCGAAGAGATGTCTGAACACGCGCCACGTATCGTGACCTTCAGGATCCCGGTCGACAAAATCCGTGATGTGATCGGTAAAGGCGGCTCGACCATCCGTCAGATAACGGAGGAAACGGGAGCGACGATAGACATTTCCGATGACGGCACGATAAAGATTGCGTCAGTGGATAACGCCGCAGGGCAGGCCGCGCGTGCGCGGGTGGAGGCGATCACAGCGGATGTCGAGGTCGGTGAGATTTACGAGGGGCGTGTCCAGAAGCTCATGGACTTTGGGGCCTTCGTCAACATACTGCCGGGCAAAGATGGCCTCGTGCACATATCTCAGATTTCGCACGAGCGCGTGGAAAATGTCAGCGACAAGCTGCGCGAGGGAGATATCGTCAAAGTGAAGGTTCTTGAGGTGGACAAGCAGGGGCGAATTCGTCTGAGCATGAAAGCCGTATAGGGCTAGATGTGTTGGGCATCCGTTCGCGGTGGCTGTTCGCGAATTGAGCGGCAGTCGATAGTGCGACGTTCTGTCACGAGAAGATCCACTGCGACATCTCCCCCCCATGTTGGCAAGTCTGTCGTTACCTGGGATTCGAACGAAAGCCCTATCGCAACACCATACGAGTGCGCCGATAGCCAACGGTCGTAATAGCCAGCGCCGTAGCCCAGACGTGTTCCTGCCTCGGTAAAGGCGAGGCCCGGTACGAGAATCACGTCCGCCTGCAGGGTAGAGCGTGCGGGCGTCCGCGGCGTAAGGATGCCCCAGGTTCCGGCGACCAGCGCGTCCCAGCCTGCGAACGGTACTGCCGACATAATCCCGTCAGACTCGGTGTGCGGCACAAAAATTCTCTTGCCCCGGGATTCCAAGCTATCAATCAGAGCGTGGGTAGCGACTTCCGATTGCCATGAAATGTAGGTGAAGACAGAGCTCGCCGACAGAATTTCCGGCGCTGCGAGAACGCGACTCTTAATAGACTGACTCAGCTGCCTACGAAGTTCATCCTGTAAAAGTCCGCGTGTTTCTCGGTGCTTGGCGCGCAATCGATTTTTAATTATCGAGCTGCCCGAATTTGTTTTCGAGCTCAAGGTTGAAAAAATCTCCTAAAGTTTTGCCGTGCAATGCTTTTCCGATATCATCGCGCACCGTTTTGCAGGTTGCTTTGGCGATATCCCTGCTGTACAGCTTCTAAGCTGCTTGCCAGCACGATAGCCAAGTTACCTAAGATGTCGTTTGTTCAGTAGAGGTTTAATTCTAGATGGTAACAATCCGGTTAGCCCGCGCCGGCGCTAAGAAGCGCCCCTTCTATCACGTTGTTGTGGCTGATAAGCGTAATAAAAGGGATGGGCGTCATCTCGAACGGCTTGGATTCTTTAATCCTATTGCAGCCGGAGCCGAGCAGGCGTTTCGCATTGACAGTGAGCGTTATGCCTACTGGATATCCGTCGGTGCAAAGCCGTCGGAGCGTGTCAGCAGGCTCGTCTCTAATGGCTCCGCTCCTGAAGCGTAATTCCGAAATGTGAACTCGACTTTCCGCTCGGTTGCTCAAAGAGCAATTTGAGAGGTCGAGGTCACGCATTCGATGAGCGATCTTGATCGGGCGCGGCGGATTCTAGTAGGCAAGGTAGGCGCCGCTTTTGGAACTCGAGGCTGGGCGCGAATAAATTCGTTTACCCGGCCAGCTTCAAACCTCTTCAGCTACCAGAATCTGTGGTTGGAACAGGCGGAGCAGAGTACACCCTTGGTGATTCTGGAATGGGCGCCGTATCAAAGCAGTTTCATAGCGCGTTTGGGCGGCGTCGATTGCAGAGAACAGGCGTCAGCGCTGTGCAATGTTTCCATCCTGGTTTCGCGAGATCAGTTCCAGGAACCAGATCCTGGAGAATACTACTGGGCCGATCTGATCGGTTGTGTGGTGTTGGATGGTCACGACTCGGAAATTGGTCGTGTGGCGGAGATTCTTGAAACGGGTGCTCATGACGTTATGCGAGTGATTGGCTCTCATCAACATCTCATCCCTTTTGTTCGAGAAGTTTATGTCCTGCAGGTTGATGTCATAGGAAAAAGAATCCGGGTCAGGTGGGAAGCCGGCTGGGGTGACTGACTATGCGTTTCACCGTTATCACTTTGTTCCCGGACCTCTTAGAGACATTCAGCGATACGGGGATCGTGGGCCGGTGCCGTGAACGGGGGTTGGTATCAATCTCTGCGCTGGATTTGCGGGATTTTTCAAACAGCGCTCGACGCGACGTCGATGATGCTCCGTTCGGCGGCGGTCCTGGCATGGTCTTAGGTGCTCCACCTCTCAAGTCAGCGATTGCGACTGCTCGGGAGCTCGGCGATTCACCGGCACATGTAATTTATCTGACACCGCAGGGGCGACGATTCGATCAACGTAGCCTTGTTGAGTTGATGTCCTTCCAGCACCTCGTGTTTGTCGCGGGGAGGTACGAGGGCGTAGATGAGAGGATTGTGGCTAATTATGTTGATAGCGAGTGGTCGCTGGGTGACTTTGTAACGTCTGGCGGCGAACTTCCTGCGATGGTCATGATTGATGCCCTGGTGAGGCAACTCCCGGGAGCCCTGGGGCATGAAAGGTCCGCCCTTGAAGACTCTTTTAGCGATGGATTGCTTGATTACCCGCACTACACCCGGCCTCGGGTTTTCGAGGGTAAGGCAGTGCCCGAGGTCCTGCTTAGCGGCGACCACGATGCCATTCGACGGTGGCGGCGCGCGCAGCAGCTTCTACGAACCGCCGAGCGTCGGCCTGATTTGTTTCTCGACGTCGATCTGAGAGATGAAGATCGGGAGTTGATCAAATGCTACACAGTAAACGTAGCGGAAAAACGCGAAGAAAAATGATTCCCGGACTCAGAGAGCAAGTGGAAGCTGAGACGACAATAAGGGTCAACATTTGCACAGGATTCGAGTAGAATCGCGCCGCTTTACGCCACCCCTCCAGGTTGAAAATAATGTCAAACATCATTGCGCAGTTGGAATCCGAGCAGATGCAGCGGTCGGTTCCGGAATTCGGTGCCGGCGACACGGTTGTCGTGCAGGTTAAAGTAATTGAGGGCAACCGTGAGCGTCTTCAGGCGTTCGAGGGTGTTGTAATCGCCAAGAAAAACCGGGGCCTGAATTCCTCTTTCACGGTGCGCAAAATTTCTCACGGGGAAGGTGTGGAACGTGTATTCCAGACCTATAGCCCTTTGATTGCCTCAATCGAGGTGAAAAGGCGAGGTGCCGTGCGGCGAGCGAAGCTCTACTACATGCGAGCTCTGCGAGGAAAAGCTGCGCGAATCAAAGAAAAAATTCGCAATTAGAAAATCTTGATAGTTTGCTTGTACGCTCTTCGGGTATTGTCATGCGGCGAACTTTGACCGCAAATATTCAATGATGTCTGTTGACTCGTAGAGCCAGGTGACGGAGCCTTCCTCTCCAGCGATTCTCAGACACGGCACAGTCGCTTTGCCCCCTCCCTCAACGAGTGCGGTGCGATTCTCCGCAGACGTCAGAATGTCGCGGAGTTCAATATTGAGTTTGAGCGCGAGCATAGCGCGCTTCACGCGATTGCAGAACATGCAGCTCTCGTAATGGTAAAGCGTGAGCTGCTGACAAAGGCGATCAACCTCAGCTTGTTCTGCGCCACGTCGCTCGACACCGGGGATTTTCTCGGCCGGCCGGAACCAGTCATCCAGCATTGTCAGTTCCTGCATAAGATTTTCTGATAGTAAGCTGCACAAAACTCGCACGTATTACAAGCATGCAGCGCGTCTCGCGCACTCGAGGACGCGGCTACTGCGTACTCAGAGGAATGCCTTTGCAAGCAAAGATTGAAATCGTCTTGATGGCTCGCTTCTTAGAGTACCTGCTTCTCGAATGCGGGCTTAGCAGTAATACGGTTGCCGCCTATCGCCACGATCTTACACAGTTCGCTTTTTTTCTCCGGGATTTGAAGCGCAACGAGCTCTCGGCGACAGAGCCGGACATTCTCGGTTTTCTGGCAGCAAATCCAGTGTTAAGCACGCGCACCCTCGCGCGGCGCTTATCAAGCATAAGAAACTACTATCGGTTTCTCGGCAGGGAATCGCTGGTATCGGTCGATCCATGTGCACAAATCAGCACGCCGAGGCTGGGACGGGCTTTGCCGAAGGTGCTTTCGGAGGAAGATGTGGATTCCCTGCTTGAAGTGTCCCATGCGTCCACAGCACTCGGGCAGCGGGACAAAGCTATGCTTGAAACGCTGTATGCGACGGGACTCAGAGCATCCGAGCTCATTTCTCTTGAGATGGAGCAGGTGAACCTAGCGCAAGGTATTGTTCGTGTTAACGGTAAGGGGAACAAAGAACGTCTGGTCCCTCTTGGTGACGAATCTGTGGCTCAGTTGCTTCAGTTTTTCAAAGAGGGAAGGCGAGAATTGGTTGGTAACGTCAAGTCACATGTGGTGTTTCCGACCCGACGGGGCGTCGCAATGACCCGTCAGGCGTTCTGGCACATGATCAGGAAAACTGCGAGCAGAGCGGGGATAAGGGCTCATTTGAGTCCGCATGTACTTCGCCATGCGTTTGCTACTCATTTGCTGAATCGAGGTGCTGACCTGCGAGTGGTGCAAACGCTTCTGGGCCACAGCGATATCTCGACCACCCAGATTTATACTCACGTTGCGTCTGAGCGGCTGAAGGCGCTTCACAAGCGGCACCATCCGAGAGGGTAGTCCCGTCAGGCCGATAGTGGTACGCCGCATCCAGAACAGAATAGCAGGCCACCGAAAGTTAGCTGGTGTGGCATGTAATAATTTGAGCAGCATGATTGAAGGACTCTCCGGTCGCACGGCAGGAAGGGGCTGGCAGAGCGGGCTATTACTGAAGGCGAAGTTATGATGAAGAGAATGATCCTCTGCGTATTTTTGAGCTGCTGGTTGACCGCGGCTTGGGGTACGGAAGCTATTCGCGCGCGAATGGAAAAGATGTTTCCCGGGGAAACGGTGTCTTCGATCAGCCCTACCCCTATCCCTGGCGTGTTTGAAGTGATGCTTGGAACGTCCCTGTTTTACATGGACGAGAACGGAGCATTTGCCATTCAAGGGGATTTGATAGACCTCGAGAAACGAGTGAATGTCTCGGATGCGAGACGCGCGGTCGCGCGGACTGAGGCCTTCGGTAAGTTGAACCGTGCTGATTTGATTGAATTTGGGCCGTCTGAGGACAAGACGAGAGCCACTCTCTACGTCTACACCGATATTGACTGTGGTTATTGCCGTAAGCTTCATCAAGAGGTTCCGGCCCTGAATGAAGCGGGGATTAAAGTCGCCTATCTTGCGTTCCCGCGATCAGGTCTGAACGGTGATTCTTATAAAAAAGCGGTAGGGGTCTGGTGTGCTGAAAACCGCCAGGAGGCTTTGACCGCTGCAAAGTCAGGCAAGGATGTGAAGCCCTTGGAGTGCGACAACCCAGTGGCATCCCAGTTTGAGCTAGGACGCTCAATGGGAGTTGGCGGCACTCCGGCGGTGTACACAGAGACAGGCGAGGAACTGGGCGGGTTCATTCCGGCGGAACGGTTGATCAAAATGCTTAACGAGGGACGGATCTGACGGCTACTGAGAGTCTTCTGAGAGCGTCGCGCTCCGGTCTTTAGGGTGTGCCGGCAGCGATGCGAAGCTACGGAGCAACGCGGCGGTCTCGACGCCCTGCTTATCCCTGTAGACCACTTTTACAGCGTGCCAGGAAAGCTGTTTAGCAACCCAGACGGTCGTCTGTTTGCGGCTTCCAGGGTCCGAGCGGATCAGTTTGAGCCCGTCAAATCGCCCCAAGGGTGTATCCACCGAATCTAAGCCAGACCGTTCGAACCTGTATGTTTTTATGCGCGACTTGTCGGCTACAAGGTATAGAAAGTCCGACAGTCCACTCCGAAGGTCCAGCGTGATTTGCAGCTGGTAGCTAAGCTTGTCATGAGTCTTTAGTGCGGGTTGCCAAGAATAGGCTTCCGCGCTGTCCAGATGGACTGCGCTGTGCGTAGCCTGTTCAATAGAGAGAGTGAAATCCCGTTTGTTGCCCGGCTTGTCATCTTGGTAGAACGAGGGCTCCAGCCTTCCATCGAGCAGTCTCCCCCGGCTGGTCTCCGCTGCTTTCCAGCCGGTTAAAAATCCGAGCAAGCCCTCTGCTTCGATTCGTGATGTGTACTCATATGCTCCCTGAGGAGACAGCGTAAATCTGCGGGTCAGTGTTCCCAGCCGACTGTCCTTGCGGTACACGTCGTATTCTGCCGCGAATTGGGATGACTCAGTGCCAGAAGCGTAAGCTGGCAGCAGCGAGACAAGCAGAATCGGCATCAGAAACTGGCTCACCGCGCTATGTTAAGCTCACGCCGCTTTGAATACAGCAGTGCGGCGCGGCGACGAGAAAGCCTCTGGTGGGGCAGCGCCGGCCCTTGATCAGAACACGATTCAATGCTGGTCAGATCGATAGATTGGCGGAGAAAAGGGCTTTCGCCAGCGCTGCGATCCTTCGCAATGTCGCTTTCTACTTTTGGCCGGTGAGTTACCAATGGACCGACGTTTGATGGACATTCGAGCGGGCCGAGTGCTTGTGGTGGGGGATTTGATCCTCGACCGTTACTGGAAGGGCGACACCCACCGGATTTCACCAGAAGCCCCCGTCCCAGTGGTGGCCGTTCGAGCGGTGGATGAATTCCTGGGCGGGGCCGCCAACGTTGCAGCGAACATTGCGTCGATTGGTGGCAACGCGACCCTTATCGGCGCCGTAGGTAATGATGCAGACGGCGCATTAATCCGCGATGTCTCTAGTTCTAAGGGCGTAGAGCCGGACTTCGTCGTGCTTGAGGGCGTGTCTACGATAGTCAAACTTCGAGTCGTCAGTCAGCAGCAACAGTTGGTCAGAGTTGACTTCGAACCGCCGGAACTTCCATCTGTAGGGTCTGAGATTCTGGATCGTGTGCGAACGCACCTGGCAGATCACCAGGTGCTTGTGATTTCAGACTACGCGAAGGGGAGTGCCGCGTGTGCTCCAGAGCTGATTTCCCTTGCACGGGCTGCTGGAAAGACAGTGTTAGTGGACCCGAAAAACATCGATTTCTCTATCTATTCCGGGGCCAGTCTCCTCACTCCAAACCTATCCGAGTTCGTTCGTGCTGCAGGGCCCTGTGGCTCGTTGGGCGTTCTAAAGAGCCGAGCCTTGGAGCTCATTAATGATTTGGGGCTGGGGGCGATTTTGATCACGCGTGGCGCAGAAGGGATGACTCTCGTCGAAGCGTCAGGAGACTGTGTGCATCTTGATGCCCATGGGCATGAGGTGTTCGATGTGACTGGCGCCGGAGATACGGTTTGCGCCGTCGTTGCAGCCTGTCTAAGCGGAGGAGGGAAGCTGCCGGAAGCCATTCAGCTTGCGAATACCGCAGCGGGTCTGGTTGTCTCAAAATTTGGCACCGCGACTGTGAGCAAAGCTGAACTGGAGGCGGCAACTATGCGCGTTGCCCAGCCGCCCCAAGGAGCGTTGAGCGTTCCCGAGCTGCTTGACCTGCGTCAGACGGCGCGGACACGGGGAGAGCGGGTAGTCATGACCAATGGATGTTTTGATGTGCTGCACGAGGGTCATGTCCGGTTTCTGCAGACTGCTCGAGCGCTTGGCGACCGCCTGATAGTTGCGCTTAATACTGACGAGTCGGTGCGCAAACTGAAAGGAGCGATGCGACCGCTGAATTCACTTGCATCGAGGGTCGCCGTGCTGGCGGCGCTGACGTGTGTGGATTGGGTTGTCTCGTTTGAAGAGGAAACCCCGCAAGCTCTGATTGAAAAAGTCCTCCCCGACTTGCTGGTTAAAGGTGGCGATTATGAGCAGGCTCAGATTGTCGGTCGGGAAGCAGTGGTCGCGGCGGGTGGCCAGGTCTGTGTCCTGCCCTACCTGGACGGCTATTCGACGACCAGCCTCATTGCGCGGCTCCGCCAATTGGAGGGGGCTTGAATGATTTTGGTTACGGGAGGTGCGGGTTTTATTGGCAGTAATCTGATCAGGACGCTCAATTCGGCGGGACGCAGCGATATCCTGGTTGTCGACGATCTGAGGGACGGAGCGAAAGCGTTGAATCTGTCGAATTGCGTGATCGCCGACTTTGTCGATGTAGAGACCTGTCTCCGAAAACTGGAAACGTCGCAGGAAATCTCAGAGTCGCCGGTAGAGCAGGTGTACCACCTTGGCGCCTGTTCTGACACAACACAGTGGGATGCCTCCTTTCTCATGAGAGTGAACTTCGCTTTCACGAAACTGCTGTTTAAATACTGCATGGATCGCGCTGTCGGTATGGTGTACGCGTCGAGCGCCGCTGTGTACGGTGCGACTCGGGAGTTTCGCGAAGAAGCGGCCTGCGAAAAGCCCTTGAATCCTTATGGTTACTCAAAATTGGTGTTCGACCAGTACTTTCGGCGGCAGCTTGGCGGATTGACTGCCCCTGTGATCGGACTGAGGTACTTCAACGTCTATGGACCCTATGAGACTCACAAGGGGCGTATGGCGAGTGTTGTCTATCATTTTCACCATCAGATAAAGCAGACCGGTTGCGCTCAGCTGTTTGGTGCCTCTCATGGTTGCGCAGATGGGGAGCATCGGCGTGATTTCATTTATGTAAAAGATGTCGTCGATGTGACTTTATGGTGCGGCACTCAACCGCTGGAGCGTAGCGGCATCTACAACTGCGGGACCGGCTGCGCACGTTCTTTCAACGATGTGGGCCATACTTTGATGGCGCAACTGGGACATGGCGCGATCGAGTACGTGCCCTTCCCGTCAGATTTGCTTCAGGCCTATCAAGCCCATACTCAGGCTGACCTCAGTCGTTTCTCTGATCTCAGGTTTCCAGGACGTTTTACCTCGCTTGAGTCTGGAATTGCGGAGTACGTTAACTGGCTCAATTCCTGAGAACGCTTTACACGGCGCTGTTTATTGGTTTGCTCCCGGCGCTCTACGCGCGGGAGCGTTGGCGCTTTCGGAAAGTGCCGGCTGCCGAAAAACGCTGGGGCGAACGCCTTGGCCTGTATGGGACCGACGCAACCGATCCTTGTCCTATCTGGATTCATGCCGTTTCTCTAGGTGAGAGCCTTGCGGTAGTCCCTCTGGTTGAGCGGCTGCTAGTGCATTGCGCCGATCAAAGAATTGTTTTCACGACAACGACTCAGACGGGCGCAGCGGCTACCCGACGGGCCCTGGGGGGGCGGGTTCGTCACGCGTTTTTCCCTTATGACATCCCCTCGGCGATCAATCGCTTCCGACGCCGATTCGAGCCACGCTTGCTGATTCTCGTTGAGACAGAGCTCTGGCCGAACCTCATCTCGGAGATGAGGACGTGGGACATTCCTGTCGTGTTGGTTAATGCTCGGCTCTCTCCGGGCTCTATGCGGGGATACATGGCCTTTTCGAGCCTGAGCAGGAGCATGGTGCGCTCGCTGTCTTTGATACTCGCGCAGTCTGATGCCGACGCCGCTCGCTTCATCTCTCTGGGTGCACCGCAAGATTGCGTGTCGGTGGGGGGAAACCTGAAGTTTGACGCTGTGGCCGCGCGAGGTGCCGACGAGACCTTGAGCGCACCACGACTCCGGTCGCATCTTGGTGAAAGCCGCCGGATCATTGCGTTCGGAAGCACCCGGCAAGGCGAAGAGCTACTGTTGATTCCCGTGTTTGTCGAGCTACTTGCCGCTTATCCAGATCTTCTGATCGTCCTGGCGCCGCGGCATCCTCAGAGATTCGACGAAGTTTATGAGCTGTTGCTGAAAAACGGATTCAATGTAGAGCGGCACTCCAGCGGAAACCGACCGGAGTCCTCAACAGCAGTTTATCTCGTCGATGTCGTCGGTGAGCTGCCTCAATTTTTTGCGGTGGCTGAGATCGCTTTTGTAGGGGGAAGTATGCGACCCCTCGGAGGGCACAACGTTCTAGAACCTGCCAGCGTTGGAACGCCTGTGCTGACTGGACCTTCGACCTTTAACTTTGCCGAATCTTGCCGATTGTTGCTGGAGGCCGGAGGGTTGATCCAAGTTCAAAACGGAACTCAGCTGGCCCAGCAAGCGCTCGCATGGTTGTCTGATCGGGATTCTCGGCTGCGTGCCGGCCGTCGGGCTTTAGCCGTTGTTAAGTGCCATGAGGGGGCTACTGAGCAAACGATAAAGAAACTCTTGGAATTCTGCCCCGAGCTCCGTGCGTCCGCCGATAGTGACTGAGCGGGCTGCGAGCTGACGCGTCTCAGCACTGAAGCCACAGCCTTACAAACAGGTTCCCGACTTAACGAAGCTTCGATTGAATGCTTTTGAAATGTTCATGCTCCGCAGAGCCGAGCCACTCAAATACGACCGACTCGGCGCTCACTATAGCGATGTCACACTGTCGCAGGCGGTCAAGGGCATTCTGGTAGTTCTCAAGGCGCCTCGAGCAGATCGCGTCTTCTACCACAAATACATTGAATCCGCGGGACTTTAGATCGAGTGCAGTCTGCAACACGCAGATATGAGCTTCCATACCGGATATAACAATCTGCGACCGCTCCGCTTCTGCGAGGCGTTCCGAAAATTCACGCGATGCGCAGCAGGAAAACGTCATTTTTGTCACACAGGGAGATCCGGGAGCGAGTGCTTCCCGGACAGAGGGGTGCGTTGGCCCCAAGCCTCTCGGGTATTGCTCGGTAGTGATAGTGGGGACGTCCAGAAGCTGCGCTGAGCTGACCAGGAGCTGAGTATTGAGGAGCACTCTGTTCAATACTTTGCTCGGCATCGCAGCGCCCAGCTTCTCCTGAATGTCGATGACCAGAAGAAGCGAGGAATCGCCAATACAGCTTTTCGAAAAGGCACCAGATTCGGGTTCAGACATTTAGTTTCGACTTTCCGGTTCGGCTCGGGAATGATGTTGCTAGGGTGATGCAGCGGCTGTTCCACCGTCGTCAGCCGTCGAGAGCCATGAATTGACAATAGCAAGGTCGTCAGGCTGCAAGCTACCAGCGGCTTTCTTTAATCGCAAAGTCTCAAGAACGTAATCGTAACGGGCGCGTGCCAGGTCGCGTTTCGCTTGAAACAGACTTCTCTCAGCTGCGATGACATCGATCGCAGTCCTTGTCCCGACCTCAAAGCCCGCTCGGGTAGAGTCGAGAGCGCTGCGTGAGGAGACAACAGCCTGCTCAAGGGCAGTGACGGAGCTCATTGTGGAAACTATCCCCAGATAAGCTTCTCTGGTCTCGCGTTGCACCAGGCGCCGGGTCTGTTCCAATTGCTCCAGCACGACGCCGTGTCGATGCTGAGCTTCCCGGGTGCGTGAAAGAACGCTACCGCCCTCATACAGGGGGACCGTCATCTCCACGCCTACATCGCTTTGGTGTACCTGATTGCCGCCGAATCTACCACCCTGGCGGTTGTAGCCGTGCCCCGCGCTCACATCGATACTGGGCATGTGCTGTGCGCTTTGGCGCCTGATTTCGTTTTTCTCGATATCCGCAGCTACCAGAGCGGCCGTCAAGTCGATGTTCTGATTCAGTGCGGTCTCGGTCCATGCTTCTATGCTTTGAGGGTCTGGCATGCTTAACTGGAATGTTTTCCCGAGAGGCACAACGGTCTCAATGTACAAAGCGGTGGTTTCTCTCAGAGCTTCCCTGGAATTTTCAACCAGATTCTGTGCCTGAATTTCACTGGCCGACGCCCGATCGTAACCGGCCTTGGCTTCATGCACGTCGGTAATGGCTATGAGGCCGACTTCAAAACGTTGCTGCGCTTGCTCTAGCTGACTTTTCAGCGACTGAGTCTCCGCTCTGGCGAATTCAAGGTTGTCATTGGCCGCCAGGACATTGAAATATCGTTCGGCGACGCGCAGCATCATGGCTTGTTTCGCGGAGACGGTTTGTAGTTGTGCCTGCTGCAGTCTCTGGTCGGCTTGTTGGAGAGCGATGATGCGATCGTGGTGATAAATCGGTTGCGTGATATCCAGGCGATATTGGCGGGTGCTGAATTTCTGAACGCCTCCGTTACCGAAAGCGCTTGAAGACGAGAGATTGATGTCCTGCCTGAGCCGATTGGTTCCGATGCGGAACTGCGCTGAGGGTAGCCATAGCGCAGCTTTGGCCTGGGGTATCCCTTCTGCAACTGCAAGCGCGTTGAGCTGCGCTTGCTTGTACTCGGGATCGGCTTCCTCTGCCGCCTCAAGTACATCGACCAGATCGGATTGGGGGGGAAGTGAGAGTGTCTGCGGCGAAACAAGCGCGCAGGAAATCGAAATGCTGCAGAGGCTGATCGACAGGCGATGAGGCAACCGCATCAGCGTTGCAGCTGCCGAGGTCATCCCAGCTCGCGTCGTCTTCGAAACGCTCGAGAGCTCGGCAAGACAAAGATTCTTCAGCACGTCGAGGATACGGAAGTTCACAGAACGCCACTCGGGATCGTCGGTATCAAGGGAAAGAAGGGGTACGCTCCAGCTTCGGAAACGACAACCGCTGGGCGTGTGCTGGCGCTCATTAAAATTGGAATTTCGCCGGACGTTCAGCTCCCTTCAAAGGTGCCAAACTGGTCTCAAAAATGGTCTCTACCGTCCAGACATCTCTTGAGTTGCGGGTAATGATGCACGCTTCCATGACCGGCTCTGTGCCCAGAACAACGAACATACGGCCGCCCAGGCTGAGTTGATTCTCCATGGTGGTGAGCCGCTCGGGAGAGGAGCCGGTGATCACGATGACGTCGTAAGGTTCTGCGGTGCTCCAACCTTCGATACCGTCGCCTATGTGGAGTTTTATGTTGTTGACGCCGGCGGCGCGGAGTGCACCTCTGGCTTGCTCATGGAGCTCAGATCGGATTTCGATGCTGGTCACATGCGCAGCCAGAGTCGCGAGAAGAGCAGTCAGGTGTCCACTACCCGTGCCTATTTCAAGAACGCGGTCTCCTGGTTGGATGCCCAGGCACTGTAAGAGCCGGGCCTCGACTTTTGGGGACATCATCATTTCCCCACACCCCAGAGGTAGTCCTACGTCGCTGAAAGCGAGCGTTTTATATGCTTCCGGAACGAAGAGCTCCCGAGGAATTTTTCTGCATGCTTCAAGCACCTGTTCGTCCAGCACCTCCCAAGGACGGATCTGTTGCTCAATCATGTTGAATCGTGCGGCTTCGAAATCCAGAGTCATGTTGATTTGTTCCAAAAACGGTGGTCCGAAAAAGAATCCTTGCACCGATATTCGAGGTAATGACTTTCGTCTGTGGGGAAAAACGTTCGGCAGCGCCGCCTTCAAGGTTGGTCGCTGGGAGCCTGCGGTTTTTTGTGTCGAAAACCGCTGCACTTCTAAACCAATAATATCTCGATGATCCATTCGGTTGGAGACCGAGTCGACCACCTTGCCTTATCGAGTGGGCAACTCGCACGAGAAGCTACCCCGCTTACGCCCGAATAAGTATCGGGGCAGCTGTCAAGGCGACCAGGATGCTGGTCCGACCTGAGGATCAGGGCGGCAGCTGCGGCAATCGCTCGAGCAAAGAGGCCAGGCGCTCATGGTCGGTCCCGACTGTGTGGGCGGACTGTGACACCATCTGACGCCATTGGCGTGATCCAGCACAACCATGGAACAAATTGAGAGCGTGGCGC
This sequence comes from Gammaproteobacteria bacterium, assembly GCA_038116745.1. Classification (GTDB taxonomy): domain Bacteria; phylum Pseudomonadota; class Gammaproteobacteria; genus JAYODW01. The sequence continues at coordinate 20,536 of JAYODW010000047.1, forward strand.
GCAATGTGCTGGAAATTGGTTCCCTCCGACATCCGATCCGCAGCGTACTGCCAATACTGATCCAGAACCTCTCCGCGGAGCCTGGTTCCGGAGGTCGTTTGGGGAAAGGATACGTGTTCGCACTGTACGAGATTGAACGGTTCCCGGTACGCATGACGGCCTATCATGACGCCATCTACGCGGTTTTGATGAGAGCGAACTGCCGATTGGCTGGTCACCCCACCATTCAAGATGATGGTGAGGTCTGGACGTTCTTGCTTCAAACGGTAGACCCACGAGTAGTTGAGAGGCGGGACCTCCCGATTCTCGCGCGGACTCAGACCATCCAACAGTGCTCTCCTAGCATGGACGTGAAAAATGGCGCAGCCCGCTCCGGCCAACCGCAGCACAAAATCCCGAAAATAAGGATAACTATAAACGTCATCTACACCGAGTCGGAGCTTTACCGAGATCGGGGTCTCTCGCGGAGTCGCGCTCCTCATGCCTGCCACGCAGCGGACTACAAGCTGGGGGCGTAGCATCAAGGAAGCTCCGAAGGATCCGGAGACAACCCTTGGGCTTGGGCAACCGCAGTTCAGATTGATTTCCGAGAATCCTCTCGGATGCGCAAGTTCACAGCAAGCAGCGAGTTTGTCCGGCTCGCTGCCTCCGAGTTGCAACACTGTTGCGCGTTCCTGACTTTCGACGAAAGCGGTGCCCTTGGAGTCTCCGTACAGTAGAGCGTCTGCTGTCACCATCTCCGTAAAAAGGAGAGCGCGTGGACTAATGAGGCGCACCAGGTGTCTGAAATGTCGGTCTGTTCGTCCCATCATCGGGGCGATACAGAGGCGGTGCAGACTGGCGCCCTCATCCATCGACGAACTCTTGCTGGCGGAGAATTCTGGCGGTGAAGCTTTGACGGAGATAAAACCCCAGAGGGAGTGCTTCTGTTGGCGCACCGTCAGCATTATGACTAGCGACAAGACTTCTGCCGTTTGCGGCTTTCGGGCGAATCTGCAGGTGCCGCCCGAGTCGCGCGCTGATTCGTTCGAACTGACCGAAAGTTATGAGCTCCATGAGCTCTTCCCAGTCTGTGCGAAGAATGGCCTCGTCTTCCAGGCTCGGGCTCCAGAGGAAGGCGCATCCTAGTCGGCGTTCCGGGAGTGTTTTTTCGTGGGATGCATCCACAGGCATCCAGAGTACTCGTTTGAGCTTTGCGCGTACGGTCGACGTTTGCCAAAGAGCGGGGAATGACTGCTTCATTGGTACGGTGCACACGTGAGTTGACTCACGAGGAGAGCCTCTCGAACTGAGAGGGATGGTCTTCAGCTCTATGCCTAAACTGAGGAAATCTGGTTTTGGAAGTGAGCTGGCGGTCGCGCCCAGAGCCGCCTCAATTAAATCTCCGACAACACCCTTGTGATGCTTGAGAGTTCGCGGTATCGGCATTTCCAGCGACGATGCCAGTTCCCCGAGGGTGATGCCACTGAGTGCTCTCGCCCGGAAGAGTAATTCGCTTTCAGAGCGGGGAGGCGGTTGTGTCACCAAGCAGACACCGCGTTGCGACTCAGCCAGCTGTCATTGCATGCAGGGGCGCGATTCGTCTGGAGGAGGCATTGCCCCGATCAAAATCCTCGGAGGAGCGCGCAGTCAGGACTTCGCGTCCGTTTTCTGTCACTAGAATTGTGTGTTCCCATTGCGCCGAAAGACTTCGATCTTTTGTTACCACTGTCCATTGGTCAGGAAGCAGTTTGACGTGGCGCTTACCTGCGTTGAGCATCGGCTCGATGGTGAAGATCATTCCGGCCTCCAGAACCAGCCCTGTGCCCGGAGTACCGTAGTGCAGTACCTGAGGCTCCTCGTGAAACTGTTTTCCGATACCGTGACCGCAGTACTCACGTACAACTGAGAAGCCTCGGCTCTCGGCGAGCTTCTGAATGGCGGCGCCTATGTCGCCCAGGCGGGCGCCGGGCCTGACAAGGTTGATTCCGGTCAGTAGACACTCATAAGACGTTTCAGACAATCGTTTGGCTTTTGTTGACACCTCTCCAACCAGAAACATCTGGGATGTGTCACCGTGATAGCCGTCTTTGATTACGGTGATATCTACATTGACGATATCCCCTGGCCTGAGTTTCTTCTCTGCAGGAATGCCATGACAGACCACATGATTGACCGACGTGCAGATGGATTTTGGGAATCCGTGATAATTCAGCGGGGCCGGGACGGCCTTCTGCACTTCGACAATGTAGCGGTGGCAGATTGAGTCGATTTCCTGGGTAGTAATGCCAGCTTCAATATGCTCAGAAATCATCTCCAGAACGTCGGCAGCCAAGCGTCCAGCTTTACGCATTTTGCTGATTTCTGCGCGCGTTTTAATCGATACAGGCATGGTAAGTTTCTGTGGCAAGTCGTTGTTGGTCCAGAGCTTCCATGGTATAAAGCGCGCGCCCTCCGGGCAATCCAGCCAATTGATACTACGCACACGTTTCGACGCGAACACTTGGGTGTTCGGTGGTCATGGGACCGCGAATTAGTGTTTGAAGGAAACGTGGAGGCCAAACCCTAAAACAGGAGAATCTTATGAGTAACGTCGGCATGCGCCAGATGTTAGAAGCAGGTGTGCATTTTGGACACCAGACCCGCTACTGGCACCCGAAAATGGCCCCGTACATCTTCGGTGAACGCAACAAAATTCACATCATTAATCTCGAGCAGACAGTTCCGTTGTTCGACGAGGCTCTTAATTTCGCCGGCCGTCTCGCAGCAAAGCACTCAAAGCTTCTCTTCGTGGGCACTAAACGTGCCGCGCAGGAGCCCGTTGCCAAAGAGGCACAGCGCTGCGGGATGCCTTATGTCAGTCGTAGATGGTTGGGCGGGATGCTGACCAACTTTAAAACCGTCAAACAATCGATAAAGCGCCTCAAAGACCTGGAAGAGATGGTCGAGAAAGGCGGACTTGATCGGATGTCCAAAAAAGAAGCGCTGCACGTGCGAAGAGAGCTGGAGAAGCTCAATCAAGGCCTTGGGGGGATTAAAAACATGGAAAGCCTCCCCGACGCGCTGTTCGTGATAGACGTGGGACATGAACGGATCGCTGTCGCCGAAGCGAACAAACTCGGGATTCCTGTGATCGCAGTTGTAGATACCAACAACTCGCCCGACGGCGTGGACTATGTCATCCCCGGAAACGACGACGCGATTCGGTCGATCGCCCTGTACTCGAAGGCTGTCGCAGACGCGGTGTTGGATGCTCGACTGGTCGTCGCCGATGTCGCGACTGGCGCGCGTGATGAATTCGTTGAGCTTGATGACAAGGTTGCCCCCCTTCTAGGAGACCCGGCGGGCGATGCGAATACATCGACTGCTGCTGAGGCAGATAGCAGCCCTGAATAAACGCCCTGAAAACGAGCGTGGGACTATTTAACGAGGTGTGACAATGGCAGTAACGGCTGCGATGGTGAAGGAACTGCGGGAGCGTTCCGGAGCGGGGATGATGGAGTGCAAGAAAGCGCTCGTGGAAACGAGTGGTGATATCGAAGCGGCAATTGAGCACTTGCGAAAAACAGGGGCAGCCAAAGCCGCGAAGAAAGCAGGGAGAATCGCCGCTGAGGGCGCTATCGTCATCGCTGTCGACGGTGGTTCCGCAGTGATGGTTGAGGTAAACAGCGAGACCGATTTCGTTGCGAATGACGAAAATTTCTCCGCGTTCACCAAAACCGTTGCTGCTGCAGCGCTGGAGAATTCGATAGGTGATGTGGCTGCCTTGAGTGCGGCCGAGGTTGACGGGGTGACGATCGAGGAGATGCGAACGAGCTTGATCGCTAAGGTCGGCGAGAACATCGGACTCAGACGGGTGGTCCATATGGACGTGGAGGAGGGGCTGACTGAGTCCTACCTACACGGGCGACGAATCGGGGTGCTGATAAACATTACCGGCGGTAACGCGGAGTTAGCGAGGGATCTCGCTATGCACATCGCCGCGTCTAATCCTATCTGCGTCAGTGAATCTGACGTGCCGGAAGGATTGCTGCTCAAAGAGCGGGAAATCCATCTTGCTCAGGCGGTGCAAAGTGGAAAGCCAGCCGACATCGTGGAGAAGATGGTTGAGGGGAGGCTTAAAAAGTTCATTGCTGAGATTAGCTTGACCGGTCAGCCGTTCGTCAAAGATCCCGAGAAGACAGTGGCGCAGCTTCTGGGCGATGCAGGTGCCGTAGTGAAAAGCTTCGTGCGCTTCGAGGTTGGAGAAGGTATCGAGAAGAAGGAGGTTAACTTCGCTGAAGAGGTGAGGGCTCAAGCAGGCGCGGCTCACTGATTTTGGCCGGCTCCGCAAACGCATTGGGGTAAAGCGTCCTATGGGAGACTCTGATAAACGCATGCCCACGTTTCAACGTGTTCTGATAAAGCTGAGCGGCGAGGCCCTGATGGGCTCCGAAGATTACGGTATTGACCCCGACTTTGTAGATTATATCGGCGGCGAAATTCGCAGCCTTACTGACGCTGGAATCGAGGTCGGAGTCGTCGTCGGCGGCGGTAACATTTTTCGTGGGGCAGGGCTTGCCGCTGCCGGCGTAGATCGGGTCACCGCAGACCAGATGGGAATGCTGGCCACAGTAATCAACGCATTAGCTATACAGGATGCGCTGGAGCGGCAAGGCATGTTCGCTCGCGTCATGTCAGCGCTGAAAATTAATCAGGTGTGTGAAGATTACATAAGACGGCGCGCGGTCAGACACCTTGAGAAGGGGCGAGTAGTTATCCTGGCAGCAGGGACCGGCAACCCGTTTTTCACTACGGATTCTGCGGCGAGTTTGAGGGCTATAGAAATTAATGCCGATCTTATGATCAAAGCGACCAAGGTCGATGGAATTTATTCTGCTGACCCCAAACTCGTGCCGGATGCAGTTAAATTCGACACGTTGGGGTATCAAGAAGTCCTTGAGAAGAAGCTGGGAGTCATGGACGCTACGGCCATCGTGCTGTGCCAGGAGAATCGGATGCCGCTGAGAGTCGTCGATATGACGTGCCCTGGTGTCTTCCTGGATGCCGCTATGGGGGCAGCAGTGGGAACCTTAGTAACTGTGTAAATCAAAAAATGCATGATGAAATCCTCAACGATGCCCGAGACCGAATGGGCAAAAGCGTCGATTCTTTCGCTAGTGACTTATCCAGGCTGCGAACCGGCAGAGCACAGACCAGCCTGATTGATCACTTATCGGTCACGTACTATGGGGCTTCCACTCCACTGGGACAGGTGGGGAATGTGGGTGTCGAAGATGCCAGAACTCTGTCCGTTACCGTCTGGGACCGCTCCATGATCGAGAGCGTCGAGAAGGCCATTCTTGAATCAAATCTCGGCTTGAATCCTGTTACAGCGGGTAACGTCATACGCATCCCGCTGCCAGCTCTCACAGAGGAACGTAGGAAGTCGCTTATAAAAATTCTGAAGTCTGAAGCCGAGCAAGCCCGAGTGGCCGTGCGCAATATTCGAAGAGATGCGATCACGCATTTCAAGGGGCTTGCGAAATCTAAAGAAATTTCAGAAGACGACGTGAGGCGAGGGGAAGAGCTAGCACAAAAGGCCACAGACGAATTCGTCGGAAAGATAGATGCTATCGTGGCAAACAAAGAACGGGAAATGCTGGAAGTTTGAGGACGGAGCTGTTTTAGGTGGGAGAGGCAGTGCCGAGACATGTCGCCATTATCATGGACGGCAATGGGCGCTGGGCACGCAAAAAGGGGCTCCCTAGAGTCGCAGGACACCGCGCAGGGGTAGAAAACCTCCGTAACATCGTCCGGCATTGTGCTCAAATCGGAGTCAATGTTCTTACGGTATTCGCATTTAGTAGCGAGAACTGGCGCAGACCGTCCACTGAAGTCGCTTTTCTTCTTGACCTGTTTGTCAGCGCACTTGAGCGAGAGGCTGGAGAACTTCACTCGGCCGGGGTGAGGATCAGCGTTATAGGAGATCGCACGGTCTTTCCGGAGGGGCTGCAGGACGCTATTGCTAACGCCGAGGCGCTAACGGCGAACAACAACGGCCTCTGGTTGAACATCGCTGCTAACTATGGAGGCAGATGGGATATCGTCAGCGCTGTGCAGGCAGTCGCGCAAAGAGTGTTAGAGGGCGAGCTGACACCCGAAGAAATTTCTGAAGCGCTGCTCCACGGCTATTTATCCCTTGGCGCTCTCCCTGACCCTGATTTATTTATCCGCTCAGGCGGTGAAGTGCGCATAAGCAATTACCTCTTATGGCAGCTAGCGTACAGCGAACTCTACTTCTCCGACGTATTGTGGCCAGACTTCGATGTTTCTCAGTTGGAGAAAGCGCTTGAGGTCTACCATGGCCGACAGAGACGATTTGGTATGACTGGAGAACAGGTTACCTCCGGGGAGGGTACTGCACCGTCCTCTATCGCCGGCTGAGTGCTCCAGTACCGGCAGTCCCAGTCGATGCTCCGGTCCTGAACATGCTGATTACCCGCGTCATTACCGCCCTTGTGCTCGGGGTTTCTGTTCTTGGAGCAGTACTATTTACTCCGTTTTGGGCAACTGCTTCCTTGATCCTTACATTTGGCGCGTTGGCGTCATTGGAATGGGCCCAGCTGATTGGCTTAGAACATCGTTGGGTCCAGTGTGGATTTGTCCTGCTGGTCACCGGAATTGGGGGCTTTAGTGGAATCGCTGGCGAAGCGGTTCTGCTGCAACTCGTTTTTTCTCTTGCGCTCGCATCCTGGGCGCTGATCTGCGTTTGGATCGTGCTTTTTCAACGGGAGCCGATTAGGCGGCGCGGAACTCGTGCTGTTCACTTCCTAAGCGGCTGGATCATTCAAACCGGAGGGCTTGCGGCGGTGCTATTCCTCGCGATGGTATCGCCCGTGGGTTTGGTCGGGCTTTTCACAGTCGTGTGGGCAGCAGATTCGCTCGCCTTTATGGGCGGAAAACTCTGGGGGAGCCATCGTTTGGCGAGTAATGTCAGCCCTGGGAAGACATGGGAAGGCGTGCTGTGTGCCGTTTTGACTGCACCTTTCGTGGGGGCTTTTTTGCACTACTATCTCGGGGTCGGCTCACTTTCACCGATGGTCGTACTGGCCGTAGTTGTCACCTTGGTGGCGGTTATCGGAGACCTGTTTGAAAGCATGATTAAGCGGATCGCGGGGCGCAAGGACAGCGGTCGTTTATTGCCAGGTCACGGCGGGGTGCTGGACCGGATCGACGGACTGCTGGCTGCCGGACCTGTTTATGTTGTCGGGATGAACGAGATGATGGGCATATGGCTGTAGGTATAACTATCCTCGGATCAACCGGATCAATCGGAGTCAATACGTTAGACGTAATTGCGCGCCAGCCGGGGCGCTTCGATGTCTATGCCCTGACGGCACATCGAAATGTAAATTTATTGTTCGAGCAATGTCGAACTTGGATGCCGAAAATTGCGGTTATGACCGACGAGGGCAGCGCGAAGCTATTACGTGCTCGGTGCCGTGAATCTCGCCTCGGGGTTGAAGTGTTGGGTGGGGCGGGCGCTCTGGCAGATGTCGCGGCTGCGAGCGAGGTGGACTACGTCATGGCTGGGATCGTGGGCTCTGCCGGTCTGTTGCCCAATCTGGCAGCGGCACGTGCCGGGAAACGCGTGATGTTGGCTAACAAGGAGTCGTTAGTGATGTCGGGGCAGCTTTTCATGGACGCCATCAGGCAGTCCAGCGCTGTGCTGTTACCGATCGATAGCGAGCATAACGCGATATTCCAAAGTCTCCCTGCGAATTTTTCCGGAGGACTTGTCGCGGCCGGGGTGGAAAAAATTCTCCTCACTGCTTCCGGCGGGCCGTTCAGAGAGTTTGCTTTGACTCAGCTTGAGGAGGTCACTCCAGAGCAGGCGTGTGCACATCCGAATTGGGTCATGGGTAAAAAGATCTCAGTAGATTCGGCGACGATGATGAACAAGGGTTTGGAAGTGATTGAAGCCTGCTGGCTGTTCAACGCGCGATTGCAGGACGTAGAAGTGCTCATTCATCCCCAAAGTGTGATCCATTCAATGGTGCGCTACGTTGACGGCTCCGTGCTCGCTCAACTGGGGAACCCGGATATGAGAACGCCTATCGCGTACTCCCTCGCCTGGCCAGATCGGTGTCGTTCAGGAGTTGACCCGCTAGACCTTACCCTTGTCGGACGTTTGGATTTCGAGAGACCTGACGAAGAGCGATTTCCCTGTCTGAGACTGGCTCGGGAGGCGATGGCGGCCGGCGGAACGGCGCCAGCAATCCTCAATGCTGCGAATGAAGTTGCTGTTGACGCGTTCTTGAACAGGCAAGCCAGATTTCTTGATGTCCCACGCTTGGTCGCTGATAGCCTTGAAAGCATTCAGTCAGAAAAAGCGGATACCTTGGAGTCGATACTCGCTGCGGATGAGGCGGCGCGACAATTTGTTTCTTCCCAAGTATCGCAACTCAACTGACTGAGATGCAGCTTTTATCGACTGTTGGCTACTTTTTGCTCGCGCTCGCTTTGCTTGTAGCGATGCACGAGTACGGGCATTACTGGGTTGCAAGGAAGATGGGTGTGCGGGTCCTTCGGTTCTCTCTGGGATTCGGACCTGTGCTATGGAGGCGCCAAGGGGAGAGCACCGAATTCGTGCTCGCTCTGATCCCTCTCGGCGGGTACGTCAAAATGCTCGATGAGCGGGAAGGTGATGTGCCTCGGGGGCAGGAGCGGTTTGCCTTCAATAGGAAATCCGTGGGTGCGCGCGCAGCTGTCGTAGCCGCTGGGCCGCTCGCTAATTTCCTTTTGGCGTTCATGGCTTATTGGTTTGTGTTGGTAGCGGGGGTGATTGGTGTGCCGCCAATCATTGGTGAAGTTGAAAGTCAAAGCATTGCATCGAGAGCGGGAATACGCCCCGGAGACCTCGTCGTCGCGGTCAATGCACGACCTGTCTCGACATGGGAAGGAGTGCTGCGGCAGTCTCTGAATGCGGTCCTCGACGGCGGGAAAGTGGAATTTGAGCTTCGCCCCAACCAATCTAACTACCTGAAAACCTCCATCCTCGATTTCAGCGGGCTTAGCGTTGATGAGCTCGGAGAGCAGTCGTTTCTTGCTGTCCTCGGAGTCTCACAGAAGCGGTTCCCGTTGCCGCCCCATATCAAAAAGGTGACCGAGGGCCAGGCCGCCGCGCGATCCGGTTTGCAAACAGGAGACCTCGTCGTCGCGGCAAACGGTGCAACGATCGATGACTGGATGCAATGGGTGCAGGTGGTACGTGCGAATCCAGGGCGGCCGCTGCTCGTGGAGGTTGCACGCGAAGGGCAGAGGGTTTCTCTAAGCGTGGTTCCTGATGTTGTTGTCCAGGACAGTAAGGAAATTGGTCGGATCGGCGCCGAAGTCCTTGTGCCGGAAGGTTATCCTCCCCATTCCGTCGAGCGGCTGGATGTTTTTGAGGCGATGCCCGCCGCGCTGTTAAGAACGGCGGAAACGTCTACGACGACAGTCAAGTTCCTATGGAAAATGCTGACAGGAAACGCTTCGCTTTCGAACCTCAGTGGGCCTATCAGTATTGCGCAGTATGCGGGCGCATCGGCGCGAATGGGCCTTCCCAGATTCGTTGAATTTCTCGCACTTGTCAGCGTCAGTCTGGCCGTCCTGAATCTCTTGCCGATACCTCTGCTTGACGGGGGACACCTGCTTTTTTACCTGATAGAATTTTCCCGCCGGCGGCCGCTGTCCGAGAGCGCTCAGGCTTTGAGTCAGCAAATAGGTTTGTCTTTGCTGTTGGGGCTCATGGGCATTGCACTCTTCAACGATTTCGCCCGCCTGCTCTGAACGCTGGTCATCCATAATTAAAACAAATACATGGCACTTATAAACTGTTTGCGAGGGCCTTGGCTGGCGCTCGTTGTTGCTCTGGTGTGTGTTTCAGCTACTGCAGCTGAGTCCTTCATTGTTGATGACATTAGGGTGGAAGGTCTCGACAGAATCTCACCTGGAGCGGTCTTTAACTACCTTCCGATCAGCGTTGGCGATACGGTCGATGACGTGCGCAGCAGGGACGCGGTTCGCGCGCTTTTCAAGACCGGACTGTTCAAAGATGTGCGCCTGGAGCGCGATGGGGACGTGCTTGTTGTCAGTCTTGTCGAGCGGGAGACCATTTCTGCGCTGACATTCGAAGGCAACAAGGCAATCAAAACTGAGGACTTGGAAAAGGGGCTTTCTGAGGCGGGCTTCGCGAAAGGCGAGGTTTTCAATGAAGCTAAGCTAGATAAAGTCCTGCAGGAACTCAAACGGCAGTATTACGCCAACGGTAAGTATGGCGTCCGAATCGACCATGAGTTAATACCAGTCGATGAGAAAACCATCGAGGTTGTCTTCACGATCGCGGAAGGTGAGGCGGCCCGAATCAAACAAATCAATATCCTGGGCAACGCGGCGTTCGACGAAGAGTACATTCTCAAGCAATTCAAGTTGACGACTCCGAACTGGTTAAGCTGGTTTCGCAAAGACGACCAATACTCCAAGCAAAAGCTCTCCGGCGATCTGGAAACCCTGAGATCAATGTATCTGGACAGTGGTTTCATCAATTTTTCAGTTGACTCGACTCAGGTGTCAATTACGCCTGACAAGGCGGATGTCTATATCACGATCAACATTACCGAAGGAGACATGTACACCATCGGCGATGTGAAACTGGCGGGTACTTTGATCGTCGAGCCGCAAGAACTGTTCAAGTGGGTTTACACGCGCAAAGGGATGGTGTTTTCGCGCAAACTTTTGACGACAACCAGTAAGAACATAACGGATCGGCTGGGCGATGAAGGCTACGCATTTGCTAACGTCAATGCGATCCCTGACGTGGACGAGCAGGCTCGAACCGCATCGATTACTTACTTTGTGGATCCAGGGCAACGGGTTTACGTTCGAAGAGTTAACTTTTTCGGCAACGCAAAGACGCGTGACGAGGTCTTGAGACGAGAACTCCGGCAGATGGAGGGCGGCTGGATAGCGACCAGTAAAGTCGAGCGGTCGAAGGTTCGTCTACGGCGGTTGGGATATTTCGAGGACGTCAACGTAGAGACGCCGGCAGTCCCTGGTTCGACGGACCAAGTTGATGTGAATTTCACCGTTAAGGAGCGTCCATCAGGAAACCTGCTACTGGGGTTGGGTTTTTCCCAATCCGCGGGTCTGATTTTTAACACGAGCGTTACACAGGACAACTTCCTTGGGAGCGGGAAGAGCCTGAGCTTTGCTTTTAATAACAGCGAAATTAATCGGACGTTTCGCTTGGGTTACATGAACCCCTACTGGACAATTGATGGCGTTGCCCGGGGGTTCGATGTGGCGTATAGCGAGACTGACGCGGGCAATCGGAACATCGTGCGCTACGACACGAAGACCGTTTCAGGCGGAATGGATTTTGGCGTCCCTATAACTGAATACCACTATATCAATGCTGGTTTGAGTTACGAGTCTACCGAAATAAACACAGATCCTTTGTACTTGGACCCGATTGTGGCGCTATTCCTCTATCGGGAAGGTAATAAATACGACCTCATTCGGGTAAGAACCTCTTTCTCTTACGATACTCGTAATGCAGCTATCTTCCCTGACAGAGGTACTTTGCAGAGAATCTACTTGACAGGTACCACGCCTGGTGGTGATTTAAAGTATTGGAAAGCAAGTTACGAGAGTCGCTACTACATACCGCTTCCCAAAAAGTACACCTTGCTACTCAAAGGCGATTTCGGCTATGGAGATTCGTACGGCAGCACTTACGAACTGCCGTTTTTCGAAAACTTTTACGCAGGTGGACCACGAACCGTGCGAGGTTACGAAGAAAGCTCTCTTGGTCCGCAAGATATCTACGGGCGTGCGCTCGGAGGGAATAAATCCTTGGTATTAAACGCCGAAGTTATTTTGCCGGTCCCCTTTCTAGAAGAAATGAATAACGTGCGACTTTCTACTTTCGTTGATGCGGGTAACGTCTACGCGGAAGGACAAAAATTTGAAATGAGCGAGTTACGCATGTCTGCCGGTATTTCTGGAATCTGGATGTCCCCGTTCGGGATGCTGTCAGTAAGTTACGCTATTCCATTCAATGACAAATGGTACGATGAAACCCAAAAATTTCAGTTCAATTTCGGGTCTAATTTCTAGAAGCAAGCCGATATATAAGTTGGGATGACTGAGTTTTTTTTTTGCTAGAACGAGCGCGACCTTAAACGCCGTGACTCGCGTCTTTTCATAATAAATAATAGAGTTTAACTTTGGAGCAGTGCGTTGATGACAAAATTGCGACTTTTAACCACGCTGATCGTATATGCCTTCCTGATCTGCCTCAGCTTCGACAGCCTGGCCGCCGACTACAAAATAGGCGTTGTGAACGCACCAAAGGTGCTTGAATCTGCTCCGCAGGCAGACGCAGCGAGAAAAAAGCTAGAAAAGGAATTTGCTACTCGGGACCGCGATTTGGTGGCGTCGCAGAAAGAACTGAAGGATATGGAGGACAGGTTTCAGAAAGATGGCGCCATCATGAGCGAAGCGGAACGTGGTCGATTGGAGCGAGATATCGTCAACAGACGAAGGGAGCTCAAGCGCGATACCCAGGAATTCCAGGAGGACGTGAATTTTCGGCGCAATGAGGAAATGTCCAAGATTCAGCAAAGAATCGCAGACGTTATTATCGAGCTCGCGAAGGAACAGAGCTTCGATATGATCCTCGGCACTGGTGTGGTGTTTGCGAGCGAAAAAGTTGATGTCACCGACGCAGTTATCGAAAAACTTAAGAGCACGCAGTAATTAACTGTTGCTTCAAGTCGGATATCACAGACCCGGCATCCTCGCTTGAGCACTGGCTCGGCGCGTGCCGCTTGCCCTTTCAAAGATATGCCGTTTTCTGGGAGCTCATGCAGCCGACCAGCGAGATTTGGATTGCGTCCTAATCGAAGGGATGGCGCGTCTCGACCTTGCGGGGCACCGGGAGCTTTCATTTTTTGTCAGAGAGCTCCACGGGGTGGGCAGCTCGGTGCCGCGAAGAGCCTGCGCAGTTTTGACAGAGCAGCGGGAGGAAATTGCAGGCTCGCCGTTAGTCATCGAGGTCCCTAATCTTGCTCTTGCCTGCGCTCGAGCCGGTCTTTGGCTGCCCGTGCGTAGGGCGGGACTCAGAGAGGGCAAGCTTCATCCATCTGCGCAGATTTCCCCATACGCGCGTGTTGCCGGCTCTGTATCTGTAGGAGAGGGCAGTAAAATATCGAGTGGAGTGTTGGTGGGCGAGGGAGTTGATGTCGGAGGGTTTTGCGACATTGGCGCGAACGCCGTCTTGTGTGATGGCGTTAAAATCGGGAATCGGGTATCCATCGGCTGTGGCGCGGTCATAGG
>JAYODW010000048.1:0-17017 GCA_038116745.1 Gammaproteobacteria bacterium
GCGGTCAAGCTTACGGAGAATTTTATGAGCTACGACTCAAACAATATTAAGGTTCTTAAGGGTCTGGACGCGGTACGAAAGCGGCCTGGCATGTACATAGGCGATACGGATGACGGTACAGGGCTTCACCACATGGTTTTCGAGGTGGTCGACAACTGTGTGGACGAAGCTTTGGCCGGATATTGCACCCATATTACTGTGCGTATTCATGCCGGTAACGCCGTTACTGTCACAGATAACGGTAGGGGCATCCCCGTCGATTTCCATCAAGAGGAAGGACGGTCCGCAGCAGAGGTGATCATGACAACGCTTCATGCTGGCGGTAAGTTTGACGATAACTCCTACAAGGTTTCTGGTGGACTGCACGGAGTAGGTGTTTCTGTTGTCAATGCGCTATCAGCAGAACTTCAGCTGACCATTCGCAGAGAAGGCAAGACCTGGAGCCAGAGCTACCGCCACGGCAATCCTGTTGAAGAGTTGCGGGAAACAGGAAAAGCAGAACACACGGGTACGGAAGTCCGATTTATTCCGAGTGAAGAGATATTCACCAATGTCGATTTTCACTACGATATCCTCGCAAAACGACTGCGAGAGTTGTCTTTTCTTAACTCCGGCCTGGATATCAAGCTGATTGATGAAAGGTCGGACAGAAGGGATCATTTTCGTTACGAAGGCGGAATTGCTGCTTTTGTAACCCATCTGAACACCGCTAAGGCGCCGCTCCACGAAAACGTCATTCACATAGAGGCGGACCGTGACCATATTGGTGTGGAAGTCGCCTTACAGTGGAACGACTCTTATCAAGAAAACATATTCTGCTTCACGAACAATATTCCCCAACGGGATGGTGGGACACATCTCGCAGGTCTAAGAAGCGCATTGACGAGGACGCTCAATCAATACATCGAAAAAGAGGGTTTAGCTGCTAAAAATAAAGTCGCTGTCAGTGGAGAGGACGTGCGCGAGGGTCTTACTGCTGTTCTATCGATAAAGGTTCCAGATCCGAAGTTCTCCTCACAGACCAAAGATAAGCTTGTCTCGAGTGAGGTAAAGGGAGCAGTTGAGTTCGCGACAGCAGAGCGATTGAACGAATATTTGTTGGAGCATCCGCAGGATTCTCGCGCAATTATGAGCAAAATTGTTGAGGCTGCCAGAGCTCGCGAGGCCGCTCGGAAAGCCCGGGAACTGACCCGACGGAAAACAGCGCTGGATGTCGCCGGATTACCAGGCAAGCTTGCAGATTGCCAGGAGAAAGACCCTTCCTTGTCCGAGCTATTCATTGTAGAGGGCGATTCAGCCGGCGGGTCGGCGAAACAGGGTAGAGATCGCCGTAATCAGGCGATTCTTCCTCTGAAAGGAAAAATTCTAAACGTTGAGAAGGCTCGGTTCGATCGCATGTTGTCCTCGACCGAAGTCGGGGCTCTTATTACCGCTTTAGGATGCGGTATCGGACCTGAAGACTATGATCCCGCGGCTCTTCGCTATCATCGAATCATCATCATGACAGACGCCGATGTGGACGGTTCTCACATTCGGACTCTTTTGTTGACCTTCTTCTATCGACAAATGCCAGAGCTTGTACAAAACGGACACGTCTATATCGCGCAACCACCGCTCTACAAGGTAAAGAAGGGGAAGCACGAGCGTTACTTAAAAGATGACCAGGCGCTTAATCAGCATTTTCTGGATATTGGGCTTCAAGGGACGGCCATAAACTTAGTCGACAGCGAGTTATCAACAGAACAACTGGAGGCGATTGGGCGAGACTATCTCCTGCTCGGCCAGATTGAAAAACGTCTGGCGACACGGTTTCCGGCACCCGTTCTGACCGCTTTCCGTCGCACTCCGTTGCTGGGGCAAGAAGTGCTTTCTGATCGAACCGCTCTCGACAGTTGGACTGAAGATTTGCGAACGACGCTAGCGCTGACCCTGGAAACGCACCAGCAGGTCAGCGTGCGCGTGAACTTTCAAACCTCTTCGCATTGGGCTCTCGAAATACAGTTCGTGGTCAACGGGTCACTGACTTCGACGGTTTTGGATAGGGAGTTTTTCGTATCCAGTGAATACCAGCACCTCGCTAGGCTAGGGCAGCTTTTCGATGGCTCCCTGGCTTCGGGTTCCCGAATTCAGCGTGGGGCTGAAGAAGCACCGATACACACTCTCGGGGCGGCTTTTGCCGATATTCTGGAACAGGCCCGAAAAGGGTCATCCGTGCAGCGGTATAAGGGTCTCGGAGAAATGAATCCAGATCAGCTCTGGGAAACGACGATGAGTTCAGAGACAAGAAACCTGATGCAGGTCCGGATAGAGGACGCTGTCGCTGCTGATCAGATCTTCTCAACCCTTATGGGAGACCAAGTAGAGCCGCGCCGAGAGTTCATCGAAAGGCATGCGCGCACTGCAACAAACCTGGATACCTGAAAGGGAAACTGATTTAGTTTCACAGGGTCAGCCCGCTAGCCAAAAAAATGAGTTGGCGTTGTCAGGGCTGCGACGTCAATCGGAAGGGAAGTTTCAACCTTCAAAGCCTTAGCAGCTTCGCTGATAGTCGCTCCGCTGGTGATTACATCGTCAACCAGCAGGATCCGGCCAGAGAGCGCTCTGACTTTGGGGTTGGATTTGAAGTATCCAGCAACGTTCCTGCGCCTGGCCTGTCTGGTAATCAGAGAATGCTGAGGCACCGGTTTGCGCCCGCGCTGAGTTTTCAAAGCACTGTGCAGCACCGAGGTACCAAGGCCGGATCCCAAAGCATCGGCTAAAACACCGGCCTGATTAAAACCGCGCTCCAAGTATCGCCCTGCGCCCAGTGGGACCGGAATTATCACAGAATAAGTAAGTAAGCGCTTGCATACGATTTCCTTGAGCGCTGCTGCGCAAGCGTGGAGCGCTGCAAGGTCACGCTCAAACTTGAACCTGTGTACAAGCTTATTTATCGGGAACACGAAATCAAAGGCAATAAACATCTCCTGGCAGAAGGCCGGCGCGCGGTTTAATCCACGTGGCTCATTGAACGGGAGGTCAAACCAGCAAGGCCCGCAAAAGCCGCTGCTTGTTGCTGTAGCTCCGCATAAAACACAGCGTCTTAACACTCCACAGCCCTCCTTGGCTGATAGGCGGTACAGGTTTCCACTCCTTTAATAGTTGACGTCCGACCATTCCGCCTCATAATTCCCCGCACCTTAGCAGCGAAATGGCTACACAACATGCAGGCAGCACTCAATCAGGAGAATACCGCTTCAGACATCCGCCATGATTGGCGCTTGGAAGAGCTGACAACTTTGTACTCGCAGCCGTTCAACGATCTGATGTACCTCGCTCAGAGTGTCCACCGCCGCAATTTCGACCCGAACACTATTCAACTGAGTACCCTCCTCAGTATTAAGAGTGGTGCATGCCCCGAAGATTGCGCCTATTGCCCACAGAGCGCCCGCTTTGACACCCACGTGGAGCCATCCCGATTAATGGACCTTGAAACCGTCTTGTCTGCAGCAACAGCAGCGAAACAAGCGGGCGCCACGCGCTTTTGTATGGGCGCAGCCTGGCGATCTCCCAAAGACAAAGATATCGACCAGCTACTGCCTGTTATAGAAGGTGTCCGATCTCTCGGGCTCGAAACCTGTATGACACTCGGCATGCTGACTGGACCCCAGACAGGCCGCCTCGCAGCTGCTGGCCTCGATTACTACAACCACAATTTGGACACATCACCCGAGTTCTATGGGGAAATCATCAGTACAAGGACATACCAGGATCGATTAGAAACGCTGGACCACGTCCGTCAGGCTCGCATCAAAGTGTGCTGCGGGGGCATCGTCGGCCTGGGCGAATCGCCACAAGACCGTGCCGGCCTGATCCGAACTCTGGCGAACATGCCTTCGCACCCGGAGTCTGTCCCGATAAATCTTCTGGTCCGCGTCGCCGGCACGCCCCTGGAAAATGCTGCGGCGGTAGACCCTCTCGACTTCGTACGAACCATAGCGCTTGCTCGTATAACCATGCCCGCGTCGATGGTGCGACTCTCGGCGGGGCGCTCGAACATGAGCGACGAGCTCCAGGCCTTGTGTTTCCTCGCAGGCGCTAATTCCATTTTTTACGGCGATCAGCTACTGACGACGGAAAATCCAGTTGCTTTGGCTGACCGCAACCTTCTGGCTCGCCTGGGTTTGCGACCAAGCGAGCACAAGCGAGAGTTGGCGTAAGGACGGACGCTTCCTCCAAGCTGAAACGCGCGCATTTCTCAAGCGGATCGGCCCAGAAAAACTGTCAGCCGCATGTCCGAACCCGCGCTTCTAGGAAGTCTTCTGGGCCGTCGTGCAGGTATTCCGAGCACGCTGACCCGGCATCGACGCCCCCGTATGCCCGGAACCCAACCCGAGATCGTTCTTGAAGGTAAGTCCTACCTGAATTTTTCGAGCAACGACTATCTGGGTATGTCGTGTGACCCGCGAGTGCTCGAACACATTCGTGCAGAGACAGGAACGTGGGGCATTGGCTCAGGCTCAGCCGCTTTGCTAGGTGGCTACAGTGCGGCCCACGCCGAGCTGGAGAGGGCCCTGGCAGCCGAAACCGGCCACCAAGCCGCCGTTCTCTTCTCCTCCGGTTACATGGCTAACCTGGGAGCTCTTACCGCTCTCCTCAGCCGCAAAGATTACGCTTTACATGATCGCCTCAATCACGCATCTCTGATTGACGGTATTTTGCTGAGCGGCTCGAACCACCGACGTTACGCCCATCTCGATATGGCATCTCTGGCTACAGCGCTAGCCAATACCGGCGGCAACCGGCTTATCGTGACGGAGACCGTTTTCAGCATGGACGGAGACCAGGCTCCTCTGCCCCACATTCTCCGGTTGGCAAAAGAATTCGAGGCATTGACCTATCTAGATGACGCCCACGGCTTCTTAGTCTCTCAACGACTAGGACCAGCATCGAAATCCGCAGACGTCATTACCATGGTTACCCTGGGAAAAGCACTGGGGGCCCAAGGCGCAGCCGTTTGCGCGAGTGAAGAAATCATTGATCTTCTGGTGCAGACGGCACGTACGTTTGTTTATGACACAGCTCTTTCGCCCGTTTGCGCACTGGCTGCATCCGAGGCGCTGCGCCTGATCCAGACAGACCACAACATCCGCAGCAGGCTGAAAGGCAACATCGTGCTCTTCCAACAACTGGCTCAGCAAGCGGGGATACCACTGTCGGCTGTTGATGGGCCCATCCAACCAATTCAGCTTGGTGATGACGTTGGCGCTTTGGCTGTTGCCGAACGTTTGAGAACCCTTGGGATGTACATCCCTGCAATTCGTCCTCCAACGGTACCGAAAGGAACCTCAAGGCTACGGATTACTTTGACAGCCTCACACACATCAGAACACATAGAGCGACTCGTTGCCGCACTAGCCATAGCGATCCCTGCCGTCCTTTCACCATGAGCAGCCTCCTCTCAAAACAAGGCGTCCGCCGCAGCTTCGCTGATGCAGCCGCGACATATGACGCCCATGATTTCCTCCAACGGGATACCGGTGACCAACTTATTCAGCGACTGTCGCTGATGAAACTACGGCCGAAGTGGATTCTCGATGCAGGTGCAGGAACTGGCCGGAACGCCCGACTTCTGGCTTCGCGTTTTGCCGGTGCGCGGGTCATTCAATTAGACGTGGCCGGCGCTATGCTCCTGCAGAGTCGCCATCAGACGCGCCGCTGGGCTTCCCCACACAGGTTCGTCTGCGCTGACATCGAAGCGCTTCCGTTACGAGCCGCGTCGGTCGACCTGGCCTTTTCAAACCTAGCGCTCCAATGGATGGCCGACCCGGCTTGCGCATGCGCGGAGCTGAAACGGGTTCTTAGGCCGGGCGGCGTGATCCTGTTCTCGACGCTGGGGCCACGGACGCTATTTGAGTTGAAAGAAGCGTTCTCCGCAATTTCCACCTCCAAACATGTAAATGATTTCACGGACCTCCATCTCGTTGGGGATCTGCTGGCCCGTAGCGGTTTTAGCGACCCTGTGATCGAGTCAGAAGAAGTCGTCGTTACCTACGGGGACATCTACGGGTTGTTGCGCGACCTGCGTGGGATCGGTGCGGTCAACCAGCAGACCGGGCGACGCAAAGGCTTATCCAGCCGGCAATTTTTTCTGAGGTTGGCGGAAGCATATGAGCCGTTCAGAACGGACGGGCTTCTCCCGGCCACCTATGAGGTGATTTACGCTCACGCGTGGAACTCCTCGCGAATAGCTCAGCCGGAGGCCCCGGGTGAATACAAGGTCCCCATCTCGGGCATACGCAGGAGACCTTGATGGTTTTCATGACAGGGACAGACACCGGCTGTGGAAAAACACACGTCAGCTGCGCTTTGCTCCGCCAGCTTGCGGCCATTGGTGTGCCGGCGGCGGGCATGAAACCAGTGGCGACTGGTGCAACGCTACACGGCGGAGCTCGCCGTAACGAAGATGCCGAGTTACTGCGGATCGCGTCACCAGTCAGGATGCCGCCGTGGGCACAGAACCCCTACCTCTTCGAGCTACCAGCATCGCCGCACATTTCCGCCCGGAAAGAGGGCGCCGAGATTTCGCCGAGGCGGATCAAGGCCGCATTTCGGGAAAGTCAGAATCATGCCGCCGTGGTCGTGGTTGAGGGAGTTGGTGGCTGGTGTGTGCCCATTGCCGCGGGTTACTCCGTTGCGGAGTTAGTACGGGACTTGTCTATCCCTGTTGTACTTGTTGTTGGACTGAAGCTCGGCTGCATCAACCATGCGCTGCTCACTGCAGGTGCGCTCGCAGTCCAGGAAGCCCCTGTCCTTGGGTGGGTCGCTAACGCGGTTGACCCAAGCCTCGAAGCAGTTGAAGAGGTGCTGGAAACCCTCGACGAACTACTGCCCTTTGAGCGCCTTGGCTATTGCCGGTGGCAGGACCAAGCCGACCTCGAACGGTTGTGCTCCATCCTCGCCTCAAATCAAGAGAGCGGCTGATCTATGGTGACGGCGTTACCTGTGGAGCCAAATGGCGACCGGACCTGGGTCCTGCAGCCAACGCGGTCTCTCAGTTGGCATGAGGCTAAGCTTCTTCTCTTCGTGGTCGCAGGAGGAGAGATGATAATTGGCGTTTTCTTCTGGCAGATGGGGCTGCCGCTGGTTCTCCCTTTTTCCGGACTGGAGGTTATTGCGCTCGCAGCGGCCTTTTACCTTGTCCACCATCGTGGTCAGAAGAAAGAGGTGGTGCGGCTACAGGGAGATGCGCTCCTCGTGGAGAGAGGGCGCTCTGCAGCGGAAGAAATCATTCAGTTCAACCGTTTCTGGGTCAGGGTGGAACTAAAACAGCATCAGTACCGTAACCATCCGCGACGACTGTTAGTAGGGCTCCACGGTCAGTATCTGGAGTTGGGCAATTTTCTGGTTGAAAGTGAGCGAGAATCGTTCGCTAACACACTGATTAACGCATTGCGCAAAAGAGGTTAAACTTCGCGCTCGAAATTAGACGGTGTCCTTTGGCCTACAGCTCCCAGTGTTCACGTTCTGCGGCACTCGGGCCTTGGCACAAGACCGCGGCCACGCGGCCTGGACATGACTAAACTAACCCTTCGAATCGAATCGTAGGCGTCAGCGAGCCTGCGGTCTGGAGAGAAAAGGCATGACTTCTTGGATTCGACGCCGCTTACCAAGCGGCTATCCGCTAATCACAGCATTGCTGGGTGTCCCGTGTGTAGCCCAGGCGGAGTGGGGCTTGAACCTGACGGAGGGTGTCACGCCTTTCAGTCACACGGTCTACCATCTCCACATGCTGATCCTGTGGATCTGTGTAGCAATCGGAGTCGTTGTGTTCGGGCTCATGGGCTACTCGATGCTCAAGTTCCGCAAATCTCAAGGCGCGCAGCCGGCCACCTGGCATGAAAACACCAAAGTGGAAATTATTTGGACGATTCTGCCTTTCGCGATCCTCGTTGGTCTCGCTATTCCTGCGACCAAGGCGCTGATAATGATGGAAGACGTGGCCGAATCGGATATGACTATCAAGGTCACTGGCTATCAGTGGATGTGGCATTACCAGTACATCAACGAAGGCATCAGTTTTTTCAGCAAGCTGGACCAGGAATCGAATCAGGCGCGCCAGCTGGGTTCGGGACAGGATCCCGCGCAAGTTGAAAATTACCTGCTTGCTGTCGATAAGCATCTCGTTGTTCCCGTGAACAAGAAGATCAGGTTTTTGACTACAGCCGGAGACGTGATTCATGCTTGGTGGGTTCCCGCGCTGGGCTGGAAGCGGGACGCAATACCCGGGTACATCAATGAATCCTGGGCAAAGATAGAACAACCGGGCATCTACCGAGGGCAGTGCGCCGAGCTTTGCGGGCGGGACCACGGATTCATGCCTATCGTGGTGGAGGCACTCAGCGAGGCGGACTATACGGCCTGGGCTGAGAAGACCAAATCTGAGACCCAACAAGCGGCAACGGAAACGGTCAGCACGATGACCCCTGCTTTGGCGGATGCTGGCGTTGACGCCAGCGTTTCCCGCTGACGGCTCCAGCGGCCTTACTCCACCGCGACACTGCTTTAAGACTGGAAAGGATTAGATATGAGTCAGGCGACCACTCATCATGATGACCACCATGATCATCATCCGGCAGGCATTACACGCTGGTTAAAGACAACGAACCATAAGGATATCGGCACGCTGTACCTGTTATTTGCGCTGGTGATGTTCTTCATCGGCGGTGCTATGGCGATGATCATTCGCCTGGAGTTGTTCCAGCCGGGTCTTCAGTTTGTTGATCCGCAGTTCTTCAACTCGATGACCACGATGCACGCGCTGATCATGATCTTCGGCGCGGTCATGCCGGCGTGGACCGGCTTTGCAAACTGGATGATCCCGATGATGATCGGGGCTCCTGATATGGCGCTTCCAAGACTCAATAACTGGAGCTTCTGGATCCTACCGTTCGCGTTCACATTGCTGCTCAGCACGCTGTTCATGCCCGGTGGTGCGCCGGCTGGCGGCTGGACGATGTACCCGCCGCTGGTTCTTCAAACCGGGAATGCTTTTCCTTTCTTGATATTCGCAGTGCATTTCATGGGCGCTTCTTCGATTGCAGGAGCGATCAACGTCATCGTGACCGTGTTCAACATGAGAGCACCGGGAATGACCCTGATGAAACTGCCTCTGTTTGTCTGGACGTGGATTATCACGGCATTTCTGTTGATCGCCTCGATCCCTGTTCTGGCGGGGGCGGTGACGATGCTGTTGACCGACAAATTCTTCGGCACGGCGTTTTTCTCCGCGGCGGGCGGCGGTGACCCGGTGATGTTCCAACACATCTTCTGGTTCTTCGGCCACCCAGAGGTCTACATCCTGATTCTTCCTGCGTTCGGAATAGTTTCGGCTATCGTCCCGACCTTTGCGCGTAAACCGCTGTTCGGTTACAGCTCCATGGTATATGCGACGGGAGCTATCGCGTTCCTGTCATTCATCGTTTGGGCTCACCACATGTTCACCGTAGGCATGCCGCTTGCCGGCGAGCTGTTCTTCATGTACACGACGGTGCTGATCGCTGTGCCGACGGGCGTCAAGGTTTTCAATTGGGTTGCCACCATGTGGCAGAGTTCCATGACATTCGAGACCCCAATGTTGTTCGCCGTCGCGTTCATCATCCTGTTTACGATCGGCGGATTTTCGGGGCTCATGCTAGGCGTAACTCCGGTGGATTTTCAGTACCACGATACTTATTTCGTGGTGGCGCACTTCCATTACGTCCTCGTTACCGGCGCGATTTACTCGATTATGGCGGCTACTTATTTCTGGCTTCCCAAGTGGACGGGGCACATGTACGACGAGCGATTGGGCAAGCTCCACTTCTGGCTATCGACCATTTCGGTCAACGTGCTCTTCTTCCCGCAACACTTCCTCGGTCTTGCGGGCATGCCGCGGCGGATTCCTGACTACTCTGTGCAGTTCGCCGATTTCAATATGGTCTCTAGCCTGGGCGGATTCGTCTTCGGACTCTCACAGTTGTTATTCGTTGTGGTCATCGTCAAATGTGTCAAAGGCGGGGCCAAGGCCTCGGATAACGTCTGGGAAGGCGCTCATGGTCTTGAGTGGACCCTGCCGTCTCCACCGCCGTATCACAGCTTTAATACACCACCGGAACCGTCCTCGATTGAGGGAGGCATGCGCTAAGGCGTTCAAGGACCGGCTACTTACTACCATGGCTACACAAGACAATCGGCCCATTGCAGATCAGCGCCGGGCAGCGAAGCGCGGTGCACTCCTTTTAGGTCTAGTGGTGCTTGTGATTTATGGGGCGGGCATACTTTCCCGATTGTGAGCGTGGTCAACGATGGAACAGCGTGCAACAACCGGCGAGTTGCCGCGCGCTTGCTGATCCTGACCAGCGTGATGTTCGGATTCGGGTACGCCCTGGTCCCGCTTTACGATGTGTTCTGCGATCTGACGGGGCTCAATGGAAAGACTGGACGCTTGTCGGAAGCTGCCGCAGAACGGCAGGAAGTGGACCTGGGGAGATCGATAAACATCGAATTTGTAACCAACGTCAACGCGGGAATGCCGTGGGAGTTCAGGCCGGTGGTCGCCCAGGTTCGCGTCCATCCGGGTGAGGAGACGCTGGTTTATTTCGAGGCCACAAATACAGGGGGCAGGGCGATCACTGGGAATGCGGTACCTAGCGTGTCGCCTAATGCGGTCGCACGATATTTCAACAAAACGGAGTGCTTCTGCTTCACCCAGCAGGCGCTGCAGGCAGGAGAAACCAGGATGATGCCGGTAAGATTCGTCGTGGATCCGAAAATCCCCGAAGACGTGACCGTGTTGACGCTGGCATACACGTTTTTCGAGTCCCTTAAGCCGGCAGGAGGCGCCGGCACAGCGGGATAAAGGCCTAGAGAGGCCTTGAGAAGTTACAACCTTCAACTAGCAAGTAGAGACGGAAGTTATGGCAGAAGCACATTCTGATTACTACATTCCAGAACCAAGCCGGTGGCCGATCACCGCATCACTGGTTATTTTTCTGATGTTTGTCGGCGGCGCGACCATGTTGAACGGCGCAAGTGCGGGCTCCGTCATCCTGGGCATCGGGTTCCTGGGCTTTGTTTACATGTTGTTTGGGTGGTTTGGGACAGTCATTGGGGAGAGCGAAGGCGGAATCTATAACGACCAGGTGGACGTGAGTTTTCGGATGGGCATGTCCTGGTTTATTTTTTCGGAGGTCATGTTCTTCGCCGCGTTTTTCGGCGCTCTGTACTACGCACGGATCTACTCAGTGCCGTGGCTGGGAGGCGAAGGATCGGGAGCTGCGACAAACGAGTTTCTCTGGCCGGAGTTCGCCGCCGCTTGGCCGCTGTTCAATACGCCTTCGAGCTACGGCTTTGCCCATTTCAAAGAGACCATCGGCGCCTGGGGAGTTCCCTTCTGGAATACGGTTATTCTTTTAACCAGCGGCGCGACCGTGACCTGGGCGCACTGGGGCTTGAAAAAAGACAGTCGTTCACAGTTGATTCTAGGTCTGGCGGCGACGGTGGCGCTGGGCGCGATATTTGTCTACATGCAGGCTGGTGAATACGGACATGCCTACCATGAGCTTGGGCTGACCCTGAATTCCGGTATTTATGGAGCTACTTTTTTCATGCTTACCGGTTTCCACGGATTTCACGTCACCATGGGAACCATCATGCTAGCCACTATTCTGGCCCGTTCCATCAAGGGGCACTTCACTGCAAAACATCATTTCGCTTTCGAAGCGGTGGCGTGGTACTGGCATTTTGTGGACGTTGTCTGGATAGGCCTGTTCATTTTTGTGTACTGGCTATGAGTTGACATCGCCAGGCTTTAGGGAACTAAGCGCCACCTAGGGTGGCGCTTTTTTTTGTGTGTTGCGTAGAGTTTTTAATTCAGCCGTTTGGCTGGATCAGTCCAAAAGCGTACAGGACGGCAATGGTGCCAATGAGAAAAATCGAAAGCCCGACGCGCATCGTCAATGCCTTGACTGCTGTCGTGTCGTCTTTCTCGGGCGCGCGTTTACGAAAAAGGCTGAAGAACGCCGTCCCTAACGATAAAAGAATTAAAAAGAACAGACCGACGATGATGGTTTTAACAAGCACGTCTGAAGCCCCTCCCGGGGCGTGGTGAACTTCGCGGCTGCATTATCCGTGGTCACAGGAAGCAGGCCAAATCCGCGCGCAACCCGTATGGTGGGGGGGCTGCTGCTAATTTTGCTATTTCTGGCTTTGTGCGGCCTTGGTAGCTGGCAGCTGTCCCGGGCAAAGGAAAAACACAATCGATATCAGGCGTTCCTCGAGCGACAGAGCTTGCCCAGAGTGGAACTAAGCCTACTGCATGATGCGGATATCAATTCTCGTAATGCGGTTGGACGCCCGGTTGAGTGCCGTGGCGAGTTTTTAGAAAAGCGGTTCTTGCTCGACAACCGTGTCAGAGATGGCCGCGCAGGCTACGAAGTAATTGACCTGTTCAAATTGATTGATGGGAGCCGGGTTTTTGTAGATCGAGGATGGTTGCCTTTGGCTGAGTCACGATGGGAGCTGCCAGACATACCTGGCGTTGTCGGTGAGGTTTCACTTCACGGTTTCCTGGGAGAGGATCCTGTCGTGGGAATAGCCCTGAACGCCGATTCGCATCAAAAAGAGCAAGTCGGCGTGAGCACCGAGCGCGTACAGCGGTTCGACCTTAGAGTCGCAGCAGCAGACTTGAACAACGCGGATAACGTGTTTCCCTTTCTGTTGTATCTGCAAGAGGGATCCCCCGGAGCGCTGGATGTCGATTGGCCAGCTCCCGGCGACGGCTCTGCAAAGCATACCGCCTACGCGGTGCAGTGGTTTGCGATGGCCGGGGTTTTGGTTTTCATAGGAGGAGGGATATGGCGGCGACAACGCCCGAGCGCAAAACAGAGCTGACCGGGCAGGGACAGTCTCCCCGGACAACCATACTGATCCTGCTCGTTCTGTTCGTCGCGCCGGTAGTTATTGCGTGGTTTATGGCCAATACCCACACGTTCAAACCGCCGGGCTCGGAGCTGACCAACCACGGCCAGCTCCTCCAGCCGCCTGTCGACGTGCGTCAGCACACAGGACTTCAGGCTTTAGCGGACTTACCGTTGCAACCTGCCGAGTGGGCGATGGTGTTCTTTTCGGCGGAGCCTTGTGCGGCAGATTGTTATAGCGCGCTGGAAACTTTGCAGGCTGTCCGGTTGCTGCTTGGACACGATGCAACCCGTCTATATGTCGCGCTGGCAAGCGATGCTGACGCCGCCGCACCGCCCGGACCGCTGTTACGTACAACGACAAATCCTTCGCTTGCGCTGCAGGCGATGGTCGGCGAGCGGACGGGTAAATCGCCGAACAGTGGGATCCTGTTTCTCGACTGGCGCGGGCAGCTGGTCATGTTTTTTGCTGACACGGGCTCGCCAGAAGGCATCAAAAGCGATATCAAAAAGCTGTTGAAAGGATCCCGAATCCGATGATTTTTAACGCTCTGTTCTTCCGGTTTTTGACCAGAGCGCTCCCCGTCCTGACTCTGGCAGTCGTCGTTTTCGGCGCCTATGTTCGTTTGACTGACGCGGGGCTCGGCTGTCCAGACTGGCCAGGTTGCTACGGCCATCTCTCCGTTCCAGAAGACAGCCCAGGAGTGCATCTCGAGCAAGCTGGTTGGAGCACCCGTCCTCTCGAGTCCGGCAAGGCATGGCGTGAAATGATCCATCGTTACCTGGCCAGTGTGCTGGGGCTCGGCGTGGTCCTTTTGGCGGTCAGCGCCTTTCTGCAGCGGCCGCGGGTTGCCTCGGGCAGGCTCGTGTTTTTCCTGGTGCCGCTCATTTGCTTTCAGGGAATGCTGGGCATGTGGACAGTCACTCTTTTGCTCAAGCCCCTGGTTGTGACGGCCCACCTCTTTGGTGGCCTGACGACGCTGGTGCTGCTCTGGATCAATTTCCTTATGGTCGAGCGCACGCCGCGCGTCAGCGCGGAGAATGCAGTCGTGCCGGCCTGGATTAATGTGGGGCTGATAGTGCTGACCGTCCAGATTTTTCTTGGCGCATGGACCAGCACTAATTATGCCGCGCTGGCCTGCACTGATTTCCCCACATGCCATGGCAGCTGGTGGCCGGATACGCAGTTCAGCGAAGCGTTCACGTTGTGGCGCGGGTTGGGCATTAATTACGAGTTTGGAGTGCTCGATACGCCGGCCCGGACCGCTATTCATGTGGCGCATCGCCTGGGCGCCCTGGCTGCGGTATTGGTAATCCTGTTCGTCGCAGCGAACGCGGTTCGAGCGATCACTCCGGCGGTGCGAAGGTGTGCCTGGTGTATACTCGCGTGCCTCAGTCTACAGGTGCTTTTAGGCATTTCGAACGTCGTTTTCGGGCTGCCACTGGCAGTGGCGGTTGCGCATAATGGTGTGGCAGCCCTGCTCTTGCTCTCCGTAGTGACCTTGAGATACCTGATCGCCAGCCGACCCGGAAACCGGCCTTATGCCCAGTAACACACAGGCAATGACGTCATTCGGTCATTGGCGTGACTATCTTGAGCTGTGTAAGCCCCGCGTGATCGGGCTGATAGTGTTCACGGCCATCATCGGGATGCTCCTTTCGACAGATAGCCCTGTGCCTCTTTCCTTGTTTATCCCCGCGACGCTGGGAATAGCTCTGGCGTCCGCGTCCGCCGCTGCAATCAATCATGTGGCGGAGTACCGAATTGATGCTTTGATGGCGCGTACTCAGAACCGCCCCTTACCGCAGGGCGGCCTCAGCCGGAGCCATGCTCTGGCATTTGCCCTAGCTATTGGCGGGCTTTCGATGTACCTGCTTGTGGTCTTCGTCAATGTGCTGACCGCAGTGCTGACCTTTGCTTCACTGATTGGTTACGCCGTCGTTTACACAATGTATTTGAAGTACGCCACGCCACAGAACATTGTTATCGGTGGCGCAGCGGGAGCGGCGCCGCCGGTGCTCGGATGGACGGCTGTCACCGGGACGGTGGA
Source organism: Gammaproteobacteria bacterium (assembly GCA_038116745.1). Taxonomy (GTDB): domain Bacteria; phylum Pseudomonadota; class Gammaproteobacteria; genus JAYODW01. Next base: position 14,990 of record JAYODW010000048.1, read on the forward strand.
TCCCCATGCGTTGCTGTTGTTTCTGATTATCTTCGCTTGGACACCTCCGCACTTTTGGGCTCTGGCGATCTATCGGCGGGAAGATTATGGGAAGGCCGCTATTCCGATGCTGCCGATCACCCATGGTGTGGATTACACGCGGAAACAGATCCTTTTCTACACGCTGATTTTAATAGTCGCGACCCTGCTGCCCTTCGCAACCTACATGAGCGGCATGGTCTATCTGCTAGGAGCATTGCTACTCGACGGCGTCTTCCTTTACTACGCCCTCAGAATGCAGGTTGACCATGACGACGAGCTTGCGTTTGCGACTTTCCGCTACTCGATCGTTTATCTGACTCTGCTGTTTGGTTGTTTTTTCCTTGACCATTACTGGCAGGTCATCCTGGGCGGGCTCGAGCGGCTTCCCTTTTGAACGCTGGCAGGACTAAGCCCAGGCCGGCGCTCCCTCGTTGGCTATGGCTCTGGTTTCCGCCTTTGCTGCTGTTGCTGATTCTCCCCGTCCGGGCTCTCAGTCCAGAGCTCTACGCCCAGTGGATCGATGGAGAGCTTGGGCTCATAGAGCTTGCAACCCCAGTGCTTGCCCTCCTCGGCGCCGGCATCGGGCTCGGGTTAAGTCTGCAGCTGACACAGCCCGACAAGCGTGTATTGCGCACGTGGGTAGTGATCATGACAGTGGCCTGCGTGTATTTCGCAGGAGAGGAAATCTCCTGGGGCCAGCATCTGTTCGGCTGGGGCACGCCGGAGGCAATCGACCGTCTGAACGATCAACACGAGACGAACCTCCACAACATGAGCAGCTGGTTCGATCAAAAGCCCAGATTGCTGCTTGAGCTCTGGGTGCTTGTCGGTGGAATTTTTGTCGCATGCGGCCGAGGCGCGGAACTCCCTGTCGACCCAGCACGACCCGGCACCTGGTTCTGGCCTACAGTTGATTGCCTGCCAACAGCGGTGTTGGCGATCGGCATCCGGATGCCGGAGCGATTCAAAACGATCCTGGACCTGGAGGCGCTGTCATTCGACCTCCGCTGGAGCGAGCCTCAGGAGTATTACTTTGCGCTGTTTCTGATGCTCTATCTCGCGTCTCTCAAGGCCCGTCTGCGCGTGGCAACAGACGGGCCTTCTCGTGATTGAGTGCGTTAGCTTAAGCAGCAGCTGAAGCGAGAGCATTCCTGATTTTGCCGAAAGCGGACTTCTCCAGCTGTCGAATGCGCTCAGCAGACACGCCGTAACGGTCCGCCAGTTCGTGCAGAGTGGCTTTGGGCTCGGTTAACCAACGGCTGACGACAATATCCCGCGCCCGGTCGTCCAGGGTGTCTACGGCCTGACGCAGATTTTCTACCTGCATAGTGCTGTGCTCGTCTTCTTCCAGGGCGCTGGCGGGTTCAAAACGCAGGTCCTCGAGGAAAGTAGCAGGAGCGTTGCTTTCATCTTCCTGCGCAGGATTCAAGTCAAACGCCATGTCGTGAGCGTGCAGACGTTGCTCCATCGTCATGACGTCCTGCTTGCTGACGCCCAGCTCGGATGCCATGGCCTCTGCTTCTTCGGCGCCCATCCAGCCAAGGGATTTTTTCCCGCTCCGCAAATTGAAGAACAGCTTCCTCTGCGCTTTAGTCGTGGCCACTTTCACGATGCGCCAATTCCGAAGAATGAACTCGTGGATTTCTGCTTTTACCCAGTGCACGGCGAACGACACCAGCCTGACGCCAACCGTTGGATCAAAGCGTTTGACGGCTTTCATCAGACCGATATTGCCTTCCTGGATCAGATCCCCGTGAGCGAGTCCGTATCCGGCGTAGCCACGCGCAATTTTCACGACGAAGCGCAGATGTGACATGACCAGCTCCCGAGCTGCGTCCAGGTCACCGGATTCTTGGAATCGTTGCGCCAGCTCCTGTTCTCGCTCCAGGCTGAGCATCGGCAACTGATTAACCGAGCTGATGTAGGAGTCTAGAGAACCTGCTGCTAGCGGGACGGATAAATCAAAAGTTTTCAGTGTCATAGCGGTTGTCACGGCTGCTGCCTCCG
>JAYODW010000048.1:17117-28156 GCA_038116745.1 Gammaproteobacteria bacterium
GCTGTGAAGCCGAGCAGCGCTCCGCTGTATAGATAGGAACGGCGAATATAACCACGTGTCGCTCCGACCATGGTCAGCACGATAATTTCAAGGCTTTCTTTGCGCATGGTGCCGCGCAAAACGCTAGCAATGCTCAAAACAACACCACAGGCGAGTAAGCTGCCAGTCGACAGAACAATACGCTCGACAAGTTTCAGCGCGGCGGCCAGGCGCTCGTGCCACGCTGGATCAGCCATAAGCGAGCCGACGGCGGGGTGTTTCTGAATAAAGGGGATTATTCCGGTCTCGATCTGAGTACGCGAGGTGTTACGGGCAAGGTGGACGATCAGGAGATCGGGCAGCTCTTCATACAGTTCACTCTCGTCTTGTAATCCAAGGCTCGCAGCAAATTCCGCATACGCCAGGGCGCCGGAAAGCCGCTCTACGGCGGCGACCTCAGGGCGACCCGCGACCTCATTCGAGAGGTGCTCTACTATCGAGGCCTCTATTTCACGGCGCAGGAAGACCACTATCGAGGGCTCAGTGCGCCAGTCTAAATTGAGAGTGCGTTGCTGCTGCAGCGTCAGCATCAGCACACCAGCAAAACCTATGACAACCGATATCAGTGCTAGGCTGAGGGCGGTCTCGACCCGATTTCGGCAAAGCCTCCGCACACCGTCTTCTGCCGCCTGCCGATGACGTCTGTAGGTCTGAGTCAGGCCTGTGATCACGGTTTGCGGAGGACGGCCCCGCTCTGCGCTGCGGGAAGCAGGGTGCCGTGTGATAGTTCCAGAGTGCGGCACGCTTTTGCATTCAGGAGACCAGTGTCGTGCGTAGCGACCACAACGGTTACGCCGACCTGATTGAATTGTTCGAACAAGGACAGCATGCCGCGGGCCAGGGTCGGGTCGAGGTTGCCGGTTGGTTCATCGGCCAGCAGCAGAAAGGGTCGGTTGACCACCGCACGCGCTACGGCTGCGCGCTGCTGCTCGCCGACGGACAAGCTCGCCGCAGGTCGGGATTCCTTGTCCAGCAGGGATACCTTATCGAGCGCCGCCCGGACGCGTTTACGTCGTTCTCGCTGCCCGAGATCGGCGACTTTTAATGGCAGCTCAACGTTTTCCCCGACGGTTCGATCCGGTAGGAGGTAGGGCTGCTGGAGAATGATTCCAACCCGCCTGCGGTAATAGGGAATCTGAGAGCGACGCAATCTTCCGAGATCCTGCCCGGCGACGACGAGCTGCCCACGGGTAGGTTCATCGAGCAGCGCGAGCAGTCGTAGCATGGTCGTTTTTCCCGCCCCGGAATGCCCTGTCAGGAAAACGAATTCGCCTTCCCCGATGTCGAGATTGATCAGGCGCAGGGCGTCCGAACCGGTCGAGTATTTTTTGCTGACGTTTTTGAACCGGATCACGACGGACACGTTTCAGTCAGGCGGCTCACCAAGTAGGGCGTCGACGAAAGTAGTGGCACTGAACTCCTGCAGATCTTCGGCCCCTTCACCAACCCCAATGAAGCGAATAGGCAGACCAAGCCGCTCCGCGAGCGCGAAGATCACGCCCCCTTTGGCCGTCCCGTCAAGCTTGGTCAGTACTAGCCCTGTCACGTCAGCGGCAGCGGCGAACTGTTCGGCCTGATTGACGGCGTTCTGTCCAAGGGTTGCGTCCAGTACCAGAAGCGTTTCGTGCGGCGCGGTGGGGTCATGGCGCGCGGCAACGCGACGAATCTTCGCCAGCTCAGCCATCAGATTACTCTGGGTGTGGAGTCGACCTGCGGTATCGGCGAGCAGCACATCCGCCCCTCGTTTCTGCGCAGTCGCACAGGCGTCGAATATCACAGAGGCGGGATCCGCTCCCGTGCCTTGCGCGATGACCGGAACGTCGAGGCGGCTGCCCCAGCTTTGCAGCTGTTCAACCGCGGCTGCGCGAAAAGTGTCTCCCGCGGCGAGCATGACCCGGTAGCCCTCCTTGTGAAGACGGCTGGCGAGCTTGGCGATCGTTGTGGTCTTGCCAACGCCGTTGACTCCCACAACCAGAACGATGGACAGCCGTTCCCCGGGCGCCGGCAGCTCCATTTTTTGGGCGCTGGAAGCAAGAATGGCCACCATTTCTCGTCGAAGCGCGCTGACGGCGGTTTCCCCTGACGGGATTTTCCCGATAGCGGCTACCAGCCGGCTAGTTGCCTGCACGCCGACATCAGCTTTCAGAAGCAACGCCTCGAGGTCTTCCAGGGTGGCGGCATCAACGCGCTCGGACTGCTTGAAAAGGCGCTCAAGTCCGTTGCGTAGCCCATCCCGAGTTCGAGCTATGCCCGATTTGAGGCGGCTGAACATGCTTTCTATTGCTGCTAAGTGGAGTAGAGAGTAGGGGGTGCGGCCGGCTGCGATATGCTAACACCGAACCCCTTGCGTCAACCGTGGCCGGACAGGCAGATGTGTCGCTTCGCTGGCATTTTCAAAGTACCGGGGCCGGTCCGACGGTGTTTTCTGAGTAACTATCAGGAGCTATTGCCTTGAACCTGCCGCTCAACAGAACTCTCGCCGGCTGGCTGTTCGCAACGGTATCAATCGCTTGTCATGCGGGGACTACCCAGGAATTCACACTGGCTAATGGTCTGCGTCTCATCATCAGTGAAGACCATCGTGCACCGGTTGCCGTGTCGCAGGTCTGGTATGCCGTCGGCTCGTCACACGAGACAGACGGGATCACTGGCATCTCACACGTGTTGGAACACATGATGTTTAAGGGGACAGCTGAACGTGGGCCGGGTGAGTTTTCTGAGATCGTAGCGGCGCGGGGAGGCCAGGAAAACGCATTCACGAGCTACGACTACACAGCCTATTACCAGCAATGGTCGGCTGCGGAAGTACCCCTCAGTTTCGAGCTCGAGGCGGACCGCATGCAGAATTTGAAGCTTGATCCAGCTGAATTTGTCAAAGAGCGCAACGTTGTCATAGAAGAGCGACGATTGCGCACGGATGACAATCCGCAGGCGCTGGCGATGGAAACCACCATGGCGACAGCCTTCCAGACCAGCTCTTATCGTCATCCTGTGATCGGGTGGGAGGCCGACCTGATACAGCTCACGGTTGCCGATCTGGAGCGCTGGTACCGTCAGTGGTATCAGCCGTCAAATGCCATCGTTATCGTAGTCGGAGATGTCGATCCGCCGGCAGTCCGCGCCGCGGCGGAAAAGACTTTCGGCGCGATTGAAGGTCACCCCGTTGCAGCGCCAAAGTTTCTGCCGGAAGTGCAGCAGAGGGGTCTCAAGCGAGTCGAATTCACGAGCGAGTCGGCACGGGTTCCGATGCTTATGATGGGGTTCAAGGCCCCGACCCTGACACAGTCTGCGCCAGAGGATGCCTGGGAGATTTACGCTCTGGAGCTCGTGGCGGCAATACTCGATGGTAGCTCCAGCTCTCGGCTGGCACGGAAACTGGTGCGGGGTGAAGGTCTCGCGTCACAGGTTCATATCGGCTATTCCTCGACCGCCCGGCAAGCCTCGCTTTTTTCCTTGAGCGGTGTCCCCCGGGGAAGCGTCACCCTTGACCGCTTGGAGGATGCTCTGCTGGAGGAGATTGCGCTGCTGCAGACAGAAGCGCCCTCGGAAGAAGAGCTGGCGCGCTGCAGAACGCAGGCTGTGGCGGAAGAGGTATTCGAGCGCGATTCGGTTCAGCATCAGGCCTACGCGATTGGCGCCCTTGCGGCGGTGGGGCTTGATTGGCGGCTCAAGGACGGCTATCTCGACGGGCTCATGGCTGTAACGCCGGAGCAGGTGCGGGAGGTCGCCGCAAAATACCTCGTCCGCGACAGACTTACGGTTACACACCTTCTGCCGGGGGGTGCGGAATGAAGTCAGCAACCTGCGCGTTAGCTTTGTTGGGCTGTTCCTGGGGCTCAGGAGTCCATGCTGTTCCGCAGATCCAGAACTGGCAGACGGCTGAGGGCGCGCGCGTGTACTTCGTAGAGGCGCCAGAGATCCCGATGTTGGATGTGCGGATTGTGTTCGCAGCCGGCAGCGCACGTGACGAGGCCATTCCGGGACTTGCTCGAGCGACAAATTTGCTACTCGCAGAAGGCGCTGGGGACCGTGAAGCAGACAGCTTCAACGAAGCGCTCGGAGATACGGGCGCAAAGCTCGGGGTGGGTGCGCTCAGGGACATGGCCTATATCGGTCTGCGTTCGTTGTCTGATCCGGTCCGAGCAGCTCCGGCACTGAAGCTGCTCGCGGATGCCGTGGCGCGGCCGCGATTCGATGAGGAGGCCTTTACGCGGATTCGCGATCGCATGAGCACGGCGCTGGATTATGAGAAACAATCCCCGGGGGATTTAGCGGCAACAGCGTTTTACGCCAAGCTCTACGGGTCCCACCCCTACGCAACGCCTTCCGGCGGCACAGAGGAAAGTCTCCCGCGTTTGTCCGTCGATGCGGTGCGTTCATTTCACCGGCGGTTTTACACCGCGGGCAATGCGGTTATCGCTGTGGTTGGCGCATTGTCAAAGGCAGAGGCTCAGCAGATCGCCACAGATCTGAGCCGACAGTTAGTTGCGGGTCCTCCCGCGCCAGCGCTGCCGGCATTTACGCCGAGCGGACCGCAGGAGCTTCGGGTGCCCTTCGATTCCATCCAGAGTCATATCTTCATGGGACAACCCGGGATGCGTCGCGGAGACCCGGATTATTTCCCCTTGCTTGTGGGAAACCATGTGCTTGGAGGTGGCTCGCTGGTCTCGGTGTTGTTCAAGGAGATCAGAGAGAAACGAGGGCTTTCCTACAGCGCCTACAGTTACTTTCTGCCGATGGCGGAAACAGGTCCGTTTATAGCTTCGCTGCAGACGGATCACGCTCAGGAAGCGGAGGCGCTCCAGGTTCTGCGCGAGACGCTACAGAACTTCGTGAACACAGGGCCGACAAGGGCACAGGTCGAAAGCGCCAAGCAGAATCTGATAGGCGGGTTTCCGCTGCGAATCGACAGCAATCGGGAGATGGTGGAGCAACTGGCCATGCTTGGTTTTTATCGCATGCCCATGGATTACCTTGAACGCTTCACTGCTGAGATTTCCGCAGTAACACCCGAGGCTATCGCTGATGCTTTGCGTCGCCGACTGCGGCCCGATGCCTGGGTGACTATCGTCGTCGGCGCTTCCGCTCCGGAATGAGACAGCCGCGGAGAGTCCAGCGTGGTTTGACCACGGTGCGGATTATTGGCGGCACCTGGCGTGGCACGCGTGTTCAGCTCCCACAGAATCCGGCAGTGCGGCCTACGCCTGACCGCGTCAGGGAGACGTTGTTCAACTGGTGTAAGCCTGTCATCACGAAAGCCCGATGTCTCGATCTTTTTGCTGGAACCGGCGTGCTGGGGTTCGAAGCGGTGTCGCGGGGTGCTGCAGAGGCGGTTCTGGTAGAGCAGGACGAGCAGACTGTCGCTGCCATGCGGGACTTGAAGGAACGACTCAGTGCCAGCGCGGTGGACATTGTTCAGCGCGACGTGTTCAGTTTTCTCGACGACGGTCCACGGCCCTTCGATCTGATTTTTGTTGATCCGCCGTTCGGTTGCACGATCCGCGATCGCGTCCTGCAGGCGCTGCGTTCTGGCTGGCTGGCCGCGCATGGGAGGGTTTACCTTGAGAGTCCCCGTCAGGAGGCGCTGGAGATCTCCGGGTGGCGCGTTCTGCGGGAAGGCTCGACCAAGCAGGTGAACTACAAATTGATTGAACCCGCGGGCTAGAATGCGCGCCCTATCCGCATTTCCCCGAGCGGTGCAACAGAGGAAAAGTCTTGGGAACAATCGCGATTTATCCTGGCACCTTCGATCCCATCACGCTGGGGCACGCTGACATTGTCTGCCGTGCTTCCCCATTGTTCGACAAACTGGTCGTAGCGGTAGCCGGCAGCTCGTCGAAGAAAACGGTTTTTTCGCCGGACGAGCGTGTAGCACTGGCTTCTGAAATTCTGGCCGAGTTCGACAATGTCGAAGTCAGGCGCTTCGATGGGCTGATGGTCGATTTCGCACGCAGCCAGTCTGCTTCGGTTGTTCTTCGAGGTCTCCGCGCGGTCACGGACTTCGAGTATGAATTCCAGCTTGCGGGAATGAATCGCAAGCTGATGCCGGAATGCGACACGGTTTTTCTGCCCACCTCAGAGCGCTATACCTATATTTCTTCCTCCCTGGTCCGGGAGATCGCCACGCTTGGCGGGGACATCAGCGAATTCGTGCATCCGCGCATAAAGCAGGTGCTGGACGAGCGTCTGAGCAGTCGAAAAAAGTAACGTAGTCGGCGTGCGCGAGAAGCCTGACCGCACGGCACCATGGCGCTGAAAATCACCGACGCGTGTATCAATTGTGACGTCTGCGAACCCGAGTGCCCGAACGAGGCCATTTCCGAGGGGGAGCTGTTTTACGTCATCGATCCGGACCGCTGTACGGAATGCGTCGGGCACTTCGACGAACCGCAGTGTGTCGTGGTGTGCCCGGTCGACTGTATTCCCATCGATCCAGATCGCGCTGAAACAAAGGAGGCACTTCTTGCGAAATTCGAGAGGCTGCATGGCGGCGGCTGAGCGCTCGCCCGTTCGACGCGCAAGACGCCGTTATGGCGTGCTCATAGTTCTTCTGCTGTGCGGTGGATCAGCAGGCGCTGTCGCGACGTCCCCCGGACGCGCTGCGATCGCGTCTGCGCACCCTCTCGCAACAGCGGCAGGCAGGGAAGTTATCGACGCGGGAGGCAACGCTTTTGACGCGGCGGTGGCGGTCTCGGCTGCACTGGCCGTAGTAGAACCGTACAGCTCGGGGATTGGTGGAGGCGCGTTTTTCCTGTTGCATCGTGCTGAGGACGGTGCGGAGATCTTCGTCGATGCCCGTGAGACGGCGCCGGGTGAGGCCACGCCGGACATGTTTTTGGACGAGAACGGCGAGGTTGTCAGAACGCGTTCTCTGAACGGTGCGCTGGCTGCAGCAATACCCGGTTTGCCCGCGGCGTTGAATCACTTGGCTCAGCGCTATGGCCGGCTACCCCTGGCACGCCTACTTGAACCTGCAGCCAAGCTGGCCGAAGAGGGTTTTGAAACAGGTCCCCGGTACGCCCTGATGGCGGGGTATCGTCAGTCGACTCTGGCTGCAAGTGGAGAAGCGGGACGAGTGTTTCTTGCCCAAGGCGAGGCACCGGCGCCGGGCACGCGAATTTTTCAGCCAGATCTCGCGCGGACGCTCAGAAGTATTGGAGCGGATGGTGGTGAGAGCTTTTACCGTGGGGCCATTGCTCAGATGCTGGTCGACGGCGTCAGGGCAGTGGGAGGAATCTGGCGTTTGTCAGATCTAGCGGCTTACTCCGTCAAAGAGCGCAAGCCCATCGTTTCCCAGTACCACAGAATTCGGGTCGTATCAGCACCGCCACCCTCCTCAGGTGGAATCGTACTGACCGAGGCCTTGAACATCCTGTCGCGCTACGAACTTGGCGCTCTTTCGAACGTTCAGAAAACTCACGTTATCGTTGAGGCAATGCGTCGTGCCTACCGCGACCGCGCAGATTTCCTGGGCGACCCGGACTTTGCCACTATCCCGACGGAGCGCCTGCTGTCCGCCGATTACGCCGAGCAGCTGGCGGCGGACCTGACCCTTGAGAGGGCGACGCCCAGTACGGATCTGCCGGCGCTGGGTAGCCGGACGGAAGGGCAGGATACGACCCATTTTTCGATCATCGATGCCGAAGGTAACCGGGTAGGTGCGACATTGAGCATCAATACGCCGTTCGGCTCGACGGTGATGCCGCCCGGTACAGGGGTCGTGCTGAACAATGAAATGGACGATTTCTCAGCGCGCCCCCTGTCGCCGAACACTTATGGGCTGGTGGGAACGTCAGCGAATCTGGTGGCAGCGGGGAAGCGTCCACTGTCCAGTATGACGCCGACCTTTCTTGAGTCGGTGGATCGCGTCGGGGTACTCGGCACGCCCGGCGGCAGCCGCATCATTTCCATGGTGCTGCTTGGCGTGCTTGAGTTTGCGGAGGGCAGGTCACCAGAGCGCTGGGTCAGCGTGCCTCGTTTCCATCACCAGTATCTCCCGGACGAGGTGCAGTATGAGAAAGGCGGGCTTGACGAGGACATGGTTGAGGCGCTGTCCGCGCTGGGCCATGCGCTTAAAGAGCTCGGTCGGAACTACGGCAACATGCAGGGTGTGCTGTGGGACCGAGAGCTGGGGGTGGTGGAAGCAGCAAGCGACCCCCGAGGGGAAGGTGGCGCAGAGGTCTGGCAGCCGCAAGGCGTAACCGCAACCCCAGCCCGTTAACGCTGACAGGCACGGCAAAAAAAGCTGGAGCGCTGTCCCAGGGTCCGTACCGATATCGCCGTGCCGCATGAATAGCAGGGCTGTGCGGCGCGTCCGTAGACCTGAAGATTGTGGCGAAAATATCCGGGCTGTCCGTCGTTGCGCACAAAATCCCGCAAGGTAGTACCGCCTGCGTTGATGGCGTCCTCAAGCACGCAGCGGATCTCGCCGACGAGTTTCGAGTAGCGGCGTTCGCTGACGCGTCCAGCTGCCCGCGCCGGGTGAATCCCGGCGCGGAAAAGAGCCTCGCTGGCGTAAATGTTGCCCACTCCGACGACGATGCGGCCGTCCATGATGAAGTTCTTCACCGCACCCCGGCGGCCCTGCGCGCGGGTCGCGAGATACGGTCCGTCGAACTGCCCCGCAAAGGGCTCGGGGCCAAGGTGACGCAGCAGCGGATGCGCCGCGGGATCATCTTCACACCAGACCATAAGCCCGAAGCGACGTGGATCGCGTAAGCGCAGGCAGCTGTCCTCGCCGAAGCCGATGTCAACATGATCGTGGCGCTGATACGGTTCAGCAGACGCGACGACGCGCAGGCTGCCTGACATCCCCAGATGCACGATGAGCGTGCCGTTAGCGAAGTTGAACAGAAGATATTTGGCGCGTCGCGTGAGGCTCTCAAGCCGTTGCCCCGTCAGCCGGGTCGGCAAATCTGCCGGCACCGGCTGACGCAGTCGCGCGTCTCTTACGTTGACCTGGCGCACAGTCCGCCCGCGCAACAGCGGGCTGAGCCCGCGACAGGTGGTTTCGACTTCGGGAAGCTCAGGCATGACGCCGACGCCACCAGTGCAGAATGCCGTTGGCCGCGAGCAGTGCAGGCAATAACACGACCAGGGTGAGGAACAAGAGCATGCGCTGCCACATCTCCAGATCCAGGCGGGCGTCGGGGACCGTGGCCATGGAGATATCGAGCAGATCGTCTTCACGCAGCAGCCAGTCAACTGCGCGTCGGCCGAATTCGAGATTACCCAGATTCTCGATGAACATGTTGGAGAGAAAATCGCCGTCCCCAACCACAACAACCCGCTGCATCCGTCCATTGACCGACCTGCTTTGAGCGACGGCCAGAGACAAGGGGCCCTGCACTTCGTCGGGTGCATCAAACGCGACGTTGCCGGAATAGGCGCCGGTTTCGGTCCACGCGCTGGCGGTCGTCCGCGCGATGTCAGAAACACCCCTGGCGGCGTCCAAGTTGAGACGCAGCGCAGCGGCGTAAGGAAAAACGACAGGTTGAGATACGGCGCCGATGGAGGTTGTCGATCCAGCTGCCGCGGCAATCGCAAAAGCTGGGTTGTTGTATTTGGTCAGGCCTACCGGGTCGACGATCGTTCCAGGCAACACACGCAAGGACAGGGCGGTCGCAAGCGCGGAGAACTGCGCAGCTGATTCAGGTTCCGTCAGCCACAGCAGGTTGCCTCCCCGCTTAAGGTATTGCTGCACGATGCCAAGCTCCTTGTCGTTATAGGGAACGGAGGGAGAAGCGATGACCAGGGCGCTCGCATTGTCCGGCAGTGCGTCATGCGAGCCTAGCGATAACGAGATTACTTTCAGGCCGCGCTCGCTGAGGTGTTCGGCAAACAGCGAAAGATCGTGGTTCGCCTCGCGATCAATGCGACGCTCGCCGTTTGAGGAGAGGAAAGCGACGAACTGGTTCTCCTGGCGCGCCAGGCGCGCGAGCGCTTTGGTCACCGTGACTTCGTCTAGAGCTGCGATCTGCTGGATTTGTTTGCCTTGCCTGATCACGATCTCGCCGAGGCGGCCGCCGAGCGTCTGGACCTCCTCCGGTTGCCGACGCGGGTCAAGAAAGCGTAGCGCCATATCGGCCCGCACACGCTGATAGGGGGCCAGTGCTTTGCGGATCCCCGGGATAGCGGGTGAGCCCTCGGGGACGATTGCGGACACTTCGAGCGGTCCTCTGAGAAGCGCCAGGATTTCCGTGCTTTCCTCGCGCAGGGAGTTGCGCCCGTCGTAGGAAATATCGAGCAGGAAAACAAACCGCCCGCAGACCACACTCCCTAAAACAACGAGTAGCAACAGCGGAACGAGCGGCCTGAAGGCCCGGACCAATCGCCGTGGGCTCACCAGTCACGCTCCAGATTGACGGCGAGGATCGCAATGCCCAGCAGGCTCAGAGTGAAGAGAACAAAGTACGCGATATCCGCGCTGTGAAGCAGCCCGTAGAGAAAACTGCGTAACCGGGTCAGGGTGGAAATTCCGCCAGCCAGAGAGCCGTCGCCGTCGATACGCGCGGCCCAGTCGGCTAACCAGAGGCATGCCGCTATCGGTAGCGCGGTGATCGCAGCGCCTGCGGGTGTGCGTGCGAGAGCTGACGCACACAGTCCGAGTGATATCTGCAGACCTGAAAACAGTATCAGCCCGAGTGCATTGCTCGCAAAAACCCCAGGATCAACCGACGCACCCCAGAAAAGGGTGACCGGCACGCAGATCAGCAAAGCGACCATGCCGAGGCCTACGCAGTAGACCGCAAGGCATTTGCCGGTCACCAGGCTTATGCCGCTGAGCGGCATGGAGAAGAGGAAGCGCAACATTCCGTTGCGCCGTTCCTCGGCAATACTACTCATGGTTAGCAGCGGAGCGGACAGCATGACGCAGAGGTTCGCGGTAAAAAAGTACGGCACCAGGACTTCCTGGGTCACACCATGGCTGGCGAGGGTTGGCGCCTGTTCCAGATACCGTAAAACCAGAAGCAGGTAGTAAGTGGACATGACGAGCTGGA
>JAYODW010000048.1:28256-33541 GCA_038116745.1 Gammaproteobacteria bacterium
ACCCGCTCCAGGGTCAATCGGTTTACTGGTGCCGCGAGCCGGACTCTCAGCTGATTTTCTGTTCTGTGCTGAGCCGCCTGGTAGACGATAGCGCCCTCGTGCAGAACCGCAACGTGCGTGGCGACCTCACGGATGTCCTCCAGGATATGAGTCGAAAGAACTACCCCGGCGGATTGCGCCAGGTCTTTGATTAAAGAGCAGGTCTCTCGTCTTTGAACCGGATCGAGTCCGCCCGTGGGCTCGTCCAGAAGCACGAGCTTCGGTGAATGCACCAGCGCCTGCGCAATGTTCAAACGTTGCCGGTAGCCGATAGATAAATGGCGAATAGGGCGAGCACGGACATCATCAAGACCACAGCGGGCGCAGATTTTGGCAACCGCCGCTTGCGATTGCCCCCCAAGCCTGTGACTGCGGCAGCGGAAAGCGAGAAATTCCTCAGCACACATGTCTTCAAAAAGCGCGGGGATCTGGGGCGCGTAGCCGATCAAAGAGCGCGCCGCAGAAATCGAACGCTGCAGGTCGTGTCCGCATACGGAAATCGATCCGCGATCCGGGGCGACAGCGCCGGCTAACAGCTCGATCGTGGTTGTCTTACCGGCACCGTTGAGTCCCAGAAGTCCGAGGACTTGACCTTGCTCCAGCGCCATATCGACGCCGCGAAGAATCTGTTTGCGGCCGTAAGCGCGCGCGAGACCGCTGACTTCAAGAAGTGATGTCTGTGGCATAACGACACCATTATCATGTCTGCGAACGGTTTCAGTCTCCTGCGGGAGCGGAACGCATTGGAGCAGATGCTGACAGATGACCGGAAAGCTCGATTTTAAGGGCACACCGTTGCGTGCCCGTCCGGGAGCGCCGGGGATGAGGCACCACCTGGACCGTCAGCGAGGAAGGCAGCAGTCGAGCCTACCGTGGGCTCCAACAGCAATGGAGTGAAAAGCCTCCTTTTTTGAGAGCAAACGCCGAAACGATCTGCGATAGACTCAAGGGCATCTGGTCACCGCCCGAAGTAGTCGGTTTTACAAAGCTTCAAGTCGAGGACCCGACCCCGAAAAAAGAGCAATCCATCTGAGAAGCGGCCCATGGAATTCGGTTTGATATCTCTGCCCTGGTGGGGCTACGTAGTAGTGACGCTGGGGTTTACACATTTCACGATTGTTGCAGTGACGATTTACCTCCATCGGTGTCAGGCCCATCGAGCGGTTGAGCTTCATCCGGTCGTCTCGCACGCGTTCCGACTGTGGCTCTGGCTTACGACCGGCATGAACACGCGGGAGTGGACGGCGGTTCACCGCAAACATCACGCTGCAGTGGAATCGCCGGAGGATCCGCACAGCCCTGTCACGCATGGGATAAAAAAAGTCCTCTGGCAGGGCGCAGAGCTGTATCGCGAGAGCGCCAAGCAGGTCGATCTGGTCGCACAGTACGGCTACGGGTGTCCGGATGACTGGCTTGAGACAAGAGTCTACGGCCCCTTCGGGAATTACGGGGTCATCCTGATGTTCCTGATCGATATCGCGCTGTTCGGGCCCGTGGGCTTGACGGTCGCGGCAGTCCAAATGCTTTGGATCCCGTTTTTTGCGGCGGGCGTTATCAACGGCGTGGGCCATTGGCGAGGCTATCGAAACTTCGACACTGCAGATTCCTCAACCAATATTTTCCCCTGGGGTTTGCTTATCGGTGGCGAGGAGCTGCACAACAATCACCATGCGTTTGGAAGTTCGGCCAAGTTTTCCGTCAAACCATGGGAATTTGATGTGGGCTGGACCTATATACGGCTTCTGGAAACCGTCGGTCTGGCGGAGGTCAAAAAGCGGGCACCTGAACGCCCCCTGCAGGTTGCATGTAAAGCGGACGCCGATCAGGAGACGCTACGCGCAGTGGTCGGAAATCGCCTGCATGTCATGGCTGACTATGGTCGGGTAGTACTGCAACGCGTGCATCGGGAGGAAGTCCGGAACGCAGTTTCACATCAACGCGCCATTTTGAAGTCTCTGGCAAGCCTGCTGACGAAGGCGGAGCACCGGTTCAGCGAAGGCGACCATCGCACCATGCAGGAGGCGTTGCGGGTGAGCGAGCCGCTGGCAACGGTCTATATTTTTCGCGAGCGGCTGCAAAAGCTCTACGACCAACGACATCAAAGTCGGGATCGCTTGCTGGAGCAGCTGAGGGAGTGGTGCAGACAAGCGGAGGGCAGCGGGATCGCGGCGTTACGCGATTTTTCCCTGCTGCTTAAATCCTATGCGCCACCGGTTGTGGCGCGATAAGGAATCGACGGCTTATTTGATCTTCGCTTCTTTGTAAATCACGTGCTGGCGCACGACCGGGTCAAACTTCTTGCGCTCAAGCTTCTCAGGATGGGTGCGTTTGTTCTTGGTGGTCGTGTAGTAGTGACCCGTTCCGGCGCTGGATACCAGTTTGATTTTATCCTGCATGGTGCTTTGCCCCTTTAGACTTTTTCGCCGCGGGCGCGCATTTCGCGCAACACGGTATCGATGCCACGTTTGTCGATGATGCGAAGCCCGTGAGCACTCACCCGTAGGCGCACCCAACGCTGCTCGCTCGCGACCCAGAAACGGCGGCTATGCAGATTCGGCAGAAAGCGGCGGCGGGTCTTGTTATGAGCATGGGAAACGTTGTTTCCGCTCATGGGCCGTTTGCCGGTCACTTGGCATACACGGGACATGTTTTTTACCGCTATGGTTTAAAAAAGGAGCGGGAGTTTAACTGACTTCCTGCGCCAGTCCAATCGGCTGCGAGGATCAGGGCATGGTTCCTCCGGCAGCCATCGAGGCAACCCGATCGCTGCCGATAACCAGGTGGTCCAGAACACGGACATCGATAAGATTCATGGCGTCAACGATGCGCCGCGTGATGGCAAGGTCAGCACTGCTCGGCTCGGCGGTTCCGGATGGATGATTGTGGGCGAGGATCAATGCAGCGGCATTGCATTCCAGAGCCGCGCGAGCCACCTCTCTGGGATGCACCGTTGCGGAGTCGATGGTGCCAAGAAACAGCTCCCGATAAGCGATGACCTGATGTCTCGCATCCAGGAATAAGCAACCAAAGGTCTCCCGCCGGCAGGGGCGCAGGCGGGCACGCAAAAAAGCCTCTGCCGTCGCTGGGCTCTCCAAGGGACCAGCGCGTTGCAGGCTTGCGTAGAGATACCTACGGGCAAGCTCAATGGCGACTTTGAGCAACGTGTACCTCGTGGAGCTGATCCCACAGGTTCTGTGCACCGTCGAAAACACGGGGTCTATCAGATCGCAGAACCCATGTGCTTCCTCGAGCAGCGAGCTCGCGGCCTTCTGACTTAATGTGTTGATGTGTCCGGCCCCGAACAGCATGGCCAGAAGATCGGTGTCGGAGAGCTGCGCGCACTCTTCCTGTAACAGCGGCGTGCGGCGGGGCCGCGAGTCCGTTTTAGCCATAGCCCCCACTCCTTTGGAGACCACAATCGAATCTGAGTATAGGGGGCGTTGCGTCCGAACGGAACGTTGTCCTGCTGAGTTAGACTTGTCGCGCATCCGATCGGGCCACCCTATGCCGACCTTAAATCGAAAACGTGTACTGCTGATCATCTCGGGTGGCATCGCGGCCTACAAGTCGCCGGACGTCGTCAGACGCATGCGCGAGGCGGGAGCTGAGGTTCGCGTTGTTATGACAGAGGCCGCAGTCCGGTTCGTTACGCCGCTGACGCTGCAGGCGGTGTCAGGCTTGCCGGTGACGACAGATCTTTTTGATCCGACTGCCGAAGCCGCGATGGGACATATTGAGCTGGCTCGGTGGTGTGACTGTATCGTGATTGCACCAGCGACGGCAGACTTTCTGGGGCGGCTAAGTCACGGCCGGGCGGATGACCTAGCGACAACAATCTGCCTTGCGAGTCGAGCGCCGGTTCTGGCTGCACCAGCAATGAACCAGCAGATGTGGGCACATCCTGCGACGATTGAAAATCTAACCCGATTGAAAGATTGGGGTGTCTGTTTCTGCGGACCTGCCGAGGGCAGCCAAGCCTGCGGAGAAACGGGGCCAGGGCGGATGATGGAGAGCGAAGCGATCGTCGACGCGGCCGCTGGCCTGTTTAGACCCGGCGTGCTTGATGGCAAACGGGTTTTGGTCACGGCAGGGCCTACCCGGGAGGCGATCGACCCTGTTCGCTATATCTCCAACCACAGCTCGGGCAGGATGGGCTATGCCGTTGCCGAAGCGGCGCAGGAGGCAGGGGCTGTCGTTACTCTGGTTTCGGGCCCGGTGCAGCTGGCGCTGCCCGCGGGTATGGCGGTGATTCAAATCGAGTCTGCCGCGGAGATGCTGCGCGCTGTGCTTGAGTGCGTCGCTGATGCAGACATTTTTATAGCCGCTGCTGCAGTCGCCGACTATCGCCCGGCTCAGCCAGCGGGCCAGAAGATAAAGCGCTCCGGTGATGCCGTGACTCTTCGGTTGGAGCCAAATCCAGATATCCTTGCGCAGGTCGCCGCGCGCGATCCCGCGCCCTTTACGGTTGGTTTTGCCGCGGAAACAGAGGCGCTTGAAGAACATGCTCGTGAAAAACTTGCCCGCAAACAGCTGGATATGATTGCTGCGAACGTGGTTGGTCCGGGGCTGGGCTTCAATACAGACGAGAATGCTTTGCTGGTGCTCTGGCCCGGAGGTCAGCAATGTCTGGAAAAAAGCCCGAAAACCAGACTCGCGCGAGAACTCATACGGCTGGTGGCGCAGCGTCATCAGGCAGTCAGGGAATAGACAATCCTGATCGGCGTACTGGCGAGCGGTTACACTTCAGGCACCACGCAGAAAAATACAGTTCACGCTGGATAGGGGGCGCGCGGGAATGACTCGGTGTCACGCAGCAGCAGGATGCGGTCGCAGATTTACTTCAGAAATTTCAGGGGGCGTCGCCTGATGCGTCCGCTTTCGGCTAATGCCGGGCTGTTTTTCTGCAGCGTTCTTTTGCTTGTAGCCGGGGCGGCCACCTCGGACGAGGCGGACCCCGCAGCTATCGCGACGTCTATCGCAGGCAAGCTGTCATCCACCCTGCGTACTTACCGTTCTTCAGCTGAGGAGCTGGCTAAATCGGAGGCAACGCGCGCTCTGGCGCGGTCCGCAGCTGCGGAGCGGACATCCCAAGTACTCGCCGAGCTCCCTTTCCCAGACCTCGAAGGTATCTCGGCCGTGAGATTGCTCGCGGCAGACACGCGCGATCCCGATGACGCGCTGACGCCGCCGCTCAGCTTTTCCGCGCTCTCCATGGTGCGTAACGCGGCCAAAACGAGGAAAGCGCC
>JAYODW010000049.1:0-31709 GCA_038116745.1 Gammaproteobacteria bacterium
GGAGGCAGGGGTCGTAGGTTCAAATCCTGTCACCCCGACCAATTAGATAATCGGCTCATGCCGATTCTCACAGCTCATCGTTGAACCCTGCGCGCTCGCAAGGTTCCCCGCCCTTCACGTACGACCCCACAACCAGCCTCATCAGGCCGCGCTGTGCGACTCGTCCAACCTTGAGAAACGCGTCCGCCGACTCCGAATCGCTGATAAAACCAAAAATGACCCTCGACTGGACTCAGGCAAACTAGCTAGGGTGATAACCGTCAGCGTTACGGCCACGTCGCGCACATGACTGTTTACGGTGAATTTTTGGGGGGCACCAGGTTCGGTGGGGAGACGCAGGGCTCGCGCGTCCCCTGCGCAGGCTAAGCCCAAATCTGGATGCCTAACCGTTGGCTCCCCCGTACGAGCAAGCTTCACAGCTTCTGTGGGCATCGGCAGCAGATGCATTTCCGAACCCGTAAGGCGAGAGTTTTAATGAATAAGTTACTGGCTGCTGGTGTGTTGATAGTCGCGCTGTCGATTATCGTCAGTGAGGAATCTGCAGCTCTGCAGTCCGGGCAGCTCCGCGATAGCTGCCTGCAAATTAATGGGCGGGAATCGGAGCACTATGCGTGGTTCTGCGCCGGTTTTATCTCGGGCGTACACGCCGGGACGAAGACGCGCGGGATCTACTGCTCCCCGGATGATGGAACCGGCGATGAGGCGGCTCAAGGTACCGCTCGTGCGTATCTTGAATCACACCGAGAGCTGCGCGATGAAGACGCCGCGGATACCCTGATTCAGGCATTCTCGGAAGCATTCCCGTGCCCACGAAGCGAGAGCACAGACGAGTAGCTCCTCTGTTCTGGGTCTGTAAATTCGCGCCAGAATCCAACCCCGGGGTTGCACTCATTTTTCAACTACCTGACCTTCTCGTGAGCCTTGCTGACTCGAAGGTTTCAATCCGAATATGAGGCTCAACAGCGAACGCAAATCGGACGGGTATTCGGCTTAAATTTCCTTGTGCGGCCACAGGCACGTCGACTCGTGGATTGATTCCAAACCTGAAGCAGGAGCTATGAACACCGACTATCCCGAAAACTTTTTCCAACGCCTGGATGAGTCGGCAGACGAAAACTTTTACCGCCAACCCCGATTCGTCACCCACATTGACGACTCCACCATCAGTAAGCTGACCGAGTTTTATCGTGAGCAGATCGCGCCCGGGAGCCGCGTGCTTGACCTCATGTCGTCATGGATCTCTCACCTGCCCGAAGATGTGGACTACGCCCATGTTTCTGGTCTTGGCATGAACACTGATGAGCTTCAGGCAAATCCTCGCCTGAACGATTACTGCGTGCAGAACCTGAATGACTCCCCGGCTTTGCCTTTTGCCGACAACGCTTTCGATGCGGTGTTAATCGCTGTGTCCATTCAGTACCTGATAAAACCCCTGGAGGTCATGGCTGAGATATGTCGTTGCCTGACCCAAGGCGGGCAATGCGTTGTTGGGATGTCGCACAGACTCTTCCCCACTAAAGCTATCCGTGCATTTCACGTGCTACCACCGCACGACCGGTGCCAGATTGTTGCAACCTACATGCAAAAAAGCGGGATGACGGGAATCGAGGTGTTCGACCGCTCTCCAACTTCCGGGGACCCACTGTGGATAGTTCGGGGCTATCGCGGCTGAGGCAAGGCACGAAAACACCGGAATTAGGCCCCTCTGAAAATCCACCTCCTCCGAAGCACTGTGCCTGCGCGGACCAGGTCGGTCGATGGGCTGTCGCGTAATTAACCAGAGGCTTGGTGCCTCCTGTCTGCGTCTGTGTGGTTTGGGCACAAAGTGATGATCAGGATCGCGAGCACTCAGAGGTACGCGCGCAGCTGGCCGGTCTGCACAACTGACCAGACAGCACAGCACCGCGATAACATCGCTACGCTCAAACATTCGGCATGTATCCGTACGGAGGCGTCTGTTGCGAATATTTCCAGCCCTTCACGCCCGATCGACCGGACCATCCGAGCCAGTAGCAGACGTTCCAGGGCATGTGCCCTGCGTCATTGTAGGCGCCGGAAACGCAGGACTGAGCGTAGCGTACGGCCTGCAGCAAGCCGGCCTGAGGCCGCTGTTGTTGGAACAGCTGCCGCAGGTCGGTGATGTCTGGCGCCGGCGTTACCAGCGCTTACATCTGCACCACCTGACCGATGCCATGTATTTGCCGGGGATGCACCACGGCGCCCAGGTACCCGAATACCCGTCACGGCTCGATTTTGCCGACTATCTGCAAGCCTATGCCCTGCTCTACCAGATGGATGTCCGTCTGGGTCATCGCCTGCTTAGCCTGACCCCGCTGGACACGGAGGGCTGGGAGCTTCAGGTCAGCGTCGACCACACAACACTGACTTTCACCGCTGACCACGTCGTCCTCGCCACCGGCCCCACAGGCGTGACCCCGCTGCGGCCCGCACTCAAGGGCCAGGAACACTGGCGCGGGCAGATACTGCATTCCGTAGATTTCGACAGCGGCGCCGACTACCGAGGACAGCGCGTACTGGTGGTGGGCGCAGGCAATTCAGCCATCGAAGTTCTCTGCGATCTGCACGACAACGGTGCTGAACCCAGCCTGCTGATGCGCAGTTCGGGCAGCTGGGTGACGCGACAGGGCTTCGCTCATTACCACCGATTGCTGGCCGCAGGTCGCTGGCTGTTGACCTATGTCCCCGGCGCTTGGCTACTGGCGCCATTGGTGCTGCGCCTGTTGGACCACTACCTGAAATACGACGTGCGCCGCCGTTACCCGGATCTTGCAGCACTGGGTGTAGACACTCACCCAGCTACGCCCATGCTGCGTATGGCGCAGAGCCGCGGTACTCGTCCACCCACCTATATTGATGGGACCTGGGGCAAGGTGGGTGTGACCTTGGCCGAGCTGCTGCGCGCCGGCAAGGTCACCCTGTATCGGGGCGAAATTGAACAATTGCAGACCGACAGCCACAGCGTCGCGTTTACCGATGGGCGCGTCGGCGATTTCGATACGATCATTCTGTGTACCGGATTTGCACCGCCCACCGAGCATTGGCAGACATTCCTCGACTCACAGGTGAGTCAGGCCATCGCCCGGGAGATGCCGCTACCGTGGGCAGAACACGCGCAGTTTCCGGGCCTGTGGGTGGCTCTTGGTGGTGTCGCCACCTCGCGCTTTGCCCTGCAGATCCTGGCGCGGCGCCTGGCTGCCCGCATCCGGGGCCACCGCCCACCGGGACGAGTACTCAATCCGGTCGTCAGCTTCCTAATGAGTGGCATCGACCCCGGGCTAATTCAAATCCCGCGCCGCACGCTGATTATCAATACTCTAGCCGCCTGCGCTTTAGCCTACCTGCTGTGGCTTTAAGGCGCAGCTGCTGAAAGGCGGCAGCCTGCCGCACACCGCAGCACTGCCAACTCCAAGCTTACCTTGAGCGTTTGCCCCTATTTTGAATCAGGCTCCGTCATGCGACGCCCGCTGTTGCATGAGCGTCGGTGGCCCGGAGGACAGGCGCGGCGCGTCTGCGGGAATCAAGACCGGGCCCAACTGTTGCAGCAGGATCTGAGCGTTCATTTCCTTCCCCGCCCTACCCGCAGCTTTCATCGTTGGAAAACTCTCCATCAGTATTTCCGCGACACCCGAGTAAACATGCGCCGGATTACCCGCCCAAGGCGGCAAAGCTTCTATTTCCAGCGCGCTTCGGTCTTTCAGAAAATGTCGCGCCTGTGGCGGGCTGCGCTCAATATCCGTCAGTCCCTCGAACTCCTTGTAAGCGCCAATCTGAGACACCAGAACTTTCTGCTCATAGAAAGGGTGATCAGCAAAAAGCACCGTCCAGCAGTCTGCGCAATAAAAGCGCGTGGTATCGGCGGACGCGTAGTTCATAAAGGCGCCAAGGTGCTGCGCCCCGCGCGTTATCGAAAACTCGTTCGGCAACCAGCAACAATCGGCGCACAGATCCAGCGGGTACTGGGGACCACCGCGCTGAGTCGCGTACCACAATGCCGAGATGCAGTCGTGACAGCAGCATTCGTGGCGGAATAGCTCTTTGTCAACCGGGAAATTGACGCAGATCCTTTCGCAACGACAGGTGATCGCGGCCATCACGCAACCCTCAAAAAAAACGCTCTGACCGAAAAGCGCCATAAATAAAGACGGCGAGCGACAACCTGCGACGCGCAGTTCCTGGCAGGAAGCGCCGCTTTCATCTCGGCAGTACTACCACGCTTATCACGCCAACCGTCGTCCGGTCTTCGGAAGCTCAACCCGCACGCGCCTGCGCAAAACCTTCGGTGTCATTCGACAGTGCCGGGCGAAGGCAGGTCATCGTCCAGCAACAGATTCAACACCCCCGAAGGAAGCCCCAGCCGGGAATCCAAAATCACGTCAAACGCCTGCTCAACAGAGCTGCCGTCAAAAGCACTGACTGCGCTCACAGTTACGGTACTCCGAGCGCGCGGCGTAGCACTCGCGCTCGGGGTCAACACCAGCACGTCGCCCACAACTTCCGCCGAGTCCAGTGCGTTGCCCGTAAATGTTGTCACCGCGTAGCTGAGCGGCAGGTCTTCCGTTACAGAGACCGCCTCTATCCGGAGGAAATCCTGCGGTTCTAATGGGTCATTATCCCATCGCCAGAAAGGAAGGTCGTCGAACGGGCGGTACTCCGTGTACTCGTCAAAGAAGTAGTCTGTCCAATCGTAATAGGAGTCAGCGAGCTGTCGATCACTGGATGGGTAGTAATCCCCGTAGAGCAAAAGTGCTTGAGCCATTTCATCAACTACATTCATGCCATCCCCAAGAACTCTGGCAAACACGGTGAACCCACCGTTCTGCGCATCCAGGTTTGCTGAGTTATCGGCCAGATTAAAAAACCACTCGGACGTCGCGCTGTTCGGGTCCCCCCCGAGCTTTGCCATCGCCATAGTGCCTCGAACATTGGAATTCCCGGGCTCATTGACCACCGCAGGATAGGCCGCAACCTCAGCCGGCAGGCCGCCGACTTCACCGAACGGCTCATCGGGCGCCGTGAACCCACCTCCCTGAAGAACAAAGCCCCGCACGGAGCGATGAATGATGGTCTGGTCATAACGCCCCGCACTAACGTAAGCGAGGAAGTTTGCGACTGTGGCCGGCGTCAGGACATCAGCTGAGCCTGCTGCATCAAACAGCTCGATATAAAAATCCGTCACTTCCGGCGCATTGGTGTGAAACTTGACCACCGTTCCACGCTCCTCGAGGTCCTGGAAGTAAGTACTCAGGGGAATTGGCGTGGCCTCTTTGGCGCTCGCAACTACTTCGGCGATTGGGTCGCCGCTGAGCGTCAGTTCTGCATGCGCATACTCCGGGCACAGCAGGTTAGGCAGCAATATCCACAACAGACCAGGCGCACGACATACGGGCGGTTTGCTTTTCATCAGGTGTCACTTCAACCGAAAGCGTTTAAGGGCCGGCACTTTATCGCTCTCGCCGACAGCAGGACAGTAGCCAAATACGGCTGACCTCGGGGGGCGTTCCGCTCAGTCGGTCCCCCACCACCAACCGGACTTGCGACGCCCTCGGTCACACAGGCGATCGTCCAGCCACAGCGCCAGCCTGCGCAGCGGCGACCCTGCCAAGCGTCGCCAGAGGCGGTGATACCAGCGCGTGTAGTCGCGGTTATAAGGACACACGCGGATACAGATCGAACAGTCCGTATTCTGGTTCGCCCAGAATTTGAAGCACTTCTCCGCATCCACCGTCCACTTGCGCACGCCGCGGATATTGGAACGGTTGTAGATCTGCTCACTCGGCGGATTGAAGGTGATGGCCCGCGGCGGGCAGCCGGTCGCACAGCGGTCGCAGATTGCACAGAACGCCTCGACGCCGAAACGCTTTGGTGCCGAGTGCTCGAGCGGCATGTCCGTGTGGATACGCCCGAGCCGCAGCCGCGGGCCGAACTCTTCGGTGATGAGAAGGCTGTGCCGCCCGACCTCGCCGAGCCCGGCCTGCACCGCCAGCGGGATGGCGAGCGATGAGTCGTTCATGCTGGCGTATGCACGGTAGCCGAGATTACGGATGTACTGCGCCAGGGTCAGCAGGGTCAGCGCATCGTACGAATAACCCAGACCGGTCGCGCTCCCCGACAGTGCTGACGGCACGGTGCGCGTAAGCTTTTCGTCCATGGCTTCGCCGACAACAATCACGTGCGGCAGATCGTCGGGGATCTCCTGGGGCTTGCTCTGCTGGCTGCGCTCGTCGTAGATGCCGCTGTACATCCAGCGCTCGTCGTATGCACACACACCCAGGAGGTCCGCGCCCACCAGCGCCGCGACCTTGCGCAGGTCGGCCGTCGCTTCAGCCGCACTCGCAAACGGAAAAGCTTCAGGCCAGCCCGTCTCGTGCGACGAAAACGGATTGAAAAAACCCTCTTTGCGACCCTGCGTGTCGCGATGCAGATCACGCAGCACGTTGGTCACATGCCAGGAAGCATTCCGGAGAGCATAGTCACGTTGGCTGAACCCATCGGTCCGTCGCGCACGGGCGTTGGGCATGAAGTAGCTGCGGAAGAAGTCGAGCGCCTTGTCGGTACGGACTTCCGGGTCCCATTCCGAGCGGCAGTAGATTTCGTCGCGCTGATCGAAGCGCTCAAAGTCCGCCTGAACCTTAAAGCCGGTCAGCTCATCGACCGGCCTGCGCTTGGCGTTGACATCATTCACGCCATCAGGCGCCGCCGAAGCTCACTTTGGGCAGATCGGACATGGCCCGTTCGATCTCCGATTCCGGATAGCTGTAGCGCTCGAGCCTGCCTTCGTTGAAGGCGGCGTAGGCAGCCATATCAAAGTTGCCATGACCGCTCAGATTGAACGCGATGACCCGCTCTTCGCCGGTTTCACGACACGCCACAGCTTCGTTAATGGCAGCGCGCACGGCGTGATTGGACTCAGGCGCAGGCAGGATCCCCTCGCAGCGCGCGAACAGGATCCCGCCTTCGAAGGTATCAACCTGGTCAATGGCAACGGCCTCGATGTAGCCATTAGCCACCAGCGCGCTGATCTGGGGCGACATGCCGTGGTAGCGCAATCCGCCGGCGTGGATTCGCTCTGGGATGAACGAGTGGCCGAGGGTATACATGCGGCAGATCGGCGCGACGCCGGCCGCGTCTGCGTAATCCCAGGTGTAGTGCCCCCGGGTCAAGGTCGGGCAAGCTGCGGGCTCGGCGGCCACGATTCGCGTTTTGCGTCCGTTACGCAGGTTCTCGCGCACGAACGGAAACGTGAAGCCCGCGAAATTGGAGCCGCCGCCGGCGCAGGCAATGACCACATCCGGGTAGGTGTCCGCCATTTCAAGCTGCAGCAGCGTCTCTTCGCCGATGATTGTCTGATGCAGCATGACGTGCGGCAGGAATGACCCGAGGGAGTATTTCTTTTCGCCCCCGGACGCCAGTGCCGCCTCGATCCCCTCCGACACCGCAATGCCGAGCGCGCCCGGATGTTCGGGGTCCTGAGCCAGAAATCCCCGTCCGACCTCGGTACGGTCGGACGGACTCGCGTAGACCTCGCCACCAAAGGTCGTCATCACATGGCGGCGATGGGGCTTCTGCTCGTAGGACACGCGCACCATGTAGATCTCGCAGCCCATGTCGAAAAAATTTGTCGCCATCGCCAGCGCCGAGCCCCACTGACCCGCGCCGGTCTCCGTCGTCAGGGTCTTGATCCCTTCCTGCTTGGCATAGAAGGCCTGGGCGACAGAGGTGTTCGTTTTGTGCGAGCCGACCGGGCTGGTGCCTTCATATTTGTAGTAAATCCGGGCAGGTGTCTCGAGGAATTTCTCCAGCCGCACCGCGCGCACGAAGGGCGTCGGGCGCCACAGGTGATAGATCTCCTGAACCGGCTCCGGGATCTCGATGTATTGCTCTGCACTCATGTCCTGCGCAAGCAGCGACTTCGGCGAGAAGGAGGCCAGATATTCCGGCGTGACTACTTCACCGGTTTTTGGATCGAGCGGCGGCGGCATGTCTACCGGCATGTCGGCGTTGATGTTGTACCAGGTCGTCGGCATGCGCGACTGTTCAAGCGGAAACTGGGTTTTTGTACTCATGTGCTGTCGACCTTCCCGTGATGTGATGCTCAGCGCCACCGCAACGCAGCGGAACTACCCTACTGGGCGCTCAGGCCATTGTTCAAGCGCCCCAACGACGTCTCCGTGCCCACCGCGCGCACCCAGGCCCTCGGCTATCCGGAGTCATGGCGACGCCCCGTGACGCGCGCCCGCCCGGATTACGTCAGGACGGGCGCGCTGGTTTCTTCAGCTGGCGTCTGCCGGTGGGGCAAAATTCACCGGACATGGCTCGCCGACACTTTCCAGGCCGGTTGCATAGACCAGGCGGCCATAGCCGACAAAAATCGCGATGCGCCACCCCAGCGCCATGATCTCGCGCTCCGAGTAGTGTTGTTTCAGTTCATCCATGAGCGCATCACCGATAGCCAGATGGTTACCGGCCATCATCTCGGTGAATTTAAGCGCCGCTTTTTCCGCTGGTGAAAACAGTTCACTGTTCGCAAAATCCGGCAGCGCCGCCAGCATTGCATCTGAAAGACCCTGATCCCTCGCCGAGGCATACAGAGCTTTCATTCAGAGACTGCATTGATTGATTAACGCAACTTTCCGCCGCACGAGCTCGGTCAGCTTGACGCTGATCCCGTCGCCCTCGGCCATGATGTGGTTGTAATAAAACTGCACGAAATCCTTGTAGAGATCCGGCGTCTGGGAAAAGACCTGGATCCACTCGGACCCGCCCAGCGCCTCGTCACTCATATGCATGGTCTGCTGCAGCTCTGTCGGGAGTTCCTCGTAGGGAACCTTGCTGATTCGCAACACCTCACTTCCTCCCCTTTTCAGTTGGACGAGGAGAGATATAGCTAACCCGGTTGTCCTTGTCATCACGCTGAGGTGTCTTTGCATCCGCGGGTTCGCCGCGAAACCGCAACAAGCTGCGCGCCGAGGATCCTCCGTATACTGCGCCGCAGGATTAACTGAGGGCAGCGACCATGAGTACAGAACCCGAATACACACCGCCGCGCGTGTGGCAATGGGACAGCGCAAGCGGCGGTCGCTTCGCCAACATCAACCGTCCCGTGGCCGGCGCGACCCACGACCAGCCACTGCCGACTGGCAAGCACGCGCTGCAGCTGTATTCACTGGCGACGCCGAATGGCGTGAAGGTCACCATCCTGCTTGAAGAGCTGCTGGAGATGGGCATCACCGACGCGGAGTACGACGCGTATCTGATCGAAATCATCAAGGGCGAGCAGTTCGGCAGCGGCTTTGTCGAGGTCAACCCGAACTCGAAGATCCCCGCTCTTCTCGACCGCAGCACCAGCCCGCCGACCCGCGTGTTCGAATCGGGCGCCATTCTTGTATATCTCGCCGAAAAATTCGGGGCCTTTCTGCCGCAGGGCCCGGCGCGGGCTGAATGTTTCTCCTGGCTCTTCTGGCAGATGGGTAGCGCGCCGTACCTGGGTGGCGGCTTCGGCCATTTCTACCGCTACGCCCCGGAGAAGAATGAATACGCTATCAATCGCTTCACCATGGAAGTCAAACGGCAGCTCGATGTGCTCGATCGCAATCTTGCCGATCGCCCCTACCTCTGCGGCGAGACTTATAACCTCGCCGATATTGCCGTCTATCCCTGGTATGGAGCACTGGTCATGGGCGAACTCTACGAGGCGGCTGAATTTCTGGACGTCACCACCTACACCCATGTCAGACGCTGGGCCGAGGTGATTCAGCAGCGACCGGCCGTTCAGCGCGGCCGGCGCGTAAATCGCAACTGGGGTCCTGAGGAGGAACAGCTGCCGGAACGGCATGCCGCGGGTGACTTCGCCTCCTGAGACCCGCAACGCCCGCACCGCTGTCATGCGACCACGCCTCTTTTCCGCGGGAGATATCGACGGCTTCTTTGGCCTTGCCGTCGACAACCTGGTCCAGTTCCTGCTCGTCATCGGGCTCTGCAGCGGTGTCATCGGTATGCCGATGAGCCTGCTCCTGGGCTCAGTGTTGCCGGCTGCTGCTTTGTCGATTGCGGTCGGCAACATTTTCTACGCTCGTCAGGCTCGTGCTCTGGCGGCGAGTTCGGGCCGCGATGACGTCACCGCTCTTCCCTATGGCATCAACACGGTGTCGCTCTTTGCGTTTGTTTTCCTGGTCATGCTGCCGGCCCGGATCGCCGCTGAACAAGGGGGGCAGAGCGCTGAGGAGGCGGCCCTGACGGCCTGGCAGGTCGGTCTCGCTGCCTGCTTTATCTCGGGCCTGATTGAGCTCGGCGGCGTACTGATCGCCGACCGGGTGCGCCGCTGGACCCCGCGGGCAGCCTTGCTCTCGACTCTGAGCGGCATCGCCATCAGCTTCATTGCCATCGATTTCGCGGTGCGGACTTTCCAGATGCCGCTGGTCGCCATGCTGCCGCTGGCGGTGATACTGGCGACGTATTTCTCCGGTGTACGCCTGCCGTGGCGGATCCCCGGTGGCGCGTGGGCGCTGGGTCTCGGGACCGCGGCCGCCTGGCTGCTGCACCTCGCCGGTCTGCCGGGGACTCCGGTTCATGCAGAGGCTGTAGCGCCCGGCTTCGCCGCACTGGGGTTTTATCCACCGCTGCCGGTACTGTCGGATCTCCTCGCCGGACTCTCTCACCCTTTGACTCTCGCCGCACTCGTGCCGGTCATCATTCCCATGGGCCTGTTTAACGTCCTCGGCTCGCTACAGAACCTGGAGTCGGCGGAGGCCGCCGGCGACGCCTATGCGACGGCACCGTCGCTCGCAGTCAATGGCCTCGGCACCCTCGCGGCGGCTGGGTTCGGGTCCTGTTTTCCAACGACCATTTACATCGGTCATCCCGGCTGGAAAGCACTCGGGGCGCGTGCGGATTACGCCACTCTGAACGCCGTTTTTTTTATGGTCGTCGCCATGCTGGGACTGTCCGGCCTGGTCAGCGCGCTGATCCCGGTTGAAGCCGGCATGGCCATCCTGCTCTGGATCGGCATCATGATCACGGCCCAGGCGTTCCAGACCACGCCGGTGAGTCATGCTCCCGCGGTAGCGCTCGGACTCTTCCCAGCGATCGCCGGATGGGGAGTGCTCATCCTCTCGCAGACACTGGCGGCCGCCGCGATCGCAAACGGGACGCCGGATCTTGTGGCACAAACCCTGGCGCGACCGGATGCTTTCGCCAGGGCCGGGCTGCAGTTCAGCGGTCTGATTGCACTGTCTCAGGGCTTCATGCTGACCTGTCTCGTGTGGTCCGCCGCAGCAGCGCTGCTCATCGACCGTCGCTTCGCAGCCGCTGCCGGATGGATGGCCGCTGGCGCCATCCTCGCTTTCTTTGGGTTCATCCACGCAGGCAGCCTGACCCCGTCCGGCAGCGTCTATCATCTCGGCTGGGGCGCTGGCAGTCAGTGGGCGCTGGCCTATGCCGCCTGCGCGGGATTCTTCTGGTTGACGGGATGGTGGGTGCTACGAGATGGGCAGTCGTCCGATAGAGCGGTTGACTGATAACGGCTCGGGCCTGGAGAGCGGGCCCGCGACTGCGACTCACAGTAAAGGAGCCATGTCATGTTGCTGTTCCTGACCGGGCTGGTCATTTTCTTCGCGCTGCACAGCCTGCCGATGGCGCGTAGCCTGCGCCAGAGTGCACTTGACCGCCTCGGTGCGGGTCTTTACCGCGTCCTGTTCTCAGCGCTCTCACTACTCGGCTTCGCGCTCATGGTGAGCGGTTATGCGGACGCACCACGGCTCGTAATCTGGGAACCCCCGGCCGTGATGCGTTTTGCAACTCTGGTGCTCATGCTGCCGGTCTTCGTGCTGCTCCTGGCCACCTACCTGCCTGGTCATATCAAGTCCAAGACCCGAAATCCAACGCTGCTCGCGCTGAAGACCTGGGCCCTTGCGCACTTGCTGGTTAACGGCGACCTGCCATCCATGCTCCTGTTCGGCGCCTTTCTGGCCTGGGGTGTCATCGACCTGATCAACGTCAAACGCAGTGGCCGCGCGGCGCAGGTCCCGCAACCGCGCGGTGGTTTCGATGTCGCCGCGGTGGCAGGTGGCCTGATGCTATACGCGCTGTTTGTTATCGACCTGCACGCCCGTCTGATCGGCGTCGCGCTGCTGCCCTGACTCGGCGCAGTCTCCCGCAACGCGCTCCGGTGGCTCCGGCTGGCGTGTAAAATGCGCGCTCTTTCGACCTCGCCGCCAGGGACCCTCCATGGGCTCAGCGCCATCCGCGCAAGACGAAGCTTTTCAGCACCGGATCCTGCAGGGCGTGTCCCGGACGTTCGCGCTCACGATTCCGCAGCTGCCGCCAGCGTTGCACCGGGCCGTGGCCAACGCCTACCTGCTGTGCCGTATCGCCGACACCATTGAGGACGATGCGGGGCTGAGCTTCGACCAGAAGAAGGACTACGCCAGCCGCTTTATCCAGATCGTTGACGGCGACCTGCAGGCCGGGCAGTTTGCAGAAGAGCTCGCGCCCGCGCTCGCGGCGCACGCCACCCCGGCTGAGCGCGAGCTCATCGCCAACACCGCGGCGGTGATCCGCATCACCCATTCACTCAACCCGGCGCAACGGCAGGCAATGGCGCGCTGCGTACGCATCATGTCTGACGGCATGGTGCTCTATCAGGGCAAAGAGACTCTGGATGGCGTCGACAACCAGGCCGCCATGGATCGTTACTGCTACTACGTCGCCGGCGTCGTCGGTGAAATGCTGACGACCCTGTTCTGCAATCATTGTCCTGAGCTCGAAGCGCGCGAGCCCGAGATGATGCATCTGGCCGTTTCATTCGGGCAGGGATTGCAGATGACCAATATCCTCAAGGACATCTGGGACGACCGCGCTCGCGGCGCTTGCTGGCTGCCGCGGGATATCTTCGCCCGGCATGGCGTCGTTCTGAGCGAGACTGAACCCGGTACCGGTGGCCAGGGTTTCGAACTTGCGCTCGGTGAGCTCCTGGCCACCGCCCATGGGCATCTGGCGAACGCGTTGCGCTACACCCTCATCATTCCATCACGGGAAGCCGGGATCCGCCGCTTCTGCCTGTGGGCTGTGGGGATGGCGGTGCTCACTCTGCGCAAACTCAACGGACACCGGGATTTCGCCCACGGCGATACCGTCAAGATCTCCCGGCGCGCCGTAAAAACGACCGTTCTCGCCACCAGCGCTCTGGGTCGCTCCGACAGCGGGCTGCGCGCGCTGTTCAGCCTGGCCTCCATCGGCTTGCCGAGACAGACAGTCTGCACGCCCATTGAGAGTGTTGCGGACATCTGCGGCACACGGCCCGCCCGCTGAAAACGCCGTTCAGCGGCGCCCCGAGGTCTGCTCTGTGAAACTGGGTTTTGTTGCGGCGATGCAGGCCGAGGCCGATGTATTTGACGCCTCCGTGCACGCCTTGCCTGGCCTCGCCGAGATGTCCGTGCTGTGCTCGGGACCCGGGCCGGACAATGCCGCCGCCGCAGCGCGTCGCCACGCGGCTGAGGATTGCGACGTCCTGGTCAGCTGGGGGCTGGCCGGTGGACTCAGCCCGTCCCTCGCTGTTGGTCGCCTGGTCTGCGGCAGCATGGCTGCGACCGCAGAAGACGAAGAACGGCCGCAGGATGCAGCGCTCGTGCGCCGGCTCAAGACACGGCTGACCGCACTCGCACCCGCCTGCGGAACGTTCCTCAGCGCTCCGCGACCACTGGCGACAGTCGAAGAGAAACGAATCGCTCACGCACGTTCCGGCGCCGCGCTGGTGGATATGGAATCAGGCGCGATACGGGCCGTTGCGGTCGAGCACGGGATCAGCTTTGTCTTTCTGCGCACGGTGATTGACTCTGCTCTGCACGACCTGCCCCCAGCCGCGCTTTTAGAGCTGGACGCCCGCGGGCGAGCGAGGACCGGCGCGGTCGCCTGCAACCTGATCCGCCATCCCTTCCAGCTGCCGGCATTGGTCCGCCTGGCGCGCAACTATCGCTGTGCCCTGACCACCCTCCGGCACGCGGCGCGCCTGCTGACGGAGGCCGAAAGCGGCACATGCTGAAACACGTCGAAGACAAGCTCGAGGGCGGAATCGCAGCGCTGGCGGAAATCTGCCAGACCTATCGCTGGCTGGTGCTGGCGGGAGCTGTGGTGCTGGTGCTGCTGGCCGGAAGCTATACGGCGCGCAACATTGCGATCGATACAGACACGACAGAGATGCTCAGCGCAGAGCTGCCGTGGCGCCAGACCTATGCGGCCTACCAGCAGGCGTTCCCCTATTTCTCCGACACGCTCGTCGTCGTGCTCGATGCGGCGACACCGGACCTCGCGCTGGAAGCCAGCAGCCGCCTGGCGGAATCTATGCGCCGCGATACAGAGCATTTCTCAGACGTGTTCAATCCGGCTGCGGACGACGTTCTGCTCCGCGAGCAGCTGTTGTACCTCGAGCTCGATGAAATTGAAGCTCTGACCACCGAGCTCAGCAGCGCTCAGGCTTTTCTTGGACAGCTGGCTGCCGATCCTGGTTTGAACGGCCTGCTGATCGTACTCGAACAGATTGCCGAACACGGTGGTGCTCGCGCAGGTGTGCGCCTGGCCGACGTGCTGGAAACTCTGGCACGTTCACTCGATGAACTGGCAGCCGGCGACACGCTGCCCATGTCCTGGCAGAGCCTGCTCA
The DNA here is from genome assembly GCA_038116745.1 of Gammaproteobacteria bacterium. GTDB lineage: Bacteria > Pseudomonadota > Gammaproteobacteria > JAYODW01. The sequence continues at coordinate 14,675 of JAYODW010000049.1, forward strand.
CCGGCTCAGTGGTCGCAGCACCCAGACGCGTCATCTTCACAGCAAAACCGACGCTCGACTACAGCGAGGTGTTGCCGGCTGGTGCCGCGATGGAAAGCTTTCAGCAAACCCTCAGGGACCTGGGTTACGACCGTGATGACAGCGGCGTACAAATCAGACTCACCGGGGGTGCGGCCCTGGCATACGACGAGCTCCGCAGCGTTATCAGGGGCGCCGAGCAATCCGCTCTGCTGGCTTTCATCATGGTCGCTCTGTGCCTGCTGGCGGCCCTGCGCTCGTTGCCTCTGGTCCTGGTGACTCTGCTGGCGCTGGCGGCCGGGCTGGTGCTGACTGCCGGTTTCGCCACCCTAGCGGTCGGCACCCTGAACATGATCTCGATTGCATTTGCCGTGCTGTACGTCGGGCTCGGTGTCGATTTCGCGATCCATGTCTGCCTGCGTTATCGGGAACTGGCGGGGCGTGAAGCAAAACGCCAGGCAATCACCGCGACCATTCGCCATGTCGGCGTGTCACTGGTGCTGTGCGCGGCCACCACGGCGATCGCCTTTTTCGCCTTCCTTCCAACCTCTTACCGGGGCGTGGCAGAGCTGGGTCTGATCTCCGGGATGGGAATCCTGATCGGCCTTGCGGTCAGCCTGACGGTGTTACCAGCACTGCTGAGCATGATTCCGCAGCCACGTACTCTGCAGGTCAATGCCCGCACCGGACGTCTGCTGGGCGGGCTCTCCAGCCCCGGGCAGGCTCCGCGCATCCTCCTCGGCGCTCTTGTGCTGGCACTGCTCGCAGGGCTCTGCCTGCCGGCTGCCTACTTCGACAAGAACCCGCTGCACCTCAACGATCCGCAGGCGGAGTCCGTCAGGACGCTCGAGGAACTGGATCGCGATGGCTCAATGTCCGCAATCGCGATACTCCTGGATGACGCAGACCGACTCGATCGTCTCGTCGGCGACCTGGATGCGCTTTCCACGGTGCGCGCGGTGGTCGAGCCGCGCAGCCTGATCCCCACAGAGCAGGCGCAGAAGCTCGCGCTCGTCGATGAGCTCAACTTCACCCTCGGCGGCACGCTGGGCACAGCACCGGCGACCCCGCTCCCGGCACAGGCAACCATTGAACGCCTGCGCAGCCTGCAGACAGGCTTCGCCGCCGCGGGCGGAGATTCCCCGGCCGCGGCGGCGGAGCGGGCCCTGGCCGCGGCGCTCGCGAGGACGCTGGAACCGCTCTCTAATGGCAGCGATTGTGAAGCGGCCCTCACTGCAATCGAACATAAGCTGATGCATCACCTGCCAGCCCAGTTAAGACGGCTCGAGCTTGCACTGGAGGCGGACGGCCTGAGCCTCGAAACCTTGCCGGCCAATTTGAAAAAACGCTGGATCAGTCCGCAAGGGCCGTGGCGTGTGGAGGTCTATCCCCATTCCGCACCGGTCAATAATGCGGATCTGACCGCATTCGTGGATCAGGTCCGCGGCGTCGCGGGTGACGCGGCGACAGGTGCGCCGGTGATCAACCTGGAGGCGGCCGACGCGGTCCTGCGGGCCTTCAAGCAGGCCTTTCTCACCGCCATCGGGCTGATAGCCGTCCTGCTCTGGGTTCTGCTGCGCCGTGTCCGGGACATCATCATCGTTTTTGCACCGCTGACCCTGGCGGCGCTCCTCACCTGCGCCGGCAGCGTGCTCCTAAACATTCCGTTTAATTTTGCCAATATCATCGCGCTGCCCCTGCTGATGGGGATTGGCGTGGATAGCGCTGTCCATATGCTGCACCGCTATCGCACCCTGGGTGAGCACGGCGGCTCCCTGCTGCAGAGCAGCTCGGCGCGGGCGGTTCTCTACAGCGCATTGACCACGGGCGCCAGTTTCGGGAACCTTGCCATCTCCCCCCACGCCGGTACCGCGAGCATGGGGCTCATGCTCACGGTGGGCCTGATTACAACCACCCTGGCAACACTGATCGTTCTGCCGGCGCTGCTGCGTCGCTTCATTCCCGTCACCGGAACCCTCGCATGAACACCAAACCCTGGGATGCGCGGTTGGCCGCGACGATCATTCGACCATTCATCCACTCGCGCCATGTTCAGCCCAATCACTTCACGCTGCTACGCCTGCTGGTAGGCCTTGCGGGCAGCTACGCATTCGCCGTGGGCGATCACGCGAATCTCGCCGCGCTGCTCATCGTGTTGTCTAACTTTCTCGACCACACGGACGGCGAGCTCGCGCGCCTGGGTGGGAAAAGCAGTCGCTTCGGACATTATTTTGATCTGGCCTCCGATGCGCTGGTGACCATCACCATGTTTGTCGGGATCGGGGTCGGCCTTTGCAGAGGACCGCTGGGAAGCGGCGCAATCATCATGGGCGCCGCAGCCGGCAGCGCAGTCGCACTGATCTTCCATTTGCGCAACATCATCGAGAATCATCATGGCAAAAGCGCGACGCGCCAGGCGCAGTGGGCGGGCTTCGAGGCCGAGGACGTGCTCTACCTGATGCCGCTGGTGACGTGGTTTGATGGCCTGACCTGGTTCCTGTACGCGGCTGCGGTCGGCGCACCGTTAGCGGCCGTCATTGTTGGCGTGCAGTACGCCCGCATCATGCAGAAAAAAGGGAACGATCCGTCGTGACCATTCTGGTGACCGGCGCGAACGGTTTTCTCGGCAGCGCGGTCACGCGCGCCCTGCTTGAGGCCGGCGAAACGGTGCGGGTGCTTGTCCGCCCTGGCAGCGACCAGACAAACCTGTCGGCGCAGGACGTAGATGTCCAGATCGGCGACCTGCGCGAACCTTCTTCCCTGGCGCCTGCCTGTCACGGATGCTCAGGTCTCTATCACGTTGCCGCCGACTACCGCCTATGGGTAAAAAACCCGCAGACGCTGTACGACAGCAACGTCGAGGGTACCCGCAACATCATGCGTGCCGCGCTCGATGCAGGGATCCCGCGGGTGGTGTACACGAGCTCGGTGGCGACTTTAGGGCTGCGCTCTGACGGAAAGGCAGCGAACGAGGACACGCCGGTCGCGCTTGAGAACATGATTGGTCACTACAAGCGCTCCAAGTTTCTCGCCGAGCGCGTCGTTGATGACATGGTCCTTGGGGACGCGCTGCCTGCGATTATCGTTAACCCATCCACCCCGATCGGACCACGCGATATCAAGCCAACGCCGACCGGTCGCATCGTGCGGGACGCGGCACTCGGACGTATCCCCGCTTACGTTGATACCGGGCTCAATGTCGCCCATGTCGACGATGTCGCCCAGGGTCACCTGGCCGCGTTTTCCCGGGGGCAGATCGGGCGGCGCTACATTCTCGGCGGCGAGAACCTGTCGTTACAGGAAATCCTCGGTATCGTGGCCGCGTGGTGTGGCCGTCGGCCACCGGGCGTGCAGCTCTCCCGGTGGATGGTCTATCCCGTGGCATGGGTCTCTGAAGCCTGGGCGGCGCTGACTGATGGTCCCGAACCGCAGGCGACAGTCGATGGCCTGCGTATGGCCGCCAAGAAGATGTTCTTCGACTGCTCCCGAGCACGCACGGAGCTGGGTTACGCCAGTCGGCCGGCGGCAGACGCCATCACCGATGCGCTGGCGTGGTTCAAGGCGCAGGGTCGGCTCGATCCCGCCTGATACTCACACCATCCGGCGCTGACCGCGTTGGCTCAGATTGTCGCGTCCGCGCCGGATGCTTGAGCGGGATAGAGACTGGCGACTGCGAGACTGAGCGCAATCCACACGAAGTCACGGAAGCGTCGCACCAGCGCTGTTGCCAGACCGATTGACGGGTTGCCGGTCAAAGCGCCCGCCGCCAGCAGAAAAGCGCCCTCCTGGGAACCGATCCCCGCTGGAATAAAGAACGTGGCGGTTCGTACCAGTTGCACCAGGCACTCGATCATCCAGGCTTCGGCAAAGGTCGCGGGATAACCGATCAGGTGCATGATCAGATACACCTCGACCACGCCCAGGATCCAGTTGAACATGGCGCAGACCAGGGACCAGGCAAACCGCCCCCGATGACTCGCGTAGAAGTGCGCGAAGAGCGCGTCGACCTCCTCGAGCCCGCTGATCAGTCCGGCCAGACGCTGACCCAGCCTCGACCGTCCGAGCCCGAGGGCAACTCTGGAAGACAAGCGCAGCCGCTGCATCAGAAAGAACACGATGGTGAAAACAATGATGGTGGCAAGACCCGCCAGCGCCACGCGTTTGTGTGCCGGGCCTACAGCAGGGTCGAACACCAGAAAGCCGGTTCCGATGGCGACAAACACCACCAGTGAGCACATGCTCGTCGTCTTCGCTATCACCAGCGAAGCGGCGCTCTCGCGCAGTGGAATTCCCCAGTTGGCTTTGAGCAGCCAGGCCTTGATCGGCTCACCGCCGAGCGAGGCGGTCGGCGTGATGTTGTTATAGGCCTCACCGATCATTCGAACGACATAAGCCCGTCCCGCCCAGCGCAAGGTGAGGGGCATCGCCGGTAGCGTGATCTGCCAGCTGAGGGCATCGGCGCCGAAATACGCGGCATAAACCACAAACACCAGCATTAACCCGGTCATCGAGAGCGCCGAGACCTGCTCGACTATCTGCCCAAGATCGGCCTTCTGCAGCACAACGGTGAGCAGCCCGACTCCGAGCAGGAGAAACAAAATTTTTGCGGTTCGGTGCATGGGAGGGCGGCCCGTGTCGAAAACAGAATCGTCGCGCAGCGCGGGCGCCGCGAACTATGGCACAGCCGCCAGTTAGCCATCAATTCAAGTTGCGGGGTCGGGTGACGCACAGTACGCTTGCCGCCGCTTTGCGTCCCCGCCACGGTTCTGTAAACGACATGAACGCTAACGTCCCCGCTGTGCCAGCACTGGATCCACTGGGCCGCGCTCTGAGCGCACAGGACCCGGTTGCGCTGTCGCAGCAGTTCACAGACAGCAACGAAATGATCGTTCTTCAGGGCCTGTTAACCGCGGAAGCGATTGCTCCCCTGCTCGAGGCGCTGCCCGCGCTAGCCCCGCATGTCCATCGCAACTACATTCCGGGCCACAAGAAGGGCGGCAGCATTTCACGCTTTCAGCTCAATTCGGTCGCGCCCGCGTTCGGCAATCTGTACCGCGACCCCGCTCTAATCGCTTTTCTCTCGTCCCTGTGTGGACACCCTTTGATTCTCTGCCCTGACGACGATCCGCACGGGTGCGCGCTGTACTACTACACCGAGGCAGGCGACCACATCGGGTTCCACTACGACACCTCTTACTACAAAGGCCAGCGCTATACCGTTCTCATCGGGCTGGTGGATGAGTCGAGCTGCCGGCTCGAATACGAGCTTTTTCGCGATGACCCCGCACGCGAGACCATCACCGCAAGCGTGGCGCTCGAACCCGGCACTGTGGTCGCATTCAACGGCGACCGCCTCTATCACCGCGTGACGCCTTCTGCCCCCGGAGAGAAGCGGATCGCGCTGACCCTCGAATACGTCACCAGCCACAGCATGCACCCCTGGCGCCGATTCATCTCCAACATGAAAGACGCCATCGCGTACTTCGGCTTCCGCCAGGTCTTCAGTCGTAGCGGACAGCACTGAGCGTTCTGCCGATGAGAGCCATCATTCTTGCCGCTGGCGTTGGGCGACGACTCGGTTCCAGCCACAGCGGCGCCAAATGTCTGCTCGAGTTCGGCGGTCGCAGCCTGTTGGCGCGGCATTACCTGGCGCTGAAAGCGGCAGGAATTCGCGAAGTCACCCTGTGCGTCGGACACCTGAGCGACAGCGTCATCGCGGCTGCCGCCGCCCTTGATGTTCAGCAGGGCATGTCTACGACGGTCTTTCACAATCCTCTGTACACCCTGGGATCTGTGGTCAGCCTCTGGTGCGCACGGGCAGGTCTGCTGGCAGGAGACTCTGTGATTCTGATGGACGCCGACGTGCTTTATGACCCGGCCATCATCGATCGGCTGGTAAACGCCGATGCCGCGAACTGCATGCTCCTCGACCGCGATTTCATGCCCGGCGACGAGCCGGTCAAGATCTGTCAGGCCAACGGAAAAGTCGTCGAGTTCCGCAAGCAACTCGCGCCTGATCTCCGATACGACGTTATTGGCGAGTCCGTTGGATTCTTCAAGTTCAGCCCGGACTCCGCACTCGACATCAGCATGCGCACCGGCGCTTACAGCGCTGATGAGCGCCGCGAAAAGCCGCACGAGGAAGTCATCCGCGATTTCATTCTTTCGCGGGGCGGCGCGATGGCCGTAGAGGACATCACGGGGCTACCGTGGATAGAGATAGATTTCCCTGACGACCTCACGCGCGCAGCGCGCGATATCCTGCCCCGAATTCAGTAAGCGTACAGTCCATGTCCTCTCCGTCACGTACAGAACCTCGCAAAACACGCCTGCTGCGCGAGCTTCTGCAATCCCGCTCGCTTGAGTTCATTCTCGAGGCACACAACGGGATCAGCGCACGCATCGCCGAGGAGGCGGGCTTCAGCGGGATCTGGGCCAGCGGTCTGGCGCTGTCTGCACAATTCGGTGTCCGGGACAACAACGAAGCCAGCTGGACACAGGTCGTTGACATGGTCGAGTTCATGGCCGACGTCACCAGCATCCCCATTCTGCTCGACGGCGATACGGGCTACGGCAACTTCAACAACATGCGCCGACTTGTCGGCAAGCTGGAACAGCGCGGTGTCGCCGGGGTCTGCATTGAAGACAAGCTGTTCCCGAAAACAAACAGCTTTATCGACGGCGACAAACAGGAACTGGCTGATATCGACGAATTCTGCGGCAAGATCGCTGCGGGCAAAGACTCCCAGCGGGACGACGATTTCTGCATCGTCGCCCGGGTCGAAGCGTATATCGCCGGATGGGATACTGCCGAAGCGCTGAAACGCGCAGAGGCCTATCGCACAGCGGGGGCCGATGCCGTACTGATCCACAGCGCCTGGTCCCGCCCCGATCAGATTCTGGAGTTCGCGCACGAGTGGGCCGATCGCGCGCCGCTGGTTATCGTGCCGACCAAGTACTACAGCACGCCGACCGAAGCTTTCCGCCAGGCCGGGATCAGCCTTGTCATCTGGGCCAACCATCTGATCCGCAGCGCAGTGTCGGCCATGCAGGCAACGGCTGCTGAGATCTTTCAGGAGCAAAGCCTGCTCGCGGTGGAAGATCGTGTGGCCAGCGTTAAAGAGATCTTTCGTCTCCAGGGCGCTGACGAGCTCGCTGAAGCGGAGCGCCGCTATTTCTCGGCAGCGCGCGCCGCATCCGCTGCGATCGTCCTGGCCGCCAGTCGTGGAGACCAGCTTTCCAGCCTGACGGACGACAGACCCAAAGTCATGCTGCCCCTCAACGGTCGACCGCTGCTGCACCGTCTGGTTGACTGCTGCCGGCAGGCGCAGATCGAGAGCATCACCGTGGTCGCCGGCTACAAGGCGGAATCCATTCAGGCCCCGCGAGTGGAAGTTCTGGTCAACGAGCGTTTTGCCGACTCAGGGGAGCTGACCTCCCTGGCCTGCGCGACGCATCGCTTTGAGGAATCCACCGTCATTCTGTACGGCGATCTGGTATTCCGCGGCTATGTTCTGAGGGACCTGCTGGAAAACACTGCGGACCTGGCCATCGTCGTGGACTCGATGCCCTCAGCCGTCGAGCCCTCCGGCTCACCCGATTTTGCTTACTGCTCTGCGCCGGATGACCGCGCGCTCTGGGATCAGACAGTGCAGCTCGAACATATCGCCGGAGAGGCCGCACAGAACGGCAGGACTGCAGACGGCCGCTGGATTGGCGCGCTGCACGCCCGCGGCCGCGGAGTGGCGGTGCTGAAAGCAGCCCTAGCAGCGCTTTCCGGCGCTGCAGACTTCGACAGCTTGTGCATGCGCGACCTGTTGAACCACCTGGTTGCGCAGGGCCATTCCGTGGCCGTGGTCTACATTCACGGCCATTGGCTTGATGTGAATTCACTGAGCGATCTTGAGCGAGCCGGCGAATTCACTCGCGGTGTGCGCTGACAGCCTGCTGTCCATCGGCGCCTGGCCGCTCACCAAAGCCCAAGAAAAGCAAGAGTCGAGCTGAAACGGATGATTGAAGCAGAGGATTTTGTCGAAGCGGCCTTCGCGCGAGGTTTCGATTTTTACGCAGGCGTGCCGTGCTCCTTTCTGACCCCGTTCATCAACTACGTGATCAATTCGGAAAAACTCCGCTATATATCTGCCGCAAACGAAGGGGATGCAGTCGCTCTCGCAGCGGGCGCTGTTATCGGTGGACGCCGCGCGGTGGCGATGATGCAGAACTCAGGTCTGGGGAATGCGGTCAGCCCGCTGACCTCGCTCACCTGGACGTTTGAAATCCCCGTTCTGGTTGTCTGCACCCATCGCGGCGCCCCTGGTCTTGCAGACGAGCCGCAGCATGAGTTGATGGGACAGATCACGCGGGAGCTCTTCGGAACCATGCGGCTGCCGGTGCGCGACTTCCCCCAGGAAACCACAGCGATCGGAAGCTGCCTTGACGAGATCGACGACACTTTTCAGCAATCGCGCCGCCCACTGGCGCTGCTGATGCAGAAAGGCACCTGCGCCGCACATGCGCTGCAGGAAAGACCACCCGCTACGCCCCCGTTGACTACTGAGGTAGCGGGCTCCGGTTTCGTCTTGCCTCGCTCGGAGCGCCCTTCGCGTCATGACGTACTGCACGCGGCTCACGCGCTGACGGCCGACCGCAGTACGGTTGTTATCGCGAGCACGGGGTACACGGGTCGCGAGCTTTACGCACTCGAGGACAGGCCGAATCATCTCTACATGGTCGGCTCAATGGGGTGCGCGTCCTCACTCGGACTGGGTCTGGCGCTGGCGCGCCCGGACCTGAAAGTCGTCGTCCTTGACGGCGACGGCGCGGCGCTGATGCGTCTTGGAAATTTCACCACTATCGGTGCCTGTCAGCCGGCCAACTTTATCCACCTGCTGCTGGACAACGAAGCTCATGACTCGACCGGTGCGCAGGCAACCGTATCTGCCTCGGTCGACTTCGCAGCACTGGCGGCCGCCTGCGGTTACCGTCGTATCGTGCGAACTGACAACGTCGCGGAGCTAAGTCAGGTTTTTTCGTCAGGGCAGGGGCCGACTTTCGCCCACTTCAAGACCCGGACAGGCACGATCGAAAACCTCCCGCGCCCGTCCATCACTCCACCGGCCGTCGCAACGCGGTTCATGCACTACATAGGAACCAAATGACACGCACTATCCTGCTGAATCCTGGCCCGGTCACGCTGAGTCCCCGGGTACGTGCCGCACTCGCAGGGCCTGACCTCTGCCACCGTGAACCGGAGTTTGCCGAACTGCAGGCCGCGCTGCGCCGCAAGCTGCTGGCGGTCTATGGATTGGACAATAGTCTCTGGGCCAGCGCGCTGCTGACCGGCTCGGGCACAGCCGCCGTCGAAGCGATGATCACGAGCTGCGTGCCACGTGATGGGCAACTGCTGGTCGTCGAAAACGGGGTCTACGGAGAGCGCATGAGTCGTATTGCAGAAGCCTATGGCATGGCGCCTGAAAAGCTGCAGTCCGGCTGGGGAGCGCCGATTGACCTTGAAGCGCTATCAGCAAGCTTACAGCGCCGCTCATTCAGCCACGTTGCGGTCGTGCATCATGAGACGACGACAGGACGGCTGAATGACATGGCGGCAGTCGCGGCTCTATGCGAGAGATTTGACTGTTCGCTGTTGCTTGATGGGGTAAGCAGTTTTGGCGCGGAGGCGATCAACTTTGAAACGTGGCCGATAGCGGCCTGTGCGGCTACCGCCAACAAATGCCTGCACGGCGTTCCCGGTACGGCATTTGTCATCATTAATCAGGCTCGGCTGCCGGTCATTGCTCCTCCGCGCTCGGTCTATTTCAGCCTCAGCGACTACCTCGCCAAACAGGATGCCGGCGGAACACCGTTTACCCAGTCAGTGCAGACTTTTTATGCACTCGACGAGGCGCTGGACGAATTCTTCGAGGCCGGCGGATGGCAGGAGCGCCGCGCGCTGTTTCGGACGCGTATGCAGCGCATCCGCTCGCACCTTCTCGAGCTCGGCGTCGAGCCGCTGCTTAGCGAGGACGATACCTCCTGTGTGCTGCACGCATTCGAGCTGCCGGACGGGCAGACCTACGCTGCGCTTCACGACACCTTGAAAGAGGCAGGCTTTGTGATTTATGCCGGGCAGGGCGCCCTGTCCGAGCGGGTGTTCCGCATCTCTGCTATGGGCGATATCCAGGAAGCTGATATCGACCGTCTGCTGCACTCTTTAACCCGAGCTATCCGGCACTGAGCCAGGATAGATCAGCCTGCGTCAGGCGCGCTTCGCGTCTTGACACTCCGGCTCTAATGCTGCGATGCGCTCTCGCAGGCAGACGAGAAAATCCTCAGCGGTAAGACCGGCATCACGCAGCATGTCCTCACGGGAACCGTGCTGGATCAGACGGTCGGGCAACCCGTAGTTCATCACGGGGGTCGTCATACCCGTCGCCGCGAGATATTCGTTGACGGCACTCCCTGCGCCTCCTGCGACAACGTTTTCTTCAATGGTCACCAGTAAATCGTGGGTCCGCGAAAGTTCGCAGATTAGGGTTTCGTCGAGCGGCTTCACAAACCGCATGTTGACCACGGTCGCATCAATGTCCTCGGCAGTTTGGAGGGCGATATCCAACATTACGCCAAACGCCAGGATCGCGACCCGGTTGCCTTCGCGCCGCAGCTCCGCTTTGCCAATCGGCAGCGCACGCATCTCGTCGCAGAGCGCGACGCCCGGACCGGTTCCACGGGGATAGCGAACCGCCGCCGGACCATCGAGGCAGAACCCGGTGTAGAGCATCTGCCGACACTCGTTCTCGTCGGCCGGAGTCATCACGACCATATTGGGCAGACAACGCATGAACGAAAGATCATAGCTGCCGTTGTGGGTCGGCCCGTCGGCACCAACGAGGCCCGCGCGGTCGAGCGCAAACAGAACCGGCAGATTCTGATTCGCCACATCATGAATCACCTGGTCGTATCCGCGCTGCAGAAACGTCGAGTAGATGGCGACTACCGGCTTCAATCCGTCGCACGCCATGCCCGCAGCAACGTTCACCGCGTGCTGTTCGGCAATAGCCACGTCGAAATATCGGTCCGGATACTCTTTTTCAAATCGAACGAGACCCGACCCTTCCCGCATTGCCGGCGTGATCGCAACCAGGCGGCGATCGCGTGCCGCCATATCGCACACCCACTCACCGAAAATATCGCTGTAATTGGGGGCAGATTTTTTACCGCTAGGAACAATACCTACGTCCGGATCAAACGGCGACACACCGTGGTATTTCACCGGGTCGTCTTCCGCCGGGCGGTAACCTTTCCCCTTTTTGGTAATGACGTGCAGCAGTTGCGGGCCCGATAGCGCTTTGACGTTGCGCAGCGTTCCCAGCAGCGCAGGAAGATCATGGCCGTCGACCGGGCCGATGTAATTAAAACCAAACTCCTCGAACAGCGTGCCAGGAACGATAAGCCCTTTGACATGCTCCTCGGCGCGGCGCGCGAGTTCCCAGACTGACGGCATCTGCGCAAGAACTTTCTTGCTGCCCTCGCGCACGGACGTGTAGAGCTTCCCCGACAGCATCTGCGCAAAGCGATTGGATAGAGCACCAACGTTCGGTGAGATCGACATGTTGTTGTCGTTCAGAACCACCAGCAAATCGGCGCCGGTATCGCCCGCATGATTAAGAGCCTCGAAGGCGAGGCCCGCAGTCATCGCACCGTCGCCGATAACTGCAACTGCTTTTCTGTCAGTGCCGAGTGTGCGAGCCGCAAGCGCCATTCCGAGGGCGGCCGAGATAGACGTGCTTGAATGTCCAACACCGAACGTGTCGTATTCGCTCTCCTCTCTTTTCGGAAAGGGCGCCAAACCACCCCACTTCCTTATCGTCTGCAGACGCTCCTTGCGCCCCGTCAGAATCTTATGGGGGTAAGCCTGATGGCCGACATCCCATACGATCCGATCCTCCGGCGTGTTGTACAGATAGTGAAGCGCAATGGTCAGTTCGACCGAGCCCAAACCGGCCGCGAAATGCCCACCGCTTTTGCTGACAGATTCCAATAAATAAGCGCGAACTTCGCTGGCCAGCTGTTCGAGACGCGCCTCGGGCAGGGCCCTGACATCCGCCGGGTGATCAACGTTGTCCAGCAGCGGAAACTGGGCTTGCTCAGTCATCTGTTCAACTATCTCTGTGGGGTGCCGCAGGTCAGCGGACCGTGGATTATGGAGAGTGACCCAGACCCTTGCAAGCAAAAGCAGGCCTTAGCCGCCGTGGGATGAGAGCCGTGATACAGATGCTACGCTGAGCGCTCAGCCCGGCTTCTTAAGGCGCTGTCAGCTGTACTTTTAAGGTCGCTTCAAGTATCTTGCGCGCGGTTCGAAGGCTGCGCCAATTCCTTGAATATTCTAGGTATTCAGATCAGACGGCCATACGAGGCACGCAGCCGGTGGGCGGCCGGCGTTTCTTGGAATCGCCAACGCCACAGCCGCGTCAAGCGGCATGCCTGCGCGGGTCGTCAGCAAACAACCCAGCGCGGGGCTGACCGAACGTTTCGCCAAATCAACAGCAGAGAAAACGAATGGGCGTACCACTAATCCAGCAATACCGTGTTGGCCGATATATCGTTCAGCAGAAACTGAAACGTGTGAAGCGGTATCCCCTAGTTTTGATGCTGGAGCCGCTGTTCCGCTGCAATCTCGCCTGCGCGGGCTGCGGAAAGATTGACTACCCGGAAGACATTCTCGACCGTCGTCTGAGCTATGACGACTGCATGAACGCCATAGACGAGTGCGGGGCTCCGATCGTATCGATCGCCGGGGGAGAGCCCCTCATCCATAAGGAGATGCCGCAAATCGTCGGTGGATTTATCGAGCGTAAGAAGTTCGTTTATCTGTGCACCAACGCGCTGCTTCTTGATCGCCGCATGGAGGATTACTCACCATCACCTTATCTGACGTTCTCCGTACACCTCGATGGAAACCGCAATCGACACGACGCTTCTGTGTGCCGTGACGGCGTCTATGACAAATGCGTCGAGGTAATTGCCAAAGCACTCAAGCGCGGTTTTCGAGTCACTGTTAACTGCACGCTGTTCCAGGGTGAATCCGCCGATGAGGTCGCGGCGTTTATGGATGACATGATGGCGCTGGGCGTCGAAGGCGTGACGATCTCGCCCGGATACTCATATGAACGCGCACCGCGACAGGATGTCTTCTTGAAGCGGACAGGCAGCAAACATCTTTTTCGAGATCTCTTCCGCCTGGGGCGCGGACGTAAGTGGCGATTCAATCAATCCAGTCTGTACCTGGACTTCCTCGCCGGCAACCAGACCTACCACTGCACACCCTGGGGCAACCCGACAAGAAACGTATTCGGCTGGCAAAAGCCATGCTATCTCCTGGTCGGAGAGGGCTACGCCGCGAGTTTCAAGGAACTGATTGAGGAAACCCCCTGGGAACAGTACGGGACCGGGGCGAATCCGAAATGTGCCGACTGCATGGTTCATTCCGGATACGAGGCGACCGCAGTAAACGATACCGTGCAACGCCCCCTCAAAGCGCTCAAAGTATTTCTGCGCGGACCGCGCACCGAAGGTCAGATGGCGCCCGAGGTGCCTTTCAAGTATTCAGACGACGATCTTGCCTCCGGCAAACCGCGCCTTGTTGCGAGCTCTTCGTGCTCCTCGAAAACGGACACGCAGCGCGTCGCCTGAACCCGCGCTGCTAGACTTAGGCTGCCCTCTTCCCGCGGCTGGCTGCACGGAGCGTCCGACGGCGCGCGGGAATCCGATCTCCGTGCTCTGCTGGTAGGCAAACATGCTCGCACTACTTGCCGCCTGTGCAGCACTCATGTGGTTTGCGCTGCTAGTGCTGCCCTGGCAACCGTGGCGCGTTCGAGAATATCTGACCGCACTTGAGACGCCGAGCGCCTGCTCGTTCAATGACGTGACGGTCCTTATTCCGGCCAGAGATGAAGCAGAGTGCATTCAACACACGCTCCTGGCCCTGTCTGCGCAGGGCCCCCTGGGTGGCATCGTGCTGGTCGACGACCAGAGTACGGACGGCACCAGTGATGCAGCCGCCAGCCTCGGAATACCAGGGCTGGAAATTCTCTCAGGTAGTACGCCGCCACCCGGCTGGAGCGGAAAGCTGTGGGCACTGCATCAGGGATTGTCACGGGTCACGACAGAGCATGTCCTGCTGCTGGATGCAGATATCGAACTGGCGCCCGGCACACTGACTGCGCTGCACCAGAAGATGAGCCAGGAAAATCTGACCCTGGTGTCCGTAATGGCGACGCTTTTCATGCAGAGCTGCTGGGAAAAACTGCTGCTGCCGCCTTTCATCTACTTTTTCAAACTCATCTATCCGTTCGCACTGGCCAACAATCCACGCTCAGATGTTGCGGCCGCTGCGGGCGGCTGCATCCTGCTGGAAACACGGAGCATCAGAAATATCGGGGGGTTCGCAGCGCTTCACGATGCCATCATCGACGACTGCTCCCTGGCAAAGCGGATAAAAGCTGCGGGAGGACGAACCTGGCTGGGATTGAGTCATGATGTGCGGGCCGTCCGGCCTTACGGCACCCTGTCCAACATCTGGAACATGGTTGCACGAACAGCTTTCACCCAGCTTCACTACTCAAAGCTGCTGCTTACGCTGTGTACTGCGCTGCTGTTGATAAGCTTTGCAATCCCTGCGGCAGCGCTGTTCAGCGGCGAGCAGAAAACGGCTCTATGCGGGGCTTGCGCATTGCTGCTTATGTTTACGTCTTACCTGCCGACGGTGCGGTTCTACCGTCTGTCCGTGCTCTGGGCTCTGAGCTTACCTTTTGCCGCCTGCCTGTTCCTCGCGATGACCTGGACATCCGCCTTACGCTACTGGTCCGGCGAACGCAGTCGATGGAAAAACCGCAGCTACGACCGGGTAACGCCTGACCAGGGACCGTAACGATTATCCTGAGACATCAACTCTGCTCACCGATTTTTCCCGGGAAGAAGCAACTATCCTCAATACGACAACAAACCTCCCCCGGCGACTAGGACTTCACCCGTGATGTAATCGGACTCGGGCGTGCAGAACAGATAGACTGCTCCCGCAGCCTCTTCCGGAGTCCCCGAGCGCCCGAGCGGAATCAATCGATTCAGCTCATCTCGCTCCGCCGCGCTGAAACCGACTCTGTAGTCCCGACCGCCGACGTCAATTGTCGATATTTCCTCGCCTTCCCACACCTGTGTGAGCCGCGTATCAATGAACCCGAAGCCCACACAGTTCACATTCACGCGGTAGCGCCCCCATTCCTTTGCGAGGGTTTTAGTAATACCAATCTGTGCCGCTTTCCCTGCGGAATAAGCGATCTGTGTCGCACCGCCGCAGATCCCTGCAACGGAAGACACATTGACTACTTTGCGGTAATGCGCCTTGCCCGCGCGTGCTTCTTCGGCAGCCGCACGCCTGATAAAGGGCGCTGCAGCTCGCAGGATTCTGAAAGGCGCTGTTGCATGACAGTCAATCATGGCCTGCCATTGCTCGTCCGACGTCTTGTGAATGCTGCTATTCCAGACGTAGCCCGCGTTGTTGACAATGATATCCACACCATTGAATGCCCCGAGCATAAGTTCGATAGCACGCTCGCCGAAATCAGGGTCAGTCACATCACCGGTCAGAGCCTCCGCAGAACCACCCTGCGCTCGGATCTCCTCTACCGTGGAGTCTGCTGGTGTCGCGTCGAGGTCGGCCACCACGACAGCAGCACCCTCAGCTGCGAGTTTCTTTGCCAGCTCGGCGCCGACGCCACGACCTGCGCCGGTGACCAACGCTACCCGATCCTGAAGTTTTTGCATGGTTAACCTCCCGTGCATTCGACGTCACACTGCGAATCATACGGAACCTCCGGAAGCTCTTGTGTCCGCTTACTCTGCCTGCATGCAGATGCGGAAATTAATTCCAAGCGATAGCCTTCTTCGGGAAATAAGTGTGCGGCTTTTCGTTCGAATCTTTTTGAATGGCTGCGCGCAGATCACTATCATCTGACTGCAATTTCGTCCCCCTTCGCATCCGAGATCCCCATGCCCAAGAGCACTCTCCTCTGTTTCAGCCTGCTTTCCGCTTTGATCCACTGCAGCGCCTACAGCACTGAGCCCGAACAATCCTCCGCGGTCTCAGTGGTTGAAAACCTGCACTCGGTACTTATTAATGCTATGGATAGCGGTGAGCAGCTGGGCTTTCGGGGTCGCTACGATCTGATCGCGCCGGTCATCAGCGAAAGCTTCGATTTTCCGTCGATTGCCAGAATTGTCACGGCAAGTTGGTGGGCGGATGCGACCGAGACCGAGCAAAGAACGTTCTTGCAGGTGTTCACCGAGCTGAGCATCGCGACCTACGCGGATAACTTTGCGGCCCGGAATGGCGAGCGTTTCGAAACTCTGAGCAGCGAGACCAAGCGTGGGGCGGTGATTGTCCATACGGACTTGGTAAAGGCTGACGGCAGCAAAGTTCCGTTTAAATACCTGCTCAAAGAAAAGGACGGGCACTGGCGCATAGTCAGCGTGATCGCTCAGGGTGTCTCGGATCTGTCCTTGAAACGGGCCGAATATACGGAAGTTATTTCTAACGAAGGCTTCGATTCACTGGTCGCAACGCTCCGTGCAAAAACTCAGGCTTTCGGGGGACGGTGACCCCGAAATATCGAAATCTTTCTGGGATTGCGTCCTCGGTATGTGGCATCATTCGCGTGGCTCGCCCAGCGACAACCTGAAAGGACACAAGGGTCCATTTTATGAACTCGAAGCACTTCTACTCGTCTGCCTTGACACTCTTGCTCTGTGTCAGTGGGTTAGCTGGCTGCACCTCAACAGCCACAACAGATCCCGGCGATCCTCACGAGGCTGCCAACCGCAAGGTTTACGCTTTCAACGACTCCCTGGACAAAAACATCATGACCCCGATCGCGGAAAAATATGTGTCCGCGACACCCGAGCCAGTTAGAAACAGCGTCACCAACTTTTTTTCGAACGTCAGCTACCTGAACACCATCGTTAA
>JAYODW010000050.1:0-31209 GCA_038116745.1 Gammaproteobacteria bacterium
TCAAAGCGGATAACGGACCAGGCACCGCAGCCTGGCATGCCCAGGGCTCTGAGACGGAGCAAATCAACGCACGGGTCATGACGGCTCTCCGCAGTCATGGCGGAACCCTCCCCGGCGAACTCGGGAGCATCCCGTGCCTCATCCTGACGACAGTGGGCGCCAGAACCGGAGAGCGGCGAGCGGTGCCGCTGTTCTGCCTGACGGTGGATTCCCGCCTGGTCATCATCGGTTCGATGGGCGGTGCTGAACGGAATCCACCCTGGTTCTACAACCTCAGGAAAACCCCGGAGGTGGTGGTTGAGAAGGACGGCGAGACGTTCGACGCCCGGGCAATCATTCTTGCAGACAAAGAGCGGGACTATTTTTTCCGGAAGTTCAGCCAGGCCTACCCGATCTTCGCGGAGTACCAGGCGGGTATTTCGCGCGTCATTCCTATCGTTGAGCTGAGGCGTCTCGAGATCGGTGCTGGCTGAAACGGTTGGGCGTGCCGGCGCTGCCAAATTCGGGAACGGGTCACCGTCCCGTGCAAATGAGGCTCTTTAAGCACAGCGCATCATCTGCGGGCTGCCAGTGATGGAGCTCATACGAGAATCGCTCGGTGCCCAAGCAAATAGGGTACTGGTCCCGGATCGCCAGGGAAAAGCCCGTTCTGCCTTTCAATCTCGTTCGCGACATCCTCATCGCTTATCCGGCCATAGTCCGGGCAAATCGACACGCAGTGTTTTCCGGCGCGCGCTGCCCGTGATACCGCAAGCTGGGCCCGAAACTCCGTGCGCGGCCGCGACGATGGCGAAAGGGCCTGTTAGCCAAAACGGCAAGACGACTTCGCAAGGATGCGAATAGGTTGCCGTTGCCTGCTGGGAGGGAAGCCAGTGCGGGCGTTGGCGCGCCAGTCTATGGACGCCATCGCCCGGAACGCACCCTCCTGTATCAGCTTGTCGAGGACTACTATCCTGCCCTCAAGGCGCACCTCGCAGCTCGGGGAACGGCATTGCCGGGCTACGGCGAGCGCGAGTTCGATGCCTACCTAAAATGTGGCCGTCTGGAACATGGGTTCTTACGAGTTCAATGCGACGGCTGTCATGGTGAGCACTTGGTCGCATTTAGCTGCAAGCGGCGGGGCTTTTGCCCCAGCTGCGGTGACCGGCGCATGGCCGAGAGTGCGGCGCTGCTGGTCGACGAGGTCTTTCCGCAACAGCCGGTGCGCCAATGGGTGCTGAGCTTCCCGTACGCGTTGCGATTTTTGTTGGCCAGCCATCCAGCGATCATGGGCCGGGTGCTGGGCATCGGATATCGCTGCATTGCCACACACTTGATCAAGAAAGCAGGCTTTTTCTGCACGACGGCCCGCACCGGTGCCGTGACGTTGGTCCAACGCTTCGGCAGTGCGCTCAATTTGAACATCCACTTTCACATGCTTTCCCTCGATGGTGTCTACATCGATGGCGCGGATGGATCGAGCCCGCGGTTTCGTTGGATGAAGGCGCCTACGCGTAGCGAGCTGAGCGACCTGACACACGGGGTTGCTCGGCGCGTCGGATGTTTCCTGGAGCGCGAGGGGCTGTTGGAACGCGATGCCGGGGACAGCTACCTGTCGGGCGATGCCGTGGAAGGGAGGGCGCTGGGTCAACTCTTGGGCCACTCGGTCACGTACCGCATCGCGGTAGGCCGGCACGCGGGGCGCAAGGTGTTCGCGCTGCAAACCCTGCCGGACTGCAACGAACCGTGCGTTGATGATGTTGGTATGGTGGCGGGATTCTCGCTGCACGCGGGGGTCGCAGCCAGGGCGCACGAACGCAAGAAATTGGAACGTTTGTGCCGTTACATTGCGAGACCCGCGGTGTCGGAAAAGCGGCTGTCGCTATTGCGCAATGGCCATGTGCGATACGAGCTCAAAACGCCTTACCGTGATGGCACAACACACGTCATCTTCGAGCTGATGGAATTGATGGCGCACATCCCTGTGCGCCACCCTTGGGGCGACCTGCGGTCGTCCAAATCGGCAATCCTGCCGATTTGTCATTGCGCGGCTGGTTGCCCTGGTGCCCAACCCCCGGGTCAACCTCACTCGGTTCCACGGAGTCTTCGCCCCCGACAGCGCGCACCGTGCACAGGTGACGCCGGCCAAGCGTGGCAAGGTTAACAAGGGCCGCACGGCGGATGTGGCACAAGACACCACGCCAGCGGAACGCCGGTCCGCCATGAGCCTTAAGCGCAGCGCTTGAAGCGGGTGTTCAACATTGACATCGAGACCTGCAAGAGCTGCGGCGGTCACATCAAGATCATTGCGTGCATCGAAGACCCAGTGGTGATTGAGAAGATCCTCACCCACATCGCACACAAAGCCGCTTTCAGCGCCGCGCGGTGTTTACCCCGGTGTCGAGCGCCACCGCAGGTCTCACCTGGCAGTATGAAGACGCGGTCTTCGTGTAGGAAGGCGAGCTTGTTCGCCTGATCTACGTGCAACCACAGGAGTAAGCTCAGCGGCTGCCACACCGACGCGGCAGCAGGGTTGCCGTCCTCTTGCGCGTGGATACCGTCTGAACATCGCGCTGAAGTGCCGAATTTCGGCCGAATCAGGTCTCACCTGGCAGCATGAAGACGCAGTCTTGGTGCGCGGAGGGGCGCGATTTGGACCTCCATCGCGTCGAAGCGCTGAACGACGACGGTTCGATGGCCTGCCGAAACTTCATGGACTTGCGGAAAAGGGCCTTAATTCGCCCTATACCTCGGGCTATCTGAGTGCGCTGGGGATGACAAGGTCCGTCTGTGGCGCCGGCGCGATCTGGCAGCAGTTACGCGGTACCAGCTTGTGCTCCGACGAGCTGGGCAACACTGATGTCCCGACTCTGGCGTCACGTTTGATAAGGCGTGCGGGACCGCACCCGAACAGGCTTGTGCTACGCGATCTTTACCGAGAGCTGTGCCTAGCTCTGTCCAACAATGTTCTGCTCTCCTAACCGAACACGAACACCAGAGCCTACATGTCGTGTCTACACGAGCTTATACTGCATTCGTATCGTTGCTACTGTTTTGTGGTAGGGCAATTGGATCTAAACGAACTCATCCAAGCGGGATATCGATGCCTTGCTGCCGGAGACCTGTCGGGCGCCGAGGAAAATTTTAACAGGGTACTCGCGCAGGCCGGGGAACGGCCACCGGCCGGTACGTTTTTCGCGCTCGCCGGCGTCTACGGGCGAACTGGTCGCGTTCGTGAATCGGTCGCAGCATTGCGCCGCGAAATTTCCCTGAAGAGTTCGTTCGCCGGCACGGCACAGTTCTCGCTGACACGTGCTTTGCGACGTTTGAAACTTCCAGCGGGTCTCGGTGATTTCGTCACGAACCCGTCGTCATTGGGACAACCCGCCCCCAAAATAGTCATCGCGTGCTTTCCAAAAAGCGGTTCGACTTTTCTTGCGCAGCTCTTGAGCACCGTGACGGGGTTCCCTCAGGCCTATATGTTTTTCGAGGCGCACCAGAACGAACAAGAGCTGTACATGGAAAAACTGCTTGGTACATTCGGCACGTCGGCGGTTGTACAGCAACACTTCCGGGCGACCGAACCGAATATGCAGCTGTGTCGGGCATTCGGGATCCGGCCTGTGGTCCTCGTGCGCAATATTTTTGATGCCCTGGTCAGTATGCGCGACATGATCGCGTCGGAAGCGTTGCGCGAGGGGGTGTTCTTTGGGCAACCATTTTCGGCAATGACCGCTGCGGAGAAGCTCGATACCGTCGTGCGCAAATATGGGTTTTGGTACGTCGAATTTTTCGCGTCGTGGGCGTATGCGAAACGTGACGGCAGACTCGATCACTTGCTCGTCAGGTACGAAGACCTTATGCCGAATAAGGAGCACTGGGTGCGAGAAATCCTGAAATTCGGAAAATTTGATCCAGCGAATTACGACATTACGGGTGCGGTAACAGCTAAGGAGAATAATCGCCAAGGAGCGCGTTTCAATCAGGGAGTTTCAGGGCGTGGTGCCGAGGAACTTACCGGAGCCCAGAAGCGATGGCTGCGGGGCTGCACTGATGCATTCAGCGACGTTGATTTTTCTTTTATCGGCTTGTGATGCACGGTTGTCCCGCATGCGGCAGGTTCCTGCGAATATGAAATAGCCCATCGCGTCGTACGAGTTTCCATCTGCCGATTTGTATTTTCATAAACGTGTATCCGGCTCCCGGCAGGCGGTTTGTGCCCCGTGCCGAATTACACGAGGTGCCGAGTACAAGCCCAACCTGGTCGTATTCCCGCCCGTCACCAACGTGATGCGATGGTCGCCAGAGCTCAGCAGCTGTCTACATCGATGGCGCGGATGGATCGAGCCCGCGGTTTCGTTGGATGAAGGCGCCTACGCGTAGCGAGCTGAGCGACCTGACACACGGGGTTGCTCGGCGCGTCGGATGTTTCCTGGAGCGCGAGGGGCTGTTGGAACGCGATGCCGGGGACAGCTACCTGTCGGGCGATGCCGTGGAAGGGAGGGCGCTGGGTCAACTCTTGGGCCACTCGGTCACGTACCGCATCGCGGTAGGCCGGCACGCGGGGCGCAAGGTGTTCGCGCTGCAAACCCTGCCGGACTGCAACGAACCGTGCGTTGATGATGTTGGTATGGTGGCGGGATTCTCGCTGCACGCGGGGGTCGCAGCCAGGGCGCACGAACGCAAGAAATTGGAACGTTTGTGCCGTTACATTGCGAGACCCGCGGTGTCGGAAAAGCGGCTGTCGCTATTGCGCAATGGCCATGTGCGATACGAGCTCAAAACGCCTTACCGTGATGGCACAACACACGTCATCTTCGAGCTGATGGAATTGATGGCGCACATCCCTGTGCGCCACCCTTGGGGCGACCTGCGGTCGTCCAAATCGGCAATCCTGCCGATTTGTCATTGCGCGGCTGGTTGCCCTGGTGCCCAACCCCCGGGTCAACCTCACTCGGTTCCACGGAGTCTTCGCCCCCGACAGCGCGCACCGTGCACAGGTGACGCCGGCCAAGCGTGGCAAGGTTAACAAGGGCCGCACGGCGGATGTGGCACAAGACACCACGCCAGCGGAACGCCGGTCCGCCATGAGCCTTAAGCGCAGCGCTTGAAGCGGGTGTTCAACATTGACATCGAGACCTGCAAGAGCTGCGGCGGTCACATCAAGATCATTGCGTGCATCGAAGACCCAGTGGTGATTGAGAAGATCCTCACCCACATCGCACACAAAGCCGCTTTCAGCGCCGCGCGGTGTTTACCCCGGTGTCGAGCGCCACCGCAGGTCTCACCTGGCAGTATGAAGACGCGGTCTTCGTGTAGGAAGGCGAGCTTGTTCGCCTGATCTACGTGCAACCACAGGAGTAAGCTCAGCGGCTGCCACACCGACGCGGCAGCAGGGTTGCCGTCCTCTTGCGCGTGGATACCGTCTGAACATCGCGCTGAAGTGCCGAATTTCGGCCGAATCAGGTCTCACCTGGCAGCATGAAGACGCAGTCTTGGTGCGCGGAGGGGCGCGATTTGGACCTCCATCGCGTCGAAGCGCTGAACGACGACGGTTCGATGGCCTGCCGAAACTTCATGGACTTGCGGAAAAGGGCCTTAATTCGCCCTATACCTTCCGCGCATCTCGCGGAGACATGCCGTGCCATCGCCGGAAGGCGCGGCCAAACGCGGAATGCGTCTCATACCCCAGCATGGTCCCGATCCGAGCAATGGGGAGATTCGATAACGTGACGTGGTGCCACGCCAGGTCGGCGCGGACCGAATCAACCACTTCACGGAAGCTGGTGCCGAGCTCTTCCAAGCGTCGCTGCAGCGTTCGTTCGGAAAATCGCATTGACTCGGCAACAGTGGCAATCGAGCACTCTTTGTAGGGCAACAGTGCCCTGAGGATTGATTTCACCTCAGTGAGCACAATCGGGCCGTCCATCTGTGAATGCATGAACATGGCCTGTTTTTGTGCGCCCCGAAGTTCACCTTTCCCCAGGGCCCTGTTCAGCACGGGGTCTTCAATAAACAGGGCGTCACTGAGGCTATTGAAACTCGGGGGTCTGCCAAAGAACGCTGTGAAAGCATTGTTCTCGACGGCGCTTTGCTGCAGTTGGACCTGCGGCGGATTCCAGTTCGCGAGGATGTTCTCGCGAACAAACTGGCAGATCACCGCGAGCGACGCATTAATCACCTGGCGACGTCCGTAACTGCCAATCGCTTGCAGCGAGTAGTGCAACCACTGGCCGCCATCGGCGCGCTCGAAATGAAAAGCGCCCATGTCTGTGAACAGACCGTAGTACTTCACAAAACACCGCAAGGCGGCAGAAACAGTCTCTGCGTCCCGCATTAACAGCCAAATCTGCCCAAAAATTCCCATCGGCAGCCGCCTGCCGTGAAGCAGACCGAACTCGGGACAGTCGCATATCTCCGCGGCGAGCTCCAGGTAATCAACCAGGCACTGCGCATCAATGTAGATGTCCGGCGATTCGAAGGCGGCGACAGGTATCCCAGCTGCGCGCCACGCGGCCTCGGGGTCGCCTCCCAGCTCTGCGATCAGTTCCCGTGATCCGAGCAATGAAGCGCTGAAAATCACGCTTTTGGGGAGTGGGTCGCGTTGGCGCATTAAGCATAGTTTTTGGCGGCTAATGGACAGTATTTAGCAGCCGCAGCCCATAGCATCAACTTCAGCTGACGAAATTTTTGAAAACGCAAACAGAATCGCTAAGGGGGAGAGGCAAATGACGGTAACTCGACTCATTCCAGTCAGCGATCTGGCGCCAGGCGAGATCCGTCCGCTCGAAGTCGATGGTCGCCATCTTCTGTTGGTGAACGGCGAGTCAGGACCAGCACTCATCGACCGGGTGTGTCCCCATGCCAATGGCGACCTGGCGAAGGGGAAAGTGGTCGCCGATCGCATTCGGTGCCCGGTACACCAATATCTGTTTGACCTGAAAACTGGGAGCTGCCCGCCAGGTCGGCGAGAAGGTTGGGGGCCGCTCGGCGTTCATGAACTGCAGGAGAGCGAAGGCTACCTCTGTGTGGAATTCAGCCCCTGACGAGTGAAATTAACAACAACCCCAAAAACGACATGAATACAGCTTACTGCCGACACCCACACCCGGGCGGGTACAGCAGCTTAGGAGAAAGAGCATGAGTGATTTCGACGTCATTATTCGCGGTGGAATGATTATCGATGGCCAACGTACACCCCGGTATCGCGGCGACATCGGGATCAAAGATGGTCGTGTCCAAGCGATAACCGGCATTGGCGGGCTGGATAGGAAATCGGCGGCCAGGGAGATTGATGCGGATGGATTAGTCGTGGCGCCGGGTTTCGTGGACCTTCATACGCACTACGACGCGCAGATTTTCTGGGATCCCTATTGCACGACCAGCGGCTGGCACGGTGTGACGTCGGTGGTCATCGGTAACTGTGGTTTCGGCATAGCGCCGGTGAAAGAAGAGGCGCGTGATCGCGCCATGCTTTCGCTGACGCGCAACGAGGCAATTTCCTACGACGCGATGGCTGCTGCCTTACCCTGGAACTGGGAGACGTTCCCCGAATTCATGGATGCCCTTGAGAAAACACCCAAAGGTATCAATGTCCTCACCTACATCCCGCTTTCCCCCTTAATCGCCTACGTCATGGGCGGTGTCGACAGCGCGAAAACCAGGCGCCCCAGCGAAGACGAAATGGGGCGAATCAAGCAGCTCATCGTGCAAGCGATGGACGCTGGTGCCTGCGGTATTTCATCGCAGAACCTCGGTGATACGTCTGTGCAGCGGGATTACGACGGCACGCCCAACGTCACCGACATCATGCACTTCGACGACTTTCTCGAGATGGTTTCGGTGCTGAAGGACCTTGGCCGCGGTGCTGTTCAGGTTCTCGGTCTGACTCCAGAGCAGACCGAGAAGGTCTGCGTCGCCAGCGGCGCAAACGTGATTTACAACGTCCTCGCTCTCGAGTGCGACCAGCACGGGATGAAAACCGAGGGCTCCTGGGAGGCTTTTACGGATTGGATGGAAGACGCAAACCGACGTGGCCTGAAAGTCAGCGCACAGGCCGTGACAACAGGCATTGATTTCACCTTCACGTTCGAAGACTGGAATCTGTACGACTTCAGCCCGCATTGGCGGGATCTCTGCATGGGCACGACGGCGGAGAAACTCGAAAAGATGTCAGACCCGGTGCGTCGGGAGGCCATAAAAAAAGAATATGACGAAGTCGCCGACCTGAGTCGTGAGCAGATTCAAAGCGATCTGGATAACGAAGTCGCGGCCACCGCGTTAGTGCAGTTCAGGACCGTTGCTGATAACACGGTCGTCATGGTCGATAACGACGATCTCGTTAAATATGAGGGGATGACGATTCGACAAATCGCTGAGCAGGAAAATAAACACATTTGCGACGTTATTCTCGACATTGCGGTCGTGGACGGGCTGCGTACAACTTTCGCAACGCCACCAAATCAATACAACCCGAATGACATCAAGAAGCTTTTGAATAAACCGTACACGGTGCCTGGCATATCGGACGGCGGCGCCCATATGAAATTTTCCGCCTTCGGTCGCTACGGGACAGAGTATCTCGTGCACTACGTTCGCGAAGGCCAGATGGTCGACCTTGAGTACGCCCATTGGCACTTGAGCGCCATGCCTGCGCAGTATGCCGGACTGCATGATCGCGGTGTTGTTCGCGTGGGCAGCCCGGCTGACCTTCTTATTTATGACTTCGAAAATCTCAGCTGGACGGATGCTGAGAAGGCCTATGACCTCCCTGCCGGGGACTGGCGGCGTGTGACCAAAGGTATCGGCTATCGCTACGTCCTGGTTAACGGCGAGGTGACGTTTGTAGATGGTGTCGATACCGGGTGCACGCCTGGTGTTCTGTTGAGAAACGGGCACGGTTAGGCGCGATCCCAATTCCTCTCAGGCAGTTCATAGAGCGACAGGCGCACGAAAGCGCCCCGGGTTTCTTAAAGGCAGGAGGAAAAAAACAACCAAGGCAATTAAACCGTTGGGGCCCGTGGGAAAAGCGCTCAGCTTCGATTCAGCCAAATCGCCTGAACGTCTCCTCGGCCTCGGGTTAATCCGCCATTGAGCCAACGAGAAAAAGGGTGTTGGAACATGTCTGACGACAAGCTAATCACCGGGGGATGTGCGTGCGGTGCCATTCGCTATGAATACGCGGGAGAGCCCGCTGCACAGATCAATTGTCACTGCCGCGATTGCCAACGCGCCAGCGGCGCGGGTTTCGCGGCTTGCATGCTGGTCTGGGAAGAGTCGTTTCGGTATCTATCCGGGGAACCGACGTACCACACTGTCACCTCTGAACGCGGTGAAACGATGCATCGGGGATTCTGCGGGGATTGCGGTTCACCTATGGGTATTCTGGAACCCCATCGGCCCAAAATCGTTTTCCTGTCTGCGGCTAGTCTTGATGACCCGGGCATGTACAAGCCCTCAATGAATATTTATACAGACAGCGCTCATGCTTGGGACATACTCGACCCTGAATTGGAGCGGCATCCCCGCATGCCAGGCAATATTTCGGATGCATTCGGGACTTAGCGCGTGCTGTATGTTTAATTCCGGTCCCGGCCATCGAATTAACAGCCGCGGGAGATTCATTATTGCGACCTGCAGAGATTTCCAGAGCGAGCAATCCGAATTTCACAGTCGTGGTTTATCCGATGGGCTCTCCTGCCAGGGGCGCTTTATGAGTTTGTGATTTCTGCGGAGGCCATCGCGCTCCCGCTGGGGGCGCATTGAATAAGAAATCTAAAAAAACTCAGTTTTTGGCGCTATCGAGGGTGTTTCTGAGGCGGCTTATCAGGAGGGGGACTCCTGAAGGCCAACACTGATTCAACAGAACGATATAGGGATTAGGAGCAGGATTAAGAGAGATGAACGATACAAGCGGGACCTTTAACTATCTTTCAAGAGCAGAGATTCAGCCTGCTTATTATCTATTCGATGCCGATTCGGAGGAAGTTAATCGCTTGCCGGAAATGCAGGCCATCGAGATGCCTGTTCACGACTGCAGGGATACTCGCGATCATTTCCAAATCGATAAGCAGGGCTTCGCTTTTGTCGATTTCGCGCCCGATTTTGATCGGTTTCATGATCGAGATGCAGTTCGTGAAATCTATTATCCGATGGTTGAGGCCGTGCTGCTGGCCGCGACGGGTGCGCTGAGCGTCAGGGTCTTTGATCACAACGTCCGCCTGAATCTGGAAGCGAAGGGAAGCGCATCAGATCGCCCGGTTCGTTTTGTACACAATGACTACACGGAACTATCCGCACCACAACGGGTTAAGGACATCATGGGCGAAGCGCAAGGGGCTGAGCTTCTGAAAAATCGCTTCGCGGTGATCAATTTGTGGCGGCCGATCTCTGGCCCTGTGGAAGATATGCCTCTGGGAATCCTGGATGCGAGTTCTCTCTCTGCGGAGGATTTCGTATCGACGGATTTAGTCTATCGGGACAGAGTCGGCAAAATTGCCTCGGTTCGGCCTAACCAGAATCACCAGTGGTATTACTTGTCGGGCATGCGGACCAATGAAGCACTCCTGTTGAAATGTTTTGATAGCGATACGTCAGGCCATGCTCGGTATACCGCGCATTCGGCGTTTAAAGACGCTAAAGCGCCTGAGAACCCAATGCCGCGGGAGAGCATCGAAGCTCGAGTGTTGATTTTCTATGCACCAGGTGTTTAATGCCTCAAGCACCATATGTCTGAAGTTAACCGACTCTTAAACGCCCAGGGCACAGGCCCTTCTGGCCTGGGGAGTCCTTTCCAGGATTTTCTGAGCCGGATTGCCGTTCTTGCGGCCTGTGAATGTTCGCGGTGGGGTAACTTGAGACTATGCAGAAAGTGGTGGCCGTCGACCTGACGGGAGATGTCCGTATTGAATCGCGTTCACGGCCTCTCACGGAGCGCCAGCGCGAGAAAATCCTGGCAATTACGGAGTAGACGAATTCATGCGACTCAAGATACTTGACCGCGGACATCGCTGGACCCAGAAACTGGTTTTCAAAATCGTGAACTGGCAGATGGGGCACGTGCCTGGACCGATGAAACTGCTGACGTATCGTCGTGAATTCTTTGGCGAGGCGTTTACCGACTGCCTGCAACAGGGTCTGCGCGACGGTAAGCACTGGACCGTTGGTGAACTCGAACTGTTTGCCGCGTTTGTTTCCAAGCTCAATCGGTGCGAATACTGAACGGGTGATCACACCGCGGTCGCGGTGTTAGGTATGTCGCCCGCGGTGGTCACCGCGGTGCTGGAAGACTGGCGCACGGCGCCGGTCGACCATCGGATGAAGGCGGCGCTCAACTATCTCGAGCGCCTCACGTTACAACCCGATGATCTGACGAGGACGGATATCGCCGCTCTCAACGAAGCCGGAGTATGTGATGAGGCCGCCACCGAAATCGCTTATGTGGCGCTCCTTTTCAGCGTGATGGATCGTCTCGCGGACACTTTCGACTTTGACATTCCCAGTAAGGACGAAATCGGGGAAACCGGGCAATTCCTGCATAAGCACGGGTACAAGCTCGTCAAAATGATTCGCTGATGCGTCAAGCGACCCCAATCAAACCCGCCTGGCGCACGACGGCGCCCGAGTCTGGTAAGGCGGCATGATCTGGCCCGCCCCGATTCGAAATGTCCTTGCCCGCGTGCTCGGCGAACGCGGCGACTCGCCGCAAGCCTTGCGCAAAACCGTGGCCGATTACGCCCGGGTCGCCGGCGGCGGCGGTGGCGATCCCCCGGAGCTGTCGGGCAACCTGGCGGCGTACGTTGAGAAAATGACCCACACTCCTTACAGGATGGTGACGCGCGATATCGAAAGCTTGAAACAGCAGGGTTTTACCGAGGATCAGATTTTTGAACTTACTCTTGCCGCGGCACTCGGCGCAGGTCAGGGCCGGTTCGAAAAAACGCTGGCGCTCATTGAGGAGAAAAATCGGGCGACTTGAAAAAGAGTCGGGTCTGCATGATGGGTCTGCGTGCATTAAGCCTGGAAGGCCAGACTCCAGTTGTGGAAAGGAAAGCCGCTTCCTTCAACCGTCCTCCAAATCGTTGACGCGCGTCACGCGCCACACAGCGTGGAATGTAGTGTTTCCTTCCAGCGCAGCGCTAAAACGCTCGTAACTGACTGAGCTGAATGGTGGCCAGGGACAGAATCGAACTGCCGACACAGGGATTTTCAGTCCCCTGCTCTACCGACTGAGCTACCTGGCCATCGGGGGGGTGGAAACCCGTGCGGTGCAGTCCCGCGCGAGGGTTGCCAATTTGACGTGCTCCGGTCGGTTAGGGCCGAAGCGGGGCGTATTAAATCCGGCACATCTGTTTGAGTCAACTGAGTAAGACCAGCCGATCGCTTGATCCGCGCAACACGGCGGGCATAGAGTCAGCTCCCGTTCAGTCGAAGGCAGCAGGGGAGCAAAGATGGCAACACAATGGTCCGCACGGGGCGAGTACATGGAGGCGTGCAGCTGTGATTTCCTGTGCCCCTGTATTCCGAAAAATGCCTCCACGGCTGCAACCCATGACTTCTGCAAAGTAGCGCTGGCGTTCGATATCGCGGACGGACACTACGGTGACGTTTCACTCGCCGGCGTGCGCTGGGTGTTTTTCGCGCAATCGAAGGCCGTGATGTCCGAGGGCGAGTGGGTCGGCGGGCTGGTGGTCGACAGCAGCGCCAGTGACGAGCAGGTCGGGGCCATTGTCGCGATCTGCGGACCCGGCGCCGGCGATGGTCCGGGTAACTTCGCGCCGCTGATCGGAGAGATGCGCGGTGTTGAGCGGCATCCGGTCAGCTTCAGCAAGCAGGGCAAAGAGGTCAGCGTGAAGATCGACGGCATGCTCGAGCAGACCGTGGTGGGCGTCGACAGCCTGTCCGCACCCGGTGAGTGCGTGGCTATCGACAATACTTTCCACCCGGTGAACAAGCGCCTCAACCTGGCCAGCGCGGTACGCAACATGATTCGCGCCTTTGGTATTGAATGGTCTGATGACAGCGGCCGGACCAACGGCCATTTCGCGCCATTCGACTGGACAGGCGAGGTCGCGTGAGTGCGGCACCCGGTATCGACCTGAGATTCGTTCAGCGCGCTGCGTCCTTCGGCGCGCTCGGCGTCATAGCCGCCCTGGCGTGGTGGTTTCTGGTGGTGTCCGAGGACGCCATGATGACCATGCAGGGCGATGGTTTAATCGCCGACCTCATGCAGTTCATGATGAATCCCGGCGCAGCCGGGGCCTACTACCTCGCTGCAACCATCATGTGGGTGGTCATGATGATTGCCATGATGACCCCCGCCGTGGTGCCGATGGCGCTGGTATTCCGCGGCATGCACAAGGGCGCAGCCGTCGACCTGGCAACCTTCTGTTTCGCCAGCGGCTACCTGGCCGGCTGGGTGCTGTTCTCTTTTGTTGCCGCGGCCCTGCAATGGCTGCTGCACGATGGCGGAGTGCTGCACGGGATGGCGCTGGCGACCACGGCCCACGTGGCCGGCGGACTGTTGGTCGCCGCGGGACTCTATCAGCTGACGCCGCTGAAAGAGGCCTGCCTGGCGCACTGCCGCAGCCCGCTCGGTTATTTCATGGCGCACTGGCGCGACGGACTGGGGGGCGCGTTGCAGATGGGCCTGCGCCACGGCCTGTTCTGTATAGGGTGCTGCTGGGTGTTGATGCTGCTGATGTTCGCCGGCGGCGCGATGAGCGTGATGACCATGCTCGCGCTGAGTGTTTTTATCCTCGCCGAACGTCTGCTGCCGGCAGGGCCCTGGGCAGCGCGACTGCCCGGGGTCGGTATGCTGATCTGCGGGATCGTGCTCGTGATGGCCTGAGCGCGTCCGCGCCGTCGCTCGCTTGTTCTACTCCTTCGGCGCCACAAAATCCTGCGGCGTCTCAGAGCCTTCGCCAAAAAAATACTTTTCCATCTCCTTCTCCAGAAACGCCCGGTCACGCGGTTCGATAGGGGTCAGGCGGTATTCGTTGATCAGCATGGTCTGGTGACCCAGCCAGCCTTGCCAGGCTTCGCGGCTTACGTTTTCGAAGATCCGCTGGCCCAGCTCGCCGGGATAGGTAGGACGCTCGAGGCCCTCGGCTTCGCGCTCGAGTTTGATGCAATTCACGGTTCTGGTCATGGTCAGGTTTCCTGAGGTTCTAAATGATCCGGTCCTGCTGCAGCTTGCGCAGCAGGCGGGCGACAGGCGCGGGGAGCCCGATTCTTGTCGAATCATTCACCGAATACCAGTGCAGGTGTGTGTCGTCCCTGACCGATGTGGCGTGGTGACGGACCCGCAGTAGCTGGGGGGAGATATGCAGGCGGAAATGGGTGAAGGTGTGCGTAAACGGCGCGGTTTCGCCGGCAGACGCCGGGTCACAGCAGCCGAGGCTATGCAGCCTGTCTACCAGCGCATCATCGCCCCCGAGCTCCGGGAAACACCACAGCCCGCCCCAGATCCCGGCCGGCGGACGCCGCTCGAGCAGGAGCCGGTTGTGGTCGTCGATAAGGATTAAAAAGGTAGTTTGACGTTCCGGCAGTGTGCGTCGTGGGCGGGACCCCGGGTAGCGTGTCTGGGAATCACTGGCGCGCGCGCTGCAATCCTCGCTGAGCGGGCAGGCCGGACAGGCCGGGCGGCTGCGGGTACACACCGTGGCGCCCAGGTCCATCATCGCCTGGGTGTAATCACAGGCGCGGGTTGTCGGCAGATGCGCCTCGGCAAGCGTCCACAGGCGGCGCAGCACTGTGGAATCTCCCGGCCAGCCGGGCTCCGCGTGATAGCGCGCGAGCACCCGTTTGACGTTGCCATCGAGGATAGCCGCCGGGCGATCCCAGGCTTGCGCCACTATTGCCGCCGCAGTTGAGCGGCCGATCCCGGGCAATGCTTCGAGCGCTTCGACCGAGTCCGGCAGCTCGCCTTCATGCTGTTTGACGACCAGTCGGGCGGCGCGATGCAGGTTGCGCGCGCGGCTGTAATAGCCCAATCCGGACCAGAGATGTAGCACCGCATCGATGTCGGCCGCGGCAAGTGCGGGCAGACTGGGAAAGCGCTCTGTGAAGGCAATGAAGTAGGGCACTACGGTCTGCACCTGAGTCTGCTGCAGCATGATCTCAGACAGCCAGACGCGGTAGGGCGTGCGCGGATGCTGCCACGGTAGATCGCGGCGACCGTGCTGCTCGAACCAGGCGATGACCCGAGCGGCGAGAGAACCGGGTGCGTCAGCTTTCAAGAGTCAGTTCCAGCCGATTGCGCGAAGCGCTCGATATTGGCGCAGGTTTCGTGAACCTCTGCGTCAAACACCCGTTTGAGAATGAAAGGCCCGATCACCGGTGGGATCCAGAAGTCAGGTGTCTGTCGTGCGCTCAGGGTCAGGCGCGTCCGTGTCTCCGAAAGCATCTCCAGTGTCCAGTCTGCAACACCGTCTAAGAAAGTGCTCTCAGCCGGCACGATCACGGCGTGGAAATCCGCGCCGTCCTGCTCCACGAGCTCCACGAAAACCAGCTTGAAGCAGAAACCGATCACGCACTGGCGCAGACGCACGCGTCGCTTGAGCGACGAGGCGGAGAACTGCTCGAGTACGCGGCTTTCAGTGATGCTGTCATTGATTCGAATGAGACCGGCATGGTCGCTGACCACCCCGGCCACGGCAGTAAATGGAGCATCGAGCACGACGGCGAAGCGGTAGGCGTAGGTGTTGCCGTCGAAGGTGATGGAAGTCTCTTCGGTTTGGTAGGCGCTGGCATCTACAGACAGGAGCATGCCCAGAAGCAGGGCCCGGGCTGCCGCTGTCCGGTATCGCGGCTTCAGCTCTCGAATGCTCAGAACTTGAACAGCTTCTTCAGCGCTTCGCCGGCGTCCCCGCCGACGGCATCTTTGATCTTGTCGCCGATCGCCTTGGTTGCCGCTTTGGTCACGGCGTTTTTCACGATGTCACCGAAATCGGGCAGACAGGATGGCGCTTCCAGCGCGCCGCGACAGGCGATCGGTACGGTGTAGCCGCCCAGGTTATAGCTTGCGGTTGCGGTTGAGGTGCGTGTCTCGTCGACGCCGAGTATCAGGTCGTACTTCAGCGTGCTGTCGTGCAGGTTGGCCAGCATACCTTTGCCCGTGATCTGAAAGCCGTCGCCAAGCAGCGCAAGGTCGTTATTGCGGAAGACACCGTTCTTGGCTTCGAGCGTGCCGTTGATCTTGCTGAAGCGGGTTTCACCGCCCTGCGGCACCGGCACGACACACTTGCACTCCAGGATCTGCTCGACCGCGCGCAGGATGGCTACCGCATCGACACCCCGCAGAACGCCGTTCTCGATAGCAAATTTTCCCCCGCCGGTGAGGCTTTTGGTCAGACGATCGGGGTCGCCGCCGGTGCCCGTCAGATTGGCGTTAAAGCCCATGATCCCGGCCAGCATGTTGTTGTCGGCCGTGTCCATGATGAGCGGCTCAAGGTTGACCTTCTCAAGCCTGGTCTGCAGCTCGAGAACTGCCTGCTCTCCTTTTGCGTTGAGGGCGATGCTGCCGTCGTAGCCGCCTTCATAGAGCTTTGCGGCAACCGGCTTGACGACGATGTCACCGCCGTCTGCGCGGATCGAAAGCTTGATGTCTTTGAGTTTGGCACCGGACATCACCAGACTGCCGATCAGGAGATCGCCTTTGATTTTCAGCGCCCGCAGGGTTTCGACCGGCAGCTCGCCGGCGGCGCCCGCAGCGGCAGCCTCGGGTGTTACCGGGGCCGGCTTTTTGCCATCAGCAGTCGGTTCGAGATAGCGGTCAATGTTGATGCTGTCGACACCAAGCCCGAATTCGAGGTCAGGTCCTTCGAAGCTGGCAACCGCGATGTCGCCCTTGAGTCGGGTGTCGTCCAGCACGAGTTCAAGCTTGTTGAGCTTGATACTGGCCGGTGTACCGGCAAGCTGGGTCACGAGACCCACGCGTTTAAGCACTTTCGGGTCGCTTGTTTTCGGGACTGGCTGATTCAGGCTCGTCAGCAGGGCGCGGAGGTCAAAATCCGGCACCTTGAGCGAACCTGCGAAGGTCGGGTCTGCGGACAATTGCTGAACCGCCAGGTTGGCTTCTGCGTTCAGCCCCAGACCGGTGACCGTGAGCTTTTCAATGTCCAGCGTGTCTTTGTCCATGTTTGCCCGCGTAGAACCCACCCCGACCTTGAGTTCGACCGGCTTCTTGACCTCGGGACTCGCCACCAGCGCGGTCAGGGAGACCGGGGCCATCGTCAGATCGGCGGGCGAGCCGGACAGGCCGAGTCTGAGGTCGAGCGTCTTCAGTGACTGCGCGAGATCAGCCTGCCCGGCGCTGCGCAGCAGCGTGCCCAGATCCTGGCTGGTCAGACCGAGCTCACCTTTGAGATCGCCCTTGTTCTTTTCAAAGTCGAGCTTGCGGCCCTGGAGTGAGCCGGACAGCTTGAGACCCATGAGTTCGGCCGAGAGGGTAGGGAGGTCAACGCGACCATCCCCGAGGTCGCTGTCGAAGGCGATGCTCACGCTGAAACCGCGGTCTTTCTCCGCACGCAGCCCTTTGGCCATATCGCGCAGGCTTTCGCCTTCCGTCTGAAACTGCGACGCCAGGCTCAGCAGCGCAGGCAGGTCGGCGCCGCTCGCCTGCAGTTTCCCGGAGGCCGCCGGCTGGTCCTGATCGATTTTGCTGGCGCTGAGTTCTCCGCTCAGTGAATTGCCAAGCAGCCGGGCGGAAAACGTCGGTAGCGATGCGGTCCCCGCGGCGAGGTCGGCGGTGAGATCCACTTTGACCTCAAACGACTTATCCCCCGCCTGGCGCAGGGCACGATTAAGACTCTGCAGGGAGTCGGCGTCAGTCCCCTGAAACTGGGCGCCGATCACGGCCAGGGTTGGAAAATCAGCGCCTTTCGCGAGCAGGCTGCCCTTGACCGCCGGTTTATCGGTATCCGCGCCGGTGGCGCTGAGCTGCCCGGTCACGGTGCTGCCCAGCAGAGCCGCCTCGAGCATAGGCAGCGCTGCGCGACCGCTCTCAAGGTCGGCGTCGAGTTCGAGCTTCACTTTGAACGACTTGTCGCGCGCGCTGCCGAGCGCTTCGTTCAGGCTTTTCAGCGTTGCCGCATCAGCGCCCTGCAGCTGGCCGACCACTGCCAGCAGACTCGGCAGGTCGGGGCCGCCGGCCAGTAGCTCACCCTTGGCGGCGGGCTTATCCGTGTTGGCCCGGGTTGCATCGAAACGGCCGACGAGAGTCGCGCCCAGCATGCGTCCGTCGAGTTCGCTGACGGTCACCTCGCCGCTGTCCATATTGGCGTCAAAGGCGAGCTTCAGCGTGAGGCTGCGATCGGGCAGGGTGCGGAGCTGTTTACCCACCGGGAGCTGGAAGGCGTTGAACAGGGCGGAGAGGTCCCGCCCGTTGATATTGAGCCGGCCGTTTGCGCTCGGTTTCTCGGCCTCGATGTCCCGCGCGGCGAATTCACCGGCAATTTCCGTGTCGAGTCCGGTGAGTTTGAGGCCGTCCAATTTGAGCGTGCCCGCTTTGCGGTTCATGTCCAGGTTGGCACTGAAATCGACGGCTGTAGATCCTCCGGGCAGATGCTTGCCGCGCAGCACGGTATTCAGCGTCAGCGGCGCAATGGCGTAGTGCTCATCATCGAGATCGTAGGAGACGGTGCCGTTCAGTTTGATATCGCTGTCCAGCGCGGGCTTGCTCGCGGTGACGCTGAGCGCGAGATCGAACGCTACCGGTTCGCCGAAAGTCAGTGCTCCGGTACTGATAGTGACGTTGGAAACCGTGATGGATTGGTCAGCGGCGGCGTCTTTGAAGGTCAGGCGGGTGTCCTGGATGTCCACGCCGCCAAGGATGATGGCAGCCAGCCCACCGCCGCTGCTTTCCTCAGAGGTCTCGCCTCCGCCGGCGAGATCGTCCCAGTTGCTGCTGCCGTCGGCGTGCCGCTCAAGATTCACTTCAATGCCGTGCAGCACCACCGTGTCCATTTCGAGGCGGCGACTGAGCAGCGGCAGGGTGGCGACGGCAATGCGGATCTGGCGCGCAGCGAAGAAAGCCTCGTTCGAAAACCCCTCTGCATTGGCCAGCCTGAGCGGTCCGGCCTTGAGCTCAATCTTGGGCCACAGTCCGAGTTCCAGCGGGCCTTCGAGCACCAGGTCCCGTCCTGTGGCGGCTTTGACTTCGGCCGCGATCTCTTCCTTGTAATCGTTGGGGTCGACGATGACCAGCAGTGCTGCGACGGCGCCGATGCCAACGACACCCAGCAGCAGAAGCAGAGCGATGAGTTTCTTGAACGCTTTCATGATGAGGTCTCCTGTGCGCTGCCCGTTCAGTCGAGCACCTGGC
Organism: Gammaproteobacteria bacterium; assembly: GCA_038116745.1. Lineage (GTDB taxonomy): Bacteria > Pseudomonadota > Gammaproteobacteria > JAYODW01. The sequence continues at coordinate 19,304 of JAYODW010000050.1, forward strand.
GCATACGTGAGCGCGCACGGCCACAGGCCGCGAGCACCTGAGCAGGTGCCGTGCCGCCAAAGTGATCGCGTGCAGCGAGGGCTCTATCCATGTCGAGTGCTTCGTAGACCGATGCATCCAGCGCTGGTTCGAAATTCTGAAAGTCCGCGAGCGACAGGTCCTGCAGTTCGCAGCCCCGCTGTGCGGCAAGTCCGACGGCGCCGCCGACAACAGCATGCGCGTCGCGGAACGGCAGGCCCTGACGGACGAGGTGGTCAGCGAGGTCGGTTGCGGTGATGTACCCACGCGCGGCTGCTGTCCGCAAATGCTCACGCCTGACCGCGATCGTCGGCACCAGTTCAGCAAAGGCGCGCACGCAGGCGCTCAGGGTATCGAGGGTGTCGAACAGCGGCTCTTTGTCTTCCTGGTTGTCCTTGTTGTAGGCCAGAGGCTGGCCTTTCATCAGCGTGAGCAGAGACATCAGATTGCCCACTACCCGCCCCGATTTACCGCGCACGAGCTCGGGCACGTCCGGGTTTTTTTTCTGCGGCATCATCGACGAGCCGGTGCAGAAGGCGTCATCGAGCTCGACGAAGCCGAAGGCCTGTGAGTTCCACAGCACGAGCTCTTCGGCCATGCGCGACAGATGCACCATCAGCAGCGCCCCCGTGGCGCTGAATTCGATCGCGAAGTCACGATCGCTCACTGCATCCAGCGAGTTTTCGGCGACCCGCTCGAAGCCGAGCAGTTCAGCGACACGATGCCGGTCGATAGGGAAGGTTGTGCCGGCAAGTGCCCCGGCACCGAGCGGCAGCACGTTGACCCGGCGGCGGCAGTCCCGGAGCCGTTCGGCGTCTCGCAGCAGCATTTCGAACCAGGCCAGCATGTGGTGGCCGAAGCTGATCGGCTGTGCCGCCTGCAGGTGGGTATAGCCGGGCATGAGCGTGTCGGCTTCGCGTTCAGCGAGATCGACGAGTGCGCCCAGGAAACGCGCAATGCCTGCCTGGAGATCGTCGATCCCGGCGCGCAGAAACAGGCGCACATCGGTGGCGACCTGATCGTTGCGCGAGCGCGCTGTGTGCAGCTTCTTGCCGACTTCTCCGATGGTATCTACCAGAGCGCGCTCCACATTCATGTGCACGTCTTCGAGCTGCACCGACCAGCTGAAGCTACCGCCTTCGATGCGGGCCCGGACCTGACCGAGGCCGTCTGCAATCGAGGCGAACTCGTCCTCCGTGAGCACGCCGACTTCAGAGAGCATCTGCGCGTGTGCCAGCGAGCCTTGAATGTCGTGCAGCGCGAGACGCTGGTCGAAGCTGACCGAGGCCGTGAATTCCTCCACGAAAGCATTCGTCGGTGCGGAAAAGCGACCGCCCCAGGGTTTTTCGGGTGATTGATTGGATGACATAAACAGACGTCGCCGGGTGCGCCGTAGGGGGAAAAGAGGGTTTTTGCAGTATATCCCAGCTCGTTCGTCGACCGTGGTTTGACCGGTGCGCAGCGCGGCTCGCACACTAACCGTGATGAACCCGACGCTGATTTTTCATGGCGCCGCCTGAGTCGGTGCTGAGCCCGGAGGGCGGCAACTTTCTGCCCGACCTGTGCGGCTTCGCCGCGCTGCTCGTGGTGGTGGTAACGGGGGAGTTCGTGGCCCTGGTGATGGTTGTTGCGGGGTCCGGGTTCTCGACGGATTTCATCGCCGAATTTGGCCTGCTGTCGCTTTACTGCCAGTGGCTGGGACTTTCTGCGGCTGCGCTGCTGTGCCTGATGCGCCGCCTGCTCAATCGGCTGAGTCAGGGTGTCGCTGTGCTGGTCAGCTACGCCATGGTGCTGGCGGTGTCTTATCTCCTCGCTGAACTTGCCTGGTGGGTTGTGAATCCAGTGGTTGCCGCGGGTGCCCTGATCCAGCTTGAACGAGGGGACCTGATCGGCAGAACCGTCACGGTCAGCGCGCTCGCTGCTGCGCTGGTGCTACGTTATTTCTATGTGCAGCACCGTTGGCGACAGCGCATCGCGTCGGAGGCGTTTGCCCGGCTCGAAGCTCTGCAGGCCCGCATCAGGCCGCATTTTTTCTTCAACTGCATGAATTCTATTGCCAGTCTTACGCGCTCCGATCCGCGTCTCGCTGAACACGCGATCGAGGACCTGGCAGAGCTGTTCCGTGTGAGCATGACTGATGCCCGGGCCCCGGTGCCGCTCGCCGACGAACTGGCGTTTGTTGAGCGTTATCTGAGTATTGAGCGTCTCCGTCTCGGCGAGCGGCTTGACGTGCAGTGGTCGCTGAACCAGGTCCCGCATGGGGCCCGACTGCCGCTGCTCAGCGTGCAGCCTCTGGTCGAGAACGCCATTTATCACGGGATTGAAACCCGTGCTGAAGGCGGGAGGATCGAGATCCACACCCGCAGCGAAGCAGGCCAGCTGGTGGTGGAAGTGAGCAATCCGGTCGTTGATGTCGGCGGGCAGCAACGTCAGGGCAACCAGATGGCGCTGGCTAACGTACGCGAGCGGCTGCGGTTTCATTACGGTGCAGCGGCGTCGGTCGAGGCCAGCTCTGAACCAGAGCATTACCGGGTCCGCCTCAGGGTCCCGCTGGCGGAGTGAGCGCATGCAGATCCTGATCGTGGACGACGAACCGCTGGCGCGGCAGCGTCTGCGCCATCTGCTGGAGGACCTGGGCGAAGCTGAGTGTGTGCAGGAGGCGGAAAACGGACTTGCCGCACTGAATGCTGTTCAGGGAAGTGCTCCCGATCTGGTGCTGATGGATGTTCGGATGCCGGTGATGGATGGACTGGAAGCGGCACATCACCTCGCGCGCCTTGAGCGGGCGCCGCTGATTGTTTTCACGACGGCCTATGATGAGCACGCGCTCGCGGCATTTGATGCGCAGGCCGTCGCGTACCTGCTCAAGCCGGTGCGCAGCGAGCGTCTTGAGGAAGCGCTCGAGAGAACACGCCTGCTGCTCGCCGGGCGTGAGGCATCCGTGCCGGCGCCCACCGGTGAAGCAGCGCGCCAGCACCTGAGCGCGCTGGTCGGCGGTGAACTGCGCCTGATGCCGGTCGAAGAGGTGCTCTGCTTTCACGCGGACGGTGGCTACGTCAGCGCCATCGGCAGCGTCCGACAGCTCCTCATTGAAGATCCTTTACGCGAGCTGGAAGAGGAGTTCGCCGATGACTTCGTGCGGGTGCATCGCAACGCGCTGATCCGCGTCAGCGCTATTCGCGGACTCGGGCGTGATGACGATGGCAATCTCGCCGTTGAAATAGAGGGACTGAACGACCGCATTCCTGTTAGCCGACGGCTCGTGGCAGGGGTGCGCAGGCGTCTGGTTGGCGGCGCTGGCTGAACGCGGTGACGTGGACAGGGCGTGGTGACCCGCTCAGCCGAGATCGCCCCATAGAGTCTGAATGACGCTCAGAGCACACAGCGCTGCCGTTTCCGTGCGCAGGATGCGCGGCCCGAGGCTGACACAGGTGCAGCCTCTGTCCTGCAGGAGCTCCACCTCGCGGGTGTCGAATCCGCCTTCGGGTCCTGCGACCAGGGTCACTGCGCCCGTGGGCCGTGGACAGCGGGCGAGTGGCTGTGCGGCCCGGGTATGCAGGATGAAGCGCTCGCCTACAGGGGGCTCGTCGCTCCACGTGCGCAACGGCACCACCGGGGCAAGTTCGGGAATGCGCAGGCGTCCGCTCTGCTCGGCGGCGTGCTCGATGATCCCCTGCCAGTGTTCAAGCCGCCGTTGCTCGCGTCGACTATCGAGTTTGACCACCGTACGCTGCGCGAGCGCCGGGACAATACGCGTCACGCCCAGTTCGACTGCTTTCTGGATGGTGTAGTCCATGCGCTCACCGCGAGAAATGCCCTGCACCAGAGTGACCTCGAGAGGCGACTCAGTGTCGCAGTCGATGGGCTCCTGAACGAGGACGCGGACCTCCTCGCGGGCGACCAGCGTGAGCACGGCCGCGTGGGCCTGACCCGAGCCGTTGAACACTTCGACGGCCGCATCCCGGGACAGGCGCAGGACACCGCGGACATGGTGCGCGGCGCGCTCTGGGAGAGTGATCTCCTCGCCTTCTGCTAACGCTGTGGGCACGAAAAGGCGGGTCATGAGCGCATGCTAACCTATCGATTGCGGCGTGCTGATAGGTGCATGGGCGTTGCAGTAAGAGGACGGATACAGGCCAGATGGATCACCGGGCATATGCTCAGAACACTGAAAACTTTTTTTGAAGAGCGTCTGGGCGGGGTAGCCCGGGGCGAGGTTGATGAGGACACCCTGCCGCTGGCTGTTGCGGCACTGCTGATCGAGATTTCGAAAGCCGATCAGGAGGTGGATGAACGCGAACGGGAAGCCATCGGCGTCGCTGCAGCGCAGCTGTGCGGGGTGCCGCCTGAGGCGCTCGCAGATCTTCTGTCAGTAGCTGACACGGCACAGGAAGACGCGGTGTCAATCTACGATTTCACGTCCGTGATCAATGAGCATCTCGACCAGGCGCAGAGGTATCGTCTGCTGGTGATGCTGTGGCAGGTGGCTTACGCCGACGGACGTGTCGATCACTACGAGGAGTATTACGTCCGCAAGATCGCCGATCTGCTGCATCTCTCGCAGCGCGATTTTATCCGTGCCAAGCTCGAAGCCGCGCCCGCTGTCTGAAGCGCTGCCTCGCCCGCCCTAGCGTTGAACGACGCTTTTTCTGCATTGCCGCATCATTCGGGTAGCGTGGTGGTTCCCGACGGCACGACGGCACGCGCGTTGAATGCGGCGCTCGATCTGCGCGCATGCGCCGATGATGAAAAGCTCTGGCGGCCGCCAGCTGTACTGTCGTGGTCGGCGGCATTGCGCGAACACTTTGAGCTGTCTCTGCTCACCGAGGCGTCTGCGCCCGCCGAATTCCTGCTCTCACCGGCACAGGAGGAAGTCCTCTGGGAGCAGGTGATTGATCGCGATCGGGACCTGGCCATAGAAGCGGCCGGCCGGTTGGCACCGCTGGCGCGGCAGGCCAGGCAGACTGAATATCTGTGGGCGCTCGAGCGCGCGCCCAGACCTGCGTTTGAAAGCCTGGACCAGAGCGCGTACCGGCGCTGGGGCCGCGCGTTTGCACAGGCGCTCAGCGCGCTGGGTGCCGTGGACGAGGCTGCCTGCCTGGCGTACGCCGCGAACGAGGGGTACGCGCCCGCGGGAGGCTTTGTGACGCGCGGATTTTTGTTCCCTGGACCGCGCCTCGCGCAGTGGCTGGGGGCGACCCCGGCCACGGGCGATACGCCGCGCGGTGACCTGGCTCAGGTGGAACCGCACGTTTACACCGATGCGGGCGATGAGCTCAGGGCCGCCCTGCATTGGGCGCTGGGCGAGAGTCTGGCCGACCCAAGGGCGCGTGTGGTCGTGGCGGTGGCCGATCTCGATGGCTCTCGTGAGCAGGTGCTGCGCGAAGCCCGGCGGGTGGGCGGTTCTCCAGAGCGTCTGTTTCTCGGAGTAAGTGAACCCTTACTGCACCTGCCTGCATTAAGGGCTCTGATGCTGATTGTCGAACTCGAAGCCGTAGGGCCGTGGCATCGAGCGAGCGAGCTGATCCGTCATCCGTGTCTCGCGGGTGCCACGGCGGAATTCCACCAGCGCGCCTTGTTGGACGCGAAACTGCGCGACGATGAGCGTTACGAATGGCCGCTCGAGGCGGTAGTAAAAGAAAGCAGAGCGCGTGAGCAATGCCCGCAGCTGGTCGCCATCCTGCACGGTCTGCGCGAACTTCAGGGCAGCGTACCGAAGCGTCAGACCCTGACAGCCTGGCTGGCACATTTTGACGCTTGTCTGCGCCTGGCCGGCTGGCCCGGTGAAGAAACCCCGGGTGCGGTGCAGGCGCGCCGGCAGTGGGCCGACCTGTGCGATGAGCTCGGTCGGCTGGATGCCGTGCTGCCGGCTGTGAGTCGGACAGAGGCTCTGCGTCGTCTGCGCGCTGCCCTGTCCAGCCGAGGACATCCCGACAGTGCGCCGACCTGCGGCGTATTCGTTGTGTCGCCGGCGACTGCGCTCGCCCTGCAGCCCACGCATCTGTGGCTGACGGGCTGCACGAGCGATGCATTCGTCGCTGGCCACCACCCAACGCCCTTTGTGCCGCTTGCCACGCAGAACCTTGCGGGCGCACCGGGTACTGAGCCTAATCGGGACCTGTGGCGAGCGCGGGTGCTGCTGGAGTCCCTCTGTCGAGATGCTGTCGAGTCTCACGCCAGCTGGGTGCAGAGCGAAGGTGAACTGCAGGTCGCGCCGTCGCCCCTGCTGCCGCGTCTACGGCAGGCCCGGCTGGCCTCGGGGGCCCCGACCATGTGGGCCGGTGAGTCGCTGCTTTGTGACTCGCTCGTCGACGATCGCGGGCCGAAGATCGCTGCCGGAAGCTATGTCGGGGGTGGGGCCGAAGCGCTGGCGGCTGTCGCGCGATGCCCTTTTCAGGCCTTCGCGAGATTCCGGCTGCGTGCCGACAAGGTCGCCGATCCGCTACCGGGTTACAGCGCCCGAATGCGCGGCACGATCGTGCACAAGGCACTCGAGGCGCTCTGGCAAGAGCTGTCCGATTCCGCGCGGCTGGCGGCGCTTGATGAAGCGGCGCGTCGGGCCGTGCTCAAAAGAGCGTTCAGTCAGGCGTTAGAGCGCGCGGAAGCGGAAACCCCACTCGAACAGGCGTTGTTCTTTCTCGAGCGCCAGCGGCTGGAAGACCTGCTCGTTCCTTGGCTGGAGAAGGAGCTCGAGAAGGCGCCTTTCCGCGTTGTCGATCGAGAGCCGCGCTACACCGTCACACTCGGACCGCTGTCTCTCGGGATCGGACCGGATCGTATTGAAGAGCGCGATGACGGGAAGATTCGGATTGTCGACTACAAGACAGGCCAGGTGAGCAGCACACATTGGGAGGTGCCGCGCACGGAAGCGCCTCAGCTACCGCTATACGCGCTCTGCTTGACCCAGTACCAGGTGGCCAGCATTGCGTTTGCCGCGGTGAAGTTCGAGAAGCCGGGGTGGGCGGAATGCCCCAGACAAGGCAAGCAGGGCGAGCAGGAAGACTTTGCTGCCCGATTGGCTGAATGGGAACAGGATCTCCTGTCTCTCGCCGGGCGCTTCGCCGACGGCATTGCGTCAGCCGATCCAAAGCATGGACGCAGAACCTGCGCGCGCTGTGACCTGCAGGCGTTCTGTCGTCGTCTTGATGACGGGGCATCCGATGATGGCGGCGACGAGCAAGAGAGCGATGACTGACGATCGAGCCGAGCGACATCGGGCGCTGGATCCCAGTGCATCATTCGCAGTGCGCGCGCCGGCGGGTTCCGGGAAGACATCACTTCTGACGCAGCGCGTCCTGCGCCTGCTGGCGACGGTTGAACACCCTGAGCAGATAGTCGCAATCACCTTCACGCGGAAGGCGGCGGAGGAAATGCGCTCGCGCATTCTTGACGCACTGGACCCTCAGGCCACGCAAGATGAGCCGCTGGATGACTACCAGCGAGAGCTGCAGACGCTGGCTGCGGCGGCGCGGGCGCAGGACGCAGCGCGCGACTGGCGACTGGCCGAGCAACCGGCGCGGTTAAGGATCACGACCATTGATGCGCTCAATCAGCGTCTGGTGCGGCGCATGCCGGTCACCGCTGGTCTGCCAGGACACCCGCGAGTGGAGCAGGATGCGCCTGCGTTGTATCGCGAAGCCGCTCGCCGCGCACTGGCGGGTATTACCAACCCCGGCCGCCCGATTGTGCGCCAGGCCCTGCAGCATCTGGACAACAACTGGTCAGGTCTGGAGGACATGGTGGCGGCCCTGCTGGGCAAGCGTGACCGTTGGCTGCCGCTGCTGGGGCATGGTCTCGACCGCGAATTCTGTGAACGCTCGTTCGAGCAGCATGTTGGCTTGCGCCTGACGGAATGTGCAGCGCGTCTGACGCCGGATCTGCGGCAGCAAATCCTGCAGCTGTGCATTCACGCGGGCTCTAACATGGACGACAGTGCGCTGCGCGACCTGCAGTCCTTCCCTGCTGCCGATTACGCTCATCTTGCGCAGTGGCGGGCAGTGATCGGGCTGTTTCTGACCGGAAAAGGGCCGTATTCGTGGCGCAAGACCGTTAATAAAAACCAGGGGTTTCCAGCCGGTGCAGGCCGCAACAAGGAAATGAAAGCCCTCTGGTCCGACGTAGCGGAGGCATTGCAGAACATCGACGGCCTGCACCGGTGCTTCGAACTGGCTCAGTACCTGCCGTTACGTGTTTTCGAGCCGGGTGATTTCGAAATTGCGCAGGCTTTCGCGCAGCTTCTGCTGACCGCCACCGCTCATCTTCAGGTCATGCGCGATGTCGACGGACGTGCTGACTATGTGACCTTCGCGCTCGCAGCGCGCCAGGCGCTGGGGACGCCGGAGCAGCCGACGGACCTGACGCTGAGTCTGGATTACCAGATACGTCATCTGCTGGTCGACGAATTTCAGGACACCTCAGAGACGCAGCTGGGGCTGATCGAAACCCTGGTCTCGGGCTGGGAGCCGGGCGATGGGCGAACGCTGTTTGTGGTCGGTGACCCCATGCAGTCCATTTATCGGTTCCGTGACGCCAACGTTGAATTGTTCAACACGGTGTTCGCCCGCGGCCGTATCGGTGATGTGCCGCTGGAAGGGCTCACCCTGCGCAGCAACTTCCGCTCCCAGGCCGATCTGGTCGCCTGGATCAACATGGCGCTGCCGGACGCAATGCGGGTCATCAACACCGACCCGCGGCACTTTGTGGCGCAGCAGGCAGTGCGCGCAGGCCAGGGCAACCCGGTCGTGATGCATGCGCTTGAAACCATGGATGTGGATGCAGAGGCCAGATCCCTGGTCGAGGCCGTACTCGCGACGCAACGCGCTGAGCCGGACGCGTCGCTGGCTATCCTCGTGCGCGCGCGCAGCCATCTGGGTCCGATTACCAGCAAGCTGCAGGAGCATGGAGTGCCGCTGGCAGCGCGTGAGATCAAGCCTTTCACGTCATTGCCCGTCGTGTCGGACCTGCTGGCTCTGGCGCGTGCGCTGCTGCACCCGGCGGACCGCGCAGCCTGGCTTGCGGTGCTGCGCGCTCCCTGGTGTGGTCTGACTCTGAACTCTCTTAAGGTTCTGGCGGATGACGCGGATACGTTCGCGCACGCCGTCGGCGACGAATTCCTGCTCGCTCGCCTGGAGCCCGGCGAGCAGGTGCGCGCCCGCAGCCTTTGCGGCGTCATGACGGGTGCGCAGGAGCGGCTTTCCATGCGCCCGTTTTCCGAGGTCCTCGAGGAAACCTGGCTGACTCTGAGAGGTCCAGCGCTCGTGGCGGATCCGGGCGAGCTGGATGACGCCCGACTGTGCCTGGATGAGATCGCAGCTTTTGAGCGAGAGGGCCGCCCGATGACTGCTGACGGGCTCGAGTCCCGTTTCAACGGTCGATACGCCAGCGGCCGGGGTGACGCTGCGGGTGCGGTTCAGGTGATGACCATGCACGCCGCAAAAGGCCTGGAATTCGATCACGTATTTCTGCCGGGGTTAGGGCGCACGGCGTCGGGCGGTACCGGTGAGCTCATGCTGTGGCGCACCGAGGGTGGTTTTGGTGCGCTGCGGGCATTGCTGATGGCGCCGCGGCCGGCGCGTGACGCGCAAACGCTCTATCGCTATCTCAAGTTCTGCGACAAGCTCGAAGAAGAGGCGGAGAGTACGCGGGTAATCTACGTCGCACTCACCCGCGCGCGCCGGCATCTGCACCTGTTCGGCTGTGCAGAAAGAAACCAGGCTGGAGATTTTGTACCGCGTAAGGGCTCCTTACTGCAGCTGTTGTGGCCGAGGATGCAAAGCGCGTTCGCGCAGTGCGCGACCGAACCCGATGCGGGCGCAGAACCGCCTGAGACGACTGTGGTGAAAGCTGAACTGCGCAGGGTGGCTTTGACTCACCTGCCCGCTGCTGTGCCACGCGCGCCGGCGGCAATTGAGCTGCGCGAGGAAATTCCCTTTGACTGGGCCGGGCTGGTCGCCAGACATGTTGGCACCGTTGCCCATCGTGTGTTGCAGGAACTCGGTCGCGGGACGGGCTGGGGCCTGGATGAGGCCGTGCTGGCGCGACTTGAGCTTTTCGCCCGGGGGCAGTTACGCGCGCTGGGCGTATCCGCTGAGCATCTGGCGACCGCAGTACAGACAGTGATGCAGGTTGTGCGCAACGTCAGCCAAAGCGAACGCGGTCGCTGGCTGTTCGACCGGTCGCATACTGACGTTGCGGTCGAGCTGTGTCTGGGAACTGTCGGCACGCAGGGCGTGCAGCGGTTGGTGCTCGACCGCACGTTTGTTGATTCCACCGGGCAGCGCTGGATTATTGATTTCAAAACAGGCAGCCACAGCGGTGGCGGCCGGGAAGCGTGGCTGGACTCCGAGCTCGAGCGCTATCGACCGCAGCTCGAACGCTACGCGCATGCCCTGGCAGTAGGCGAGCAGCGTCCGATCCGGCTGGGGCTTTATTTTCCGCTGCTTGATGCCTGGCGCGAGTGGGCTCACGAGGCCGCAGGCTGACCAACCGTCGTCTGTTTGCGTCGTCGCCACGCGGGTAGTTGTTGCGCTGCCAGGCCGGCGAAAAGAAGCAACACCAGGAACAGCGTTCCCGGCTCAGCCACCTCGTGCCAGACGGCGCTTACCTGGCCTTCGATGATGAGGTTGTCGAGGCGCAGGGTCCCGCTGACAGAGGACGCCCCGGTTCCGAGCAGGTCGATGGTGAGCTCGCTGAGCGCGGTCGCTCCCGATACGGGGACGACGTAACTGGTGAAATCCGTGCTGATCGAGCCCGAAATGAAATCCGCGCCGGGAACCTGAATGCCCCATTCGTTGGGGCCCGTAGCTGAAGCACGGAGGTCGAAGAGCAGGCGTTCAACGGTGAACAGCGAATCTCCGTCCCCCAGCAGCGTCAGGTGGACCACGTTGCCGCTGGTGAAGCCGCTGGTGCCGAGCGCCCGCCCCGAGACGCCGGCATAGTCGGTCAGGCGCCCGAGATCGTCGCTGAAAATCAGGTTGGTGACATCTTTGAAGGCGCTGTCGAGAGCGGTATCGAAGGCGCCGGACGCATCATCAAAGTCCAGCGCTGCGATCACGACTGCGGGCCCGCTCAGCGGGTAGCAAAGACAAAGGACGGCGAGCAGGGTGGCGCGGGCGCGCCATTGAATCGGTGACATAACGAACCTCCTTGTTCGTGTTCTGCTGGCAGCCTCCCTGGCCACCATGCGGACCCAGTATGGCAGAAGGGTCCGCGGGCAGTGAAGTCAGTCAGGCGCTAGTGGTCATCCCTGAACTGGCGCTGAAACATTTCCCGACGCTCCTGCGCGTCCACGGTCAGCGTCGCGATCGGCCGGGCTTCAAGCCGACCTAGACCGATCTCTTCTCCCGTTTCCTCGCAGTAGCCGTAAGAACCGTCCTCGATACGTTTGAGCGCGGCGTCTATTTTGTTCAGTAGCTTCCGGTAGCGGTCCCGCGTTCGGAGTTCCAGGATGTTGTCGCTTTCCCGACTGGCGCGCTCCGCGTCGTCGCCGACATCCCTGATCTCGGAGCGCAGATGATCGAGCGTTTCCTGGGATTCGATAATCAGTTCATCGCGCCAGGCATTGAGCTTGTTGCGAAAGTAGAGCAGGTGCTTGGCGCACATGTACTCTTCTTTGGGTGATGGCGTGTAGCCTTTGGTGAGCTTGACGTCGTCTAGGTTGACCATACGGGTATGTAACACCGGGGTTTGTTGGTTTTCTGGTTTTTTTACGCCCTTGGGTGCACTCGTTGCGGCGGCAGCGGTGGCTGTTGCGATGCGGGCCGGTTGGGCGGCCGTCTTGGCTGGCGCTTTCTTGGCTGGCGCTTTCTTGGCTGGCGCTTTCTTGGCTGGCGCCTTCTTGGCTGGCGCTTTCTTGGCTGGCGCTTTCTTGGCTGGCGCTTTCTTGGCTG